>SWDR01000003.1:37372-53765 GCA_005116815.1 Nitrospira sp. | reverse complement strand
TGGCGGCCTTTCTGAACAGCCTGCTAGTGGTAACTTTCTGAATCGGTGGGAAACTTGCCCTGCTCGACTTCTTCCTTGTAACGCCGGAGCGCTTGAAGCGCGTCGGTCTTGAGATGGGCGTAAGGTTTCACGAACTTCGGCACGAAGTCGTCGAACAATCCGAGGAGATCGTAGAGAACCAGGACTTGGCCGTCACAGTGCGGGCCGGCCCCGATCCCAATCGTCGGAATGGTCAATTGCTCGGTAACGAGCTTGGCTAGCTCGGCGGGAATCGCTTCAAGCACGATCGCAAAAGCCCCGGCCGCCTCAAGGCGCTTGGCATCGTCCAGCAACACCTTCGCATCGTCGGACACTTTCCCCTGCACTTTATACCCACCATACTGATTGACGGACTGGGGAGTCATGCCGAGATGCCCCATGACCGGGATACCGACCGCAGTCATCGCGGCCACTCGATCTACCACCACCGCGCCGCCCTCCAGCTTGACCGCCTGAGCCCCGGCCTGCAAAAACCGTCCGCCATTGCGAAGGGCGTCTTCCTGACTGGCTTGATAAGACATGAAGGGCATATCGCCGATGACCAGCGCCCGCTGGGCCGCCCCGGCGACGAGCTTCGTGTGGTAGAGCATGTCCTCCATCGTCACAGAAAGCGTATTGGTCTGCCCCTGCACGACTACACCCAATGAATCTCCGACCAGGATCGCTTCAATGCCGGACTGCTCGACAATGCGGGTGAAGAGCGCGTCGTAGGCCGTCACGACGGTGAGTTTTTTCTTGTCGCGCTTCTGCCGTTGAAACTCGGGGATCGTCATCAACCCACTTCTGCTCTGGTGATGATGTCGGACAACCGATGTGTGGCCTTGATCGCCATAATATGCACCCCGTCGCAGTAGGGCCGCACCGCCTTGATCGTCCGCACCGCGATGTCCACGCCGACATCCTCCGCCCGCTCGGGACCGGCGGCCTTGAGTTCGTCGATCATCTCCTGCGGAACCGACACGCCGGGAATATTCGCGTTCATGAACTCCGCCATCTTGGCGTTCCGAAGCACAAGAATACCTGCCAGCACTTTGGCCTTGAAGGGGCGCACCGCCTTCATGAAGGATGCAAATTGCTCTGGATGATAGATCGCCTGCGTCTGGAAGAACTGGGCGCCGGCTTTGACTTTCAGTTCGAACTTGGCGAGCATGGGACCCAGGGGGTCCGCCTCCGGCGTCACAGCAGCACCGATGGAAAATGCCGTGGAGCCATCCAGCTTATTGCCGGCCATATCCCGCCCATTGTTCAGTCCCTGCACCAACTGCATGACCTGAACTGAATCGAGATCGTACACGGGCTTCGCGTCCTTGTGGTCTCCGACGGTCGGGTAGTCCCCGGTGAGACAGAGAATATTGCGGATACCGAGCATAGACGCGCCCATGAGATCCGACTGCATGGCAATCCGATTCCGATCCCGGCAGGTCATCTGCATGACCGGATCGTGGCCAAGTTCGTAGAGGAGGCGGCACACGGAGAGCGACCCGGCCCGCACGACGGCGGCCGTGTTATCCGTGACATTCACCCCATGCACGCGCCCGACCAGGGCCTTGGCGTTCTCTAGCACGGAGGCGATGTTCGTGCCTTTGGGGGGATTGTACTCAATCGTGACAGCGAACTGCCCTTGCTCAAGCACATCCTTCAGTCGTTTCGGTTCTCGACTCATGTCCCCTGTCCTCTCTCCAACCAAGAAGGCGGCTGGAATACTCCATCGTGCGCGCGTCCAACGAGGGTCTTCCTAGACCGCGCGTTGCGCAAGCACAGGAGCGTTCCAGTTGCCTTACTTCATCCCTGCTTGCCGCTTCGCCGACTCCACCGTATTCTCCAGCAACATCGCAATCGTCATCGGCCCTACGCCACCTGGCACAGGACTAATCCAGCCGGCCTTCTGACTGACCGATTCAAAATCGACATCGCCGCAGAGCTTCCCGTCTGTCCACCGATTGGTGCCCACGTCGATCACGACCGCTCCTTCTCGCACCATGTCGGCCGTCACAAACTTGGCCTTCCCGATCGCGACGAGTAACAACTCCGCCTCACGACAGACCGCGGCCAGATCCTTGGTCTTAGAATGACAAATCGTCACGGTAGCATTGCGCTGCAAGAGCATGAGGGCCAACGGCTTCCCGACAATATTACTGCGGCCTAACACCACCGCACGTTTCCCCTCAATGCCCACACCGATAGACTCGATCATCTTGATGACACCCTTGGGGGTGCAGGCCTCAAACACCGGACTGCCTTCAACCAGCCTGCCGAAATTATAGGGATGGAACCCGTCGGCATCCTTATTCGGAGACACGGCCTCGAGGACCACCCGGCTCTCAATGTGTTTTGGTAAAGGGAGCTGCACCAGAATGCCGTGGATCTTCGGATCGGCGTTTTTCTTTTCGATCAACGCCAGCAACTCGGCCTGTGTCGTGCTGGCAGGCAACTTGTGGTCGTCGATATAGATGCCTGCCTCTTCGCAGGCCTTCTGTTTGCTCTTCACATACTGATGTGACGCGGGATCGTCGCCCACCAAAATCGTGGCCAACCCCGGCCTCATCCCGATCTTCGCGAGGACTGCCGCCGATTCCGTTGCCAACCGCGCCCGTACTTGCAATGCCAATGCTTTGCCGTCGATCAATCGTGCTGCCACGGATGCCTCCTCGTTGAGAAACTATCAAGAAAAACAAGGCACCATAGCAGGGCATTTTTGACCAAGTCAACGCCGTGCTTCGCTTAGCGCGAGGCCCAGGACACAGAGCAACAATGTGAAACCGCTTCCGCCTTCGACCTCTCACCCCGCGCCTTTCGCCCTCATTTCTTGACAGGCCCTGAGCCTGGCAGATACGATGCAAACGTTAACCTCGGCCAATCGTCATCCACCCTGTGAAGAGAACCTCCTCCCTCATGTCCCTTCTCACGCGCGTCATCTACCATCCGATCTCCTGGTGTCTCTGGATTCTCTCCGTCGTAATCGTCAGCCCCCTGAGCGCCCAGATCACCGTTACGGAACTGCAATCGCCCTACAGCTTCGTCAACGACCCCCTCGAGAAGGGCTATTTCATTTCCAGCGTGAATGGGGAGCCTGAGGCTGCCGACAACAACGGATTTATCACCAAGCTCGATCCCAACGGCAAACTGCTCAATCTGAAATTTATTCAAGGTGGAAAGGGAGAGGTCACCCTCCATGCCCCCAAAGGCATGGCCCTGGTGGAACATGTGCTCTACGTGGCCGATCTCGATACCCTGCGGGGCTTTGATACGACCACCGGGAAACCCGTCCTGGCACTCACCGTCCGATTACCTGCAGCAGCCGCCTCCACGCTGCCACAAGCCTCCTTGAGCGACGTGACCTTCGACGGCAAGGGCCACCTCTATTGCTCCGACCAGAAAGCCAACAGGATCTATCGCGTCGACCTCGCTTCCCAGACGATCTCCGTACTGGTCACAGACCCAGCCCTGGCCGGTCCCTCAGGCTTAGCCGTCCATCCCAAGTCCGGCCAAATCATTGCCGTGAGTTGGGATAAGGGGAAAATTTCCGAGGTCTCTCCCGATGGCGTTGTGACGGAACTCTTCTCCAATGGATTCTTTTCCAGCCGCTTCCAAAATCTCCGCGGCGTGGATTTCGACCGGTGGGGCAACATGTATGTCTCTGATTTCACTACGGGGAAAGTCTGGCGCATGAGCTGGGACAAGCGGTTTCAAGTCATCGCCGAATTTTTGCCCTCACCGGGAGATCTGAGTATCGACCGCGCCAATAACCTCATCCTCGTTCCGTACCAATATGCAGACGCCGCCGAAATGAACGGGCTCGAAACCCCCAGCGATGGGAAACCTAAACAGGAAAAACGGACGTTGGCGGACTATGGGTTTATCCCTCCGCCGCCGAAGCCGGCACCGGAAGGACCCGCAAGAAAATGAGTCAATGCGCCTATTGCTCACAACGAAAGGGCAAGCGCCCCTGTCCCGCCCTCGGCGGCCAAATCTGCAGCCAATGTTGCGGTGAACACCGAATCGTGCGGGTCGCATGCCCCACCGACTGCGCCTATCTCGAAACCGGCAGCGACTATCAGCAAAAGCGGCTTGCCGTCCAATTCATGCCGGTCCGGCGAGATTTCTATCGCGAGCTGGGGGAGCTGGGTGGCGAGAAGGCCGTAGCCCTCTTCAATCTCGTCGAAGTGGTGATCTTTGGGTATTTCCAGGGACGCCGCGACGGGCAAGATGCGGAGATCGTGGCGGCGCTACAGGGCTTGCGACGTACGCTCAGCCCCCTCCATGTGCCCGCCGCACCGTCTCCTGTCTTCGCGGAACATCTGAAGAAAGAATACGACGCGTTCAAGAAGCAGAACCCTCAGCAGATCGCCGACATGTCGGACGCACCGGAAATACTCGACCGTGCGATCGCCTTCGTCTCACAGTTTTCAGGGACGGACTTCCAATCGCAACGGTTCCTTGGCGGACTCATCGGCTATGTGCGAGCCTACCATCCGGAGATTGCTCAACACCTGACCAAACAACGTGAACCAGGCCACATCATCTTGCCAGGACAACAGTTCATGCCGCCCCCGGCGCCTGAACAACATACCCATGACCCAGGGTGCCAACACCACCACTAATTAATCGGCACGATCGCGAAGACGGCAGGCCACAGACCATGAGCCAGGGAAAAGAACAAAAGATCAGAAAAGCACGGCGGGTAGAGCTGCGTTGCACGATCGGATTTTCTTCAGGAGAGCTCGAAGGAGACGCGACGGTCACGAACATCTCGACAGCCGGCTGTCGGGCAGAATCCGACATCAATATGGCCGAGGGGCTCGACGTGCACGTCCTGCTTCACCTTCCAGACCAATCACCACCGGTGAAGGTCGAGCGGGCCTCGGTGCGTTGGGTCTCAGGCAACGCGTTCGGCCTCAATTTCATTCTCTTCTTCCCGTCCGAACGAGCCCGCCTCCGCGCACTCATCGAGAACATGCCATAGCCGCCTCTACGCCCCACAGACATACGCCTGTCTGATTCAACATAACGCTAATCGACAATCGTCACCGTCATCTCGATCCGCTCGTTAGGCAGATCGTGATCGTTTTTGGGCAGACTCACAATCCTATCGGCGATACCAAGTCCCTTGGTCACCTCGCCGAATGCCGTGTACTTCCCGTCGAGGAAGTGAGAGGGTTCGACCACAATGAAAAATTGCGACCCCGCGGTGTCTGGCTCCGTCGCTCGCGCCATCGACACAATGCCGCGCTTGTGAGGGATATCGCTGAACTCCGCCTTGAGAAGGATGGGATTCCCCTTCTCATCCTTCGGCCCACCAGCCCCGTACGTCTCCTTGCGCAACGAGTTCTTGGTATTGGGATCACCACCCTGGATCATGAATCCTGGAATCACCCGGTGAAAGATCGTCCCATCGTAAAAGCCGGACTTGGCCAGCTTGATGAAGTTTGCAACATGGTTAGGAGCCACATCGGGATAGAATTTGAAGTGAATCTCACCGAACTTGGTCTTGATGATGGCCCTCGGGCCAGGAGCAGGAGGAGGCACAACCGGTTTCACGTCCGCCTTTCCGCCACAGCCGGTGAGCAGGCCGATTGCCAATACCAGTCCGCAGAACAAGACGCTCTTCATGGGGACCTCATCACGCATCTTGATTTCTCTCCCCCTTATCACTACTCGACCACCGTCACCGTCATCTCCACGCGCTCATTCGGAAGGTCACGGTTGTTCCTCGGTGTGCTGACAATCTTATCCGCCACCTCCATCCCCCTCACGACTTCGCCAAACACCGTATATTGCCCATCGAGAAAATTCGAATCCTTCACGACAATATAAAACTGAGAACCGGCGCTATTGGGATCGCTCGTGCGCGCCATGGAGAGAATCCCCCGCCGGTGAGGAATCTCGTTAAACTCCGCTTTCAGCCGATGGCCCGGCCCCCCCTGGCCATAGGTCTCAGGCTTGTTCAGATCTTTCGTATTGGGATCGCCGCCCTGGATCATGAACCCGGGAATCACCCGGTGAAAGATGGTGCCGTTGTAAAACCCTGACTTCGCCAACGAGATAAAGTTTTTGACATGTTCGGGAGCCTTGTCCGGGAAAAACGTGACCTCGATCTCGCCAAACCTCGTAGCTATAATCGCTCTGGGACCTTTCGTCCCTTCTACTTTCCCCGCTTTCGCTGCCGGAGCCTTATCCGCCGCGACGGCAGTGCCCATGCCCCACAGCAGACTGACGCCCAGCACCAGCATCATCGCTATCTGTCCTACCATGACTCGTCGTTGCATCATCTGCCTCCCTGAAATAAGAACTGATCTCGTGGTGAATCCTCGGACCTTAACCCTGCCGACAGAATTAACGCCCTACCTGTTCGAGGGCCTGTTTCGCCGCCTGCTGCTCTGCTTCTTTCTTGCTTCGTCCTGACCCCATGCCCACGACCTCGCCTTGAATGGACAGTTCCACCTCGAATAATTTCTGATGATCGGGGCCTGATTCTCGAACGGTTGCATACCGCGGCAAGGTGTCATGTCTCTTTTGGCACCATTCCTGAAACTGCGTCTTGAAATCGCCGGCTCCCGGCTGTTCCTGCTGCGCAGCGACATTTACAAGTTCCTCTGCGAAAATATGGCGCGTCACCGTGCGGCTGGCGTCGAACCCTCCGTCAAGATGCACGGCGGCCAGCACCGCCTCCAGCGCATCGGCCAGCAGCGAGTCTTTCTCCCGTCCCTTCGAACGGTCTTCCCCGCGGCCCAGCTTCAGATGCTCACCCAGGCTCAACCGTCGAGCCACAGCCGCAAGCGAGGCTTCACTCACCAACTGTGCCTTCAACTTCGAGAGGGCTCCCTCTGAAGACTGCGGCAATGCGGACGCAAGATACTCACTCATCACCAGCGACAGCACGGCGTCGCCAAGAAATTCGAGCCGCTCGTTATGTTGAGGCGTCACCGATTTCTGTTCGTTGACGAGAGAAGAATGGGTCAAGGCTTCCTCGAGCAAGGCCATGGCCTTGAATCGATAGCCCAAGGAGGATTGAAGCGAGTCGATGGAAGAAGCCGACGTCATAGTGGCGAGTCGATCCCCTCGCACAGACCTGTTAGGCGTCCGGCTTTTTAAAGAGCAGACAGGCGTTGACCCCGCCGAATCCAAACGAATTCGACAGCGCGACTGTCACGGCAGCCGGTCTGGCCTTGTGAGGAATGTAGTCCAGATCGCATGCAGGATCCGGATGATCCAAGTTGATCGTCGGAGGCAGAATCCCGTGGTGAAGCGCCAGCACGCTGAATACCGCTTCAATACCACCGGCGGCCCCGAGTAAATGGCCGGTCATCGACTTGGTCGAACTCACCGGAATCTGATAGGCCCGTTCCCCGAATACTTGCTTGATGGCCTTGGTCTCAATCGCATCCGCCATCGTCGAGGTTCCATGCGCGTTGATGTACCCGACCTGGTCCTTGCCGATACCGGCATCCTTGAGCGCCAGCTCCATACAGCGAACCGCGCCTTCTCCCTCTTCGGACGGAGCGGTAATATGGTAGGCGTCGCTGTTCATGGCATAGCCGATCAGTTCGGCATAGATCCGAACCCCACGACGACGTGCATGTTCCAGTTCCTCCAAAACCACGACTCCGGCGCCTTCGCCGAGCACGAACCCGTCGCGATCTTTGTCGAACGGCCGGCTCGCTTTCGTCGGGTCATCGTTGCGAAACGACAAGGCTTTCGACGCCGCAAACCCTGCAACTCCCAACGGGGTAATGGCGGCTTCCGCCCCGCCGGCGATCATGACATCGGCATCACCGGCCTGAATCAGTCGAAATGCGTCGCCGATACAATGGTTGCCCGTCGCACAGGCCGTCACGGCACAAGAGTTCGGACCCTTGGCGCCCAGTCTGATCGCCACCTGTCCAGAGGCCAGGTTGATGATGGTCATCGGAATGAAAAATGGCGAGACCCGTCCGGGGCCTTTTTCCTGCAAAATCTTGTGGTAATGCTCAATCGATCCTAGCCCCCCGATGCCCGATCCGATATAGACTCCGACTCGCGTGGCCTCTTCCGGCGCCACGGTGAACGATGCATCATCCACCGCCAACTGGGCAGCGCCCACGGCATAATGGATGAACGCATCCATCTTTTTGATTTCTTTCTTCTCGATGAACTGCGCGGGGTCGAAATCCTTTACTTCCCCGGCAATCTGGGCATCGTACGCTGCGGGATCGAATTTGGTGATCCGGCCTATGCCGGATTCACCGGCACAAATCGCCTTCCAGGTTTTATCGACACCGGTTCCAAGAGGCGTAATCAGCCCCAAACCGGTCACGACAATCCGCCTGGTTGAACGAACAGTCATCACGTCCTGCGTCCCTTAGGCCTTTTCCTTGATGTAGTCCAAGGCTTTCCCGACAGTTAGAATCTTTTCTGCGTCTTCGTCGGGGATCTCGATCCCGAATTCTTCTTCGAGAGCCATTACCAATTCAACCGTATCGAGCGAGTCGGCACCGAGGTCTTCCACGAAGCTGGCCTCAAGCGTCACCTCGTCCTCCTCGACTCCAAGCTGCTCGCCGATAATTTTCTTGACCCGTTCTTCTACAGTACCCATTGATTTCCCTGCCTCCTTCCCCATCGTAGATCCTCCTTCTTGCTGCGAATCTGTCGCCGCAGCATCTTACAATACTCTGACCACTATCGTCAGGGCATCAACATTCCCCCGTTCACATGCAACACATGCCCCGTGATATAGGCGGCCTCGTCCGATACGAGAAAACGCACCGCCGCCGCAATATCGGCCGGCGTTCCCAATCGTCCCAACGGGATTTGCTTTTGGAGGGTGTCTTTCACCTCGGTCGATAACCCCTGCGTCATGGCGGTGTCGATAAAACCCGGTGCAACGGCGTTGACCGTCACGGCGCGGCTCGCATATTCCCGCGCGACCGTCTTCGTCAACCCGATCACTGCCGCCTTCGATGCCGCGTAATTGGCCTGGCCCACATTCCCCATCACGCCGACGATCGACGCAATGTTGACAATACGACCATACCGCTGCTTGGTCATCGGGAGCAAGACCGCCTTGATACAATTGAACGTCCCGGTCAAATTCACTTGCAGCACCAGGTTCCAGTCTTCTTCCTTCATCCGCAACAACAAGCCGTCACGCGTGATCCCGGCATTGTTGACCAGAATGTCGACCTTCCCCCATTCCTTGATGACCTGATCGACCATGGCTTTGGTGTCGGTACCGTCCGCCACGTTGACTTTGACGTTCAACGCCTTGCGCCCCAACTGCTCCACCGCCGCCACCGTATCTTTCGACCGGCTCGGATCGAGGTCGGCCACCACAATATCGGCCCCGGCTTGCGCCAGCGCTTCTGCGATCGACCGGCCGATTCCTTGCGCCGCCCCTGTGACAATCGCTACTTTACCTTGAAGTGACATCCGATCGCTCCTCACATTCCTTTAGGCACTGAACGCCATACGGGTCGCCTCGAACGACTTAGGATCATTGACGTTCAAGGTCACTGCGTCCGGCACAATTCGTTTAATCAAGCCACTCAACACCGTTCCAGGCCCAACCTCGACGAACGTCGTCACACCCATCGCAGCCATCGCCTTCACCGAATCTTCCCAGAGCACTGACGACGGAAGTTGGCGTACCAATGACGCCTGAATATCACCGGCTTTGGTGATCGGCCGGGCTTCCGCATTATTGATCAGGGGCATCTTGAGATCGGACCATCTGATTGCCGCAAGCTCTTCAGCGAGCCGATCAGCCGCTGTCTGCATCAGAGGCGTATGCACCGGCACACTGACGGGTAGGGGAATCGCCTTCTTACAGCCCTTGGCCTTTGCCAATTCAATCGCCCGTTCCACCGCGGCCTTTTCTCCGGCAATGACCACCTGACCAGGAGAATTGAAATTCGCCGCAGCCACAACGCCGACAGCGGACGCTTCCCGACAGACCTCTTTCACCACGTCTGCAGCGAGACCGAGCAATGCGGCAACGAGCCCTGTCCCTGGCGGCACGGCTTCGGCCATATACCGTCCTCGCTTCTGCACGATCCCCACCGCGTCACGATAGGTCATTCCCCCGGCGGCGACAAGAGCCGAATATTCGCCCAAGCTATGTCCTGCCACTGCGATCGGCGTGAGATTCAATGACTGACACACATGAAATGCAGCCATGCTGCTCACTAATAAAGCCGGCTGAGTATATTCCGTGAGATTCAATCGTTCGGATGGTCCCTCAAAACATAATGCGGCAATATCGTATCCCAGGACCGAGGAGGCCTCATCGTAGAGGTCTCTAACGCCAGGATAGGCCTCGGCCAACGCCTTCCCCATCCCGACAGACTGGGACCCCTGCCCCGGGAACACCAACCCAATACTGGATGCACCTGTCGATTGGAGATTCGTCATACTACTGGCGTGATAGCACGGAGTTATCGGTTATGTTCATCATGATCATCCACGACACCGGAGCAAGCGCACGGCACCCTCTCCGTGAGCTAGATATCGTCGAATTTCCCTTGAATGTCAACGGGAAAAGTTCTCCTGATCCGTCAGTGCATCACTATCAACAATCGGCTATTCCACTGAGCTGAACGCTGATGGATGATCGCCTCTTCTGCTACCATCGAATGAGTGCCGATGCCCAGGTGAGCCCGGCCCCGAAAGCCCCTAACATCACAAGGCTTCCCTCTTTGATTCGCCCCTGGCGCACCGCTTCATCCAAAGCGATGGGAATCGAAGCGGCTGAGGTATTTCCATACCGATCGAGATTCAGCATCACTTTTTCAGGCGGGAGCCCGAGACGACTAGCTACGGCCTTTAGAATTCGTATATTGGCCTGATGCGGGACATAAAGGTCGAGGTCTTCCACTTGAAGATTATTCGCGGCCAAGGTCTCACGCGCGACTTCTTCCAAGGTTCGAACCGCCACCTTAAACGTCTCGTTCCCCTTCATCTTGATGTACTGCATCCGTTCCGCCACGACTGCCTCAGAAGGCGGCAGACGTGACCCGCCACCCGGCACGGCAATCAAATCGCAGAGGCTGCCATCGGAACGAAGATGCGTGGAGAGGATACCCCGGTCGTTCTCACTGGCGCTGATGACGGCCGCTCCAGCCCCATCGCCGAACAGGATGCAGGTATTGCGATCGGTCCAGTCGGTAATAGCCGACATCACTTCCGACCCGACGATCAACACATGGCGCATGCCGGACTTCACATAGGCATCCGCCACAGACAACGCATAGACGAAGCCGCAACAAGCGGCCGACAGATCACAGGCCGCCGCACGAGTGGCCCCCAACCGATGTTGAATCAGACAGGCGGTCGCAGGTAGGGGATAATCACCGGTGCAGGTGGCCAACAGGATCATATCGAGATCTGCCGCACGCACTCCCGCGGCGGCCAACGCCCGCTCCGCCGCTTTCACCGCCAGATCAGAACAGGCCTCACCGGGACCGGCCACATGGCGCTCGCGAATGCCCGTCCGTTCGACAATCCAGTCGTCTGAGGTGGCCACCATCCGTTCGAGATCGACATTGGTCAACACCTTGGCCGGCACGTAGGATCCGGTCCCTGCAATACGGGCCCTCATGCCGGCGTATCCTCCGTGGGCTTGGGTTGCATGAGGCTCTCCTCAATATCGCGTTGAATCAGCGCATCGACACGACTTTCGGCCAATCCCTTCGCCAAACGGATGGCATTCTTGATCGCCTTGGCAGACGAACGACCATGGCAAATCACCGTAATGCCGTTGACACCCAGAAGCGGCGCCCCGCCGAATTCGGCATAGTCGATTTTCTTCTTCAAGTTCAACAGCGGCTTGGCAATGAGGGGATAGGCTAAGCGGCCGAAGAAGGACCCGGATATTTCCCTGAGCAGCAACTTCTTGATCGTATCGGCCACGCCTTCTGAAATCTTCAGTGCGACGTTCCCGATAAATCCGTCACAGACCACGACGTCGGCGCTCCCGCTGTAAACATCACGACCCTCGACATTACCGATGAAGTTGAGCGGACTGGCCTTGAGGAGCTTGAACGCTTCCTTCGTTACCTCGTTCCCCTTGCTGTCCTCTTCCCCGATGCTCAATAGTCCGACACGCGGATTGGGCTTCCCGAACAGATGTTTGCCGTATTCATTTCCCATGATGGCAAATTGCGCCAAATGCTGTGCACTACAGTCTACATTGGCCCCGACATCCAACATAATAGCCATGCCAGTCAGCGTGGGCAGACAAGTTGCGATCGCCGGACGCTCGACACCCTTCGTCAGCCCGAGCACAAAGAACGAGGCGACCATGCTGGCGCCGGTATTCCCAGGACTGACCACAGCACTGGCCTCGCCACTCTTGACCAACTCGGTCGCGATCCAGATAGAGGAATTCCGCTTCTTACGGGCTACGGTTGCCGGTGACTCATGCATCTCGACCACTTGCGACGCATGACGAATAGACAGGCGAGAATCTGTACAGCCCAGACGGCGACATTCAGCCGTGAGAATGGCCTCATCGCCGACGAGCAGGATCTCGACATCACATTCCTTGGCGGCCCGGAGAGCCCCCTCAATGACCGGGGCCGGTCCATGGTCGCCGCCCATGGCATCAAGCGCAATCTTCATAGAAGCCAAGTACTCATAGAAGGATGATGTGTCAGGTGATCACGGAAGACAAACAGCCGTTACCACGCTACATGCGGCAGGAGTTTAGAGCAGTGAACTGATTGACGCAACAGGCAAAGGGAGATCATTTCTGACGTAGTCCATAGAGCCACCGTGCCCTTCAGGCATGAGCCGATGACCGGTCAACAACCTACCACGCAGGCTGCCCAACATGACCTCTAGGAAGTCCGTAGCGAGGACGATGTTCCACGTACTCCGTTGCGTACGTGGAACGAGAGTCGTCTAGGATTCTTCGACTTGGATGACTGCCTTACCCTTGTAGGTTCCGCAATTCAAGCAGGTGTAATGCGGGAGCTTGATCTCATGGCACTGCGGACAGACGGACATGCCCGGCGGGGTCATGCGCAGTTTTTGGGTGCGCCGCGTGTCGCGTCGTTCCCGTGAATGTTTATGTTTCGGATTTGGCATGGCAACTCCTTCTCACTCTCGATAGCAGGCGGTCACGCTAGGATGCTGACGATCCGCCGGTCTTGCGTTTCGTGCCCTGAACCACCCGAAACGTCGGGATCGGTGGCTCCGCGGCACATTGACAGGGCCCCTCATTCAAATTTTTCCCACATCGCGCGCAAAGCCCCAAACAGTCGTCGCTGCAGATGGGCTGCATCGGCGCAGCGAGGATAACATGTTCGCGCAACATGGGAGCCAACTCTAAAAAGTTGCCTTGATATTGATACTGGTCATCCAGGTCTTCCTCTTCCTCAGCCGCCACAGCCTCTTCGCGCGCCTTCCGAGGATCGACTCGCTTCGGGTGGCGCGGCGGAGACTTCGGCTCAGGGATGAACGCCGCCCTCACCGAAAAAGCCAGAGGATCCTCGTACGACAAGGCCGGCGACGTTGAAAAAACCGTCCGCCTCCACCGCCTCCATCCCGATCTCCGCCCTGTTCACGCTCCATAACCGTCTCCCTCTCTGTTAGACGTGCTCTTCGGGTTCATACCCGGCATCATCGTGTGCTGGTGGCTCAACCCCGCCGCCGCCATCCTGGCGTTTCGGCATAAACGTTACCGTTTGGGCCACGACCTCGTGCTTGCTGCGCTTTTGGCCGTCTTCCGTTTCCCATCGGCGCTGCTGGAGTCGCCCGTCGACGATGACACCGCTCCCCTTGCTGAGATACTGCCCGCAATGTTCCGCCTGCTTGCCAAAGACCACAATGTCGACAAAGCAAACTTCTTCTTTTAATTCTTCGCCCTGCTTGTATCTCCGGCTGACCGCCAGGCCCAAACTGGCCACCGGCGTCCCGTTCGGCGTATACCGCAACTCAGGATTCCGCGTGAGATTCCCGATCAGAATGACTTTATTAAACCCGGCCACCGGCGAACTCCTCCGATGACGTCTCGAGTGGCCGTGGTGGCACCAGCTCTTTTTTGAGATGGACGGTCAAGAACTTGAGGATGGGGTCTTCCAGCCGGTAGGACCGTTCCAATTCACCGACCGTGATGTTGGGCGCCCTGAAATAAAAATAGGCGTATGTGCCCTTGCGTTCACGCTTCACTTCGTACGCGAGTTTCTTTTTGCCCCAGTTTTCAGACTTGATAAACTGCGCACCGGTCTTCTCTGCCACCGCCTTCATCTTCTCAATGAGGGCAGCGGTCTCTTCATCGGTAAGAGACGTACGAATAATAAACAGAGACTCGTAGAGCTCCATGCAGAATCCTCCTGGACAAAGGCCCCCGAACCAGTCGGGAGCAAGGTGTAGGTACGCTGGATTCAGCCAGCGCGAAGGGGTGAAGCTAACATAGCCTTGAAGAAACTGTCAAATGAAAGGGGAGGCCTTGCGTGAATCTTCACTCAGGCCAGACCGCACGCCGACTCCGGGATTCCTCGGTACTGGCGGCGAACAATCAGCCTCCCGGCGCCCCTTCATCTCCTGCCGGCTTTTCGCGGATATTGAACTGATTCATCGCCACAGCGATACCCCTGTGGATCAAACATTCCAGCGCGTCAACGACGCGATCGAGACAGGGATTCAAGACCTCGAGGTCTTCTCTCGTGAACGCTTGCAGCACGTAGTCCGCCGAGTCCTGACGCGGTGCCGGACGTCCGATGCCGATTTTTATTCGTAGAAACTGAGGCGTTCCGAGCGCCTCGATAACCGACCTGATGCCGTTATGTCCTCCGTGACCGCCCTCTTGCTTGATGCGGAGACGCCCCATCTCAATGTCGAGATCGTCATGGAGGAGGATCAGATCTGCGGGAGTTAATGAATGCTCGCGAAGGAGGCCTTTGAGCGGAGGACCGGTAAGATTCATCCAGTCGAGTGTACCGGCAAGTTCAAGAAGTTCAGAACCGAGCCGCCCGGACCCTCGCTGCGCGACCCCGCGCCTGGCGAGACGGATGGACCATCGAGCGGCAGCCCGCTCGATGGCCAACATACCGATATTGTGACGAGTCTGAGCATAGGCTGCACCAGGGTTGCCCAGCCCAACGATGAGACGCACCGCTACTTCTTCTTTTCGGCTTCTTTCTTCTCAGCTTTTGGTGCCGCAGCACCCTTCTTATCGCCGCCCTTGGCATCGGCTGCCGCTGCACCGGCCTTCCCTGCTTCGCCGCCCTCAGCACCTTCGACTTTGCCCTTACCAGCCACTTCAGGCTCTTTCCCGCCCTCAGCCCCGGCCACGCCACTCGCAAGGAGCGATTCCAGCTTGGCTTCCGTCATCGGTGCCGCCACACTCACAACCATGTGCTCCGGGTCATCGAGAAACTTGATCCCATCGCGCACAGCGACATCCTTCAAGTGGAGGCCTTGCGAAATATTCAGCCCGGATGCATCGACTTCGATAAAGTCTGGCAACACAGCCGGCAGACACTCAATATGCAACTCACGCATGTTGTGGTGCAGGATGCCGCCTTCCTTCACACCGGCAGGCACGCCGCCGGTCAAATGGAGAGGCACCTTCACACGAATCGGCTTGTTCATCGAGATTTCAAACAGATCCGCATGCAGCACATTCCCCTCAACCGGATCGACCTGGAAATCGCGCAAAAGTGCGGTCCGGTTCGGAGTCGACTTCGCACCGGTCAGCGTCAGCGACACGAGTGCGGTCCCGCCCGCCTGTGCCTTTAAAATCTTGACCAAGCTATCGGGCTCAATCGTCAAAAGCAGGCATTCGCCCTGCCCGTACAATACGCCAGGAATCTTGCCCTCTCGCCGAAGCTGGCGCGCCGCACCTTTTCCGGTTTTCTCTCTTACGGTCACTGCTAGTTCAAATTTCATGATACGCCTCCGTCCCCTTCTCGCTGGTCTTCAGATGTCTTGGTCTCGAGTCAGGCAAACAATGAACTCACCGACTCATCTTCATGGATACGCCTGATCGCCTCACCGAGCAGTGGTGCGACCGACAATTGATGCAACTTCGGGCAGATCTGCTCTTTGCCCCGTAACGGAATCGAGTTGGTCACGACCACCTGCCGCAAGCAGGATTGCTGAATCCGGTCCAACGCCGGCCCGGTGAGGACCGCATGGGTACAAGCCGTCCACACTTCACGAGCCCCTTTGTCCATGCAGGCTTGAGCGCCTTTCACAATCGTACCAGCCGTATCGATCATGTCGTCCAGCAAGAGCGCACTCTTGCCAGCCACGTCGCCGATAATGTTCATGATCTGCGTCTGATTGGGTCCCTCACGCCGCTTGTCGATAATCGCCAGGTTCGCTTGAAGCCGCTTCGCAAATGCACGAGCCCGCTCGACGCCACCGGCATCAG
>SWDR01000003.1:33234-37272 GCA_005116815.1 Nitrospira sp. | reverse complement strand
ACAACGAAGACGTCGGCGCCACGGACGTTTTCTTCGATCTTGACGCGAATCTCGCCGTCACTGAATGACGCCACAGTGGCCTCGCCGAGTTTTGTCCCGAGATAGGCACAAATCTCATGGGCCAGGGCCGGATTGGCATTACCAGAGAATATCTTTAGCTCTCTGCTCATCGATTCCCCAGAAAATCCTTTGAATGCGATTACGAAGGGCCTGATTTCGTACGTGGTTCATCTCGACCGCGGGCGTCGATTGGCGTAGTGAATACCCGCCAACCTCTGTTCGCTGCGCGCTGTTGAGGAAGCCAACTAAGGGGTCAGAATGTAACGGAATGTACGGAGGCTTGTCAACCAAGGCCTATCGCAGGAGTTCTTCTTGCACGAGGAGCGCGCCTGAACAGGTAGGGACAACGAATACCGTCATCAGCGGGTCACTGGCCAATTGGGACTGGGCCAGGCGCGCAACGGCCTCATTGGTGAAGACCCCGAACACCGTTGCCCCGCTTCCGGATAGCAGTGCAATTTCAGCTCCTTGAGCCTGCAACCTCTGCTTGATCTCCCGGAGCTTTCCGTGGGCGGCAAAAACCGGCGCCTCGAAATCGTTCTCTGCCGCGGCAATGAGTTGGGCCCAGCTCACCCGCGATTGCCGGTCGAGTTCGCACTGCGCCGGTGACAGCGGCCTCACACCAGTCCTATTTGCAGCTAACTCTTGGTAGGCCCACTTGGTATTGACCCCAAACCCCGGATTCGCAAGCACAACCCAGCGCAGCCCCTCAACAACGACGGGCCGAACGGTTTCTCCACGACCTGCCACGAATGCCGAAGGAGCGAACAGAAAAAACGGGACATCGCTCCCCAGCGATTGCCCGACATCGGCCATCTCCAGCGAAGACCATCCCAGCCGCAATAAACGGTTCAATCCTATGATGGTCGCTGCGGCATCGCTACTCCCTCCACCAAGGCCCGCCCCCATCGGAATGCGCTTCCGAAGTTCGATCTCGAGACCGATTGACAGCCGGGCTCGCTCCACCACCGCAGCGGCTGCGCGATATACGAGGTTACTTTGGTCGGCAGCCAACTGACCGGCATCACAGCTCAGGTGGATGCCCTGGCGGCCCGGACAGAGCCTGATCTGCACCTCATCTTCCAAAGCGACCGTCTGCATGATCGACCAGAGATTGTGGAACCCGTCCGGACGGCGGTCGAGGATGCGGAGAATGAGATTGATTTTGGCCGGAGCAAATACGGTGATCTCGGAGGGATTCGACTGCAAGTTAATCACGGCCACCCTTGATCGCATACTTCTCTAGCCGGTAACGAAACGACCGCGTGTTGAGCTTCAGTAACCTGGCAGCCTTTTTCTTGACCCACTGAGTCCGTTCCAGCGCCTGCAGCAATAAATCCTTTTCAATGCCGTTGATCAACGCCTCCAAATCCACGCCATCTTCCGGCAGATCCGTAGGCGCCCCATGCTGCTGAGGAATCACCACACGATGGAGCCAGCCGCGAATATCTTCATCCGACACAGGCGCGCCGACGGAAAAGGCGACAACCCGTTCGAGCAAGTTCTCAAGCTCGCGCACATTGCCGCGCCACTCATGCCCTAATAACACATGCATCGCCTCCGGCGTCAAGACAGGAGCCGGCTTCCCGCTTTCCTGAGAAAACTTTTCCAGGAAATGCTTCACGAGTAACGGAATATCCCCGGTGCGGAGCCGCAATGGCGGGAGCCGGATCGGGATCACATCTAAGCGATAATATAAGTCTTCACGAAACGATCCGTCGGCCACAGCCTTTTCAAGGTCTTTATTGGTAGCGGCCACGATGCGCACATCGACCTTCACGTCCTGAGTGCCGCCCACCCGCCGGAACTCTCGCTCCTGAATCACACGCAATAACTTCACTTGAATCGTAGGGGTGGTGTCGCCGATTTCATCCAGAAAGATGGTGCCGCCATTGGCGATTTCGAACAACCCGGCTTTATTGGCCATCGCACCGGTAAAGGATCCTTTCATGTGCCCAAAGAGTTCGCTTTCGAGCAGGGTCTCCGGCACGGCACTGCAATTCACTGCCACAAACGGCATCGGGCTCCGGGCACTGTTGTAATGAATTGCGCGCGCCACCAACTCTTTGCCTGTTCCGCTTTCCCCGCAAATCAGCACATTGCTCTTGGCATCTGCGACTTTGCGCACCACATCGAACACCTTCTGCATGCTCTCACTCTGGCCGACGATCTGCGCAAACGACGATTGGCTCGCCATTTCGCGCTTCAAGAGAATATTTTCCGTCGAGAGTCGCCGCTTCTCCAGGGCATTGCGGATAATCAGCTGCACTTCATCGACCTGGAAGGGCTTGGTCAGGTAGTCATACGCACCCTGTTTCATCGCATCGACCGCCGAGTCCGCGGTCGCAAACGCCGTAAGGACCAGAACGACAGTTTCAGGAGACGAAGACTTCACCGCCTTAAGGACCGCCATGCCGTCGGCTTTCGGCATGCGAAGGTCGGTGATCACGAGATCGAAAATTTCCCTATTCACATGACCGATGGCCTCTTCGCCGTCCGAGGCTTCGGTCACGGCATAACCGGCTCGTGTGAGCATGATGCTCAGGACTTCGCGGAGACTTCGCTCGTCATCAACAACTAGGATCTTTTCCACGGCGTTCGCCCTTCATGCCACAACCGCATCCCGGCATCTCCAGAACGCGGCATACAGACCACAAACCGTGAGCCATGACGCTCCTGACTTTCGACCTTGATCCAGCCCCCGTGCAAATCGACAATGCGATGCACGGCTGCGAGACCCAGTCCTGACCCTTCTTTCTTCCCCACCCGACTATTCCTGCAGCGGTGCAAGAGCTCATCAACACCATGCAGGGATTCGGATTCAGCAGATTGAGAACACGCGCGAATTTCAAAGGCACGAAGTATCTCGCCGAAAAAGAAACCTGGGTTGAATACCAGGACCCCGCGTAATCGCTCCTTATCCTCACGCGACATACTCCCGATAGACCAGATCGTGGATGAACGGGCGGAAGACCTTAATCTTCTCGTTCTTCCGACTCGGATGTACCCGGTTGGATAACAGCACTACCTCTAACTCACACATCGGATCAATCCACAGCGACGTCCCTGTATAGCCAAGATGCCCGAACGACCGCTCGGAGAAGCAGGACCCCGAAGAGGACGGCGCCGACGGAGTATCCCATCCCAACGCCCAACTCAATCGAGAAACAGATGATTGGCGCGCCGTAAACTGCCTGACAAACTTCTCCTCCAGAATCGACTCTCTTCCATGATAGCCGCGGAGCCAGGCTCCGGACACAGCCAGCACCGATTCAGCAGTCCCGAATAACCCTGCATGGCCCGCAACGCCACCCATCGATGCGGCATTTTCGTCATGGACCTCCCCACGTAAAAGGCGATGACGCCATACATCCTGTTCGGTCGGAGCAATTCTTGATACCTCAGGCAGGGATTGCCCGCCCCCTGCCACTGGGCAAAATAGCAGCGGGTCAGCCCCTGTCGGCCGAGCGATCGCTTCTTCACACCATCGGTCCAATGCCAGGCCACTCAGACGCTCCACCAGAAATCCCAGCAACATGAATCCGAGGTCGCTGTATACGCTGCGCTCGCCTCGCACATAGATCAATGGTTCGTCACGAATCATGCTCAGCACCGCGTCCCTGATGGACTGATTCCCGCCAGAATACCCTGGAGTCATACCTCGCGCTTCGAGCCGTTCGTATATCGGTCGCCAGCCTGGCAGGCCTGAGCGATGGGTCAGAAGATCTCGCACTGTCGCCTCCCCGATCGGCGTCCCTTCAAGCTCTGCCAATACCTGCTGTATGGAGTCTTCGAGAGTCACCTTGGCGCACTGAATCAGGAGTACGATGGAAGTGACGGTTGCTAACGGCTTCGTTAGCGAGGCAAGGTCATAGATAGTCGAGGGTTGCACGAGAAGACCTGGAGGCTCTGACGACAATCGTCCAGCCACCACTGCACATTGCAGTTCACCGTGCAGGCGTACTGACAACTGGGCAC
>SWDR01000003.1:11168-33134 GCA_005116815.1 Nitrospira sp. | reverse complement strand
GCCTGGTCCCGATTCAACGATTCGACCGTCTGCGCCAACTCCTCGAGAAAGCGATTGACCTCTTCCTTGTCGTAGCCGCGGAAACTGACCCTGAACACCATTTGCTGGATATCGAGCGGTGTAATTCTCATGGCATCCCCCATGGTCATATCAGTTCATCCTCATGGCTAATTCCTTGAGCGATTGCACCACCGCGATCTGCAAAAAGGTAATGATCAGAATCACGATGAGCGGCGACAAATCCATCCCCATGCGCCATCCGATCCATCGACGAATCGGCGCCAAGACCGGTTCGGTCGCTCGATCGAGAAATTGCACGATGGGGTTCCATGGGTCCGGATTGACCCACGAGATCAGGGCACGCGCGATGATCACCCACATATACAGCCACAACACATAGTCGAGGATGGTCGCGACCGCCGTCAATACGTTGCCTGCAACAAACATCAGTGTCCCAACTCCTTCGATCGTATCGTCGCCGCTTCGACGGCCGACATCAACGTCGCACGAAATCTCCCCTGTTCAAGCTGATGCAGCCCGGCAATGGTCGTACCTCCGGGAGAAGCCACCCGATCTTTCAGCTGAGCGGGATGCATCCCCGACTCCAAGACCAACCGAGCCGCACCGAGCACCGTCTGGGCAGCCAGAAGCTCGGCAACCTGCCGCGGAAGCCCCATCTTGACGCCCCCGTCCGCCAACGATTCAATGGCAAGAAACACATAGGCCGGCCCACTGCCGCTCAGACCGGTCACGGCATCCATCAACCGCTCCTCGACCTGCACCACTCGTCCGACTGCTTCGAATACCGTTCTGGCCATTCGGCTGTCATCTTCAGATACCGCGCTGCCAAGGGCAAGAGCGGTCATACCCTCCCGGACCAATGCCGGCGTATTCGGCATGGCACGAACGACCCGCATCGCCCCAGCCATCTGTTCCGCAATGGTCTGAATCGTCACCCCTGCCACAATAGAAACCACCAGCGCATGGGCTAGGGATGCGCCAAGGTCACTGAGCACAACCTGAAGCGTCTGGGGCTTCACCGCCAAGCCTCAAGATTGACCTCCAGCAGCACCGCTTGCCTCACCCCTGCTTCTTGCGCCCGCTTTTCTATCTCTTCTGCCAGTTCGAGACTGTCGACCGAATGAATCAAGTCGAAAACCCCGACGACCGATCGAACCTTTCGCCGCTGCAAGTGGCCGATAAAATGCCACTGAATCGGCGCGCCCCGTAACCCTTCGATTTTCGGAAGGGCCTCTTGGAGGCGGTTCTCGCCGAGTATCGTCAGCCCTGCCGCAATCCCCTCGCGAAGCTGATCGAGCCCCGCTGACTTTGTCGCGGCAACGAGACGCACGCTGCCTTCGAGCCGTCCAGCTTGCCGAGTCGCAAGCCGGATCTGCTCGAACACGAATCGAATATTCTTACTGATTGAACCACCGACCGATATATCCATCTCATGTGATCGCCACAGCTGAAACACTGCCGCTCGAACGTTCGGAGGTATTGTACCCAAACCACCGATAAAATGTCAGCGCAGGCGGCCAGACCACCTGTTACCGGCTGGAGGCAAGAGTGATCCCGCTGACCATCGTTCCGTTCACACGGCCTTCCCGTCGATAGGAATAGAAGAGCTCATCGTGGCAGATCGTGCAGAGATTCACCGCTGAGACAGCACGTGACAGGACACCCTCTCCTTCTACTTGTCGACGGATCAAGGCCTTGAGATCCAACCGCGCATTGTGTCCCTGATAGTCCCGCACAACCGATTCCCAATCCGGCAATCCCGCTTGGAGCCGGTCGAGCACAGGGCCATCCACTTCATAACAACAAGGACCAGCCGAGGGTCCAATACTGACTCGCAAATCAGACCGCGTCGATCCGAATCTGGCCACCATGAGCGAAAGCGTCTTCGGCACAATCCCGGCGACGGCCCCACGCCAGCCGGCATGAATCGCAGCTACGACATGCCGGCGGGGATCATGCACGAGGACAGGGACACAATCCGCCGTGCGCACCGCCACCGTAACGCCAGGCTGGTCGGTCACCAGCGCGTCCCACCCGCCAGGGAACTGGTCCGACTCAATCAGTGGCCGATCCACCACCAGCGCGTCAGTCCCATGCACTTGCTTGACAGACAGCAGCCAGCCACGCCCCTGAGCCCCGGACTGGCGAGCCGGCACTCCGACCTCGAGCGCGAACGAATCCGCATGACGGCGTGTGCCGAAAAAATGCCGGACGCCGTCCCGTGCGGATGCGAACGCAGGAACCGTGATGACCGCTGCACTCATAGCCCTACTCCGATGAGACGATTCACGGCCGCAAACCTGTCGGCTTAGTCGACCTGTTTGCGTAGAAACGTAGGCACATCCCATTCATCATCCGCCACCACCGCGACTCGCTCCATCGATTCTCTCGAATCGCTCGGCCGCCGCAAGAAACTTGGGCGATCGAGATCCTTGAGCGGCCGGTCTACATAGGATCGGTCGCCCATCGAGGCGCCCACTCCCGTCGCGACCTGTTGCCCATTCCTTGTACTCCGCGCCGCCGCTACAGGAATCGGAGCGGGCTGCTCCTCCCGTTCAAATCCCGTCGCAATCACCGTCACGACCAGATCGTCGCCCATGTCGGGATTGATCACCTGTCCGACAATGATATTGGCTTCCGGATCGGCTGTCTGCTGGACAATCGTGGCCGCTTCCTCGATCTCGTGCAGGGACATATTGGGTCCGCCGGTGATATTCAACAACACGCCGCGCGCCCCCTCCACACTGCCTTCTTCCAGCAACGGGCTGCAGATCGCCTTCTGCGCCGCTTCAATCGCCCGATTCGTGCCGCGCGCCACACCCATGCCCATCACCGCGCGCCCCGTATGCGACATAATCGTACGGACGTCGGCAAAGTCCACGTTCACATGGCCGGTAGTCGTAATCACATCCGCAATCCCTTGGATCGCCTGCCGGAGAACGTCGTCGGCGACCTTGAAGGCTTCGAGCAACGGCGTGGATTTATCGACGATGCCGAGCAATCGCTGGTTGGGAATCACGAGCAAGGTATCTACGTGGCGGCGGAGATCACGAATCCCTTCATCCGCATGACTCATCCGGCGATGACCCTCATAGGTAAAGGGCTTGGTGACAACCCCGACCGTCAAGATGCCGAGTTCACGCGCGATGCTCGCCACGATCGGCGCGGCGCCGGTTCCTGTTCCACCACCCATGCCCGCAGTGACGAACACCATGTCGGCACCCTCAAGACATTCCCGAATCTGATCTTTGCTTTCCAGCGCGGAGTCTTTACCGACTTCCGGCTTGGCGCCAGCGCCGAGTCCTCTGGTCCGCTCAGGCCCCAGTTGCACCTTATAGGAGGCCCGCGACCGATCCAACGCCTGCAGATCGGTATTGGCTGCAATGAAATCGACCCGCGCCAATCCGGACGTGATCATCGTGTTAATGGCATTGCACCCGGCGCCACCCACACCGATCACTTTGATCCGAACCGGGGATACGACATCCTCTTCAAATGAAAACATCAGGACACCTCCCTTAATAATAGAATCCGCGTGACGGGCAGCCGCCTCGCGCCACAGTTAAAAGAACTCGAACATCCAAGTTTTCATCCGATCGAACGCTTTGCTCAATGGCCGTCCACCGCGCAGACCGGCTGTCGCCATCTCCTCGGCATGGTGCCGGGCATGGAGCAACAGACCGACTCCTGTGGCATGCATGGGATTGCTGACGATGTCGCGCAGCCCTCCGACCCCGCTGGGCGCACCGCGGCGAGCCGGAAGATTCAAGACCTGCTCTGCCGCATCGGGCATCCCTTCCAACAACGACGTCCCCCCGGTAATGACCACCCCTGCGCCCAACATGCCCTCGTAACCGGCGCGCGCGATTTCCCGGCGGACCAGCTCGAATATTTCCGCAACCCTCGGTTCAAGAATCTCCGCAACATCACGGCGCGAAAACGTCCTGGCGGGACGGTCCCCGACCGACGGTACCTCCACCGTTTCATGCCCCTGTACCAATCCTGTCAGCGCAATCCCATGTTGCAGTTTGATCTTCTCAGCCTCGACCTGCGTGGTCAGCAACCCGATCGCGAGATCCTTCGTCAAATTCTGCCCGCCGATTGGCAACACCGCGGAATGCCTGATACTCCCGTCGAGGAAAATCGCGAGGTCGGTCGTCCCCCCCCCGAGATCGATCATGACGACCCCCAGATCGCGCTCTTCCACGCTCAACACTGCCTCACTGGAGGCCAACGGCTGCAGAACAATATCCACGACATCGAGTCCCGCGCGATTCACACATTTGATGATGTTCTGCGCGGAGGTCACGGCGCCGGTAATCACATGGACGTTCACCTCAAGGCGGTTTCCGGACAGTCCCAACGGCTCCCTGATACCCTCTTGCCCGTCTACCGTGAATTCGCGTGGCAATACGTGGAGAATCCGCCGGTCGTGAGGAATCACCGCCAGCGTGCGGGCGCTCTCGATGGCCCGCTGGATATCCTCCCGCGTGACTTCTAACTTCTTGAGAGGCACCACACCCTTGCAGTTCTCCGCAGCAATATGACTGCCGGCAATGCCGGTATAGACGGAATTGATCTGGACCGCCGCCATCAGCTCCGCTTCCTCGACCGCCTTTTTGATCGATTCGACCGTACTCTCGATATCGACCACGACACCTTTACGGAGACCTCGGGAAGGACTGGACCCGACTCCGATGATGTTCAGCGCCCCATCATCGGTGATTTCCGAAACGATGGCGCAGATCTTCGTGGTCCCGATATCCAACCCCACAAGAATCTGATCACGCTTCGGCACAGTCCTCACCCCCTTTCACGCACTATCACACGGTTGTCGTAACGCAAATCGATCTCGCTGCCCTCATGCTTCCGCCCATCGAACGATGCCGTCTTCAACGACGGCTTCACTTTCTGGAACCGTTCCCACTGATCGACCAACGCGTCGGCGCCGAACTGAAATCGCATCCCATTGGCCGAGGCCACCACATTCGAAGGATTTGCGAGGTCCACTTCTATGCGCCCCTCGATCGAATTGCCGATGAGCTTGGCCAGCACGACCCCGGACTGCACCGAGTTGCGGACGCGCGCATCGCCTCGCAAAAGCGATTTCGGCTCCAATCCGATCAATAACGGCAGCGTGAGCTCGTCCTGCCTGCCCAGCTTGGCCAGGAGGTGCCCGCTTTCGTCGCTCAGCCAATGGTCGACGCCCGTGCGAATAATCGCGGCCGGCGTACGCTCCAATACCGTCACATGCAGCAGATGCGGAGGCCTGCGTTCGACGACCGCTTCCTTGATCCAGGCATGCGTCCGCACGCGCTCGGCAAGAAATCCGGCACTGACTTGCTGAAGCCCCATGCCGGGCTTCAAACCAAGCAACTCCACCACTTCCGGCTTCGTCACATGGTGAATCCCCTCCACCTCGACCTCACGGATTTCCAGCCAGCGTTGAAGTACCGGCCCCATCTCTCTGGTCGCGAGGGTCAGCCCCCAGGCCAAGGCCGCAAGACCGATGATCCATGTCCCGATGCGCAGGGCGCGTCGTCCCCGCGAGAACAGTCTCTCTCGATTCGCCTGCTGCCGTTGCTCGGCGACCTCGCTGGCACGTGCCCCCTTCCACTGATTGAGCCGGGGTCCAATGGCGCGCACCGCTCGCTTTCGCATAGACAACTTCATGGCTTGTGCCTGTCCTCTGACGACTGGTCAATGCGGGCTGCTCGAACCAGCGCGGACTCCAGTATCCGTTCGGTCAGCTCGTCATAATCGATCTTGGCTCGCCCCGCCGCCATCGGCAACAAACTCGTTTCCGTCATCCCCGGCGCCGTATTGATCTCCAGCACAAACGGACGTCCCTTCGGGGTAATACGGAAATCCACCCGGGCAGCCCCTTCGCAGCCCAGCACTTCATAGGTACGCAACGCCAAGACACGAATCTGTTTGGTCACCGCCGCCGTTAACGGTGCGGGACAGAGGTACTGCGTTTTCCCCTTTTCATACTTCGCGGCGAAATCGTAGAACCCACCAGGCGCCACAATCTCCACCGCGGGAAGCACCAAGGGCGCCGCATGCTGCCGCCCGATGATTGACACCGTGACCTCATGCCCCGGGATGTAGGCCTCGACCATCGCATCCGTATCGTAGCGATGGGCCAAGGCCAAAGCGTCACGCCATTGCGCCGGCTTCCGCACGATGGTGACACCGATGGTGGAGCCCTGCGACGCAGGCTTGACCACGACGGGCCAGCGCAACTTCGCCGTCCGCAACAGGGTCGCACTGGACACCTTCGTCCCTCGCTTCACGACGGTGCCACCAGGCACAGGAATAGCTGCCGAGGCCAAGAGTGTTTTTGTCGTCACTTTATGCATGCCGACCGCACTGGCCTGGATACCGGACCCGGTGTAAGGAATACCCAAGGTTTCCAGGAATCCTTGAATCGCGCCATCTTCCCCGCCTGGGCCATGTAAGGAGAGAAATGCCACCGCAATCTTCTGATCCTGCAAATCCTGAGAGAGCGTCGGACCGACATCGATGGCCACGGCATCATACCCGCGGCGCACCAGCGATCGATGCACCGCAGTGCCCGTCCTGAGCGACACCTCGCGCTCGGCCGATTGCCCACCCATCAGCACCCCGATGCGGGCACGCGTGAGAAGGGGCCGTTCTGTCAATCGAGGCTGGCTCATCTCGCTACGTCGCTCCTACAATTTTGAGTTCAAGCTCTAACCGCACACCTGCCCGCCGGCGTATGGTGCTGCGGACCTTTTTAATCAGCGCCATCACGTCCGCGGCGCGTGCCTGTCCCCGGTTCACCATAAAGTTGGCATGTTTCAACGACACTTCTGCATCGCCGACTCGCGCCCCCTTGAGACCGGTCGCCTCGATCAATCGGCCGGCAGAATCGTTCGGAGGATTTTTGAAGACACAACCGGCGCTCGGCATCGCCAACGGCTGCGTGTCTCGCCGGTAATGAAGGTAGTCCTTGACCACTTTCTCGATCTCCGCACGAACCCCTTGCTTCAACTGCAGCCATACCCCGACGACGATGCCTCGTGGCAGCAGGGCCTTGCGATACTCGAACGTCACCTGCGCTGCGTCCAGATCCACGATCTGGCCTTTCAGATTCACCATCCGAACGGCCTTCACCGAGTCTTTCATCTCCCCGAGTTTCGTCCCGGCGTTCATCACCACACATCCCGCCACAGTCCCAGGAATTCCCGCCGCCCATTCCAGACCTGCGAGGGAGTGACGGATGGCATACGCGATCAACGTCGGCATCCCGACACCCCCATCGGAATACAGAACTGCCCCCGATTCTTCTTTGATCGTCCGCAACCGCACCAGACTGACCACGATGCCTCGGATGCCCCCATCCCGAATGAGCACATTCGTTCCGCCCAAGACAAACAGAGGGACCTTGCGCGCGCGCGCTTGCCGGACCACCAGACAGACATCTTCAATATCAGCCGGCTCCACCACGACATCCGCAGGCCCTCCGATTTTGAAGGAGGTGTACTCTCGCAACGGGGCCTGGAAGGACACAGATCCCCGAACACCTGCCACCGCGGCCCGTACATCTGCCTGCGTAAATTTCGCAGGGACGCTCGTTCTTGTCGTGACATGCTGGCTACCTCGCTTCATGACATCATGCTGTGGGGGTCAACCGGGCCAAGAGGCCAAGCCCCGTCTTCCAAATATCCCCCGCCCCGAGCGTAATGACGAGGTCCCCGGATTTCAGATGGGGCAATACCTGATCGACCAACGTATCTTTCTGTTCCACAAAGGTCACAGAGGGATGGCCGGCGGCACGCACGATCTCCGCCAGCTTCGCTCCGGACACCCCAGGAATCGGCTGCTCGCCTGCCGCATAAATGTCCGTCAAAAACAGCACGTCCGATTGCTCGAACGCTTTGGAAAAATCCTCCAGCAAATCTCGCGTCCTGGTATAGCGATGCGGCTGGAACAGCACCACCAGCCGCCGGTCTCCCCAGCCTTGCTTCGCCGCGGCCAGAGTCGCCTTGATTTCGGTCGGATGATGCCCGTAGTCGTCCACAACCATGATCCCATTGGCTTCCCCTCGCAGATGGAATCGACGCTCCACCCCGGTATAGGCCGCCAGCGCTTTTCGGATAAGGTCCACCGGCACATCCAACTCGATCCCAATCGCAATCGCCACGAGTGCGTTGGAGACATTGTGTCGGCCTGGCACGGCCAGGCGGAACGGGCCCAGATTCCGTCCACGGAACTGCGCCCGAAACTCGGCGCCCCATTGGTTCAAGCTGATCTCTGTCGCAAAGAAGTCCGGAGTCACCCCGCCCGGTTCACTCAGCCCATAGGTCTGATAGCGTTTCACGATCTTCGGGAAGAGCGCCCTGAGCCGGTCATCGTCGGCACACAACACCGCCAATCCATAGAACGGAACTTTATTGATGAACTCGAGGAAACTTTCGTTGATCTTTTCCATGCTGCCGTAGTGATCGAGGTGCTCCCTGTCGAGATTCGTGACGGCCGCGATCGTCGGAGACAGACGCAGGAACGACCCGTCGCTCTCATCGGCTTCCGCCACGAGGAGATCGCCGCGCCCCAGCCGCGCATGACTTCCCAGCGCATTCACTTTTCCCCCAATGACCATCGTGGGATCCAAGCCCCCCTGCGCCAGCACATTGGCCACCATGGAGGTCGTCGTGGTTTTCCCGTGGGCGCCGGCAATGGCAACCCCGAACTTCAACCGCATCAGCTCCGCCAGCATCTCGGCCCGAGGAATCACGGGGATCTGCTTGGCCTTGGCCGCTACGACCTCGGGATTCTGTGCCGATACGGCGGAGGAGATCACGACGACCTGTGCCTCTCCGACGTTCGATTCTTGATGGCCGACAAAAATACGTCCACCGAGCTCTTCCAATCTGCGCGTCGTATCGGAGGCCTGCAGATCCGAACCCGTGACTTTGTACCCCAACGTCAGCAGCACCTCGGCAATGCCGCTCATCCCCGAGCCCCCGATTCCGACTAAATGAATCTGTTGTGTTTTACGAAACATTGGCGCGCGCCTTACTCCACCAACCGGTGGATACGGAGATTGTTCCTGCCGACGTTGCCCTGCACCATTAGACTCCTGCCGCTCCACCAGACCGGTTGGCATCATGATGGCCCTCCATGAGTGCATAACATTCGCGGACGATGACCTCGGCCGCATCGATTTTTCTCATCGCCATACTTGCCGCTCCCATGACCCGTACTCGTTCAGGATCTCCAAGAATCGCCACCACCGTGCGCGCAAGCAACGCGCCTGTGAGCGCAGATTGAGGGAGGACCACCGCGGCCCCGGCCGCTTCCATCACCTTGGCATTCCGCATCTGGTGGTCGTAAATGGCGGTCGGCAGCGGAATGAGAATGGCCGGCTTGCCACATGTGGTCAGCTCCGCCACCGTCATGGCGCCGGCCCTCGCAACAACGAGATCCGCCTGGCGCAATGCCGCAGGCATGTCGTAGAGAAATGGCGTGACCTCCGCGACGATGCCGGCACAGCGATAGGCCTCAGCCACCCGTACATGGTCGGACTCGCCGGTCTGATGGGTTACCGTGAGAGTGGGAAGCCGTTTCATGAGTTCGGGCAATCCCTCTATCACCGCACTATTCATCGCCTTGGCCCCCTGACTCCCGCCGAAAATCAGCACATGAAGGGGGCCCGAGCTCTCCTGTCTCTGCTGCACTCCATCCAGAAAAGCCTGACGAATCGGAGTCCCCACCACACGCACCTTCGAACGAGCAAACGAATCAGCCGCCGATTCGAACGCAAGAAAGACCCGTTGCGCGAGCGGCCCGACTGCCTTGTTTGCCATCCCAGGATTCGCATTCGGTTCAAGGATCACGCGTGGCACCCCGATCATTGCCGCAGCAAGCAGCGCCATCGGGCTCGTATAACCGCCGATTCCGATCACCAGATCAGCCCCTCTCGCCCGCAATAGTCTCAGGCACTGCCACAAACTTTTCGGCAATGCGCACAAGCCTGTCATCGCCCCGAACAGCCCCTTGCCCATGACCGGCTTGGCACTGATCAAGGCCAGATCGAATCCCTCGTGAGCCAGCACTTTCGATTCGAGTCCCCGCGTGGTCCCGACAAACAATACCTTGGTCGCGGGGTCGCGCCTGAGAAACTCCCTTGCCAGCGCCACGGCCGGATACAAATGACCACCGGTTCCTCCTGCTGCAATGACAATCGTCATTCGTGATCCGACCCACCGCGAGACCCGCCGGCATGCCGATCCCGGGAAATACTGAGCAGCACGCCGACGCCGATCAGACTGACGACGAGCGACGAGCCCCCGTAACTGACGAACGGTAACGTCAGTCCCTTCGTCGGCAGAAGCCCGGTCACCACCGCCGCATTCACTAAGGCCTGGCCCCCGATCAACAGGGTGATCCCCATCCCTAAATAGCGGCCAAAGGGCACCCGCGCTCGCGCGGCGATCTGAAACCCCCGCCAGACAAACAGGGCAAAGAGAAGAATGACCGTGACGGTCCCGACGAGGCCCAGTTCTTCTCCGACCAGCGCCAGCACAAAGTCCGTATGGGCTTCCGGAAGGAAGTAGAGCTTCTGCTTGCCCTCTCCCAACCCCACGCCGAATGGGCCACCGCTGCCAAAGGCCAAGAACGATTGCGTAATTTGGAATCCGGCGTCCCCCGCATCCTTCCAGGGAGCCAAAAATGTCATGAGCCGTTGACGCCGATAACTGGACCCGAGGACCAGCACCAAGACGACCGGGATCGCACAGAGGCCGAGCGTCAACAGATGGGCGATGCGCGCCCCAGCGAGAAAACACATCCCGACCGTCACCAGTCCAAGCACGACGACCGTTCCAAGGTCCGGTTCCAGCAAGACCAGTCCGCTCAGGAGTCCGAGCACGATCAAGGCCGGCAACAGCCCCTCGCGAAACGACGTAATCTTGTCCCCTTTTTTGGTCAGGTACGCCGCGATATAGATGACCGTGACGAGCTTGACCATTTCCGCCGGCTGCATCGAAATCGGCCCTAACCGCAACCAGCGCCGCGCCCCTTTGGCTGCCACACCCAGCCCCGGCACCAGCACCATCACCAGCAGCAGCAGCATGCCAAACAACATGGGAATGGAGAGCTTTTTCCAGAGCGGGTAATCGATCCGCGACGTGAGATGCATCAGCAGCAAGCCGAACGCGAGCCAGGCGACCTGCCGCTTCAGAAAAAAACCTGGATCCTGAAAGCGGTTGCCCGCCACGATGGCGCTCGCGCTGAACACCATGACCAGTCCCACCAACGCCAAGGTCATCGTGACCGCAAGCAGGGTGTAGTCTGCCGACACCCGCTTCGTACCCGATCGTTGGCTGGTCTGGGACCATGGCAGGGCCAAAGTCCCCGCTGATCGATGCGCCATTGCTCAGAACCGCCCCTCCCTCGCCTGACACGTCACGCCGGTAAGGCATGAACCAATGCCTTGAATTGACGCCCGCGGTCTTGATAGTCGGCAAACATGTCGAAGCTCGCGCAGGCCGGAGACAACAAGACGACGTCTCCCTGCGAGGCCCCCTGTGCGGCACAATCCACGGCCTCGCGTAGCGTGGCCGCCTCGGTCATCGTGACGACGCCTTCCCAAGCCCGCCGCATCAGTGGCGCCGCTTCTCCGATCAGAATCACGCGCTTCACCCGCCGACCGACCGCCTGGGCCAATCGAGAAAAATCTCCGCCCTTATCCCGCCCCCCGGCAATGAGCCAGATCGGCTGATCGATACTCTCTAATGCTTTGAGCGTCGCATCGACATTCGTGCCCTTCGAGTCGTTCACAAACCGGACTCCTCGGCGCTCGCGCACAATTTCAAGTGCATGTTCGAGGCCGGGAAACGTCATAAGAACGCGACGAATCGCGTTGAGCGGACAGCCGCACAGCACCGCATAGGTTGCGGCCGCCATCCCGCCATGACGTTCTCCACGTTATGGTTGCCGATGATGCGGATCTCACTTCGACGACAGATCTCCTGCCGCACACCGGTCACCGTCGTCACGATCATGTCGCCGTCGAGAAACGTACCCCCATCCAGATCGGCGCCGATCGTCGAGGCCTTCGTAAACCCCAACCGCTTTGCCCGGACTTGCTGTCGTAACGGTGCCACGCGGTCATCGTCGAGGTTGAACAACGCAAAATCGGACGCGGTTTGATTCTCGAAAATCCGCTGCTTCGCCGCGACATATTCATCCAGCGACTCATACCGATCCTGGTGATCGACCGTCACGTTGAGCAGGGCGGCGATCCAAGGATGGAATCGATCGACCGTTTCCAGCTGGAAGCTGGAAACTTCTACGACGAGGTAGTCGAAGGGACTCGACTGTCCTGCCTGGCTGGCACGAAGAGCTTCTACCGCCGCTTCGCTCAAGGCGGTGCCCAAATTACCTCCGACAAACGCGCGCTTGCCACTCTCAGCGAGAAACTTGCCGATCAAGGTCACGGTCGTGCTCTTGCCGTTGGTTCCGGTAATCGCCAGAAGCGGGCTCCGAAAGAACTGCGAGGCCAGCTCCAATTCGCTGATCACCTTCACCCCGCGCCGGCGCACTGCCTCAAGCGAGGATAAGCGGTAGGGGACACCGGGACTGATCACCACCAGGTCCGCCTCGTCGAGCGAGGATTCGTACCGCGCCCCGACCGTCACCGCGACGTGATCTCGGTCGATGCTCCCAAGAATCGCCGTCAGCTCCGCCGACTCCTTGCGATCGGCCACCGTCACACGCGCACCCGCCAACTGCAGCAGCCGGCAAGCCGCCACGCCGCTTCTGGCAAGGCCCATCACCGTGACTCGTGCTCCCGCAAGTTCCACTGCTGTTACTCCCGCCATGCCATCACCGGAGTTTCAAGGTGCTCAGGCTCAATAAGGCCAACAGGATGGCGATAATCCACAAACGCACCACGACCTTAGGTTCCTCCCACCCTTTCATCTCAAAGTGATGATGGATGGGCGCCATGAGAAAAATCCGCTTCCCGCGCGACTTGAACGAGATGACCTGGAAAATCACCGAGACCGCTTCGATCACAAACACGCCGCCGACCATGAGGAGCAGCAATTCGTGCTTACTGATCACTGCGACCGTGCCCAGCGCTGCTCCCAGCGGAAGAGACCCGACATCCCCCATGAACACGGTAGCCGGGTAGGTATTGAACCAGAGGAATCCCAGACTCGCCCCCAGGATCGACGCGGTAAAGACAGCCAGTTCACCGGCCCCTTCGATGTGCTGAATAAGCAGATAGTCCGACATCAGTCGATGGCCGGCGACATAGGCCACGATCGTATAGGCCAGCGCCGCAATCATGACGGGCCCGATCGCGAGCCCATCGAGACCATCGGTCAGATTGACCGCATTGGAGCTCCCGACAATGACCAACACGGCGAAGCCGATATAGAGCCAGCCGAGATCCGGCACGACGTTCTTGAAAAATGGAATGCTGAGCTTGGTGGTATAGCCAGGGAGGAAATAGAGGACCAACGCAATCCCCAAGGCCACCGCCACTTGCGCTGTGAACTTCTGCCCCGCCGACAGCCCCTTCGATTGGGACTTGATGAACTTGAGGTAGTCGTCGGCAAATCCGATCGCCCCGAACCCCAACGTGGCGGCGAGCACCAGCCAGACGTAGGGCTTCGCGATATCCGCCCACAGGAGGGTCGAGAGGACCACCGCAAAGAGGATGAGGATCCCGCCCATCGTGGGTGTCCCACTCTTCGCTAGGTGACTCTTGGGACCGTCGTTGCGGATCTGCTGACCGAGCTTAATTTCCTGCAACTTCCTGATCACCCAGGGAGCCAGCACAAAGGCGATCAAGAACGCGGTCACGGCCGCATAGATGATCCGGAAGCTCAGATAGCGAAATACGTTCAGGAACGAATAGTCCGTATGAAGCGGGTACAACCAGTTGTAGAGCATGCCGTCTTTACCTTAAAAGAGACTTATCTGCCTGACCGACTCTTACTAGAGATGGGCGCCGACTGCTTACGACGCCTGCTTGATAACCGCCCTCATCCCCGTCAATACCTGCACCACCTGCTCCATCTTCATGCCGCGGGAGGCCTTCACTAACACCACATCGCCCTGCCGCACGATCTTCTTGAGGCGGTCAGCGGCAGCCCCCGCATCGGCCAACTCTTCGATCTGCGAACCTGCCATCCCGCCCTGCCTGGCTCCATCCGCGATCTTCCGACCCAAGGGGCCGCAGACGATCAACCGCGACAGCCCCTGCGTGGCAAGAAACTGCCCAACCTCCCGATGCATCTGGCCTGTCTCGGATCCGAGTTCGAGCATATCTCCCAGCACGGCAATTCGTTCGCGCGCCGGGCTCCACTGTGCCAGCAATTGAAGTGCGGCTTTCATCGACGCGGGGTTGGCATTGTAGCAATCGTTGATAATATGGACGCCATGATGGGTCACCACCTGCGATCGCATCGCGGCAGGACGGAAACGACCGAGTCCCTGGACAATCATCGAACCGGACAGGTTCAACGCCGCACCCACTGCAGCGGCGGCAAGCGCATTGGTCACGTTGTGCGTTCCATGCACCTTGATTTGCGCAGTCACGGGACGGCTCTTTCCAGGGAGGTGCAAGCGAAAGGTCGTGCCCTGGCGCACATCAGACGTGACCCCGCTTGCGCGGACATCGGCCATTTCAGAAAACCCGAACGACATCACTCGGCATTGCGCCCGCGACGCGAGATAGTCGAAGTAGGGGTCGTCGGCGTTCAAAATCGCCGTGCCATCGGCCGGAAGCTGGTCCAACAGTTCCGCCTTGGCCTGCGCCGATCCTTCCATGCTGCCGAAAAACTCGAGATGATCGGGGCCGATATTGGTGATGAGTCCGATCGTGGGCCTGACGATTTCGCAGAGCCTCGTCGTCTGCCCCTGCTGATCCACTCCCATCTCAATCACAGCCGCTTGATGGCGAGCCGTCAGCCGAAACAGGGTAAAGGGCACGCCGATCCGATTATTGAAGTTCCCCTCGGTCTTCAACACCGGCCACCGTTGCGCCAAAACCGCCGCCACCATCTCCTTCGTCGTCGTCTTGCCGTTGCTTCCGGTCACCGCCACGACGGGAATATTGAACCGGCTCCGATGATGCGTCGCCAACTGCTGGTAAGCAAACAGCGGATCGCGCACGCCGAAGAGAAACGGCGCTGGCCGTCCCTCGATCCGTCGAACCGCGGCAGAACTTGGCGGAAGGCGATACTCATCGTGTACGATCGCTCCGGCCGCGCCTTGCGCAAGGACGGCCGGGACAAAATCATGGCCGTCGAATTGCTCGCCCCTGAGCGCGACAAAGAGATCGCCCCGGCGAATGGATCGCGAATCCGTCGTAATCTGTCTGATCGGGCGCTTGCCCGATGACGAGTCCTGTCCCGCAAGGACTTTCACGCTGATGACTTCTTCAGACGGGCGGAGGGATCGCCATAAAACCGGCTACCGAGAAGACCGAGCGCCTTGCGCGAATCAGCCACCCGCACGAACGGCACCGACCCGGATGCCACGGCCGCCTGCGCAATCACCGCACCAGCTCCGGCCTTGATCGCCTGCTCGATAAAATCGTGCCCATCAACGCGCTCACCTTTGACGGCAACAAAAAGGCTCCCACCGGTCACGGCCCGCGAATCGTCCGCGATCCCATGCACCGGACGATTCACATCGCCTCGCTGCTCCTGAACCTCGACCTGCCCATGGAGGGCTGCAAGCAACTGCGTGACCGTGAGGGGATCTCGCGCCATAACCTGTTAGTTTTCCCTTGCCGCCATTGCGATCTTCACCGTGTCCTCCCTGGACACGCCAAGATAATTGAGCACCTGCTCGCCTACCCGCCGAAAGACGGGCGCGGCGACGGTCCCGCCCCAGGCCTCGCCCTGCGGTTCATCGATGACCACAATCATCGCCAACCGTGGAGATTCCGCCGGCACATAGCCGACAAACGACCCGACAAACTGCGTAGAGGAATAGGCGCCGGTTCGCGGATCGATTTTTTGTGCGGTCCCGGTTTTACCGGCCACGCGAAATCCGGGAATGGCCGCCTTCGCCCCCGTCCCATTCGTCACCACACCTTCCATCATCGTCGTCATCATCCAGGCTGTATCCGGTGAGACGACGCGCCGTTTCACTTGCGGAAGGACTTCCTTCAGCACATGCCCTTTCGCATCGCGAATCTCGGACACCACGTAGGGCTTCATCATCACACCCCCATTGGCAAGGGTCGACAATGCCGACACCATCTGGAGCGCCGTCACTCCGACTTCCTGTCCCATCGAAATCGACGCCACCGATCGACGACCCCAATCTTTGGGAGCCTTCAAGAGTCCGCTCACTTCACCAGGGAGATCGATCTCCGTCCGTTGACCGAAACCGAACCCCTGAAGATAGCGGTAGAGCCGCTGATCGCCGAGGGCCATTCCGGTTTTCGCCGCACCGATGTTGCTGGACTTTTGAATCACTTCAGAAAACGTGATCCACCCCAGCTTTTCATGGTCATGAATCGTCGTATTCGCGATCACCATATGGCCGTTTTCACCGAACACCATCGTGCCGGGCGTCATCACCTTTTCCTCAAGCGCCGCGGCCGCCACGACGACCTTCATCGTCGACCCTGGCTCATACGTATCCGTCAACGCACGATTGCGCCACCGATCGGGTGTCAACTTGGCGACGACGTTTGGATCGAACCGTGGACTGACTGCCATCGCGAGAATCGCGCCGGTCTGCGGTTCCATGACAATAATCGTCCCGGACTTCGCACGGGCATGAAAGACCGCTTCTTCGAGTTCTTTTTCAGCAATGTACTGGATCACTTCGTCGATGGTCAGTGTCAGGGCATGTCCCGGTGTCGGCACTTGCTCTGTCACGCCCTTCGGAAACACCGTGCGTCCCAAGGCATCGCGCTGCAGGACGGTCACGCGTTTTTCTCCATGCAGCTGCGAATCGTATCGGCGCTCGAGCCCCTCGAGCCCTTGCCCATCCATTCCGGAAAATCCAAGGACATGAGCCAGCAACGGACCCTTGGGATAAAACCGTCGCCCCTCCATCACCACACCGATCCCGTCTAACGACATCTGCTCCAGACGACGACCCTGCTCAGGCTCGAGCTTTCTCGCCAACCAGACAAAACTCTTGTCCTGGCGAAGCTTCTTCTCCAGCTCACCGGTTCGAATATGGAGCACTGGAGAAAGATGGCGGGCAACGGTCGCCGGGCTTTCCAACGACGTCGGGACGCCGAACACGGACGGTACCTCCACATTCATCGCCAGCACCTTGCCGTGCCGGTCCGATACCGTGCCTCGCGCGCCTTCGAATGACACTGTCTTTTGATGCTGCCGATCGGCTTTGGCCGTGAGTTCTGCCGCCTGAAGCACTTGGAGCGTGACCAATCGAAACACAATGACGCTGAACCCGCAGAGAAACACGAGTAGCATCACATAGCGACGCCCGCGAGAAGGCCCGGCAGTCACTCGTTCACCCCCCCAGCAGCCATATGCCGCGCCAAACGAACCGGCTCACTGGACGGACGCGCCAGGCCCGGAGCGCTTCCAGACTGATGCACCATCAACACTTGCCCCTGCTGCGGTGGAACCAACCCCAACTTCTCCGTCGCCAACTTTGCGATCCGCTCCGGAGCGGCCAGCGAAGACACTTTGACTTGCAGCTGATCCCGCTCCCGCTCCAGCAATATTTTCTGACTCTTCGATCGTTCGATCTGGTAACCCAACCGAACGACATCGACCCGCTCCCACACAAACACGAAGACCAACATCACACCGGCGATAATCGTGAGCGTCTTCATGAATGACCCTCCTTGGAGACCCGTTGGGCGGCCCGCAGCTTGGCACTGCGGGACCGAGGATTTCTGTCCGATTCTTTCGTGGTCGCAACCTGAGGTCTCTTCGTGAGCACCTCCAACAAAGGATCCTCCTTGCCGGAGAGCGCCCGAAACGTATGCTTCACAATGCGATCTTCGAGCGAATGAAATGAAATCACGCAGAGACGTCCGCCCGGAGACAAGACATCCACCGCGTCGCGCAACGCCGGCTCGAGACAGTCGAGCTCCTGGTTGACGGCGATGCGAATGGCCTGAAACGTACGGGTCGCGCAATGGAGGCGGCCATGCCGATAACTCGCGGGGACAGCCCCCTCGATCGCAGAGACCAACTCCTTCGTCGTCGACAAAGGACGGCGTTCACGAGCACTGACAATGGCGCGCGCAATGCGTCGGGAAAACCGTTCTTCTCCGAATTGAAAAATCACGTCGGCCATCTCTGCTTCCGACCATTGATTGACCAGATCGGCCGCCGTTCCGCTTTTCGATTGATCCATGCGCATGTCTAACGGGCCATCCCCCTGAAAACTAAACCCACGAGCCGCTTCATCCAATTGCGGGGACGACACACCAAGATCGAACAGAATGCCATCGACCTGGCTAATGCCACTGGCAGCAAGATGCTGTTTCAGTTCCACGAAATGCCCATGGATGAGGTGTACACGGTCGCCGAATCGAGCGAGCCGTTCCCGGCTGGCTGCAATGGCGATCGCATCGCGATCAAGGCCGATAAGTCTGGAGTTCGAACTGCTTGATTCAAGAAGCTTTTCAGCATGCCCACTGTACCCCACTGTACAGTCAAGATAGATTCGGCTATCCTCTCGAATGAGCCAAAACAGGACCTCTTCTGACATGACCGGGAGATGTCGAAAAACCTCCATAAATCAACGCTCACCAGACTCACCCACTTTCTCCCACTAGAGCCGGAGTATACACCCACTTAAAGACTTGTCAACAAAAGATTCATGTACTTATGAAACTTTTATGGCCTCGGTTTTTCTGACAATTTTTGAAGGAAGGATACATGACGGCCCCTAACTTTTGACTCTCACAGGGGGCAAACGATCTCTGTTTTGGACTGAATTCCTGGAGACAGGATGCACCGCGGAGGAAGAAAATTGGCTCCTCGTGACATCCGCACATCCCTGCCACCCCACAGTCACCCACCTACCACTCCAATGAAGAAGAACTGGAAGGAGAAACGGCTCACCATGGCCCAGCACTGCACGCAAAACTGTCACTCTTGGCCAACGCTGTGAGCACACCTTTTCTCAGAAGTTCGTCCAAGCAAGATCGATCCGCAGGCGTCATTCGACAACCATGCACACAAAGTTGGCTGGTTTCATTGACAAGGATTCGAGTCGGGTTGAGAATGGTTTTATGCCTTCACTCACGATAGCCAAGCCCCTCTGCGTGGTGATCTTCACGGCAGGAGCGGCTCTCACGCTCAGCGCCATCGCTGTAGCCACAGCCTTAGCGGCATCTCCAGTCTATTGGTGCCCGGATCGCAAAGCCGATCAACAATATTCTGCGACCAATGGACCAGGGTGCGTCCCGCTGGTTGAGAAGAAAGACGCGCAGACGGTAGAGCAAGAAGGCGAAGTGGCCACAAGCGAGAAAGCGCCGCGCGACTTCAAGATCGAGAATCTGCAGCGCGACGTATCGGCATTTCTGCGTGAATATCGTCAATTTCTCAGTTGTTGCAAGACAGACCCCGAAGAACTCCAGCGGATCGCAGATCTGGGAGAAGAAGTCTCGGAACTCCTGGAATCCACACAGAGGCAACTCTCGAATTATTCGATGGCCTCGAGAGGCATCATGCTTCGGGATATGATTACGCCCGTGACGACGGCCAGAGCCGACCTCCGAACTCTCCGGAACAGGCTTGGGAAAATTAGCGACGCATCGAGCAGACGCGAGCAGGTCGAATTTGAAGAAAGCGGACGGGAAACCCGCACGATGCGAGACCTGGAAGAATCGATCGACAGAGATATTCGCGCCCCCAAACTCTCGGGAAGCGCCAAGACCGGAATGGATATCGGCGTCGCACCAGCCGCAGGGCCGAACATCGGGAAAGCCCCCAGGACAGGCGCACAGACAGAAAGCGGACGGACCGGTCAGGATATCGGAGCCTCCCCCAAGAGCAGCACAGACATCGGCGCAAGCGGGCCGACCGGCTTTGCAATCGGCGCCACAGGACGGGCAGGCCCCGCGATCGGAGAATCGACGCTCAATAGCGATACTTCGTCGACGGTGAACTCATCGCTCCAACGTTCGACCATCGGCTCAAACATTTCCGACTCGTCTATCGGATCAAGCCTCGGATCGTCGAGCGTCGGCTCAAGCCTCCAGGACAGCTCCGTCGGGTCTTCATTCGGAGGCTCCTCGGTTGGCTCAAGCTTGCAAGACCGTCCATAGGGCCCACAGCCACTCCACCCTACGATGAAGGCGCAGTAACCACCGGCGGCATCGGCTCCCATGACTCGCCTGCATCCCGGCTGCGATACAAGCCGCTCCCGTTGGTCCCAAGATAAAACAGTTTCGGATCGGTGGCACTCTGCGTAAGGGACCGCACATTCAGCGTTGCCAGACCCTTATTCAGCGTCGTCCAGGTGTTCCCGCCGTCTTCGCTTCGGTGAATGCCTTCCCTGCCGCCCAGATACATCACACCTTTTCTCGTGCGATCCAAGACCATCGAGAACACCATCTGATCGTGCAGCGATTGGGCGATGCGCACCCACGATGCCGCCGCGTCCGTCGACTTATAGAGCCCTTCGAGCGTCGCGGCATAGACCGTATCCGGCTCATAGGGATCGACGAGAGTTGCCGTCACATTCAGCGCGCGGGAGGACTTAATGATGGCGGGAGACACGAGACCGTTATTCGCCTTCTCCCAATGCCCCGCTTGATCAAGCGATTTATAGACACCACCACTCGTGCCGGCATAGAGAATCTCAGGCCTCGTGGGATCCAGGCCGAGCGTCACCACCATCAACACTTCCTTCATGCCCTCCATGCGCTTCGTCCAACTGTCGCCGGCGTTCTTGGTTTCAAACACCCCCATCGTCGTCGCTGCGAACAGATGCTGGTTGTCCGCCGGATCGAAGACAAATTGGTTGACCACAGAAGACACCGTCACATCATCCAGGCCAGATCGTTGCGAGACCCACCGTTGCCCCCCATCGTAGCTCTTGTACACTGCGTCGCCCTTCGTACCGGCATAGACCGTAGCGGGATAGACGGGATCGAGCGCCATCGAAATCACGCGGGAATGGCTCATGCCCTGCGACAGGTTCGTCCAGGTCCGGCCCCCATCGCGCGTCTTATAGATGTAGTCGTTTGTCGCGACGTAGATGATGTCGGGATTCTTCGGATGGAGCTGGATCACCACAATCGCATCGCTGCGATTACAGCCAGCGAGGGAGGCGACGAGGAGAATCGCGAGGAGAAAAATTCTAGTCATGCGCGAGACCAGACTTTATGGGATGGTCAAAAAGGTCGTCCAGCAAGGCCGCAGCGAGTGAAGGCCCGAGGCGTACCCGGAGGGTACGTTGAGGGTCTGAACCGAGGCGTACCCGGAGGGTACGTTGAGGGTCTGAACGATGCGAGAACGAAGCTGGAGGCCTTTTTCACCATCCCACCAGCTGGTGACCTGTTTCAGCATCCTGGATCAACGGTAATTGGTGAACTGCAGATCAATCTCAAAATCCTGCCCCTTGAGAAAGGCCATGGCCGCCTGGAGATCGTCCTTACTCTTGCTCAAGATGCGAACCTGCTCGCCCTGAATTTGCGCCTGCACCTTCAGCTTGGACTCCTTGATGGCCTTCGTCACCTCTTTCGCCTTGTCCGCAGCAATCCCGCTTTGAATCTTCGCCACCTGGCGCACTGTCCCGCCTAACGCCGATTCGATGGTTCCATAGTCAAACGCTTTCAGCGAGACCCCGCGCTTGATGCACTTGGCCTTGATAATGTCGATCACCGCATTGAGCTTATATTCATCGTCGGAGACCAAGGACAGCTCCTTTTCTTTTTCCTTCAAGGTAATTTCCGTCTTCGAGTCCTTGAAGTCGAAGCGCTGCTTGATCTCCTTGGACGCC
>SWDR01000003.1:0-11068 GCA_005116815.1 Nitrospira sp. | reverse complement strand
GCACTGGCGTCACGACCAAGCTCTTTCCGTCGATCTGAACGTCGAGGAACGTCTCCGCATCAATGTGCAATAAGTCGAGGAGTGGGCGATCAATTACGAGGGCGAGACTCTTACCGTGCTTGACCAGTCTTTTGAACATCCGTAGACCTCCCCCCTATACCGCCACGATTGAGCAGGCCTTAGAAATAGCACCTCCTGTCAACGAGGTAAAGTCAGCCGACGGAGAATTGGGAAAGAGAGGAACTGTGTCAGGACCCGTTTTTTGAGTCCTGAGTAAGCTCTTCCTGAATGGCCACTGAGCGCCCGCCGACGAAGGTCAGACAGAGCAGCCCGAGTCCGATCCAGACCAGTTCGCGGAATCGCCGGAGCAAGGCGAAGGTGATCCCTGTGACGTCGGAATAACCAAAGATACTCAGCAAGAGCATGTTCCCGCCGTCTTGGGCGCCGAGGCTGCCGGGGATGAAGAAGGTGCCGCCTTTGATGAAGACGGAAAGAGCGCCGATGGAGATGGCGGAGAAAGCCATCGCAGGACCGCCGAGAAAATAGAGGATGACGTACACTTCCAAGGCCTCGGACAGCCAGCCCAGGAAGAAGAGCCCAGTGGAGGCATAAAAGGCCGGACGGTTGTCCCGGTAAAAACTCAAGATCGTTCGGTCCAGCGACCGTAACTGTTCTTCGCGCGCTTCCAGATAGGCAATCTTCAGCCCGATCTTCCGCAAAAACCCCAAGAGCCAGGTAAAGAGCCCTTGCCGCTGCACGAACACAAAGGCTGCAGTCCCGAAGGCCAGCAGCCCCACGCTCAAGAGTGCCGCAGCCACGGTCTGACCGGATGAATCGTTCCCACCCAACAGCCACACCCCCAACGCAATGCCGAGCAGAATGAACAGGACTTCGGCAATCGTCATCGTCGTCTTGGCAATGATGACCGAGGCGAGCCCCTCCACCATCGGCACATTGTGTCTCTTCAGCAGATAGGCCTTGAGCGGCTCACCTCCGACGTAGGCGGTCGGCGTCGTCATATTCACCACTTCCCCAGCCGTTCGGATCGCAAGCACCCGCCAGAACGGAATCGCCTTCGCCGAGGGACCCAGCGTGACTTTCCACCCATAGGCTTCGATCACATACATGATGACGGAGGGAATCAGCAGAACGAGAAGCGCACCAGGCCCGAGCTGTGCGGCCGCGTCATAGATGTTCCCAGGACCGATATGCCAGACGATGAGAACGAGGGTGAGGAAGCCAACGAAGAGTAGAAAGAGTCTAAACACGCTACGCTAGAGATCCATGGTGAAGAGGGAACGCAGACCGATCATAGAGGAGCGTACCTTTATCTCCACACCTTCAGCAAGGGAGTGGCCAGGCTGCCCTTTACTGCGCGCATCGGACGAGCACATTCTGATCGTGCGCGTTCTGCGAGCAAGAAGGGCACCTGGCCGCTCCCTGCCACCTCTTAAGCACGAGTGGTCGCGGACGGTCTGATGACCCACAACATCAGGAGGGAGAACACCATCGATCCGATCGCGGCCATCCAGAGAAACCAATCGAGCTTGCCCAGCAGGGCAAAGAGCAGCACGATCACGGAGAAATCACGGCTGGCCACGTTCTTAAGCATGAAGTCCGACCAGGCCGCCTGCACCGGTGTCTTCCAGGCACTCGCGACTTTGATCTTCTGTGCTCGGGTGACGAGCCAGAACGAGAGCCCGTTTCCAACTACGGCGGCCACACCTAAGGCCAAGGGAACCCATGCACCTTCGCTCTCCGCCACACGCAGATACGAGCCTACCGCGATGCCTGCAAAGATCGCCATATGCACGACATTGTCCATGGCAATATCGAGCCAGGCTCCGAAGAGCGACTCGGTAAAGGTCAATCGCGCGACTTCTCCATCGCAGCAATCGATGATGGCGGCCAATTGAAAGAGTAGCGCGGCAATAACGCCGGCGCTGTAGGTCCCGACTCCGAAGCCTGCGGCGGAGACCAAGCCAACCACGGTCGCAACAATCGTAATGGCATTCGGCGAGAGACCTGCGGCAAGAAAGAGACGAGTGAGCCAACGGGAGATCTTCCGATTGAAGAACCGGTCGACGAACCCCTCAAACTCGCCCTTGAGAGAATTGAACAGCTGTGTCTCGGCCGCCTTCACATCGGCGGCATCGCGCACGTCCTGATACCAATGGGCACGGTTCGTCTCCGTGGACAGCACCCGCACATGTCCATCCACCGCAGCCCGTTCGAGCCATCGGCGAATCGGCACCCGGCCGGTTTCCACGCCAATGCGGCTGGCACTACTCATAAAACTAGCCGGGAGCACCACCAGATCCGTGGCCACCAGCCTTGCGTCGTCCTGTCTGGTGGAGATCGAGAGCAGCCGTCCGTCCTGCGCCTTCACGCGCACACCAGGCCGTTGTGACTGTCGATCTCGTTCACGATCGGCTCGTGCCACGAGGATCGCCTGGCCCTCCTGCACTTCCTGGCGCAGGCTTTCGATCAAGGGGCTCGCAAAGACCCCCTGCACGCTCGACAAAAGGCAGAAGCCATGGACTTCGGCCGCAAGCGCTTCCCAGGTGCGAGGATCATCCAGGGGGAACTCACGAATCGGCATCCAACGCACGGGGATCGTGACTCGCGGCCCTTTCCCCAACGCCTGCTTGAGTTGGTCTTCCTCCGGCCCGACCAGCACCATGAGCTGCCTGATGCCGGCGCGCTGCAAAGTCAACACCGTCCGCTGAAACAAGCCGATCCCCACCACGCTGGTGAGCGGACCCACCTCATCGGCATAGAGACCGGCCGATTCGCCGAAGAGGTTCACCGAGGGCAAGAGAATCGCTGTGCTCAATCCCTGCACGTCGGCACGTCTTTGGATGAGGCTCTCACTCATAACTTCGTATCTCGTCCGAAGAAAAGAGCGTATAGCTCTGTAGCGTATGGCTAGGAGTCAGAGCTGGAACTGCCGAAACCAATGATCAACTCTTCTTCACGAGAGACGGTGCTTTTTCCGAGCCATCAGCTATAAGCCATACGCTATCAGCTCCGTCCTCACACGGGATACGCTTCACGCGCGACAGTTACTCCAGCGTTCGTCTGAGTGTTTTTAACTTCCCTCGTTTCGTCTTACTCTCAAAACCCGCGCCAATTGAGCCGACACCCCCATTCACCCCTCTTCTGGAGGGGCATCAAACCCCTCTCTCTAGGGATGGTTGAAATCCTAGAATCCGGTATTCTGAAACTGTCGCGGGGCACAGAGGTCCCGCGGCGGAACCATAGAGGAGGCCCCGATGAAGTTGAGTCACCCTGCAGTTCGAATCGCCCACCAGAAAGCCCATTCGCTCTTGGATCGGCGCTATGCCGAGCGAGTGCCGATCAGGTATCGAATCAGCTATTCGGGAACAGAAGGAGCACGGATCGTCACCGGAGAGGGAGTCCTTAAAGACCTCTCCAAAACCGGCTGTAAAATCCTCGGCTCGACCACAAGCTCGTTGGGAAGCACCATCACCCTGTACCTGTACCTTGAGGATGGACAGGCTCCCCTGGTCCTCACCGACGTCACCATCTCCTGGATCGAAAGCGCTTCCTTTTCCGTTAAATTCCCCAAACTGTCGACAGAGGAACGGAAGCGCGTACAAGAAGTAGTCTGGAAACATGTCCAGCTGTCATCGTTAGACAATCGACGAACGGCATTCCGCATTATCTAGGCCTCAACGTATTGTCACGGAGGAAACCATGCACACCGCCTCGTCCGTCACTGCAATCGCTGAAAGTCCCAGTCAATCGGATCGCCGGCATAGAAGCCGCACCCCGACAATCTTCACCCTGCTCTACTCCGGCATGGACTCCGGCCAGATGCTGATTGCCGACGGTGTTGTAACCAACCTCTCGGCGAACGGGGTCGGCATCCGCGGGAATCGCTCGGTCGCACTCGGCATGGAACTGTCACTGTTTGTCGACCTTCCCGGAGCGGAGGAGCCGCTCTGTATAGGCCAGAGCCGGGTCTCCTGGGTCGAGGGACGGCAATTTGGGGTGGAGCTGGGGGCCATGAAGTTGGAGGACATGAATCATCTTCGATTGTTCTTGTGGGATCACAACAGCCTGTCGAACAACCAGGACTGCAACAACTGAATCCATCGCAGAAACAAGGAGGGGCCTCATGACGCACAAATCAGTCGTATCTGAGCGTAGGCTTCAGTCTCCGGTGGAAACGGCCAATAGGAGAGAACGTTCACGAGCTCCGCTGGAATTCAGCTTGATGTACTCGGCCCAACACCGGTCAGGCGAGATCTTCATGGGCAATGGCCTTGTTACGGATCTTTCACATCTTGGACTGGGCGTTCGCGGAAACACCGCCGTCATGCCGGGGATGGAACTGGCACTGTTCCTCTACCTCCCCGACGGGAAAGACCCGCTATTCGTGATGGAGACGAAGGTCGCCTGGACCTCAGGCCGTCAGTTTGGAGTCGAGATCATGGACATGGGCCTTCGAGAAGGCAACCGACTTCGTCACTTCTTATGCTCGACTCTTACACCTTCTGAGTAGGCCCCTTGCCTGCAGCACGGAGCCTCTGATGGCAAAACGACGGCGGTCAGGAACAGATGTCACGACTCATCTTCCGGATCAGACCACGGACCGCAGGGCCGCCCAGCGAGTGCCGGTTCAGCTCATCGTTCGCCTTTCAGCAACCGATCACTTCCAGCATGTCAGCCATGGCGTGGCCCTTGATCTGTCTGAACGCGGGTGCAAAATCTCCTGCACGGAGGCGCTGCCCATCGGAAGCTTCTGGGATCTCTACCTGACCATCCCTGAAACCTCCCATCCGATTCTCATTTCCGAAGTTCAGGTCGTCCGGTCCGCACAGCTCGAAAGTGGGATCGAGTTTCTTCGCATCTCCGCGCGAGAACGGACCAGACTCCGTCATTTCCTCTGGAAACACATGAACCGCTCAACGCTCAGCGACGGCCCCCCCTTGTTTGCGCTCGTTGACCGTTCACGCTCACAACGGCCACATCTCACCTCCCTCCCTTAGCAGGCTGCTAATACTTCTGACATGCGCATTTCTGCCGTGGCTTGGCAGTTTGTCAGCAACCAGTTCGCCACCCCATCAGGCAGGCAGTATCTCGCCACAGACTTCATCCTTTCTTGTCAGCGTCCCTCGCGCCATGTTATCGTTCGATGGTGAGTAATGACTCACTCACTTTCTGGAGTTGTATGCCCCAACCCTCTCGAGCCCTACGCCCTTCCAGCAGAGAACGACAGGCCGGACTGATCGCCGCGGCTGCGTCGCTCTTTGCCGCCAAAGGGTTCAACGGCACCACGACCAAGGAAATCGCCAAGGCCGCGGGCGTCAGCGAGGCCCTGGTCTTCAAGTATTTCCCGACGAAGCGGGCGCTCTACGCCGCGATTCTGGCGGAAAAGGTCACCGTCAACGAACTGCTCGAAGCGGTGGAGGAGGCGGCCAAAAAACGGGACGACCACCGCGTGTTTACGATGATCGCGAGCTTTCGCATTCGCCCCGGTGTCGATTCGACACTCTTACGGCTCCTCTTGTTCAGCGCGCTCGAAGGCCATGAACTCTCCGACATGTTCTTCGGCAAGCACCACAAGGTTTTCTACGACCATCTCGCCGCCTACATTCGCACACGCATCGACGATGGCGCGTTTCGGCCGCTCGACCCCCTCCTGACGGCCCGCGCATTCATCGGCATGGTCGTTCACCACCGTCTGCTCCATGAGATATTCGGAGTCCCGATGCATCAATCCCATGAAGACACCGTCGCCACCTATGTCGATCTCTTTCTCACCGGACTCATCAAGAAACCGGCCGTTCGCACAACGCCGGGGAGGCGTTCCCGATGAATCGGCTCAAGCAACATCCGATCGTCACCCTCGGGGTCATTATCTTTTTTGCACTCACGGCCCTCGTGGTGTTTCGCCTCAGCAGCGGCGCGAAGACCGACACCCGCAAGGCCCGGGCCATCACCGTCGCCACCGTGGCGCCACTCAAGCAGGATCTCGACATTCGACTCACCTATACCGCCGACATCACCCCTAATCAGGCGGTCAATCTGTTCTCGCGGGTCGACGGCTACATCGGCAAGATCTATGTCGACAAGGGCGATCTCGTCAAAGCCAATCAGCTTCTGGTCGAGATCGACCACACGGACTATCAACATGCCGTCAACCAGGCGAAGGCCAACCTGGCAGCCGCCAGAGCGCGAGTCGCGCAACAAGATGCCAGCGTCCGCAACACCACCCTCACGCTCAATCGGATGCAGGCACTCATCAAAGATCAATTCGTCTCTCAACAAGATTTGGATAACGCCCAGGTCGCGTACGACGGGGCAGCCGCGTCTCTCGACTCGCTTCGCGCGCAGGTCCAGCAGATGGATGTCGCCCTGGCGCAGGCCGAGACGAACCTGGCCTATTCCTACATCCGTGCACCCTTCGCCGGTTATGTGGCCGAACGCAACCTCGATCTCGGCGCCTACGTCAGCGGAGCGACCGCCGGCACCTCCACCACCTCGCGGGGCATCCTGACCCTCCATGAGATCCAGACGGTCCGCATTTTAATCGAGGTGGTCGAGAAGGACGTGCCGCTCATTCATCTGGGTCAAAAAGCGGAGGTCCGGGCAGAGGCCTATCCGGAGCGCGTCTTTGAAGGCACGGTCACCAGAGTCGTGCAAGCGCTGAACCGGGCCACTCGGACGATGACCGTCGAGGTGGATCTCCCGAACAAGGATCATGTCTTGAAGGGTGGCATGTTCGCCCGCGTCGAGGTCCTGGTCGGCAGCCATAAAAATGCGCTACAGATCCCCATCGACGCAGTCAGCCGACTGGAAGATGCCCAATATGTCTATATTGTGCTCAACGGCAAGGCCCAGCGTGTTCCCGTGGAAATCGGCGTACGCGAGGATAACCGGGTCGAAGTCACCAAGGGCCTGGACGGGTCCGAGCAGGTGATCGTCTCAGGGAAAGACCTCGTGCACGACGGAACGCCGGTGCAGACACAGCCGAGCCCTCAGTCCTGAGTGCTGAGTTCTGAGGACTGAGTCCTGAGTGGAAATTGCCGATGTAGGCTGGCGAGGAAGAATATGGCAGGTACAACCAAAATGATCTCAGTACTCAGCACCCAGCACTCAGCACTTCCATCATGTGGCTAACCCTCCTCGCACTGCGCAATCGTATCGGCATCCTGATGCTGTCCCTCGCCATGGTGCTCCTGGGCGCCACCTCCCTGCAGCGGCTGCCGGTCGATCTCTTCCCTCAGATTCAGGTGCCAGTCGCCTTCGTCGGCGTCATCTATAAAGGCGCCCCGCCGCTCGACATCGAACAGAGCGTCGTCTATCCCATCGAAAAAGCGGTCAGCTCTGCCTCGAACGTCGAGCATGTCGAGTCGTTTGCGAAACAGGGCATCGGCGCGGTGCAGATCTGGTTCAACTGGGGCGCAGACATCAACGTCGGCCAGATGGAGGTGATGCAGCGGGTCACGCAAATCCTGAACAGCCTGCCGCCCGGCATTTTGCAACCCTTCATCGTGAAGTTCGACATCTCAAACATTCCCGTCTCTTTCGTGACCGTCTCCAGTGACGATCTCGATGAACGGGCCCTCTACGACCTGGCCTACAACACGATCGCCCCGCAAATCGAACAGATCGCCGACGTCGCCGCCGCCACGGTGGAAGGCGGAAAGATCCGCCAGATCAACATCAACCTCGACCCGGCCCTGTTGAACGCCCGAAGCCTCTCGATCCTCGACGTCGTCAAGTCCGTGAAAGCCGCCAACCTCATCCTCCCCTCAGGCGACATCAAAGCCGGCAACCTGGACTACAACGTCTTCACCAACAATCAGTTCCGCACGGTCGACCCGATCCAAGACGTCATCGTGAAGGTCAACTCTCAGGGCAGCCCTGTGCGCGTGCGGGATGTCGGAACCGTGACCGACTCGTCGGATATTCAGACCAACATCGTCCGGACGGACGGAGCCAGGGCCGTCTACTTACGTGTCAATAAACAGCCCATCGCCAACACCGTGCAAGTGGTGGATGCGCTACGCAAAGCCCTCCCGAAAATGGTCGGGATTCCCTCCAGCGTGAAGCTCGGTATTTCCTTCGACCAATCGGTCTACATTCGCCAGTCGATCGGCAACCTCATCGAGCAAGCGCTCCACGGATCGTTGCTGGCTGCGGCCGTCATTTTGATTTTCCTCCGTAATCTCACGAGCACCCTGATCATTTCCGTCGCGATTCCCCTGTCGATCATGGTGACCTTCATCGTGCTCTACTTCTCCGGACAAACGCTGAACGTCTTCACGCTGGGAGGCCTGGCCCTCGGGATCGGCCGGCTGGTCGACGACTCCATTGTGGAGCTGGAAAACATTCAGCGCCACCTCAACACGACGCCCCGACGTTGGAATGCGATCCTGGAAGCAGCCCGCGAGGTGGCGATGCCCATTTTGGCCTCAACGATCACCACGGTCGTCGTCTTCCTCCCAATCTTCTTCGTCGTCGGCATTGCCCGCTTGCTCTTGATCCCCCTGACCATCACGATCGCGATCTCGCTGTTCACGTCCTTTTTCGTCTCCCGCACGGTCACCCCGGCGCTCTGCTACAAATTCCTCAAGGCGGAACAGGAATCGCACAAATCGATGCCGGCCTGGTTCGTCCGGTTAATGAATTGGAGCCGCGACCGGTACGAATCCCTAGACAAGGGCTACGAAGGGTCGCTGCGCTGGGTCCTGGCCCATCGCAAACTCTTCATCGGCGGCGTCCTGCTCTTCTTCGTCGCCTCGCTCGCGCTGGTGCCAAAGATCGGAACGGAATTTTTACCGGTGTCGGATGAGAGCCAGTTCCGTATCGTGCTCCGGGCGCCGGTCGGGCAACGGGTGGAGAAAACCGAGCAACAAGTGGCCGAGGTCGAACGGGTGTTGCGGGCACAAATACCAGCCGAGGAACTGGAAACGATGGTCTCCAGCACCGGCGTCTTGGTGCAAGGCCGGTCCTCCCTCTTCAACCCGAACACCGGCCCCCATACGTCGGTCATCTCCGTCTATCTCGTGTCGCCGGATAAACGGAAGCGCAACCAAGTGCAAATCATGAATGAAGTGAGGCCCAAGGTTGTCAAACTCTTTCCAGGCGTCGCGATGTTTTTCGATCCGGGAGGACTCGTCAAACGAGTCACCAGCTTTGGATCACAGAAGTCCGTCGACGTGGAGATCTACGGCTACGATTTCGAGAAAGCCCGGGGGGTGATCCGGGAGGTCGAGACGATGATGCACCAGATACCGGGCCTGGCCGACATTGAAGTCAGCCGCGAGGAGAACTATCCCGAAGTCAACGTGGTGGTGGATCGTGAGAAGGCCGCCCTCCTTGGGATCAGCGAAACGGACGTGGCCAATGCCGTGCTCTTCTCACTCAACGGCAACGGCCAAACCGACCCCATCATCTACACCGACCCGCAAAACGGGAACGAATACTACATCAGCGCCTGGCTCGCAGAGGAACACCGGAAAGATCTCACAGACATCGAAAACATCATTCTGACCGCCAAGACCGGAGAGCCGGTTCTGCTCAAAAACGTCGCCTCGCTCAAGCTCAATGCCGGCCCGGTGAAGATCGAGCGCAAATATTTTCAGCGTGTCGTCCATCTGACGGCCAACCCCGTCAACAGGGACCTTGGCGCCATCGCGACCGATCTGGAGGAAGGCCTGGCCAAAATTCAGCTCCCGACCGGCTTCAGCATCAAGCTGGCCGGCCAGATCCAACAGCAAAAAGAAACCTTCGAGGGACTGTTGTTTGCCACGATCCTGGCCCTGGTGCTTGTCTACATGGTGATGGCGGCTCAGTTCAAATCGCTGATCGATCCCTTCGTCATCATGTTTTCGGTCCCGATGGGTTTCCCGGGCGTGATCCTGATCCTCTTCCTGACCGACACGACCCTCTCCACCACGTCGATGATGGGCATCATCATGATGCTGGGCATCGTCGTCTCAAATGGCGTCCTGCTGGTGGATTACACGAACGTCCTGCGGCGAAGAGGGCGGGAGTTGCACGATGCCGCGGTCACGGCGGCGCGGACCAGGCTCAGGCCTATCCTGATGACCTCCCTGGCCACGGTCGTCGGACTGCTTCCTATGGCCATCGGCTGGGGAACCGGCGGGGAAACGAACGCGCCCCTGGCGCGCACGGTCGTCGGAGGCCTCAGCGTCTCGACGATCCTCACACTCTTTCTCGTCCCGACGATCTATGTGATTCTCGAAGAACGATTCCCCCGCCATAAGGACGAGGCCTCAGAGCAGGAGACCGATTGGATGCCGGCAGAACCGGGACAAGCCACGACTGAACGATGAATGCTGAGCGATGAACACTGGATGCTCAAAAAAACCGGCTTCATCGTCTGTCCGTCGTTCGTGAAGCGTGAAGCGTATCTCGCAAGCTGAAAAGTCTCCCGCTTCACGAATGACGCTTCACGAGATACGGTTTTGTGTTGGAGGTCTTTTTCAGCATCCTGCGAGAGAAGAGGGGATTAGCCGAGAGAAGGAAACAGCGCCTTCAGTTGCATCGCCAAGCCGATATCTCCGCTGATCTTGAGCCGCCCGGACATGGCGACGGCCGGTCCACTCAGCTGGCCCTTCAAAATCTTGATGCAATCCTCCCCGCTCATCGAGAGCGAGACGTGCGGATCCTCGTGCATCCCGTCGGACACCTGGCAGACCCCACCCCGAATCGTGAGAATGTACTGGCCGCCCTGGGCGCCGCTCAAGTCGAATTGATAGACCGCATCGACATCCTCGGCCGCATCTGCGTCGAGCTTGCCAGGAAGCAGCTTAAAAAAGTCTTGAATGGTGGTGGGCTTCATGATTCGTGGAACAGGAAGAGCTCAGGCGTCGGCACCGGGAGCCGCGCGAACGCGGCTCCCGATCCTGAGCTAGTAACGGAGCGTAACCGTCGCGGTACTGCGACGCGCGCCGAAGAAATCTTTGGAGAAGGTCTCGACGACAGCCGGGTCATAACCCTTGCAGCTGAATATATCGAGATAGGCGTTGTTCGTATCGTTGGCAAAATGGCCGCTGATCAACGA
>SWDR01000029.1:5554-21533 GCA_005116815.1 Nitrospira sp. | reverse complement strand
TCTGAAGATGATGGTCCTCAGTGGGGTCGTTCGCCGGGCCGATCTCGATCCTCCGCTGCTTCATCAGCATTCGGCAAAGATCGGCATCGATCCCTACGGAGGGGCATTGGACCTCGATGACGACATCGAGGAGCCAGGCTGGCTGGCGAGAATATTTTTGAGCCGGGAATATCTGTTGCGGCGCTACCATTGACGGTGAACATTGTATAGGACATGACCATGATGATGACGAAACGCTCTATCGGTGCCTCACTGTTCGCTGCGCTGCTCGTGGCGACGCCGGCTTGGGCCGTCCGGATCAAAGACGTCGGTTCGTTTGAAGGGGTCCGTGAGAACCAGTTGATCGGCTACGGGCTCGTGGTCGGACTGGATCGTACCGGCGATCAGGTCATCGGCGGTCAGTTCACGATCCAGGCCATGATGTCGATGTTGAATAAGATGGGTGTGAATCTCGTGATCGATCCGATCCAATTGCTAACACGCAATATCGCGTCGGTCATGGTGACGGCCAAATTGCCGCCTTTTGCCAAGCCGGGCTTGACGATCGACGTGCTGGTGTCCTCGATGGCCAATGCGAAGAGCCTGCAAGGCGGCACGCTGTTACTCACTCCGCTGAAAGCGGCGAACCAACAAGTCTATGCCGTGGCGCAAGGGCCGGTGTCGATCGGTGGATTTTTGGGAGGGACTGGCGGCGGGGGCGGTTCGACCGTGACCAAGAACCATCAGTCTGCCGGGATGGTGCCTGGTGGAGCCATTATCGAAAAGGAAGCGGTGGTCGATGTGGAATCCTGGGAAACCGTATCGGTACTCCTGCGTCAGCCTGATTTTACGACGGCGATCAGGACGACCGAGGCCATCGATGGCGTCTTCGGGAAGGGGAGTGCGACCGCTGTCAATGCCGGCCTGGTCCGGGCAACGATCCCGGCAAATTTTCGAGGTCGAGTTGTCGAGTATATCGCCACGATCGAAGGGTTGGATGTGGCGGTCGATTTGTCGGCCAGAGTGGTGGTGAACGAACGAACCGGCACGGTGGTGCTCGGCGAGCATGTGCGGATCTCCACCTGTGCCATCTCCCATGGCAACCTCACGATTTCAGTGAAAAATACGCTCAATGTGTCGCAGCCTCCCGCTCCGTTGATTGGGTCCACGACCGGGCAGGCGACGGTGACCCCCGACGTTCAGACGGAAGTGAAAGAGCAGGAGTCTCGGTTGGTGGTGGTTGATGAGACGGTCACACTCGGAGAAGTCGTACGGGCGTTGAACGCAGTCGGGGTGACTCCCAGGGACCTGGTGGCCATTTTGTCGGCACTTCGTTCGGCAGGGGCACTTCAGGCTAACCTTGATATAATTTAGATAAAGTATCGATAGTATTTAAACTTATAATATTTACAAGGATCGCATCTTGAACCACGACCTGACCGGAATCAGCTCCATCCGACAGACGGCTGACGCGCAGTTGAGCCTGCAGAAGCCTGCGGTGCTTGTAGGGGAGGATCGGCAGGCTGGGTTGGCAGCCCTGAAGGGTGCTGCCCATGAATTCGAAAGCTACTTTATCTCTAACCTCTTGAAAGTCATGAGAGAAACTGTTCCGAAAGGGGCGTTGGAGAATAAAGGCGGTGCCTATTTCTACTCGTTTTATGACCAGGAAATAGGCCGGCTGGCAGCAGAATCAGGCGGTCTTGGGCTGGCCAAGATGATTAACGAATATACAGAAAAAAATTCGCCTCTCCCCTCAAGTTCTCCGGCTCATCAACCGATAACGGAGCCGATAGGTATTAAAGCCCCGATTCCAGTACCGCGCACTCAGCAGACTCGGGGCTAACTTAGGGAGAGGAGTAAGGTTATGCAGATCTCAGGTCATGGCAGAGCCGATCATCTTGCCACGTTGCTGCTGGGGACCCAGGAGGGGGCTCCGGCCGGGGCAAATCGTCGTCCGTCCAGCGACGGGCGCCAGGATCGCGTGCAGATTTCGCAGCAGGCGAAAGAGATTCAACGGATTAAGGCCCTGGCCGATCAGCCGGATCCCGTCCGTGAAGCACGCATCGAGCAGATCAGCCGAGCGGTGGACGCCGGTACGTATAACGTCACAGGGCGCAAAGTTGCCGATGCGATTGTCCGTCACACATTGACCGAGGCCGCGCTCTAATCCGTCCTCTCTCTGTCGGGGTACCGATCTGAGCAGAAGACGGCTGGGGCCTTCACTGACTTAGACGAATTTCGACAGAAAGAGGCATATGTTTAATACTGCGACGACCACTGCCAGCATTCTCGATATCCTCACCCGCGAAGCAGCCCACTGCGACCTGCTGAATCACACGCTGCAACAAGAACGGAACGCCCTCCGCCAGCTGTCCCTGGCCGAGTTCCCTTCGCTCAACGCGCAACGGCTCAAAGATCTCCAAGGGCTCCAAGCCTTAGAGTCTGAACGCGAGGCGGTGGTTCATGGTTGCGCCGATGCCTGGGGGCTTCCCCGTACAACGCTGTCCTTGCAGGCCGTGATCGATCGTCTGGCCCTTCCTGACAAACGAGAGGTCGAGCGATGCCATGAGCGGCTCACGGCCAAAGTACGTGCTTTGCGGCAGGAGACCGCCGTGAATGAGCTACTTGTGGCCGGGATCCAAACCTTGTGCCGCAAGGCGATGCATCTCACCAGTGAGGCCCTCCCGAAGCGGGACACCTATTCAGCCTCCGGGGAATCTCAACGCGCCGGGATCGGCGGGACGATGCTCAGGCAGAGAGGATAGAGGAATATTATGGGACTCGATGGACTGCTCGATATCGGGAAAAGCGCACTCAGCGTCGCGCAACAGGCGCTCACGGTCACCGGCCACAACGTCGCCAACGTCAACACCCCCGGCTATTCCCGCCAGACGGCGGTGTCCACCGCACGGGCCCCGATCAATGGGAGCACGGGTCCTGGCCAGGTCGGGACCGGTGTCCAGGTCGTCGAGATTCGGCGCATCGTCGATAAATTTATCAACGCGGAGTTGACGGACTCGCATGAACTGCTGGGAGAGTTATCCATCACGCGGGACCAGTTGTTTCAAATTCAAAATATTTTTACCGACTCCAACAATCAGGGGATCGGCGCCCAGTTGAACGAGTTTTTCAGCAGTCTGCAGGATGTTGCGGCAAGCCCCTCCGATGTCACGCCGCGTTCTGTGTTACTGGCGAAATCGGCTCTGCTGACCAATAGCATCAATCAGGTGGCCGGTGAACTGTCCGCTCGCCGTACCTCGGTGAACGATCAAGTGAAGCAGACGATCTCGGAAATCAACAGTTTGACGACACGGATTGCCGACCTGAACAATAAAATCGTGTCTGCCGAAATTACGGGGCAGAATGCCAACGATGTGCGGGATCAACGGGATCAGGCGGTCAACGATCTGGCTGAGCGCATCGATATCTCAGTGCTGACCGGAGCGAACGGTTCCCTTTCGGTATTTGTCGGGCGTGGGCAAGTGGTCGTCGAAAGCAACGTGTCGCGCAATCTGCTGGCGGTGGAATCGCTCGACAATGGAGGTCTGGTCAACGTCCAATACGATACGGGGAGCACCAGGTCGACGGATATTACCTCATCCGTGTCAGGCGGACGAATCGGAGGACTGTTGGCGATCCGTGACACGATCATTCCGGGACTGCAATCGTCCTTCGACAAACTCTCTGCCAGTCTGGTGAACGAGGTCAATCAACTTCACCGCCAGGGTTATGGGCTCGATGGGTCGACAGGGCTCGATTTCTTTTCGCCTCTCACCGTGACGACGCATGAACAGTCTACCAATCAAGGTACGGCCATCCTGACGGCCGGACCGATCACGGCCAACAGCCTGCTGACGATGCAGGATTATGAAGTCAGATTCACGTCCGCGACGGCCTACTCTATCGTCAATGCGACGACCGGGGCGACCATCAAGGGGAATTTTACCGGGATTGCGGTGACGGCGCCGACGGTGGACGTGCCAGTCAACATCGTGACCGGCACGAACGATACCTTGACGGTCAGCGTCGATGGCACCACGTCCGGAACGATTACGCTGGCTGGCGCGGCCACGCCTGGACAAGCCTATACCAGTGGCGCTGCCCTGGCGACCGAGTTGCAATCGAAAATTAATGCCGATGCGACCCTGCAGGCAGCAGGACGGAGCGTGGTAGTGACGTACGATACGACGGCGAACCGATTCACCATGACATCGAACGCCACGACTGCGACGTCGGCCGTCAACGTGACCGGCGGGACTGCGCGTGCGACCCTGGGTCTGCTCAGTGGAACCAGCACCGCCGCGTCAGGAACCTATACCGATCCTCAAACATTTACGCTCGATGGCATACAGGTCGTCTTGAGCGGGACCGTCGTGGCAGGGGATGAGTTCTCGGTGAATTCTTATGCCGGTACGGCTACGTCGATCAGCACGGCGCTGACGAATGGCAGCAGGGTGGCTGCGTCTTCGACGCGTGCCGGTGTCCCCGGCAATAACACAAATGCGATTGCGCTGGTCGCGTTGCAGACGAAATCCATTGCGGCGATCGGCAGCACCACGTTCGGCGATGCCTATCGGGTTGCGGCCACGAGTGTGGGGGTGGCCGCGCAGTCCGCGGATACCAGGCTCGATGCGCAAACGATCTTGCACGAGCAATTGGAATCGTTCCGGGCCCAGTCGTCCGGCGTCTCAATCGATGAAGAGCTAGTCGATATGCTCAAGTATCAGCGGCTCTTCGATGCCGCCTCCCGGTTGATCATCATCACGAATGAAATGCTGCAAACGCTGTTGGACTTGAAACGCTAACGCGGAGAGACACGCCTATGAGAGTCACCGAACAACAGGCCTATGGCACGCTGGTCAGTAACATTCAGCGGGCCCGCGCAAAGGCCCTGGCCACGCAAGAGCAAATTTCGACCGGCAAGAAGGTGGTGAAACCGTCGGATAATGCCAATGGGTTCGACCGCATCGTGGCGACCAAGTTTTCGATGGCAAAGGCGGACCAGCATCTGCGCAATCTCGGCGTCGCCACGACTCGTCTCGACTTGACCGACAGCGCCTTGAGCAGCGTGACGAACGCCCTCGCCAGGGTCAAAGAACTTGCCGTGCAGTTCGCCAACAGCACTAACGGCGCGGCCGAACGAGCGATTGGAGCCCGTGAAGTCAAGCAGTTGCTCCTTCAGCTTCAAGAGCAGGGGAACGCCGAACATGCCGGGGGACAATCGATCTTTGCCGGCACCGGCCGTCATGGGCGGGCGACGGGTGTCGCCATTACCGCGCCGATTGCGCTGACCGGCGGGACCAACGATTCGCTGGTGGTAAGCGTCGACGGGACCACGTCTGGCACGATTGCGCTTGGCACCGCCTCTGTGACCGGCTCCGGATTGGCCGCACTCGTGCAACGCAAGATCAACACCGATCCGACGCTTCTGGCGGCAGGGAAAAGCGTCACGGTGACGTTCGATACCGACCATCTCGTCATCACCTCGGCCGATAACGGCTTGCCGTCCTCGGTCGAAGTCACCGGCGGTACCAGCCTGACGGCTCTCGGCTTCAACGGAGGCAGCACGACCAATGGCGCCTCCGCCTTTGCCATCCGAGCGGCGACCGGAGTCGGCACGAGGAATACCGGCAGCGCCGTGATTTCACAAGGCACGGTCTTCAACCCCAACGCAGCGACACTCAACGATTACCTGGTGAAGTTCAGTGCAGCGACCACCTTCGATCTCTACAACGTCACCACGTCCGTAGGCGTGTTGCCGAACACCACCAATACCGGAGGGGTGGTGAGGAGCGATAGCGGCGTGCTCGATTCGAGCCTGGTGACGTTGGACAATTATGAAGTTCGTGTGAAAAATATGTATACGGTGACGGCGGGGGTGAACGACGGGATTCGTTTCGATCCAGGATCCGGAGCGGTCACAGCCACAATGGCCGCAGGGTCCTATACCGGAGCCGAGTTGGCGAGTCAGATCAAGACCGCGCTCGAGGCAGCGAGTGGGCCCGAGACCTACACGGTCAGTTTTAACGAAACGACCGGCAAGTTCAGCATCACGAACGATGTGGCGAACGGGACGCCGTTGAGTTTGCTCTATTCGAACGCCGCGACGACGGCCGGATCGCTTCTCGGCTCATCGGGACGCGACCTGAGCCCGATTGCGGCGGGGGCGACAGTCATCAGCGATGTGGATACGACCGGCCTGGCCGGGGTATCCAAGCAGCAGAACGTGTATAACACGACCCTTGCGACCAACATCTTCAACATCAGTTCGGCGAACAATACGCTGATCGTCAACGACGACGGAGGCACCACCGACACGACGATTACCCTGGCGACCGGGAGTTATACTGGTGCGCAATTGGCGACGGAAGTGGCGTCCAAGCTGAACGCAAGCCGCAATGCCGCCAACACGACGGCCTACACGGTGGCCTATGGGTCTGTGACGGCCGGCCGGTTGACGATCAACAATCCCGCAGGAAATACCAATTCACTGATTCTCAGGTTCGGGAATGCCAGCTCCACTGCGGCGCAGATTCTAGGCTCTGGGTCGGCGACGGTGACGGAGACCGTGGGGGCGTCGGCGTCGACGCTGAACAACGATGCCGGTTATACGAACTACCTTTCCGGTGCGAACATCGACTTCGACGGACTTCGGGTCGTCCTGCAGGATGGGACTGCGGGACCGCGGAATGGCGACGTCTTCGCGGTGTCACAAACGCGGAGTATTGTGCTCTCGAATCAAACCTATGTGTCCGGACGCACGATCGAGGCAGAGGGGGTGCGGTTTTCACTCAGGGACGGAGCGGCGGCTCCGGCAAGCGGGGATCGTTTCAGTATCCAGACCGGAGTGCAGTACCAGGGCGACGACGGGTTGCAAACTATCGAAGTCGGCGATGGGCAAACGGTCAAGACGAATCAGCCAGGCAATCAGACCTTTAGCGGGCCCACGATCGACCTGTTCGCCTCGGTGAAAAGTCTGAATGCCGCGTTGAACGGCAATTACGTCGGTGGCATTCAGCGAGGCTTAGCAGCGGTCGATGTGGCGCTGGATCAGGTGTCGTCCGTTCAGGGCGAGCTGGGCGCGCTGTCCAATCGCCTGGCATCGAGCAAGGGCAGCCTCGATGAAACGAAGGTCTTTCTGGCGAATATTCTGTCCACCAATGAAGACGTGGATCTGGTGGAGGCGATTTCAAGCTTGACGCTCCAGCAGCAAGCCATTCAAGCGGCTGGGGCCACGCTGAACCGTCTGTTCGAAAGCTCTCTGCTGAACTTCTTGAAATAAGAGGCCGACGCGCATTCGGCTCAAGAATTGTGGCGAGCGACCGATACTAGGGGTAATCAAGTTGTGGCATTAGCCAAGGAAGGCATCAATGTTGGTCTTGACGCGCCGGCGTGGAGAAGCGATTACAATTGGCCCCAATATTCGGGTGGTCGTCCTCGACATTAAAGGTGGCCAGATTCGTTTAGGAATCGAGGCGCCATCGACGGTCGAAATCCATCGGGATGAAATCTGTGTGAGAATTCAAGAAGAAAACCAATCGGCAGCCTGTACCGGGGTGGTCCCTCTGGCTGCGTTCCGGCGTCTCCTGCCAACAGGACGACGCTCAATTGCGTGAGGCACGATCATGAAGTTTTCGTCGACTCGCTTCGGGGCCTTAGAGGTCTCCGATAGTTCGATCCTGACCTTCCCCTCCGGCATCCTGGGATTTCCGGATTGGACGCGGTACGTCATTCTCGATCACGGGACCGACGCACCGTTCAAGTGGCTACATTGTGTTGAGGAGTCCAGCCTGGCATTCGTCGTGCTCGATCCCGCGCTGTTCCATGCGAATTATCGGGTCGAAATCCCGGATGAAGTGTTGGCGGAAGTGAAGGGAACGGCCGCGGACGGGTTGACCCTGGCCGTCATTCTCACCATTCCGTCCGAAGATCCAGGCCGTATCACGGCCAACCTGCGTGGGCCGCTCCTCATGAATCCCTCCACCAGGCTCTGTAAGCAGATGGTGCTCTCCGACGACTATCCCACCCGCTATCCGATTTTTGCCATGTCCGCTGCCTGCCAGCCTTCACAGACCGAGTCGCGCTCAGAAGCCATCCCCGCGTAGTCAGTTTTTGGTTACGTGTTTCTCGTTGCTGGCTTTCAACCCGAAACGAGAAACCTGAAACTAGAAACAGTTTCTTATGCCGCCGAATGCCTCGTGTCCGGTTGCGACGCGGTTCGTGCTTCCATCACTCTAACAAGTCGAACCACTGCCACCTCAATTTGGGTATAGATGATGGGGGCATCGAGCAGCGTGCCGAGCCGTCCGAGCGCTTCCAGCCGACCGGCCGCCAAGACAACCTCCGGTGCACAGAGGTTTCCAGCCGTGCCTTTCAAGAGGTGAGCTGCCTGTTCGATGGCCCGTTGGTCCTGGCCCGCCAAGGCGATGCGGATGTTTTCCAGCATGGGTTGGTAGCGCTGAAGAAATAAGACGATCAGCTGGTCCAATAATTCACGATCGCCGCCGATGTTGCGTAACATTGTGGCGGTATCGAAAATCATCGGAAACACGTCAGCGGCAGCTGGTGTCACGGGGGAAGGCGTATTGCCGCTGTCCATGGCTTGTGAAGGTTGCGATGTCTGAATCCACCGCTCGAGCGCACCCTTGAGTTCTTCTTTTCGAATGGGTTTCGTCAAGTAATCGTCCATGCCGGCCGCGAGACAGCGCTCGCGGTCTCCGCTCATGGCGTTGGCCGTCAACGCCATGATCGGAATATGGCGTGCCGTAGGGGAGTCGATGGTCGTCGATGCCTGCGCGTCGGCTTCGTGCTGGCGAATCAGTTTGGTCGCGCCGAATCCATCGAGGATCGGCATCTGACAGTCCATCAGGATCGCGACATAGCCGCCTCGCTCCAATGCGGCCAATGCGTCACGACCATTCTCGACGACGTCCGATTGATAGCCGAGTTTCTCTAACATGCGGACGGTCAGCTTCTGATTGATGAGATTGTCTTCGGCGACCAGGACCCTGGGCAGCGACTTGGTTTCTGCCAGCGTATGCCGCGTGATGAGTGGCGGCGCAGGGGCCGGCGTCGCTGCCGGTTGTCCGGTACTGACAAGACCCGGTAATTCAAGGACGGTTCTCAAACAGTTCGCGAGTTGATCGTGGCGGGCTGGTTTTGTGAGGTAGGCCACGAACCCGGCTTGGCGAGCCAATTCCGCATGTCCTCGCTGAACGAGTGACGTGAGGATCACGAGACGAACGCGTGATCCAACGGGATGAGTCTTCAGTTCTTTGGCGAGCTGGAGGCCATCCTTGCCCGGCATCAACATGTCGACGATGGCCACATCGTACGAGATGCCTTGTGCCGCCTGCTGCTCAATCAAGGTCATCGCAGAGGCGGCATCCTGGGCGAGGTCGTCGACCATGCCCCATCCTGTCACCAGGTGATGGAGAATCATTCGGTTCGATTCATTGTCGTCGACGATCAGTACACGTCGTCCGGTCAATTCAGCCGACGGCACGATGGCCAAGGCAGACGTCGTTTGTTTGAGGAACTGCGCCGTGCACCAGAACGTACTGCCGTGCCCCGATTGACTGGTGATTCCAACCTGGCCGCCCATTTGTTCGATAAGTTGTTTCGAAATCGCGAGACCCAACCCGGTTCCCCCGTATTTCCTGGAGGTTGAGCTATCGGCCTGGGTAAAGGGTTGGAAGAGTCGCTCCTGAACATCCGGGGGGATGCCGATTCCACTATCGGTGACTTCGAATCGCACAATCACTTTATCGTCCAACTCTTGCTCGAGGAAGGCTTGAACCGTCACGTCGCCCTGGTCCGTAAACTTGATCGCATTCCCGACGAAGTTCGTGAGGATCTGACGAAGTCGCCCGGGGTCGCCACGCAGGCCTGTTGGAACGGCTGCATGCACCAGGCCGGTGATTTCCAATCCCTTTGTCTGCGCACGTTCTGCGAACTGTCCCAGGACATCTTCCACGGTGGTGCGGAGATTGAAGTCGATACATTCCAGTTCCAGTTTGCCGGCTTCGATTTTTCCGTATTCGAGAATGTCGTTGATCAAGCTCAGGAGGGCTTCGCCGCATTGCCGAATGGTTTCGATATAGGACTGTTGCTCTTCCGAAGGCTCCGTATCCATCAGCAGACCTGTCATGCCGATCACGCCATTCATCGGCGTCCGCAATTCATGGCTGACGGTCGCCAGGAACGAAGCCTTTACCTCGGCCGCCTCCTGTGAGTCCTTGAGGGCCTGATCCAATTGACGATTGCTGTCGCGAAGCTGCTCGGATGATTGGCGCAGCGCCTCTTGAGCCGCTTTGACGTCGGTCATATCGACGGCATATCCTCGGACCAATTGCTGCGTAGGGATCGGGCAGAAGATCCACGAGAAACTTGCCTGTGGCAAGCAGACCTCCTCTCCGCGTATCTCCTGTCCCGATTCGAGGCAGCGTTGTACGAGTCGGGGTAGTTCTCGCGGACAGACGATTGGAAAGCCATCGGTATCATAGCCGCATTCTTGCAGCCACTTCGTCATCGCAGGATTCGCATAGATGAGATTGCTATCGGCGTCCAGCTCGATAATGGGAGAGGGGCTTTCCTCTGCCACGCGTGCGAGGCGGTCGAGATCTTGTTGTAGTTCCCTCTCGCGAGACAGGTCGCGCAACGTCAAAACCCCGTCGAGACTCCCTTCTGTATCAAGGAAGACATAGCTCCATTCGATAGGATGCACATCCTGTGACGAGCCCGCGAGTATGGTCCTGGCTGCTTGTATGGGGCGGCGACTAGGAAGAGATTCGCGAATGCGTGTCGCGACGGTATGCCCGACGGTTCCAGGTTGCTGTCGCCAGAGTTCCTGTATCGGTTTCGCGGTGCAGAAGTCGACCGGGTACCCCAGGAGGCGGGCGGCTTCACCGTTCACTGAGAGGACATGGAGGTCACGATCGAGCTGGATGACCCCGATAGGGAGGGAATCCAATAGCCCCTGATCGATCGGGCTGCGAGGCGTAGAAGGTGGAGGTGAGCCCTTAGTCTGCCTCGTCGTTGACTGTTTCATCATGCCGCCTCCGATTCAGTGTGCTCAAGAAACAGGGCCACATTGACTCGTTCCTGAAGAGGATCCAGTACCTTGGTGATGGTTCGCGCCGTAGCCCCAACTGCCTGGGCGCCAAGATCGACTCGAATGGGTGTGAGATAGGATCCCCCCTGCGCTCCCGTGATCACTTTGATGATCGGCTTGAGCCGCTGTGTGGGGTTCATTCCCACGACCACCGCCTGTTCTGTGGTGTTCAACTGGACCAGACTGCCGATCGGGTAGACGCCCAGACTGCCGATCATGGCTTGGATCATCTCTTTGGCGTATTGCCCTGTATCCCCAAGACGAAACAGCTGACGAATGGCATCGTGCGGCAACATGGCCGGGCGTCCTCCACGGCGGCTCACCATGCTGTCATAGGTGTCCACCAGGCCAACGAGCTGGGCTAAGATGGAGAGGGAATCGCCCTGGAGTTTGTGCGGGAACCCCTTCCCATTGTGAAACTCATGATGTTCCAGGACAATTCGGACGACTGCTTCCCGGTCTTCTTTCGCCTCTTTCAAGATCGCCTGTCCCAGAGCCGGATGTTGTTGCATCACTGTCCGCTCCTGCTCCGTCAAGTCCTGATTTTTCCGGTAGAGATTTCGCGGCAATCGGATATAGCCGATGTCATGCAGCAGCGCGCCGGCGCCGAGCGCTTCCATGTCTCCCTCCGGTATTCCATAGGTTTGCGCGACGATGAGGGTGAGGGTGCAGACATCGAGGGCATGCGACGCCAACGTCCGATCGAACCGTTTCATCTTCTGAAGAAAGAGCAGGCTGAGCATCCCGGCGCTGTCATCCAGGACCCGTGCGAGCACATTCGAGACGACCAGCCGCAGGGTGGCGGGGGATGGGACGATGCCTGCTTCCAACTCTTCAAACATGCGCTCCATTGAGCTGATGGCTTCGGTGTAAGTCTTTTGTGCCTCCGCAGCTTGCATGGAGGCCAGTGCTGAACGGGGTTCCTCCTGCAGGCTAGGGGACTGCGTCTGTGCAGGTTTTCCTTCTATGGCGGGAGCGAGCTGTGCCGCTTCCTCTGATGATGGTGCAGACGTTCCCGCAGGGCTCGCCTGAGGGGAGGCGGTTGACTGTTCGACGTTCGGCGACAGTGCGGCCCCCTGATTGGCAGGTGACTGCTGTGCATTTGTCGGTTGTGATGGGCTGTTTGTAGTCCCAGGCCGGTGATCAGCGATTTTTTTCTCGACCGTAGAAGGTGGCGTATTCTGCGCTGAATCAGAGGGATGTAGCCGATCCGTAGAGTGGGCTGCATGGTTCGGTTGAAGTGTCTCTGTCGATGTAGCGCCCTTTGTGGGCGTCTCTTTACGGTCTGTCTGCTCCTGTATGTCGGGTGACGGAGGTATTTCTCCAGGGGGTAGAGGTTCCAGGTCGAGACCCTGGTTTGGGTCGATCTTCAGCTCTCGGACTCCGCATTGTCTGAGGAGTTGGATGTCTCCGGCATGGCGGATAAGACGTTTATGGATAAGAAAAGGGGTCCGATACCAGGGCTGGTCCATCCCGACGATAAACATGCCAGGTTTAAGTTGGTCGATCGTAATCGTTTTCACTGATTTCATGTGTAAGGCCTATGGATGTTGAGTGCCGGATGGTCGAACTGAATAAATAGATGAATCAGGTCGTGAGCGCAGAGCTCTGCCCATTGTGCTATCGGCATCCATCGAGCAGGACTTGATCTAAGTGAAGGGAGTTCCAACGCAACGTACTACGGTTCAGCCCCATCCTGTTACCTCAAGATTCTGGCCTCGGCACCGATAGAGTTCATCAGAGCCCGTTGCTCTTCGATGGCAACGACCCAGGGCGATAGACTGAAGGCTGACAACCGTGAAGCGGCGTCCGGATGCGGAGCGAAATACGTTTCATGCTGTATAGATGTCAGCCTTCAGTCTTCAGCCTATTCACCTGAGTAGTGACAATGCGAAAACGGATATCCATCGATCAGTTAAAAATCGGCATGAAGGTCGAGAAACTCGACCGTTCCTGGCTGGCGACGCCGTTCTTGCGTAACCGGTTTACGATCACGTCCTCGGAGCAAATTGCCAAACTGCACGCAAGTGGCGTCCAGCAACTCGATGTCGAGACGGACGATGCCAGCCCAGAGTCCGGTTCGATTGTCCCGGCGATGGAAGCGGAGGCTGACATCATGCAGCCGATCGCTCCTCCTCCGGAGCCAGAACCATCGATCATCCCATTCGACGAGGAGCTGCCAGCATCCAGACAGGCCTACAGTGCGGCAAAAATCATCATTCAGCAGTCGATGGACGATGTTCGGATGGGCCGTGCATTGAATATGGAGGCGGTCAGTGAAGTGGTCGGGAGTATGGCGGACAGTATCTTACGCAGCCCTGATGCTCTTACCAGCTTGAGTCGTGTCAAACAGTTCGATGAATACACCTTCTTCCATTCCGTCAACACCTCCATCCTGGCCCTGTCGGTAGGACGGCATCTCGGGTATGCACGCGAGTCATTGATGCAGTTGGGGACTGGCATGTTGTTGCACGACATCGGGAAAACGAAGATTCCGCTCGAGATATTGAATAAGCCGGGACGATACGAGGCCGGCGAGTTCGAGATCATGAAGCATCATGTGCTGCGCGGGGCGGAGATCCTCTCGAGCACCACCGGGCTCAGCGACGTGTTTCTCACGCCCACCCTGGAGCATCATGAACGTGTGGATGGGACAGGGTATCCCCATCGTCGGCCTAAAACAGACCTCAGCGAATTCGGTCTCATTGCCGCTATCGTGGACATCTACGATGCCGTCACAAGCGATCGCTGCTATCACAAAGGAAAAACGCCGCACGATACACTGCAGCTGCTCTATCAATTGGGGGCAAAGGGCCATGTCGATGGCGCGCTGGTTCAGCAGTTCGTCCAGGTCGTGGGGGTCTATCCCGTCGGATCCTGTGTCTCGCTCAGCACAGGTGAAACGGCGATCGTGAAGCAAATCAATCACCACGATCCCCTTCAACCGATCGTCCTCTTGGTCACGGATGAAGCCGGACATCGGCGATCGTCTGCTCTCGACCTCGACCTGTCCGCGCAGACTCGCCACCCGAAACGGACGATTGCGTTGATCCTCGATCCATCCACGGTGGGGATCGATCCCCGCCATTATCTTGACAAGGAAACGACATGACGGAACCGGAATATGCGCCCTCACGTTCGTCGATTCTCATGGTTGGATTACCTCTTCAGCTGGTGATCGGGTCCGACCAGGGAAAGGTCAATTGCGGGTCCACCTTGCTGGGATGGAAAGAGCGGGCCTGGCTGATTTGCGAATGGCCGTTTCATTTTGGCCAAGCCGTTCCTTGCGAACCGGGCACCAGGTGTCTCGTGCGGTATCTGGTAGACGGTAAGCTCATTGGCTATGAGAGCGAGGTTCGCACCACCCAGACCTCTCCGGTTCCACTCCTGTATCTTGCGTTCCCCCAAACCGTGGAGGAGATCCACCTGCGTAAGTCTGTGCGTGTACCCAGTAACGAGCCGCTCCTCCTGGTCCGTGTCGATAGTGGTGGAATGGTCTATGCCGATGCGACCGGGAACCCGACGATGGGCGGCCTCGTGCAGGACCTCAGCGTGACGGGCTGTCGAGTGGTCTTTCAGCAGCCGCATCCCAATTTGCAGCAGGGCTCCAGCGTCAAGTTGGAATTCGAGTTGATCGGCATCGGACATGTCAGTGATCTCAGCGGCGTGATTAAGAATGTGACTGAACAGGGGAATACCAAGTCGATCGGGATCGAATTTCGTTTTAATGGGAAGGAATGTATCGAGTATCGCGGATGGGGAGGAACGGTGCAAAAAGCCATTGAGTATGCGGTGCTGCAAAAGGATCATATGCTCGGCGAGCCGCCAGGTCCGGTCACGTTTGAGTCGACCTAACCCGAGCTCAATTGGTCATAGACGATATCCGATAGGCCTGCGTCATGTGCCGCATCTTCGATGCGTCAAATTTGACAGAGTCGTCATTCTCCCCTTGTGCTGCCACACCCATCCAGGAATCATCTTGCCACCCTGCCGGTAACTATTGCCTAGCGCGTGAGACAGAGCGCTGGCTGTTTCGACCAAAAGCCCCAAATATTGAGGCATTCCTAAGATATTCCCTGCGGCACGCGAATTGAATTCTTCGTCCATGTCTCCTGATTGTACCTGTCCATAGTCGTGGTGGCGCTCAAGTTTTGATTCGGCCTGTCGATAGAGTAATCACTCACTGTATGAATGGTGCATTTTGGAAAAAACCGTAGAGAGCTTTTACAGACCCACCCCCGCGAGGCGAGAACTGCTGGCCTTGTGGTCATTGGTGGAATGCGAGCAGATCAGCCAGCAGGAACTGGGCAGGCAAATCGGCGTGAGTAGTGCGATGGCGCATAACTACGTACAGGCCTTAGTGGATCATGGCTATGTCATGACGAGCGGCGAGACGAATCGAAGCATGCGATATCTCGTCACAGCCACTGGCCGTATACGGTTAGCGACGTTGATGCGGGAGTATGCGAGTGAAATTGCGCGCATGTATTCGATCGCCAAGACCGAAGTTGAGAAACGGCTCCACCAATTGTGGAAAGAGGGCATCCAAGCGGTCGTCGTCTTCGGGGCTGCGGAGACAGGGGAGTTGATCTATAGCGCCGTGAAATCCACGCCCATGCGTATCGTCGGCTGGGTCGATAACGATGTGGCCAAACATCAGCAACGATTTGGGGACCTGACCGTCTGTCCCCCCGACACCATTGAATCATGCCGGCCGGATGCGGTGCTCATTGCCTCGTCGGGCCAGACTGACGATATCCATCGGCAGCTTCGTCATCTCTCAAAGAAAGGGATCGCCGTTGTCACGCTCTAAGAGGCTCCTCACAGATTGCGAACCACAGTCCTATCGCGCAGGGGTCATCGGATTGGGCCAGATCGGCAATCTGT
>SWDR01000029.1:1409-5454 GCA_005116815.1 Nitrospira sp. | reverse complement strand
TCGCCTGCGCACTCCGCGAGTCGGTCGCACATGGCAACAGCCGCGTGGAGTTGCCTCTGATTGAGGTTGCAGTTTCTAGTTCCGGGTTTCAAGTTTCCGAATAACAGGTTCAGGAAACATGAAACTAGAAACTCGAAACGGGGAATGTTGTGGAGAGAACCAGGAGGTGAATCGAGTGAAAACTTTGGTGGCGGCAAGTAAGTTAGCGCTCCTGGGAGGGACGCCGGTCCGCAGCAAGCCCTTTCCTCCGTACCCCACCATCGGGGATGAGGAAAAAAAAGCGGTGATGGAGGTCATGGATTCCGGGCACCTGTCGAGCTTCTCGGCCAGCCGGCAGGGATTCTTGGGTGGTGAACGGGTCCAAGCCTTCGAGCAGGCCTTCGCGGCCTATCATGCGATGACATTCGGCGTGGCCTTCAACTCGGCGACCTCCGGTCTCCATGCTGCCGTCGCCGCCTGTGGCGCTGGCCCCGGCGACGAAGTGATCGTGCCGCCCTATACGTTTACGGCTACTGCGACCGCGGTCTTGCACCACAATGCCATTCCCGTGTTTGCGGACGTCGATCCGGTCACGTTTTGTATGGATCCCCGTTCGTTCGAAGCGGCCATCACGCCGCGCACCAAAGCTGTCATTCCAGTCCATCTACTCGGCCATCCGGCGGAGATGGACCAGATCCTGGCGATTGCACGCAAGCATAAGCTGAAGGTGATCGAGGATTGCGCGCAGGCGCCTGGCGCGAAATATAAGGGACGTCTGCTCGGCACCATGGGGGACTGCGCCGTGTTCAGCTTTCAGGAAAGCAAGAACATGATGACCGGCGAAGGCGGGATGTTGATTACCAACGATCCTGAGCTGGCCGAAGCCTCGCGCATGGTGCGGAACCATGGAGAGACCGTAATTGCCGGGGAGGCGCGCAAGTATCTGGCGCAGACAATCGGGTGGAACTATCGGATGACTGAAATCGAGGCGGCGATCGGGCTGGTTCAGTTGAAGAAGCTGGATGGCCTGAACGACCATCGGCGGATGTTGGCCCGTTATCTGCTCGATCGGCTTCCGTCTGTGCCGGGCCTCCGCTATCCGGTCGAACCATCACAGACCCATCACGTCTATCACGTATTCGGCATGACCTACGATGAGAAGCGGGTCGGCATTCCCCGGTCACGGTTCATCCAGGCACTCGTGGCAGAAGGCATTCCTGCCGGGTCCGGTTATCCCAGGCCGCTCTATCACAATCCGTTGTTCCAAGAACGGATGGCCTACGGCAAACAGGGCTGCCCCTTCACCTGCCACCTCTATCAAGGGACCGTGTCGTACGCGAAAGGCATCTGTCCCGTCGCCGAAGACCTCTGTGCCCAATCGGCCCTCTGGACCTTCGTCGTGCGTCCGCCCGCGACGACCGCGGACATGGACGATATCATCCATGCGTTTGAGAAAGTGGTCGAATCCATCCCAGAACTGAAGGAGCAGAGTCATGAAACGACGATCTAGCGAATCACAGGGTGTGATCGGTGTCATCCATGCGCGGGGCGGTTCCAAGCGCATTCCCCTGAAGAACATCAAGATGCTTGCCGGGCGGCCGCTGATTTCTTACATGGTGGAGGCCGCGGTCGAGAGCCGGTTGCTCGATCGTGTGATCGTCTCGACGGACCACCCGGAGATTGCGCGAATCGCGCGCGAATACGGGGCGGAGGTTCCATTCATGCGTCCGGCAGATTTGTCGGAAGACGTGGCCTCCGAACTGGTGACACAGCATGCCGTGCAGTTTGTCGAGGGGCAGGGCTACCAGGTCAAGATCGCCTTGACGATGCAGCCCACGACACCGTTTTGCACAAGCGAGGACATCGACGCCTGTATCGCCAAGATGCTGGAGACGGATCTGGACACGGTGCTGACGGTCTGCGAGGTGCATGAACGGCCTGAATGGATGTATCGCCTCAACGGTGTGCTGGCCGTGCCATTCACCGGCACTCTAGTCCAGGGCGACGCCGGGATCAGTCAAAAACTCCCGAAGCTCTACATTCCGAATGGCGCGGTCTGGGCGACGAGACGGTCGGTCTTGATGGATCAGAATCTCATTACCGGGCCCCATAGCGGGATGGTGATCATGTCGCGGGAGCGGTCGGTCGATATCGACGAACCGGTGGATTTTGTGACGGCAGAAGCAATGGCGAACGAACTGATGAAAGTGAGGGCCTAAATCATGGCGAAATTGATTGGCAACTATACCGTACCGGGACAGACCGCAGAGAGCGCGAAGCCGGGTCAGGCGGACGCGACCGAGCGTGAGAAGGCCGAAGGCGCGCATCAGGCCCAGGTCTCCGAGTTCGAGCGCCGCGCGATGGGGAAACTCGGCGGCAGCATCGCGTTTGTCATGAAGGGCAAGAACGTGCTGTGGACAGGGGACAAGGCGGCCAGTCCAAGCAAGGGGACAGGCCATGAAAAATAGTCTGGATCGAGCCTGCATGGATCTCGTGGCTCAAGCGACGTTTCAGAAGACGGCGGAGATCGGCTTTGCCCATGCGAAGCAAAACCTGCCTTATATGAAACAGACGGTGTTGGATTTGCCGCCCACCAGCCCTGAGAAGGGCACCTCGGCGATCAGTATGGCTGCAGGACCGAGCCTACATCGGCGCGAGACCATCCAGAAGATCAAACAGCTCAACTACCGTGGCACGCTGGTCGTGGCCGATGGGGCGATGGGGCATTGCCTCCGAAACGGAGTGATTCCCGATTACGTCGTCTGCGTCGACCCGCACCCGACCTGGATCATCCGTTGGTTCGGAGATCCGGATCTGGCCAAGCGGGCAGACGACGATTACTTCCGCCGGCAGGATCTGGATCCCGCGCTGAATACGAAGGAGCGGGAGCGTAACGATGAATTGATCCGGCTGGTCAATGAGCATGGCCACAAGATCAAGGTCATCATGGCGACTTGTGTGGCGCCGAACGTGGTGGCCCGTTGCCGTGAAGCCGGTATGCCGCTCTATTGGTGGAATCCGATCTGCGACGACTACGATGCGCCTGACAGCCACACCAGGCGTCTCTACGATTTGACCGGCATGCCCTGCATGGTGACCGGTGGCAACGGCGGGGCCTCTGCATGGATTTTCGCCAACGCGATTCTAGAGAAGTCGCCCGTGGCCTTCGTCGGCATGGATCTCGGTTATGCCCCAGGCACGCCGCTGTCCAAGACCCAGTATTACCACGAGTTGATCAAGTTCTATCCGGAGGATCGCCTGAGCGAAGCCTACATCGAGATCCATAATCCCTACCTCAACGAAACCTGGTACACCGATCCGACCTACTACTGGTATCGGCAATGTTTCCTGGATGTGGTGAAGCAATCGGGATGGACTGCCTATAACTGCACGGAAGGCGGCACGTTGATCGGCGAAGGCATCGAATGGATGGCGCTGGAGCAGTTCATCAAAGAACAGCAGGGAAGCTGTCAGCTGGTAGGGAAGTCCTGAGTGCTGAGTTCTGAGTCCTGAGAGCTGCGTGCGAAGGAGAATAATATGGCTAAAGTTCTGATTATCAATCCCGTGATTCGCGCCGAAGACGATCCCCGGCATGTGCCCTATGGATTGGCGCTCATCGCCGCGGTGGCGAATCGCGAGGGGCATGAGATTCAAGTATTCGACGCCAACGGCTGGCGTCCGACCGACGAAGAATTGATCGATGCCATCAAGGCGGACGACTGGGACGTGATCGCCACCGGCGGCATCACGACAGCCTATGGGTACATGAAAAAGAGCGTGGAGTTCGCCAGGCAGTACGCGCCAGACGCACTCATCATGATGGGCGGCGGCGCCTTGACCGCCATGCCGCGGGACATCATGGAGTTCTGTCCTCAAGTCGATATCGGCGGAGTCGGGGAGGGCGTGATTACCTTCCCGGAGGTCCTGAAGAAGATCGACGAAGGCCGGGACCGGACGAGCGATTGGTCGGACGTCCAAGGCATTATCTGGCGTAATATGAAGGGCGACATCAAGCTCAACGAAGAACGGCCACTATTACAGAATATCGACAGCTTGCCGTTCCCGA
>SWDR01000029.1:0-1309 GCA_005116815.1 Nitrospira sp. | reverse complement strand
AACGTACCCCAGAGGGTACGCCTCGGCCCTTCACTCGCTGCGGCCTTGCTGGACGAACGTTTTGAGCATCTTGCTGGGGCATGTCCAACTGCATATGAAAGGGATCGTCGTTGCGACCTTCTGAACCCAAACAGCCTCAGTATCGCGCAGGGGTCATCGGATTGGGCCAGATCGGCAATCTGTTCGATGAAGATCCCAAGCGCAAAGAGATTTGGACCCATACGGGAGCCTACTTGGCGCTGCCGGATGTCGTGTTGGCGGCAGGCGCCGACTCGGATGAGGGGCGACGGAGCAGTTTCCTGAAACGAAGTGCAGGCACGAAGGCCTATCGCGACTATCGGGACATGTTGAGAGCGGAGCGCCTGGATGTCGTGAGCGTCTGTACCCCCACCGCGCTGCACCACGAGATGGTCCTCGCAGCGGTGCAGGCCGGTGTCCGCGCGGTCTTTTGTGAAAAGCCCTTGGCGGCGACGCCGGAGCAGGCGGCGGAGATGGTCGAGGTGTGCCAATCCGCCGGGGTGTTGTTGGCCGTCAACCACACGAGGCGCTGGGAGTCGATCTATGTGCGAGCGAAACAGCTGGTGGAGGAGGGTGCGATCGGTCGCATCGAAGCGATCGTCGGCTATTACCCTGGGAAAGTCTTCACGATGGGCACACACCTTTTCGATCTCATGCGGTTCTTCGGCGGGGACGTGCAATGGGTCTGTGGCCAGTCCCCCGATTCCAGGATTGCCTCGGATGAAGAGGGGAGCCTGTCCGGACAACTACAGTTTCGTTCCGGTGCCACGGGCTGCGTCATCTCCGGTTGGGACCGGAGCAACCATGTCTTCGAACTGGATCTCGTCGGCAGTACAGGACGGTTACGCCTGTCCGGTGACGGAGCGGCGATGGATCTGTCCCGATTCACGGAGAGTCCACGGTATTCCGGTTATCGAGAGCTCGCGAAGGGCGAGGAGATCGGGCGGTGTGGCCGCGAGGAACAGTCGCAGGGCAGCCGCCTGGTGACCGCGATGCGCGACGTGATCGATTGTATCGGTACTGGAAGACAGCCGGCCTGCAGCGGACAGGACGGCCTCGCAGCAGTGGACATCGCCTGCGCACTCCGCGAGTCGGTCGCACATGGCAACAGCCGCGTAGAACTGCCTCTCGTGAGCTCAGTATCGACCTGTCGAATCTAGAGGTTAGAGAGAGTGATGTTGGCGCAAGTGAACGTTAATGATCTGGACATCCGGCATAACAGGGAAATGCTCCCTGGGATGCTCAAAAAGACCGTCCAGCAAGGCCGCAGCGAGTGAAGGGCCGAGGCGTA
>SWDR01000028.1:147750-164766 GCA_005116815.1 Nitrospira sp. | reverse complement strand
GGCGGAGCTTGATCATGATCGTTGCGCCCAAATAAGACGGTCGGCCCGAACGCTATTAACAAAAGGAAGCACGGACATGAAGAATAGGAAGATGAAATCCCATAGTGGAGCCAAAAAGCGGTTTACCCGCACCGGCTCTGGAAAATTGGTCAGGCGGAAAGCGGGAAAACGCCATATCCTCACCAGCAAGACGCAGGATCGGAAGCGCCGGTTGAGCGGCACGGTTCTCGTGGATAAGACCAAAACTCAGGCGCTGGATCGCTTATTGCCCTACAGCTAAATGAGAAGACACGACTCGCGTTAACCAAAAGGAGTATTGACCCATGCCTCGCGCAAAAGGTGGCCCCAAAACAAGACATCGTCGGAAGAAACGGCTGAAACTGGCGAAAGGGCAGTACGGTGGGAAGAGCCGTCTGTTCCGCACCGCAACAGAATCAGTCGATAAGGGACAGGCCTACGCCTATACCGGACGGAAAAATCGGAAACGGGATTTCCGTGTATTGTGGATTGCGCGCATCAACGCGGCAGTTCGAGCACATGGACTCACCTATGGCCGGTTTATCAATGCCATGAAGAAAGCGAATATCCTCTTGGACCGCAAGGTCCTCTCGGATATGGCGATCAAGGATGCCACGGGATTCGAGCAGTTGGTCGGTCTTGCCAAGCAACACCTTGCTCCGGCTGCTGCCTAAGCGCAGCCGCCTCGCACGAGCACTCTTCGAACCATTGAATGGGACAGGATGCGAGCCTTGAGGAATGCGCCAGCCGGCGTATACCTCAGGGCCGTTCGGCTAGTTGTGTCAGATCGATTTCAAATGCGACGGCCGGGACGCTGATCTGCCATCGTTCGAGCACTTCCGGATGCAACTCCCCAATCACACCAACCCGTTTCCCTTCGCACAGGATACTGCCTGCACGTCCGGCAAGAAATGACGGATGCTGAACCGGCTCCAAGCTGTACGCCTGTCCCACATAATAAAACAATGTGTCCAGGCAGGAGTGGATTTCAGAAAAATGCGCATCGGCATGAGCGATCATCCCGCCGAGCACCATGACTGTGCGTGATCCAAGAGCCTGCGCTGGATCAGGCCTGGCCACTTCGCCGGCTTCGAATATCCGATGGGGGTAAAAGGCCCGGTTCGATGCCGCTTCGACGCGAAGCAACGACGGAAGCATCCATTGCCTGAGCGCGGAGAAATTCAAGGACATCACATTGTCCACCTCGACCAGCTGCCCCCACTCAGTCCCTTCCAGGCGCATCGCATCACGCAAATCTTGGGGTGAACCGAGAATGTTGGAAATAATTTCCTGAAAACCCATACCGACCATGAGCGCTCGCACCCTGTCGGAGAACTCTTCGATGCGTGAAAGCCCCCCGACCGTGAACTGCGAAGGCATCACCGGCAAAAAGTCCGCGTATCCACGGCTGATCGCCACATCTTCAACGACATCCATCGCATGCATCAGATCCTGCCGATACAGCGGAAGTGTCACCGTCAGCTGTTCAGACTCCGTCGCCACCTCATAGCCATAGGCCACTAAGGCCTTGGCCACTTCATGGACACCTAAGACCTGCCCAAGGGCCCGCTCAATCGTCTGGACAGGAAGTGTCCGCGACCTTCCCAGATCTTGGGGAGTCATAACGGTCTCGCCGAGATCGGTCTTATAGGGATACCGCACTTCGATCGGCTCAACCACCGCGCCACGATCTGCCAAATTCGCGGCAAAAATATTGAGAGTCAGGATCACCATCGAAAGGTCCGTGCCTGTCACCTCGACGAAGAGGGCATCGTCTCCCACCTTCACTTCGCCAACTTCACGGCTATTGATGATCGGCGGGAAGGAAAGGGCTCGCCCCTTCGCATCGCGCAAGAATGGCAACCGATCATGCCCAGCGAGAATCCCGCCGAACTCCAAGCCCTTGGGATGGACGAGCAACATCTCTCCCAACGTCATGACCGTATCCATACCCAACGGCGTAAAGGCTGCTTCGCCAGACTTCACCAAGTCATAGGTAACAGGAAACTCGATCGCCGCAAGCCGATAGAGCCCGATCGACACAGTCCGGCGTTTACGCCCAAACATTTCGGCCAGTTTTTCTTGTGTCTGGATCAGCTGCGCAAGACCATCTTTCGTCACGCGATAACCGGTCGCCGTGCAAGCCGCCACAAATGGCCGAACCTTCTCCAGGCCGGGAGTTACGTTCAGTTGTTTCGGTGATGGCGGCTTGGTCGAAAGAAAGCCGTACTTTGGAAGGGAACCCTGCCGCTTCACCCTGATCTGCCGAGCAATCCCTTCACAGCACCAGAGATCGGGACGGTTGCTATCTTGCAATTCAATGCGCAGTTCGCCGGTATCCGGATTCTGCCCCTTCAACTCACCCTTCACGAGCATCAACGAGTCTTCGATTTGCTCCAGAGTCATCGGCTGGCGAGCCTCTCCCGGCCCTGCAAGCAATCCCTCAAGATCCTGTTTGAAAATCGTAATCGTGGGCATGTGAAACCTAGAGGGCCCCCTTGGTAGAGCGGATGAGATCAAGATTGTCGGTAAACAACTCGCGAATGTCGTGAATCCCGAGCGCCACCATCGCCATGCGGTCGAGCCCAAGCCCCCAGGCGATCACCGGAACGGTCACACCCAGTGGAAGCGTAACTTCCGACCGGAACAGCCCGGCTCCGCCAAGCTCCATCCAGCCGAGCTTCGGATGGCGCACATGCATCTCGACCGATGGTTCGGTGAAGGGGAAATAGGCCGGAAGAAACTTGACCTCCTTGGCCTGTGCCACTTCACGGGCAAAGAGATTCAGCAGACCGAGCAACGTACGAAAGTTGATGTCTTCGCCAAGGACGATCCCTTCCACCTGGAAAAAATCGGTCGCATGCGTCGCATCGACTTGGTCATAGCGAAAACAACGGGCGATGGAAAAATACTTTCCCGGCACCGCCGGTTGTGCGGCCAGCGTATGGGCCGAGACGGCCGTTCCCTGGCTCCGCAGGACCAGCCTGCGCGCACGCGCCACATCGAATGGATAATTCCAGCCGGTTGAACCAGTTGCACCGCCATCCTGATGCGCCTGAGCAACCCTGGACAAAAACGGTTCTGCAATCGACGTGGTCTGTTTCGGGTCCTTAACGAAGTAGACATCGTGAATGTCCCGAGCCGGATGGAATTGCGGCATGAACAGGGCGTCCATGTTCCAGAATTCGGTCTCCACCAGCGGGCCCCGCATTTCCTGGAATCCCATGCTCACGAGTTTCGCCTTGACGGTATCCAGAAATTCTCGATAGGGGTGTTTCTTGCCTGGCGCAATCCGCGGCGCACGAAGACTGATCGTGTACTTACGGAATCGTTTCGTTCGCCAGCTCCCGTCTTTCAATAGTTCGGGGGTTAACTGGGAGACCTCTTCCAAGACCCCTTGTTTGGAGAGCTGCTGCGCGGCCTCCGTACCGTCGGCAGAAAGTTTCAACGATCTGGCGACCCGATCATCGATGCGGAAGGGCTCTTTCGCATTTCCTCGTTTGACGGCATGGTCTTGAATGACTTGCCGTTGTGCATCCGAAAAGGTCTGCATCTCCCGAGGCATCTCATGTACCCGTAGTAGTAGCCCTCGTATAGCCTCTGCCGTTGGGCTCGTCCGGCCGGTCGATTCGAGACAGCCGCCTTGAATGATCAGGAGCGCACCCTCTTTTTTAAGCCGACCAATCGCACCGCTCACTTCAGCCGGTTCCAGCCCCTCCCGGGATTGGATATCCTGAATGGTCAGACGTTTGCCCGTTGTCGCCGCCTCGCGAGCGGCAGCGAGCACCCGTTCAATCGGCGAATGCTTTTCAACATACTGCTCGCCGACTTTGGTGAGCGAGACCATCGGCGTCACGACCTCGGTATCGACTGCCAACAACGACTTGGCCAGCAACCATTCGACCGCCATGCTCAGCTGCGAGGGCTCCAACCCGGAGGCCTGCGCCAACTGTTCTGTTTGGAGCACTGCAGAGGGATTCGAGACAAAGGTCGAGAGGACTTTGACTTCGAGGGGATGAAGACTATCGATGAGAGAAGAAATGTCCACCCGCGAGACCTATCGGTGAGCAGCGACACGCTGAGGCGTCGCGGAAGAAGGTTGGCCGGCTGCGCGCAGCGCAGCGATCGTCGCGGCGTAATCTGGACTGGAGAAAATGGCCGACCCTGCGACCAACACGTCAGCTCCCGCAGCAAGCACCTGGTTCGCATTATCGATCTTGACGCCACCGTCCACTTCGAGCAACGCACGGCTCCCGGCCCGATCGAGCATGGCGCGAGCCGAAGCAATCTTCTTGAGACTGGACGTAATAAACGTTTGACCACCGAACCCCGGATTCACCGACATGATCAGGACCAAATCCACCTCTGAGAGAATTTCCTCAATCGTGCTGAGCGAGGTAGCAGGATTCAGGGTCACCCCTGCCTTGACGCCTCGTTCCTTGATCGCTTGCACCGTGCGATGGAGATGGGGACAGGCCTCGACATGCACCGTCAGATAATCCGCTCCAGCCTCTGCGAATTCCGCGATGAAGGCGTCGGCATTGGTGATCATGAGGTGGACGTCGAGCGGCAGCTTGGTCACTTTTCTGAGCGCTGCCACAATTGGTGGACCGATGGTCAAATTCGGAACGAAATGCCCATCCATGACATCGATATGAAGGAAGTCGGCCCCGGCCCGTTCTACGGCTGCCACTTCATCGGCTAGTCTGGCAAAATCAGACGCGAGGATTGAAGGAGCGATAAAAATTGGGCGTGCCATCACAAAATCTTCCTCAGTCGTGCGGCGTAAAATCCGTCCATCGAAAACCGGTTTCCCACAGTCGAGAGTGCGCCTGGCTCGGTGACAAATTCTTGTGCAGCAGACGGGAGCCAGGACACGACGGACTCACGCTGGAACTCCGCATGAGCACGGCAGAATCGCTGAATCACGTCTTCGTTTTCTTCCGGTTCCGTTGAGCACGTACTATAGACCAGCACCCCGCCAGGCCGCAAGCATGGAGAGACCGCTTCGAGAATCTGAGACTGGAGCGCCTGATGTCGAGGGAGCGCTTGTTCATCTTTCCGCCACTTCGCTTCGGGATGGCGCCGCAACACCCCGAGCCCGCTGCAGGGCGCATCTACTAAAATCCGATCAACCGGCGGTTGGCCCGCTGCTGATTTCTTCATGGAAGGCAACCATTCACGGGGCTCTCGGATATCGCCGGCGATCGGCACGACATTCTGAACACCGAGCCTGCGACAATTGGTTCGTACTAAATCCAACCGAACCCCGCTCCGGTCAACGGCGTAGATCGTCCCCTTATTCTGCATCAGCTCAGCCAGATGGGTCGATTTTCCTCCCGGCGCCGCGCAGGCATCGAGCACAATCTCGCCAGGCTGAGGATTCAGGAGGAGCGGCACCAATTGGGCTGCTTCATCCTCGACATAAAAGGCGCCCTCTTGAAAACCGGGAAGCGAGGGCACAGGGCCTCCGTCTTCGAGCACGATACCGAACGGGCTTACGTTGGTCTTCCTGGCTATAATACCAGCCTGCCCAAACCGTTCGAGCAGTGCGTCTCTGGTCGTAACGAGCTGGTTCACCCGAAGCGTCATCGGAGGCGCAATGCTGACTCCCTCGCAAGCCGCCTCCGCAGCGGCAGGCCCCAACCGTTCCACCCAGCGACGGCTGAGCCAGGTCGGAACCGAGTACTTCACAGCGAGGGCCTGAGCCGGGTCCTGGTCCATGCTGGGCCAGGGCTCAGGAGGATGACGCAAGAGGGAACGCAACACCGCATTGACGAGCCCGCTCCAGTCCCTGCCGACTGTGCCAGCAAACGCTCTGGTGAGGTTGACCGATTCGTTGACAGCAGCAGACTGCGGAATACGATCGAGAAACAACAGTTGATAGGCCCCGAGCCGGAGCACCATCTGCACGGCGACGGGAAGACGAAGCAACGGCTTGTCCAAAACCGGTTCAAGCCGCCAATCGATCGTTGCAAGCCTCCGCAAGACTCCATAGGTAAGCTCCACCGTGAGAGCCCGATCACGGCTGTCGAACGAGCAACGCGCAAGGGCGCGGTCCAACAGCACATCGACTCCCTCCTCGCTCTTGTCGGACTCCACCAGCAACGAGAGGGCGATCGCACGGGCTGACGGTGCGGTCTGGGCAGTAAAGAGGGATCGAGGACCAGATGCCATAGGTGACTCAGAGGATACTCAGATTGTTGAATGAATAGACAGGAAACTAGGAGGGAACCGACCCCCCTAACTGCAATCCAATCGCAATAGGGTGGCCTGCCAAATATTGAGAGACAACCATGCGACGACTATTGGCCGGCTGCAACTCCAGCAGGGCAAGCACTCCCTCCCCCGTGGCGACATGAATCGCCTCATTGGTGACAGCCACCACTGCCCCTGGTGGCTTCGTAATTGGGCCAGGGATGGCTTGGGCTCGCCAAATCGTCCAACGGTCGCCCCCTGGCACAACTGTGTAAGCTCCGGGCCAGGGAGCCAGACCACGAATCCGGCTGGCCAGAGCCACGGCAGGCAAGGTCCAATCGATGAGCCCATCTTCTTTTTTCAGCAGGGGCGCCATGGTCGCTTGCGAAGAATCTTGTTGCCGTGGCACGAGGGTGCCGGCCTTGAGTCGGGCAATCGTTTCGACCAGCAATCTGCCTCCGAGTTCAGCCAAACGTGGCGAGAGGGTACCTGCCGTATCCTCAGGGGTAATGGGGATGGCTTCCTGAAGCAACATCGCGCCGGTATCCATCCCCTCATCCATCAACATAGTCGTAATGCCCGTTTCCATCTCGCCGTTGATGATGGCCCACTGAATCGGACCGGCGCCGCGATATTTCGGAAGCAACGATCCATGCACATTGATACAACCGCGCGAGGGCAGCGAAAGGACCACCGGAGGCAGGATGCGCCCGAACGCCGTGACTGCGATCAGGTCCGGCTTCCACCCGGCCAATGTCTGAAGAAATTCCGGATCCTTCATCTTGAGAGGCTGCAGCAAAGGAATCTTTTCCCGCTGGGCCAGGAGCTTCACCGGCGACGGAGTGAGGACCTGCCCGCGCCCTTTCGGACGATCCGGTTGTGTGACCACCCCAACAACGGAATCGTCCGACTGCAACAAGGCCTCAAGCGAGGCAACCGCAAAGTCTGGTGTACCCATAAATACAAGACGCATGTTATCGCTTTAGCATTGCAGGTGAGCGAAAGCAACTTGGATGCGAGGAGCGCGGCTTGACTTGCCGTTCAACGCTTTGTTAGCATCCTCCTGCGGGGTGGAGCAGCCCGGTAGCTCGTTGGGCTCATAACCCAAAGGTCAGAGGTTCAAATCCTCTCCCCGCAACCAACCAGTTTTTTTCTCCTCACTTCATCGCCTATGATCGCAGTCTCAAGCAAGCCACTGCTTGCTATTTGGCGTCTCAGCACTTGCGCGGAATTGTGGTATGCATTGGACGAATCTTCTTCTGATGCTATATTGCGTCCTGCAGGCACAAGACGTGAGGAGTTCCATGCACTTCGTCCGCATCGGTAAAAAAGCCCTCAATCTCGATAGCGTAAGCTATTGCGAAGCACAGATTTGGCAGGATGAGATGTCGCTCAAGGTCTACTTCGCCGGATCCGCGAACAATACCCCGCTGGTCTTCGCCGAAGAGGATGCGAAAGAACTATGGAAATACTTGGATTACGTCGCTGAAAAACCTGTCTAACGCCTCCTCCCGTCAACGTTCTGATAGTACCTTTCGTTTTACTCAAGACCCTTGAGTTCGACCTCTAGTACCGTTGGCCTGTGCGCAATGACGGATCGGTCATCACGACCGGCATAACCCAACCGTCTTTCTTATAGCCACGATAGTAGACAAGCACCCTTTTCACATAATCCTGTGTTTCCTTATAGGGTGGGATCTGCCCATATCGATCCACCTTGCGTTCGCCCGCGTTATAGGCAGCCACGGCTAACCGGATATTCCCGTGGAACCGATCCAGAAGGTACCGCAAATGTTTGGCTCCACCGGTGATATTCTCGTTTGTATCGTACAGGTTTCGCACGCCATGACGGATAGCGGTTTCGGGAATCAATTGCATCAGTCCTACCGCTCCTGCCCTTGAAACCACTGTCGGATTAAATGAAGACTCCGCCTTCATCACCGCAAGGAGCAAGGCCGGTTGAATCTGGTATTGCTGTGCCGCTCGACTGACCGCTTGCTCAAGTTCGAGATCAATTAACCCGTGGTGATAGCGGGCCTTGTGGCGAACGGCTGGGACAGAATCATCTGTCTGTCGATTCCCGAGGTCCACCACATTCGCGGAACCGACATACCCCAATACCGGCTCGTCGGCGAGAACGGAAGGCGCTGATGACATCATCAATATCGCCACAATGCAGGCAAGAAACCTGGCAGGACCTAAGGGGATGAAAGGTCTAAGTCCAGAGCCATCTCCAGATGATTCGTTGTGCGTCTCAACCTGGCTCATCCTGCCTCCTCCCTATGCCGAAACCTCTGTCACCCTATGGCTCGGCGTTCATATTACTCGTGAGCTCACTCGACTCTCTGTCGCTGTAAGCGCAGGTTCTATGCCGCCTTGTGGGGAGGGAGAAATCATTGGCCCTTGAATGATTCCAATGATTTACAGAGGCCAATGAGCCCCTCCTTTTGCGGGGAGATGGGTATGGAGTCTAGCCATTTTTTGGCTCTCCCTGCCGCACTTTGCGGCTTGGTGCAAATGCTGCGGGAGAGCGCTCTCTCTCTTGTTCTCGATCCCACATATGAGGGGGTCTCTCGCCTCCCCGAGAAAAACTGTGCTACGCTCTGCTTCCCGGGTTATCAGACTGTGAAGGAGTCGATTGTCATGACGAAGCTTCGGTACTGTGAACGAGTCGACACCCGCCTCCCCGTTGTATTTGCCGGTGAGGCCTACGTGGGAGAGGGAACCGTACTCAACGTGTCCGTCCCTGGCTGCGCCATTCACAGCCGAAAGCGAGTACAGCCTGGGTCCTATCTTGAGATGAGAATACTCGTTCCTGACGCCACATCTCCGCTCCGAGTCGGGTTAGCCAAAGTGCGCTGGTGTGAGGGCCGACAGTTCGGTGTCGAATTTATCCGAATGCCTGGTGAAGACCAAGTCCACTTAGGTCGGCTGGTCAAAAAAATGACTCCGCTCGCCCTGCTACCCCAGACCGATAGGTGGCAAGAGGCGCGCTCCTAGTCGTCGAATCGGCCGGTAAGGGGGGGGACATACATGACACGAGGCATTCTGATCACCATGGTACTATTTCTCGCCGGCTGCGCTGAATCCTATACGGTCTTCCATAATCAGACAGGCAACCCGCTCGTGCTGGGTCGCCGGGCCTACTCCTACGAAGGCTGTCTCTCCACGATGCACGAAGAAGCCGCTCAGCTTGGGGTCACATTTCGTTCGATTCAAGTAAGAGGTTCCTGGGAAGGTCGATCCCTCCTCTGGCCCTTCGAGCCAGGGTATGCGTGCGAAGGGGCCATCGGCCCCGAGCGCCTCCCACGAGGGCCCTATCCGAACGTCCCACCCCTCTCACCTCAAGGATAATAGCGCTCGCTTCCCGCTCTTTTGGGTTCACCCCCATTGCTGAAAACCCAACAGCTATTTCTTCTTATCAATCCCCCAAGAGAGCTGTTGACAATACCACTGCTGGAGCAGTATCACTCGGCTAACACTACTGGATGTAGCCTATGAGTTGTCCATTCTTGGACTCCCTCACCATTTCCGGCCAAAAGCCCAAACCTACGAAAGGAGGTGGCTCACATTGATCTCGCCGCGCTACTCACTTTTCAGGAACCGATAGCCGCAACGTTCATCGGTCAATTCGCAGAAGTGTTTGATTCGCCGGCCGCACATTACTCGTCATACTTTTAGTTAGAAGGAGTTGCCATGGAAGACTTGGTTATCGAAGAAGAAGGCGCCTCATCCGCACTGAAAATTACGCTTGGAGATTTCCTCGTATTCATCAATTGGATGAATCAAACGGAAAAATCCCTCGATCGTGCCGAAGCCCTGCCGACCATTCCTGACTTAGACTCTGGCAAGGTCAAAGGCTGGGTCCAGCTCGTGCAGCGACTTGAGGAACGCTTCCGCCGGAGCGAAGAAAAGAAGCTGGCGCTTGAAGCCAACGTGATCGCACAAGAAGCCCAGTTGGGACAACTCTTGTCGCACTTGCATGCCAACATCGCTTCGCTCTATGACAACCTGGGACAGTCACAGAAAGCTGAGGAAGTTCGACGCCGAGCTGAAGCACTTCATGTAGCATAGAGCCAAAACGCTGCATCCCGACTGATCCGTGGCAACTCCCCATACCGCTCCCTATGGAGCGACCAGGGAAGAAATCGCGATGGATTGCATCTGCTTGCAAGGAGTAGTTATGTCCTGAACCCGGAAGAAAACCTCACAGTTTTTCAGCATTTGCTTTGTCCGCCCTCTCCTCTTGGCTATAATCACACTGCCGAATCTGGCATGTTCCTCTGAGGCAACTGACAAGGAACGAGACGCCGAACGAGACGGATTCACTCGGCAGCGGGGGAGTTGGATGATCAAAGTGCTCCTCGTCGAAGACAATGATGTCGACGCGCAACTCACGCAAGATCTCCTGTCTGAATGGAGCATCGAGGAATTCAGGATCACTCGCGTAAAAACGTTGGGAGAGGGACTGGCGCTACTCGGCCGTGACCGGTTCGACGCAGTGCTCTTGGACCTCTCTCTCCCGGATGCCTTTGGACTCCCGACTGTCAGACAAGTCCACGCCACAAGTCCCACAATCCCGGTGGTCGTCCTAAGCGGTGTCAGCGACCAAAGCCTGGCCCTTCAAGCCGTTCAGCAGGGGGCGCAAGATTACCTCGTCAAAGGACAGGGCCATCCCGAGCTGCTCGCGCGTGCCGTCCGTTACGCGATAGAACGGAAACGTTCGGAAGAACGCCTAACCTACCTCGCGCAGTACGATCACTTAACCGGGCTGGTAAATCGGAGCCTCTTTCGTGATCGGCTGATTCAAGCCATGGCTCGAAGCAAGCGACTCCAACAACCGATTGGCCTCATGCTCCTCGATCTCGATCGATTCAAGGCCGTGAATGATACCTTCGGGCACGACATGGGCGACGACCTGCTTAAGGCCGTATCGGAGCGTCTCAAGGCCTGTGTGCGTGAAGTCGATACCGTGGCCCGGATGGGCGGGGACGAATTCACCATTATCCTAGAAGGGGTTTCCTCTGACCAGAACATCCTGGTGGTGGCGAAACGCATCACGGAGTCGATCGCCACGCCGTTCGAACTACAGGGCCATCACATCTCCATCGGGGTCAGCATCGGCGTGACGATTTATCCGCACGACGATCATCCCGTCGACGAATTACTGAAACATGCCGACACGGCAATGTATCGAGCAAAACAGCAAGGCGGTAACAGCTTTCACCTGCACGAAGCCGCTGAGACGCACGTTCCGAATCTCCCCGCATAACGGAGCCACAGGCCCCCGGCCCTTCTCATCTTTCTATTATTCATTCTACCCGCCAGCCTAGATAGCAGGCATCCTAGGCCTCCTACCTCGTCACCGTCCGATGTCACCCAGCGGCTGGTCTGTCACGATCACGGTTCCTCGCGGATTGGGGGCAAGAGTATTTGAGGTCTCAAGCGCCTCCCGACCAGGAGTCGGATGAGAGTCTGGAGTCATCACAAGCCCCCAATGCTGATTCTCACTGCAGGTATTGTCGACGAGAAGCGCCTCCGCGTGATGAAAAAGGAGAATCCCGCTCAGCATGTTTTCACGGCACTGGTTTCTGACGAGCTCAGGATGGCTCCCTGAATCCCGGACCGCGATGCCGAAATGGTGGTTGCCCCTGCAGACATTGTCGGCAATCCTCGGCTGTGCTCCGGCAAACACAAATATCCCAGATTCCCGGTTGCCACACACTTCATTTCCGACAAATGTCAGTCGTGATTGCGGGCCATAAATCACCACGCCGGAGAGAATTCCCTCTGTGGCACGGCACTGGGTCACCGTACAAGAGGAGTCGAGCAGGTTCATCGCAGAATTTTGGTCGCTTCCGACGTATCGAAACGTGATGCCGGAGATGCGCCCACTGGGGACCTGCTGGAGATAGAGAGGCCCCCCACGGCGGGAAAAAATCTGCACGTCATCTCGACCGGCTCCAATCAAATGTATCGGTCGCCCCGTAACAAAGACTTTGTCCTCATAGATCCCGGGACGAACAAACACTTGGTCCTGCTCACCAGCATCGAGAAGCGCCGCACTGGGTCGCGGATAGGCATCGGCGTCATTCGCATCGACGATCAAGGTCTTTCCACCAAGTGGATTCAGCGGAGGCTCAGTCTTCATGTCCACATCTCTTCATCCTCACAAGATTGGTTCTCTGCACTCGGCCACTAGCCGAAAATAAGATGCGGCATTATTTCCAGCACATTCACTCAATTCAGATTCATCTCACGCCGTTGACGACCGTCACGTCAACGCAATAGTGGTCTTAATTTTGTCAAGCCAGGAATCACACACACATCGTACAAAACTGTCATCCGGGCTGGACTGGCACTCGGCAACTTTTTCCATGGAACGATGCCAAACTACCGGATTCACATCTGTTTTATCCATGACAGATCGTCCGTATGGTGGCATGGCGATTGCGGTATCCCTGGAATGTGGGTACTGAGACCAAGCTGAGCAGTATGGAGGCATTACGATGACAATACTGAAAATTGTGCTCCCGGGAATCATGGCGTTGCTGCTCTCGTTCAATCCCGCAATCGCTGCACCGTCTCACATGCAGGACTCGCCTCGACACCTCTATGATCGAGTGATGGAAGAGTTTAAACATCGGGATTACGAAGCCGCGCTGGCTGGGTTTCGATTCTTTCTCGAACTGCACGGGCAATCCTCGTTGGCCGCCAACGCGCAGTATTGGGTGGGAGAATGCCAGTACCGGCTCGGGCGCTATAAGGAAGCCCTCAAGTCATTTTATAATGTCGTGTCCGACTATCCGATGAGCCAAAAACTTGCGGCGTCCACGCTCAAACTTGGTCAAACCTACGCCAAGATCAAGGATCATGAGAAAGCCCGCATGATGTACGAACGAGTCATCGATCAATATCCCGAGAGCGCAGAAGCCGAACTGGCGAGGAAAGCCATTGACGTCGCCGCGATACGCGATGTGGAACCGACAACACAGCTGGTCGGCTCCGGCCCCGGCGAATAGCGTCGCATCCTAGCGGTCACTCGACTTCGCCGACACCAAGCAGCTGAGCCAGCTGAGGCACGGTGTAGGACGTGTTGGGCTTTAAGGTGGTCAAGGTAATGCCCGCTGCCTGCAGAACAGCCTGGATCTCGCGAGTTCGAGTGACCTCATGCGGCTGAGGGGGGAACCCTTCCTCAAGCAACACAACCTGCTCGGCCGCCTTCGTTCCCGGGTGAACCAACACAAAGTCGAGTTGCTTCAGCGCAATCTGCCGTAACACCTGAGACCGAACCTTTCCCTCCGCCTCGACACTGACAACAGACCAGAGTGGAACCCTCGCAAAGACAAGATAATGATCTTCCACGGCCAACCTTATGAGATTGTAGAGCATCAGCTCTGTGTCGGTCAGCAAGGGCTGAGGCCGCAGCGTCACGCCAGGAGGAATAACTACGCTCTCTTTCCTGGCCGACTCACTGCTTGATGAAATCATCAGGCGCCAAATCAGAAACACCAGAGACGCGATGGCCAGTCCGATAACAATATTTTCCATCATACCGTTATCGCACCGGAAAGGATTCACGCCAGCGAGGGCCATTCGGCACAATCGTGCCAAGGATCACGAGATGCGTGGCGCCCGTCACTGACGGGATATTGCCCCATTGGCCGGTCACGGTTTGATAGGCCAACAAGGCAAACGCCACGGCTTCAAACGACTTACTGTCCCACCCCAGTGCCTCGAATGTGGTGACCGGCACCGGAGCGAACACCGTCGCGAGATGCGTCATGATCGCCCGATTGCGGACGCCGCCGCCGCCCACCACCACCTCATCGATCTCTCCGTTGATCCAACGCCGCGACGTCCCCACCGCCTTGGCTGTCCACATACTGCAGGTCGCCAGCAAATCCTCGATTGAGAGGCGCCGTTGCTGTTGAATCGCCATCAGCTCCTCGATGAGATCGGGGCCAAACGCTTCCCGTCCGGTTGATTTCGGAGGCCGCTTGGACAGAAATGGGTGAGCGAGCAACTTGCCCAGCAATCGTGAATCGACCTGCCCTTTCATCGCTAACTTTCCATCGCGGTCCATCAAGAGTCGCCCGTCGGTCACGCGCACCATCAGACTATCCAGCACCATATTCGCCGGCCCCGTATCGAAGGCCTGCACGCCACTCAGACGCCCCCCCTTCGGCACATAGGTCACGTTGCTGATCCCCCCGAGATTCACGACCAAGCGTGCGCGGCGCGCATGTTTCAACAGCAAGGCATGCGCAACCGGCGTGAGTGGAGCCCCTTGGCCACCTGCTGCTATATCCCGCGGTCGAAAATTCGCAACTGTGGTAATCCCCGTCCGCTCGGCAATCACGGCAGGCTCGGCAATTTGGAGGGTTGAACGAATCGAGCCGACACCAGGCGCATGAACGCCATGCGGAAGGTGGTGCACGGTTTGCCCATGCGAACCGATCAACGTCACATCGCTTGGCTGAAGTTTCGCCTGTCGAATCACATGCAACGCGGCATTGGCAAACCATTCACCGAGCAGCGCATTGAGATGACAAATATCTGCGACCGTTCCAGAAACAGAGGCGGAGAGGATACGCTGTTGTAACGAACGTGGATAGGCCAGAGTATGCGCGGCAATTGTCCGCGCCTTCAACGAACGTCCTCGCCCGGTAATGTCCACAAGTGCCGCATCGACTCCGTCACCGGATGTCCCAGACATAAGTCCAACTACATGCATATATGACGTCCTCCAATGGCTATCGAGCAGGCACTGCAAAAGGCCTACGCTAATGGAACTGCTCGTTGGGGTCAAGCAGACGCACGATTCTCAGTCTCGCAGGCTGAGCAATAACCACCCTGGACAGCAAAACCCCAATGGCCTGAGCTCCGGAACAAGAGGAGACCTCCCTTCAGAATCCTTTAAAAGGCCGCGGTAAGAGACCGAAGGTGGGAGCCACGTTTGCTCCTGTACGTCCTTCTACGATGACCCGGATGAGTCCCCTACTGCGCGCGTCCAACGAGGGTCTTCTGAGACCGCGCGTTGCGCGAGCACAGGGGACTCACCGGACATCCATCATTTTTTTCAGCATCCTGCTAGACAGGCGCAATGGCCAACCGTATGATGGCCGACGCTGTACACACACTATTTTTCCAAGGATCGCATGACTGCGCGGGACCTCATCGAGACATGGGCACTCCGACTTGAAGCCGAGCAGAAACGGGCAAGCGACACGGCCCTTGACCAGCCCATTTCGCTGGTAACAGGCCGACTTCTGCATACCATCGGCACGCTGCACCTCTACGAGCTGACACTCCCGCATGGCTCGTCCCTCGACCATGACACGCCCCTCTCCATTATCCCTCCGGATGACATGGAGCCAACGGAAGGCATCGTACTTGGCAGGCAAGGTAACGTGATCCTTGTCCAGACGTTCGATACGATTGGACAGTCCTGCGCCAACGCGACGGTGGTTCCCGATCGAGCCGGACTGCTCGCCACGTCTGCCAAGCGATTGCGCGACATGCTCGCACAACCGGACTCCTATCGGCTCGGTCCGGCAGACCGATTGGCGCCCCTCCTCGAGACGACGACGACAGCGGGAGAACTGTCCGGAGCAGGACCTGGCTCCTCAATTCTCATGACCATTTGGTCAGACGAACTTTCGGTACGACGGCAACGATTGGCAGTCCTCGTCATCGAATTGATTCGTGCGAATAAGCGCATTCTGCTGGTCTCTCCCGATCACCAGGCGGCGGATGCACTCGTCGGAACCATCGCGCGGGCCATGAAAGCCGTCGGGCTTACTTATAAGACCTGGGTCAGTCGCTATGAAATGACCTTGTCCCATCAGGCCGAGGGTATCGGGATTCAGGAACTGGGGTTCGAAGCCCAAATGCACCAGTTCTATGCCAAGTCGCGCGCGGACAAGGCCGCACTCCGTCGAAAATACGAGCGGTTTCGAGAGTTAACCCCTGTGTTGGCCTACAAGGGGCAGAAACAAAAAGATCTCGATGAAGTGCGCCTCCTGGAATGGCGACTGCTCACGCAGCTCACCGACATACAGAACAAGATCAAAGACGTGACTGCCACTTTGGCCGAGTACGAAAACCTCCCGCTCTTCCGGCGTCTCAGCTTGCAGGCTGTCGGGAAGAACGTCGAAACACTGCATCAATATCTCGAACTGTATGAGAATCAATGCGCCGAATTGAAGGGAGAGCTCGATGTCGCCAAGGTGCGCATCGACGAACTCGTGCCGGAAGCCGCTGTGCCAAAAGACATGCGGCCGGAGTTTGACGAACTCAAAGAAGATATCGTCCATCTGGGCGGAACGAAAAAGATCCGTGAATTGCTCGCAGCAGAAGAAGACACCAACCGCCAGGCCTTCATTCAAAATCGTCGGCTCGTAGTCACCACCGCATCGCGAGTGCTGAGTGACCCCCTGTTCAGTCGCGTCCGGTTCGATGTCTTGATCGCCGATGAGGCACCCTGGATCGCAGCGGCCCCCTTGCTGGGCGCAGCCGGACTGGTTCGCGAGCGGATCGTGATCAGCGGAGACACCAGGGACATCGCGAAGGCTGGTCTCTGGGCCTCACGAGCTGCACAAGTCAGCTAATTCACGCCCCTTGCTTGACGGGGACCTCAATAATTCAGGATAATCCCCCTCCACCTCGATGTGCCGAAGTGGCGAAACTGGCAGACGCACTAGATTCAGGGTCTAGCGCCCGCAAGGGTGTGCGGGTTCAAATCCCGCCTTCGGCACCAACTACTCTATAGTGCAGCGATTCCAGGGACTTGGCGAG
>SWDR01000028.1:85309-147650 GCA_005116815.1 Nitrospira sp. | reverse complement strand
GTATGATGAGCATCTGAGGTATGAGCGAGGTTCCTCTCATATCTTTCGTTTCACGCAAACAAGAAAGGGGGCGACCGGAATCGACGGGGATACTAAGGTCAGCGGTGCATGTCGAGCTCTCGGGGTCTCGTAAATCCTCCGGGAAAATGTAACTGCCAATCAAGAACTGGCACTCGCAGCTTAATTAACTGCGACGTTCCTCCACCTGAGGCCCGCGGGGGTGGTCGGAGCGCGATACAGCGGGCTGGTCCAAAGCTGGTGCTCAGCGGCTGAGGACGAGACAATACTGGGCTAGTGGCCAGTCTAAGCTAGCCGGTGGGCGTGGGTGGCTGCGAAACTAAAACGATCGGCTAAACATGTAGATCCGTTGTGCTGAAGGTCTTCGGACAGGGGTTCAACTCCCCTCGCCTCCACCAAATCGCGCATCGTGCGTGCCGTCGGCACTTCATCGCTGCATCGTGATGAATGCCGACGGGTCAAATCTTCAGTCTTTTTTGTCCCCTACCATGTGAAACAGCCTTTCGCCCCTTCGAGACTGGTAGAAGGGTAGATTTGTCCTCACGATTTTCGGTACCCTGGCACTGGTAGTGCAGGAAGCACCTGCTCTTTCACGGAGACGAGACCGTCGATGATGCAGTCTCGAAACATGATTCACGCCATGGTGTTCGGCCTATTGTCGGTGCTATGGATCACCAGCGATCTTGCACTGGCGAATGAAATCCCGCTTGCCAAGCCAGAGCCGGTTCCAATACCAGCCCAAGTTCCTGCCCCAGTTCCACCCAAGCCTCATGTAGCAGAGAGTGATCCGAAGCCACCAGGAAAGGTGCATCCTCCTTCTACCGCTGGAGCGATTACAAAGCCGGTTGGTCCACCCCAACTGCCCGTCGAGATCACCGGAAAAGATGGTGTTCCCATGATGCTGGTTCCGGCCGGTGAGTTCACGATGGGGAGCGACAAGGGCGATGATGACGAGCAGCCAATTCATCGTGCCTTCCTCGACAGTTTCTATATGGATAAGTTCGAAGTGACGAATGGCCGGTTTGCGAAGTTTGTCGAGGCGATTCAGAGTGAACCGCCTTGGAGCTTTGCGGACAAGGAGACGCCGGTCATCCATTCGGATCGTCCGGTCCGATGGGTGAACTGGATGGAGGCGACGGGCTATTGTCTATGGGCCGGGAAACGGTTGCCGACCGAAGCGGAATGGGAGAAAGCCGCTAGAGGTGCGGATGGAAGGGTCTATCCCTGGGGGAGCGATGCGCCGACTCCGGCTCATGCGGTCTTCGGATTAAAAGAAGGGGCTGATACAGTGTCGCCTATCGGCAATCGTGACAAGGGGAAGAGCCCCTATGGCGTCCACGATTTGGCCGGCAACCTTTATGAATGGGTGACCGACTGGTACGACGAAGAGTTTTATAAGAAGAATCCTGCGATCAACCCGCGTGGACCGATCGAGGGCACCGCGAAGGTGCAACGCGGCGGCTCCTATATCAATAATCCCTATCGGCTTCGGTCGTCCTTTCGGACGAAAGGCGATCCCACCGAGCATGATCCGAACGTCGGATTTCGCTGTGCCCAAGACGCGCCGAAACTGCCGTAGCCTGTTCTCTCCCCTTTCTCGTTCTCAGCCTGAAGAACTTCAACCCTATCGTTTCGGGCTGCCTGCGATCAGAGGATAGGCGACTCCTGCCAATGCGGCACCGATGATCGGGGCGATCCAGAAAAGCCAGAGTTGTCCGATCGCCCAGCCTCCCACGAAGAGGGCGGGGCCGGTGCTGCGGGCCGGGTTGACGGAGAGATTGGTGATCGGGATGCCGATCAAGTGGATGAGCGTCAGGCCCAGGCCGATTGCGATGGGTGCGAAGCCTTGGGGCGCGCGGCTGTCGGTGGCTCCAAGGATGATGAACAGAAACATAAAGGTGAGTACGATTTCGGTGAGGAGCGCGGCCATGAGCGAATAGCCGCCCGGGGAATGTTCTCCGTATCCGTTGGAAGCGAAGCCGCCGATGTCGAAACCGGTTTTCCCGCTGGCGATGAGATAGAGCGTTCCGGCTCCGAGGACCGCACCGAGCACTTGGGCGCCGATGTATCCAGGGAGATCGCTGGCCGGGAATCGTTTACCGACCACGAGGCCGACGGAGACGGCCGGGTTGAGATGGCAGCCTGAAATATGGCCAATGGCGTAGGCCATCGTGAGGACGGTCAGTCCGAATGCGAAGGATACCCCGAGCAGGCCAATGCCGACTTGTGGAAAAGCGGCGGCCAGCACGGCGCTCCCGCATCCCCCGAACACCAGCCAAAACGTGCCGATTGCTTCTGCTGCCAGTCGATTCATTACTCATCCTCCCGGTAGGTGTACTGCTAAGACGCACTATGCCCGTGGTCTCGACAAATCGCAAGGAGCGAGATTCTCTTGTGCGAAGCCTGGCACTATATTCTTTGCTCGGACCGGCGTATTTTCATGGAGACATCATCACGAGGCGAGAGGAGGCACTGATGAAAGACTATCGAGTGAAGCCGGGACGCGCGTTGACACTCGCACGATTCGATCCTGACGATAGCGGCGAGTACAAGAAAACCGATCAAGGCAAAGAGAAGGCCAAGGCGATCACGGCGGGGTTGATCGGTCGGCTCGGCGAACTCCAAGAGCGGCTGTATGCGAACGGGACTCGATCCTTGCTGATTGTGCTTCAGGGAATGGACACCAGCGGGAAAGACGGCACGATTAGGAGCGTGATGTCGGGTGTGAACCCGCAGGGCTGCAAAGTGGTGTCATTCAAAGCTCCGTCGTCCGAGGAGTTGAGCCATGACTTTCTGTGGCGCGTCCATCAGAGGGCGCCGTCGAAGGGCCAGATTGGTATTTTCAACCGTTCGCACTATGAGGATGTCTTGATCACCCGCGTGCATGGGTGGGTCTCGGATAAAGTGGTGAAACAACGGTTCAATCAGATCAAAGAATTTGAGGAGCTGCTTGCTGAAAACGGGACAGTGGTGCTCAAGCTCTTTCTGCACATCTCAAAGGACGAACAGAAAGAGCGGCTGGAGGAACGCATCCGAGATCCGGAGAAGCGCTGGAAATTTAACGAGGGGGATCTTGAGGAAAGAAAGTTGTGGAAGCCCTATATGGATGCGTTCGAAGACATGATGGCCGCCACGAGCACGGATTGTGCGCCTTGGTATATTGTGCCGGCCAATCGGAAGTGGTATCGCAATCTCGTGGTCGCGGAACTCGTAGCCAACACATTGGAAGCGATGAAGCTTACGACGCCTCCGGCGCCTAAAGGCATCGACTTTTCCACGTTGAAGATTGTGTAAGGGAAATCGAATGAGCGGAAACGACAGAACGGGCTCTGACGTGATGCCCGGGTCACGATTGAAGGCGAGGGGCATGACATTGTTAGCCGTCGCCTTGTTGGGGCTGATCTGGTTGGGGGATCCGAGTCTCGTGGTTGCTGGTTCCTTTGAAGGCGTGGTGGTGATGAAGAGAACGTCGGATGGCGAGGTGAGTACACACAAGACCTATTTCAAAGGTGAGAAGATGCGTGCCGATGGTGAAGGGGATGGAGATTACATGGTGTGGGATTCCACGACCAACGAAGGCTTCGTCGTGGAGTCTCAAGATCGGAGCGTGACGATCCTGCCACGAAATTATCTGAAGTCTGAGGACGTCAAGAAGATGTTCGAGGGCACGACAGTGACAAAGACCGGGAAACGCCGCAAGGTGGCTGGATATCCCTGTGAGATCTATGTGGGCAAGGACGACGACGGAACCAGCGAAGTCTGCATTGCGAAGGGCATCAGCAACGCGGCCTTCTACGGGTTACTGTCCAGTGATCCTGCAGGCGGTGGGGGTTATCCTTTCTGGATCCGCGACATCATCAAAGACGGAGGGTTTCCTCTCCGCGAGATCGAGCGAGACGAATCAGGAAAAGAAGCATCTCGTGAGGAAGCGATTCACATCAAGGCCCAACGCTTGGACGACAGTCTGTTTGCCCCTCCGGCTGGTTACCGGGTGCGCGAGTCCGCGCCGATCATGAAATAAGCGGACGGAGCGATGGAAAGTCTTCATCACAGGAGGTCTTGAATCTGCCTGGACAGTTCGGTACGCTTTCTCAAGCTGCTCGTTCCCCGGGCGGTTTTCATCATTTTGGAGGAACTTCAGATGCGTAGATCAATATCTATCATGTTGACGATGTCCATGATGGTTCTGGGATTGTCACCGGTTGTCTTCGGGCAAGCTCCGTCGGCCGGCGATATACAGCAAAAGCTCGATCAGGAGATGGCCAATGCCAAGCGGTCCGCAACGGAGTCCAGTTCCAGTGCCCGCCAGGCAGCGAGTGACAAGAAATCTGAAGCCGAGCAGAAGATGAGCGACATGGCTGCCCAGCATAAGAGCCAGGCCGAAGGGAAGATGACGGAAGAGATTGAAAAGGCAAAACGTAAGGCCCAGGGCGCGGGCTACTAAGGGTACTTAGGCTTCGGCGTTGTCTAGGGGGGGATCAGCCATTCGGTTGATCCCCCCGTATCGTTTGTGAGGAAAATCGCTGGACGGTATTCGCCCCTGGAAGACTTGTAGTTGCTTGGCATGTGGTATGCCTTGTGGGAGACCGCACAAAAAATTATGGCACCCCATTGACACGTTTTTCTAATGGGCGTAGGAAGGAAGCACGGCCCAAGTGCTTTATCCTCAGAGGGACCGAACAGACCGCGCGGCTGTTAACGGGTCCCCCGCATACTTTCTCAAGAGAGGAGGGTAGCGATGGATGATCTTACTCCACCTGACCACATAGGCCCGCCGACTCGAGGGCGGGCTTCTGATCGATCGTGCTAGCCGGCTCTCCACTGGCTGTGCCGTAGCGGCACCACAGACCAATAGGTTATTAGCCTGATTTTATTGTGGAGAACTCGACGCTGGCCGAGGCACACAAGCTCCGGGGATGGATGTATGTTCCCCCGATCAGGTGCCCGATGTTCTCGTTGTCGCGCGGGACTCAGTTTTTGCTGGGCCGAGACAATTACATAGCCGAACTGGCGTCCTAAGCGCCATAAAACGGGCGACCTCCTACCTAGTGCAGGGTCGCCCGTTCCATTTCTAGCAGGCTGTTGAAAACGTCTGCCAGCATCGTTCTCGCATCGTTCAGACCCTCAACGTACCCTGAAGGGTACGCTTCCGGTCTTCACTCGCTGCGGCCTTGCTGGACAGACGTTTTGAACAGCCTGCTGCTTTTCTCGTTGTGGGCGAGCCCTGTCAGATTGAGGGGATGATTGGAATGGGGATTTTCACGGGCTTCGTTAGGGTTTATGCCGGTGGCGACTGACAGCCCTCCGCCAATAATAATACAGCGGGATGCCGCTAAGAATGGTCGTTGCGCCGTAGACTGATTCTGCCGGTCGTTCGAGCATACTGGAGATGACCAGGGCGGCAGCACCACAGACGAGCGTGATCGGGAGAAATGGATAGAGGGGCGCGTGATAATGTCGCCGATCCATGACGCAAGTAGGGCGAAGAAGGAAGATTGTGGACAGGGTCAAGGCCATGAAGAATGAGAGTACGAGGCCGCTGTAGACGAGGAGCTGCTCAAAGGTTCCGCTGAGGACGAGCAGTGATGCCCAGAGGCTTTGAAAGACGATTGCCCGAACCGGCACCGCAGTACGGGGGTGGAGCTTGGCAAGCCAGGGCGTAATCATGCCGTCCTGCGCCATGGCCCAACAGACACGGGGCCCTGCCCAGGTCATGGCGCTGACGGCTCCAGCAATGGAGAGGCAGAGAATGGCGGCGACTACTCGTCCGCCCTGGGGTCCCCACAAGGCGGCTGCGGTCTTCTCGGCAACCGGAACGATCGGTTCTCGAGCCAACTCTGCAATCGTCAATGCCGACAGGTAGACGAGATTCAATAGCAGATAGATTGCTCCGATGAAAGCCGTGCCTCCGATCATGATCTTGGGCAACGTCCGGGAGGGCTCGGCGATATCGGAGGCGATGTAGCCCACGACGTTCCAGCCGAGATAGCAGTAGGTTACCAGTACGAGGGCGATAGCCGATGCTCCGAAAGTTGGCTGTTGTGTGGTCTGTCCGGTGAGATGTGCGTTGTCGTGACTTGCGACCTCCCATAACCCGCCGAGAATCAATCCCCCAATGGCGACCATTTTTGTGCTGGTGAGCAAGAGCTGCAACCGTCCGCCTGTTCCGACACCTCGACAATGGACGAGGGTGACGATCCAGAGCAGGGAGAGGGAGAGACCTTTTGCAAGCCATCCCTGCTCGTCCTCGATCGGGATGACGCGCAGTGCATAGGAGGAGAAGCTGATGGCTGAAGCTGCAACGGCGGCTCCGAACCCGATCGTGAAGGACGTCCATCCACTGAGGAATGCCACCAAGGGCCCATAGGCCTCTCGCAAGTAGACGTAATCCCCGCCGGCATGTGGGAGGCGCGACCCCAGTTCGCCATAGATCATTGCACCGCCGACGGCGAATAATGCCCCCATGAACCACAAGAGGAGAATCAGCATTGGATCGCCGAGATCCCGGGCCATGAATCCTGTCGTGGTGAAGATGCCGCCCCCGACGATATTGCTGATAAGAACACAGGTCGCTGTGAACCAACCGATCTTTTGCATAGCGGATTTCTGTCCCGGTTCCTTATTCGAAGGGTGGTCCATGGCAACTTGTACCATTGTTCCCTAACACAGAGAGCGATCCCTGGGAAGTAAGCCCGTCGTGTATCCTGGTCTCTCCCTTTCCCCGCCTTGCCCTTCCTGCCGAAGCCCCTTTAGAATACCGTGCTGGGAGTGAATGTGCGGTGGAAGGGATTCCCTTACCTGGAGGTGGTGCCATGGGCCTTGCCGATAACCAATGTATTCCCTGTCGTGGTGGGGTGCCGCCGGTACCGGCGGATCGTGCGCAGGCTCTTCTGAAAGAACTCGGGCGGGGCTGGTCGATGAACCAAGCCGGCCATCTTGAGCGGTTGTATACGTTTACAGATTTCGCTCAGGCCCTGGCCTATGTGAACAAGGTGGGCGCAATAGCAGAGGCGGAAGGTCATCATCCCGACCTTTATCTCGCCTGGGGTAAATGCAAGGTCGAGATTTGGACACACAAGATCAATGGCTTGACCGAGAGCGATTTCTTTATGGCCGCGAAAGCCGATCGCGAATTTCAATCGTTTCGCGCATCCTCCAGTTAATCCCATGTCAGATAGTTGTGTCATGAACCCACGAGGCAGCAGATGAGCGATAAGGCCCAGGTGGCGCTCGTCAATATGCCGTTCAGTTACTCGAAGTATCCTTCGATTCAACTGGGCACACTCTCCGCGCTGCTCAAGTCGAAGGGGATCCCCGTCGATTGCCATCATCTGAATGTCCGGTTCGCCCATAAGATCGGTGTGCCTCTGTATGAAATGATCTGTGAGAAGCGGGCGCTGTTTGGCGAATGGCTCTTTTCCTATCTCTTGTTCCGCGACAATCCGAAGCGCGCCGAATATCCCCGCTTGTTTAAGCCGGTGTTCGAGCAGGTGGCCAAGGAGAGCGGGCAGCAGGCCTCGTTCTTCGAAGACATGGCGACGAGGACCGCACCGCAGTTCTTGACCTGGGCCCTGACATCCATCGATTGGGGGCAGTATAAGGTCGTTGGTTTCACCTCCACGTTCGATCAAAATGTCGCCAGCTTGACGATGGCGAAACTCATCAAGGACCTCTACCCCGACGTGACGATCGTCTTCGGTGGAGCGAACTATGATGGCGAGATGGGGCTGGAATATTTTCGAGCCTTTCCCTTCATCGACCATGTGGTGGTGGGGGAAGGGGAAGAGGTGTTTCCGGAATTGGTTCGCTATCTCCTCACAGGAAAGACCGGGACTGTGCCGAGCGGTGTGACATACCGAGAGGGCGAGAAGATTGCCTTCAGTCCGAACCAGTCACTGTTCACGGATTTTGCGAAAATGGGGCCGCCGGACTATGACGATTACTACCATCTCCTCGCGGAGCTGGGTGATTCGGCGCAGGGACTCGATCGTATTCTCCTCTATGAAGGTTCGCGGGGTTGCTGGTGGGGGGAAAAACATCACTGTACGTTTTGCGGCTTGAACGCACAAAGCATGAAGTTTCGGGCGAAATCGTCCGAGCAAGTGGCCCGGGAGATGGCCTATCTCTCTAGCCGATACGATACGGCGAGATTTCGCCTGGTGGACAACATCATCGACATGAAATATGTCGATAACCTCTTCGGTCGATTTGCGGCAGACCATTGTGATCTCGATGTATTCATCGAAACGAAAAGTAATCTCCACAAGAGCCAGATCCGAACACTCGCTGCCGGAGGCGTGAAATGTATGCAGCCGGGATTGGAGAGTCTGAGCCTCAATCAGTTGCAGGCGATGGATAAAGGCGTCACCCCGATGCAGAATATCATCTGCCTCAAGTGGAGCTACTACTATCATGTCGCGGTGTCCTGGAATATTCTGCTCGGATTTCCAGGAGAAACGAACGAGGACTACCGGCGGCAGATTGAGCTGATTCCCTCCCTGTTTCACCTGCATCCACCGGAGTCGACCGGCAAGTTATGGTTGGAGCGGTTTAGTCCTTATTACACTAAACCACAGGAATACGGTGTCCGTATCACCGGACCTGGGACGCCTTACGAGTATGTCTACGATGCTCGGCAGGTGGACTTGAAGAAGATTGCCTATGACTTCGAGTATGAACTGGACAATTGGCAGGTGGACCAAGAGGTCTACCAAGAATTGGTCGACCTGGTTCAGGAGTGGCAGCGATTAGTTGCGTCAAGCGATCGGCCGTTTCTCTATTACTCGAAGGCGATGGATTATGTCACGGTCTACGATGGACGGAATCCAAAGGCACCGATCAGGCGGCGTTTTGATTGGCCTGCCGCGGGGATTATCGAGGTTTGTAACGAAGCGGCCAAGAGCGCTGACCAGATCCGCACGCTGTTGGCCGGTCGATCCAACAAGGCTGCGACCAGTGACGCGGAGATTGAAGAGGCGCTGAGTGCCCTGACGGTTGCGAGAATTCTCTACGAGGAACGCGGCAAGTATTTTACGCTCGCCATTCCAGAAAATCCTTATCTCTAGTTCTCCGAGTCATCGATCCCATCACATCGAGAGCTTGTCGGTGACATTGCGCATTTGTACGCCGTGCGCGAGAGATGCGCCGCCTCTGATGGCGCAGGCGACATGGACGGCTTCCGTCATTTCCTCGATGTTCGATCCCTTTTCAAGGGAAGCCTGCGTATAGGCATCAATGCAGTAGGGGCACTGAACCGCGTGGGCGACTGCAAGGGCGATGAGCGCTTTTTCTCGCTCGGTCAGAGCCCCTTCAGCGAAGACGGCGCTGTAGTAGGCCATGAATTTGTCCCAGAGATCCTTGTTCCCCTTGCCCATATCGGAAAACTTTCCCAGATCATGGGGATGATAGTAGGTGTCCATAGGGAGCTCCTTGGTCAACGGTTCTGGCCGAATCCGAGTGGTCAGGAAGAAGACCGCTTCAACTGTTACTTCTCGCTGCGAGCTGCTAGGCGTTGCTGGGTGGTTCTGGGTCAGCCTGGGTGAGCACCTGTGAAAACCTCGTGCCGACGATACCGGTCACCTTGGCCATAAGGTCGGTGACTTCTTGCCATTCCGTCGGCAGCAGATCTTGTTTCAGTTGGGGGTGGATCGCCCATTGCGCATCGACTTGTGTTCCTTTTCTGCTCACGAGCACTCGGAGCAGTTCTACATCCCTGTTGTGCGACTCGGGTCCTGTCGCCTGGGGTGGGTTCCCGTTCAGTGGACCTGACGGAGGCGTTGATCGTGCCATAGAGCCAATCTCCTTCACATGTGTAGCCGAGGATCATACCGCATCAACATTCGGTCTGTATATCTGCCAGCTGGCCCCAGTGGCTGGTCCAGGCTGTTCGCCCATCTGTGGCGGGGCTGAGTTTTATGACGGGGCTAGACCCTCACGGAGTACGTTGAGCATGGACTGATGGATTACCCCGTTACTTGAGACCAGTTCTTGCTCATAGATTGAAAGGGGGGCACCTTTAAAGTTGGTCACCATTCCGCCGGCTTCTCGGAGGATGACGACCCCCGCCGCCATGTCCCAAGGGTTTAGTTTCACTTCCCAAAATCCATCGAATCGCCCGGCTGCAACATAACAGAGGTCTAAGGCCGCCGTTCCCGTGCGCCGCAGTCCCTGCACCTTCAACGCAAATCGTGTGAAGTGGTCCAAGTTATTGTTCGAGGTTTCGCGGATGTCGTACGCAAATCCGGTGACTAGGAGCGCCTGATCAAGATGGTCCGTGGAGGATACGGAAATAGGCGCCCCGTTGAGTTGAGCTCCCTGGCCTAGCTGCGCGGTGAAGAGTTCATCCCGAGTCGGGTCGTAGACCACCCCAATTATTCCACGTTCGTCACATTCCACTCCGATGGACACACAGTAGGCGGGGAATCCGTGTGCGAAGTTGGTCGTGCCATCAAGAGGGTCGATTATCCATTTATAGCGGGATGGGGATTGTTCGGTCAGCCCTCGCTCCTCGGCAAGGATGGAGTGGGTTGGGAAGCTCTCTTGAATGACGTCGATGATGCGTTGCTCCGCCCGGTGGTCGGCGTCGGTCACGAGGTTGATGATCTGCTTGTGTTCGATGGAGAAACCGGTACGTGTGGATTCTCTGAGTACGGCTCCGGCCTGGCGGGCTGCATCCGTCGCGACAGAAATGATTCTGTCGCGTGAAATATTGTCACTGGGTGCTGGTGTCATGGGGCGGCATCATAACATGGGGTGGGATTCCGCAATGTGGAGCAATACTACCTCTGAAATATGGAAAATCAGTACAAGATGTCGGAATCTTGTTCGCGTGCTTGTCATGCGTATGGATATTTCGTGAGCCATGTTTAATAGCATGGATCAGTTTGAAAGCGAACAAGCTATGCAAGCATCTAATGCAACATTACCTATTGACTTGCTTTGCAAGCAATGCTATAAAGCAAGTATGCTTCACCTGGGGGCGATTTCGTGGAAGAACTCACCGATATTTTGGTCGGTCTTGAGCAGCGAATTAGCGCGTACAAGAACCGGCTGCAAGAACTTGAAAAGAAACGTCGTCGCTTGGACGACGAAATCGCCACGATCAAAAAATATTTGGAATTGGCAGAAACGCTCTTTCGCGTTGAAGCCGATAAAGCCAAACTCGCCAGTCTTTCTAGCCAATTCTACTCCGATGAAAAAGGCGGCCGTCAACGGCCTAATACTGATGTCACGGACCAGTCGAGAGAAATCCTCATGGGCCGGAGTAAGTACTCCGGGAAGAGTGTCTCGGAAGCCGCGTACGAAATGCTCCGTGAGGCGAACCGGTCGATGCATGCAAAAGAACTTGTGCAACGATTGGTCGAAGGGGGTCTCCAGATTAAGGGGAAGACCCCGTTGACATCTGTCGCAACATCTTTGAAGCGCGATAAGCGGTTCAGGAAAGTGGGTCCGAATACGTTTGAGGCATTGGAAGAAGCCTTGATCCACGCAGTGTAGTGCGTCTGGGCCAGTTAGACCTTAAAAGACACGAAGGGGGGTGAGAGTCTTGGCGACGAAGAAAGCAGCAAAGAAGAAGAAGAAGTAGTCCCCGCCTTGATTCTAGCGTCGGGAGCAAGGCCACTTGCTCCCGACGTTAAATCACGTGATCGTTCACCACACGTTATGAATCATCTCGCCTGTAGAGGCAAGACCGCGAGTAGAATTCCATTGAGAAGGATAGGAGTTAGGAGGCCTGGAGTGCCACCAGCGATGCAAATCGTGGTGCAGCCATGGCCGAACGAGGCTCAGATGCGGCAACAGGTTCCTCAGTATTGAGCAATACCCAGCTGTCAGGATGGTTCAGGATCTGTTGAACGAGGCGCGTATGTATTGCATGCCCGGAGCGTTCCGCGATCACATGTCCGATAAAAGGTACGCCGAGTAAGGAGAAGTCACCGATCAGGTCCAGGATCTTGTGACGGACGAATTCATTCGTAAATCGCAGGCCTGACTCATTGAGGATACCGTCCTGAGAAAGGATGATTGTATTATCCAGGCTGCCACCCTTTCCAAGCCCACGGGCCCAGAGAGCTTCCACTTCCTGCATGAAGCCGAATGTCCTGGCGTCCGCGATCTCTCGTTCGAAGGCATGAACTGAGTGCTCGTAGTCGTAGGTCTGAGTCTGGATCAATGGATGGTTGTAGTGAATAGAGTAGGTGATTTTCGTGGTCGCAGACGGTTCGATACGAACTCGTCGATTTCCATCTATGACCTCAAGGGGTCGTGTGATTTTCAGATAGGGTTGCCGTTGACTCTGGGGAGCAATGCCAGCTGAGCGAATGAGGCGAACGAAGTAGCCCGCACTTCCATCCATGACGGGAGCTTCGGTGGCATCAACCTCTACGTATACGTTATCGATGTCGAGTCCGGTTAAAGCTGCCAGAATATGTTCGATCGTTTTGACTTGAAAGCCATTCCCGCTGATCGCCGTGCACAGTTCCGTTGCCACCAAATGCTCAACGGAGGCAGCAAGAGAGGCTCCGCCCTTGCCGCTTCGGTTGACGAATACCACGCCGGTATCCGCTGGAGCAGGTCTGAGCGTGAGAGTAACGGGCTGTCCTGAATGGAGCCCAACCCCTGAACAGCTCACCGCATTTGCCAACGTCTGCTGTACTCTCACAGGTCACCTCAATAATTACACAGGGGTATCAGCAACTCGTGTGCCAGATATTTCCATTGATGAAATAATGATATAAGCTGCTGTTATTAAACATTAAAATAGACACTAGGCTTGCTGTAAGTGTCGTTGTATAAATATTACACCTGTGACTTTTCATGGAATGCGCAAAGCACAGTCCCTTGACTGTCGATAGCTGTGGTCGTTGGCAATGGCGGAGAGGGATGACTCGAGATTTGTTGGTCTAGGAATATCTGCAAACTATTCGTCTTGCAGGCAGGCTTCCATGTGAAGATTTCGACAGCTACGGTCGGGGGTCCAATTCGATGAGGCCTTTCCGAATGGCCAGGATGGCGGCTTGTGTGCGATCGTAGACTTGGAGCTTGTGAAAAATATTCCGGACATGGTTCTTGACGGTCTTTTCGCTCAGATCTAAATTATTGGCGATTTCCTTGTTGGTCTTGCCGTCGGCGACCAACCGTAGGACTGTGATCTCTCGCTCTGTCAGATCGTGCTCGACCCATCCTGGTTTCTTGCCCTTTTTCTGGGACATTAAAGAGAACTCCGCTAGGATCTTGCTCGCGACCGAGGGATGGATGAGTGATTCGCCTTTGTAGATCGCGCGTATCGCAGCGACGATCTGAGAGGATTCGGAGTCTTTTAAGAGATATCCGGTGGCCCCGGCTCGTACCAAATCAAAGATGTATTGTTGCTCGTCATACATGGTCAGGGCCACGATGCCGATGTGAGGGAATTCGCGCTTAATCTGTCTGGTCGCTTCGACCCCGCCCATTCTGGGCATGCTGACGTCCATGAGGACCACGTCGGGTACCAACGTCTTCACCTTTTCGACGGCTTCCATGCCATCCTGGGCTTCCCCCACGATGAGGATGTCGTCTTTCGTCTTGAGAATCGCGGCTAGCCCTTCACGCACGACCCGATGATCATCTGCGATAAGTACTTTAATCTTCTCCATGCGCTGTCGTCTCCTTTTTCATCAGCGGGACGTCGACGACGATCGTCGTACCACGCCCTTTCTTTGAATCGATCTTGCCCTCGCCTCCTACCAGGCGAGCCCGTTCCAGAATGCCTCGAATCCCGAAATGATCCCACTTATCGGGATCACGTAGCACCGTGTCCATATCGAATCCCACGCCGTTGTCCCCGATCGTGACTCGGAGCCGTTCAGGGTCAATGTCTAACTCCACGGTGACTCGAGTCGCTTTCGCATGTCTCTCGACGTTGCTGAGGGCTTCTTGCACAATGCGAAAGAGGAATATTTTTGTGCGCGGAAACAAAATCTGTTCATCGCCGGATACGCGGAACTGCGTCTTGATGTGATACTGGGTTTCGTATGAGGTGAGGTAGTTGGTGAGGGCGGGGAGGAGCTCCATCTTATCGTAGTGGAGAGGCCGAAGATTGAAGATGACTTGCCGCGCCTCCTGGATGGCCAGTTTCAACTGGGCTTTGCTTTCACGCAAGGTGGCCAGACTGGCTTTCGGATCTTTTCGAATCAGTTGCTGGCTCAGATCCAGCTTGAAGTTCACTCCGGCTAAACTCTGCACAAGACCGTCGTGCATTTCGCAGGCAATGCGCGTGCGCTCCTCCGTCACCGCAACGCCTGTTTCCTTGACGTAGAGCCGGTAGAGCGATTGGTATTTATTTAAGGTCTTTTCGATTTCTGCCGTGGCGCGGATGCGAGCCTCGATGAGCTCCCACATGAATTTTGCGCTGGCTCCGCCGATGATCGTCACACCCATGCGGTGAAAGTCTTGGAGTAACTGCCAGACTTTGGCATTGCCCGATACGTCAATGATGAGATCCACCCGTTCAAGATCCAGAAGCTTCCGGTAATCGCGGGTCACAGGGATGCCGAGGCGTTTGGCCAGTGCGATACCTGGTGCATTTTTCTGGACCTCAGCCACGCCGACGACCTGCACTAATGGGTCCGTTGCAAAGATTTCAATCAGTGCTGTGCCACCACGTCCTGCGCCGATGATCGCGACATGTGTACCAGTTGGCGCATGTATTTTGCGTGGTCGTTTGGGAGCCTTGGCCTTGGTTATCGGCATGTTGACACCTGCTCGCAGTGAGATCGCACCATGTTCTTAACCGGCGAATCTTGGAAGGACAGGGAGAGGGCGATGAGGAGAGAGGATGGGTTCCGCGGCCCTCACCGGTCGCGGCGTTGCTGAGCCAACGTTCTCAGCTCGTCCATGAATTGGTCAATGTCTTTAAACTCACGGTAGACAGAAGCAAAGCGAACATAGGCCACTTGATCCAGTTGATGCAGCTCTTTCATCAACTCTTCGCCTACGATCCGGCTTTCTATTTCTGTCTCCCCCATCTCTTGAATGCGTTTTTCAATACGGTCCGTCACCATTTCGATGGTAGCCGTGCTGATGGGCCGTTTTTCACAGGCTTTCTTGAGGCCGGCAAGAATCTTACTGCGGTCGAACGATTCACGGCGGCCATCCTTTTTTACCACCACGGGAAGGATTTCTTCGACACGCTCGTAGGTCGTGTAGCGGCGTTTGCAGCCGAGGCATTCGCGCCGACGGCGAATGACTTCGCCCTCCTTCGCCATACGCGAGTCGACGACTTTATCTTCGAGTTCATCGCAGAACGGACATTTCACAGGCGGTGATCCTGCCCCGTCTGACGCGGCTTAGTAGGTGTGAAAGATCGGAAAGCGGCTGCAGAGCGCTTTGGCCTGCGAGCAAACTTTCTCGAGCATTGCGGGATCTTGCCGATGCTGCAGTACCTGATCGATCAAGTCTACAATCTCTTTCATCTCGGTTTCCCGCATCCCTCGGGTCGAGACAATGGGCGTTCCCAATCGAATGCCGCTGGCCACGGCTGGTGGCTTCTCGTCGTAGGGCACGGCATTCTTGTTCACGATAATGCCGGCGGCGTCCAACGCGGCATCCGCCTCTTTGCCGGTAATGCCTTTGTTGGATAGATTCACCAGCATGAGATGAGTATCCGTACCACCCGACACGATCTTATATCCCCGGTCGAGGAGCCCTTGGGCCAGCACTTTTGCATTGGCGATGACCTGCTGCTGGTACCGCGTAAAGGAGGGCGAGAGGGCTTCCTTGAATGCGACGGCCTTGGCGGCGATCACATGCATCAAGGGGCCACCTTGCATTCCCGGGAAGATAAATTTGTCGACGGCTTTTGCATGCTCGGCCTTGCACATGACCACGCCACCACGAGGTCCCCGCAGGGTTTTGTGGGTCGTCGTCGTGACAAAGTCGGCATAGGGGATAGGATTCGGGTGGAGTCCCGCAGCGATCAGGCCGGCGATGTGGGCGATATCGACCATCAAATAGGCACCGACCGATTTGGCGATCTGTTGGAATCGCGGGAAGTCCAGGGTTCGCGCATAGGCACTGGCACCGACGACGAGCATGCGTGGGCGGCATTCTTCTGCCAGCTTTTGCACTGCGTCGTAGTTGATGGTTTCGGTCTCACGGTCCACGCCGTATGAGAAGGCGCGAAACAGGATTCCTGAAAAATTAACCTTGCTACCGTGAGTGAGGTGCCCGCCTTGCGCAAGGTCCATCCCCAGGATAGTGTCGCCGGCCTTCAGCACAGACAGGTAAGCCGCCATATTGGCCTGTGACCCTGAGTGGGGTTGCACGTTCACGTGCTCGGCGCCGAAAATCTGCTTACAGCGATCGATCGCAAGAGATTCGACGGTGTCCACATGCTGACAGCCGCCGTAGTACCGTTTACCCGGGTACCCTTCGGCGTACTTATTCGTCATGAGGGAGCCCTGAGCGGCTAGAACAGCTGGGCTGGCGAAATTCTCCGAGGCAATCAGGAGCAGCTTGTTACGCTGACGCTCCTCCTCGGCGGCAATCGCGGCATAGACATCCGGGTCTGTGGCTTTGAGTGCGTCTAAGGAACCAACCGCATCGTTCATGACTACCTATTCTCTCTTAGGCCTCGGCAGGGGCCGCTTCGGCTTCCTGTTTCTTCACGACGTGGATGACTACCGTTGCGGTCACGTCCCGCGGGAGCTTGATCGGTATAGTGAAGGTGCCGAGTTCTTTGATCGGCTGCTCCAGCTGGATTTTTCGCCGATCCACCACGAATCCCTTTTCAGCCAATCCTTCCGCAATGTCCTTGACCGTGACCGATCCGAACATTTTGTCGTCCTTGCCGACCTTCGTCTCCACCGTAAGGGACACGGCTGAGATGCTCTTGGCATGGGTTTCGATCTCGAGCTTTTCTTTCTTTGCCCGTTCGCCGGCCACGCGCTTGATATGCTCAAACGCTTTGATGCTGCGGCTGTCGGCTAGCACAGCTTTTTTGCGCGGAAGTAGAAAGTTCCGTGCGTATCCGTCTTTGACATCGAGGAGATCGCCGAGGTGGCCGACCCCTTCCATCGTTTCTTGTAGAATGACTTTCATGCCCCTAACTCCTTCTGTTGGAAAGGGAGTGAGCATACTGGGGGGGGCGAAAAAAGTCAATTATCAATATGGCCTGAGAGGCATGAACATGCAGGAGAATAGTATGAGATTTTCAGGCTGTCTTCTGCTAAATGTCCCGAGGGGAAGCACATCGTATCCTTGGCCCCTGTAATCCCGTAGAGTGGGATAACTCACCAGACATTCCGTTGACAACCTGGGAACCCAATGTTACCGTCCGCGCCGATCATGTTGAATTTGCGGCGGCTGCTCCTATTTTGGACTATTCTCATCGGTCAGGGTCTGTTCACGGCACCTCCTGTCCTTGCTGTTCCGACGACCGAACCTCTCAGTATCGTGGTGACCATTCCCGTTTTGAAGGATCTGGCCGAACAAGTCGGTGGCCCCTATGTCCGCGTAACATCCCTTCTGAGCGGCTACGAAAACGAACATACCTATTCCCCTAAACCGAGCGATCTTGTCGCCGTTCGGAAGGCTCGGGTGTTGTTCGAAGTTGGTATAGGCCTCGAAGTCTGGGTCTCCTCATTGGTTAAGAATGCCGGCAGCTCCTCGCTCCGCGTCGTCACCACGTCCAAAGGCATCGCGTTGCTTCGGGACGAATCAGGCCACGAAGGGACGAGTCATGCTGGCGGAGAAGAGGAACAGGGAAATCCTCACGTCTGGATGGATCCCGAGAATGCGATGACCATGATGCGTCATATTACCGAAGCGCTTATTCAGGCAGATCCCGCTCATGCGACGGAGTTTCGATCCAATCAGGCCTCGTACCTTCGGAAACTGGATCAACTGCGAGTGAAATTGAGTGAGCGGATCGCACGCCTGGCCGATCGTCGATTTGTCGCGCATCATCCGGCCTGGCCATACTTCGCGAGGCGGTTTGGCTTCGACGTTGCTGCGACGATTCAAATGCAATCCGGCTCAGAACCCTCAGCTCTTCAGCTTCAGACCTTGATCGGCAAGATCAAAAAAGACCGGATCAAAGTCATCGTATCGGAGATTCAGCTCAGTCAAAAGCTTCCAGATCTATTGGCAAAAGAAACGAAGACCAAAGTCATCGTGTTAACCACGTTACCGGGAGGCCTGCCAGGGACTGAGACCTACCTCGACATGCTCCGCTATAATGTGCTCCAATTGGCCAACGCCCTAGAGTCCCCCTAACGGCTCGACGGGCCATCTTTTTGCGCCGGAAGGAGCGCCTGGTTCCGTGTCAGACTCGCTCGAGCCTATCATTCGGTTTGACCATGCCTCATTTGGATTTCCCGGCGTCATCGCGCTCAAGGATATCTCGCTTTCCATTAATGCGGGCGAGTTCGTCGGTGTCATTGGCCCGAACGGATCGGGGAAAACCACACTTTGCCGCGCCATTTTAGGCCTCATGGCTCCCGTTGAGGGCCATCTCCATATCTTCGATTGCGCCTGCGATGCCTTACGTTGCCATCACAGGGCCAAGATCGGTTACCTTCCGCAAAAAGGCGTCGTCGATCGCAACTTCCCGGTGACGGTCCTTGAAACGGTCATGATGGGTCGATATGGAGCCTTGGGCCTCTTCACGCGCCCAGGGGCGAAAGATCGAGCGATCGCCATGGAGGCGCTCTCCCATGTCGAGATGGACAAGCATAAAGACACGGCTCTCGGCCACCTGTCTGGCGGTCAGCAGCAGCGGGTCTTTATCGCGCGGGCGTTAGCCCAGCAGCCCAAAGTCCTTCTGCTCGACGAACCGACGACCGGGTTGGATATGACCGCTCAGCATAATGTGATTGAACTTATCGAACATCTGCACGATGAGTTGAGGCTGACCATTGTCTTGATTACTCATGACATCAATATGATCCGCTCCCGGGTAGACAGGCTCGTACTCCTGAAAACCCGCCTGTTTGCCTCGGGGCCTCCTGCCGAAGTCTTGAAACCGGATATCCTCAGTCAAGTTTACGGGAAAGATCTGGTAATTACAGACAAAGATTTCATCATCGTTGAGGACTATCACCATCATCATTGACCAGTCGGCACCATGATTGAGCTCTTCACGTATGACTTCATGCAACGTTCCCTCCTCGCTGCCGCGATGGTGGGAGGGCTCTGCTCCGTCGTCGGCGTGTTCGTCGTTTTACGAGGACTCGCGTTTGTTGGGGCAGGGACGGCGCATGCGGCGTTTGCGGGAGTGGCGTTGGGATATCTCATGGGCTGGCCGCCCCTGGTACTGGCGATTATATTTGGTCTTGCCACGGTCTGGATCACAGGCTGGGTTGAAGAAAAAGGCCGGATGAAACTGGACGTCTCGATCGGTATTCTTTACACCACGACAATGGCCTTAGCCATTCTTTTCATCGGCCTGATGAAGACCTACAATGCGGAAGTGTATGGCTATCTCTTCGGGAGCGTACTCTCGGTCACCAGCGACGAACTGCGCATTATCGGCGGGTTGAGTGTTCTTGTGCTCGGCCTCATCGTGCTGTTCTCGAAGGAGCTGTATTTTATTGCCTTCGATCAAGAGATGGCCGAAGCTTCCGGCGTGCCTGCGCGACGGATATTTTTTCTTCTGCTCACCCTGGTCGCCCTGACCGTTGTCGTCTCGCTGAAAACGGTCGGTGCCATTCTGGTCTTTGCGATGATCCTGATTCCTGCCTCAACGGCCTACCAACTGACCTCCAGCCTCAGGACGCTCACCCTCTATTCCATCGTCATTGGTGTCACCACAGCCGTCGCTGGGGTGGTGATCTCCGCCACCTGGGATGTGCCGTCAGGCCCTGCGATTGTCCTCCTCGCCACCACTGTGTTTTTCATCTCGGTGCTTTTTTCTCCGAAGAGGATGAAGCGGGCAGTCCAGGTTCACGCGCATTAGTCAGCTATGGCATTTCACTGAAGGGCTATGCGTACAGTGACTGTGTCATTCGCGAGTCATTACTCCGCAATCGTAAGATCGATACCGTTGCAGGGATTAACGTGATCTCAAGCAAGAATGTCGCGGTTGCCATCGTACTTCTGTGAAACCGATCAATATTGATCAGTCTATATTGGTCTTTTCAGGCAACATTCGACTCTCAAGGAGAATTGAGGTGCCAATCTTGCACCATCATTTCGCGTGAATATATCGCGTTGCCTATTTACATCATTACACCACGGAGGGTTTATCAATATGGGTCTCAATTTGGCTCGTGTGGGTTTGCTGGGGGTCCTGCTGACAAGTGTGTTCGTCTTTGGCAGCCAAGCGATGGCGGAAGAGTGGAAGATGGAACAGGGCGGCATAGAACCAGGAAAATTCGTGCTCGGTATGCGGGCAGGCTTTGCGCCTCTGACCCAATCGTTAACTGCAAATAGCTCAACAGACGTGGGCTCCTTGGTGAACTTCCAGGGGTTATATAGTCTCAATAAATGGCTGTTGGTCGGGATGATGCTAGAGTGGGAACGCCATGGTGTGGATCAAGAGCGCCCTTTTAGGGACTTGGGCCATCAAGACACTGTGTCGGTACTCCCGACCGTCGAAGTTCGACCGGTGCGGTTTGGGCCGATCAGCCCCTATGCCAACATGAGTTTCGGGGTGAATGTGAATAGTTTTGGTGAAAACAGTTCGACGCGTATTTCCCCGAGTAATACCTTCGCCTGGCGTCTCGGCTGGGGTGCCGACTACATGCTGACGAAGCAGTTCGCGCTGAATACGGAAATGGCCTATAAGCGGAACGACGGACATGCGACGGTGAACGGAAATCGCAATAACGATTGGAATGCCTCGTCGTTCGGCTTTCTCTTCGGTGCGAAACTGTTCTTTTAGCGAACGCGTATTTCTGACAGATGACGAGACGTGGGATCTCCAGACTCAGGGGATTCCACGTCAACGCTGTTGAAGGAGAGAGACAGCAGACCTTGATTGGCAAGACATGTGTTAGTCAGCTTTGTCTTGTTTTGACCGGTTCCAGACCATGCCGGTCTGTTCTTTTGAGCTAAACCCAAGCTTCTCGTAAAAGCCTGGCATCCGGGTGCAGAGCCAGAAGAGCTCCACTTTCTTCAGGCGGGGATGGTTCAAGATGCGCTTGACGACCTCGGTGCCGATGCTCTGGCCTTGATAGGCCTTATCGACGATCACGTCCCAAATAGTCGCCCGGTAGACATAATCTGTTAAAACCCTCCCGAATCCGATCAGCACCTCACCTTCCCAGGCTGTCACCGCGACATCGGTGTGGCGCAACATCTCACGGATGTCATCAAGGGTCCGTCCCTTCGCCCACGGCGCTTGCTGATAGAGGCGGACGAGCTTGGCTGGGTCGAGGTCTTTCTTCTCGGCGAAGGTGATGGCGGGCTTGAGGGTTGGGGGCATCTTGTACTAGATTATCTCCCAGAGAGAGCTTTAAAAATCACGCGGAGTGTACGAGGAACATCATGACAACGCAAGTCCGTAGCTGCCCCAAGTGCGCTCAACTGATGTGGCTTACAGAAGATCAATATGAACTCCTCGATGAGGCGACTGTTCGAGCCACATGTCCACACTGCGGGTCGAGTGTTCGCTTCTCCCTTGTTTCGCAAGGAGCCAATGCGGCTGGCCCAAAAATGGGCCACTGACCCCTTTGCGAGTCCTGAGTGCTGAGCATCGAGTTCAGAGTTACGACCGAACTCAGGACTCTTGTTACATTCCTCGCCCTGCACCGTCTAACTCAGGCTTGTTGCCTGGAAGAATCTTGTTCAGCACCGAGCGATATTCGCCGGTTCGTTTTTCATCGATCCGCCCAATCTCGATTTCTTTATCTCGCTGCATCCGCTCGAGGTGGTCGAGCACCGTCAAGAGTGGTTGGACGGAGCCGAGTAAGCGACCGACTTCGAAGGCCTCCAACGATTCTACGAATAAATCGTTTAATCCTTTATAGGCAGTTCCCGAGCTCTGGTTGCGGAAGCGAGAGACGATCTCTTCATATTCCTCAATGGCCTCAAACTTCGGTTTCACACCGGTTGGCACGGCCGACAAATGGACAATCGGTGGCAGCTTGGCGGCATACACTTTCAACTGAGCCACCAATCCACCTATCGCGTCGAGCACATCGGCTGTTTGCATGACATCATCCTTCGCGGGGGCATTGCATACGCCAAGTTGAGAGGCCTGTCAAGATTTCTTGGCACTAGGAGGAGGCGTGAGGGCATCGAGTGCCTGCACCACCTGCTCCATATCGGTGGGAAAATGCTTGGTATATTCGTGGAATTCTCCCGTAGAGGGATGACGGAATCCCAGGGTCCTTGCATGCAACATCACTCGGGGGATCTCAACGCCTTCGACCTCACAGACCTTCTTTCCCCCATAGGTCTGATCTCCAAGAATCGGATGGCCTAAGGAGGTGAGATGGACACGGAGCTGGTGTGTCCTGCCTGTGCGCGGGTACAAGAGCACATGAGCGGCCAGTTTGCCGAATCGGTGATCGACCTTGTATTCCGTCACGGACTCCTTTGGTCTCGCCGTGTGGGCGGAGAACTTTTTCCGCTCCTTCTTATCTCGACCGATGGCCAATTCGATCAACCCATGTCCTTTTTTCGGTACGCCTGTGATTAGGGCTTCGTATACCCGCGTGATCGTATGTAGTTTGAATTGAGCAGAAAGGGCGCGGTGGGCCTGGTCTGTCTTGGCGATCACCATGACCCCAGACGTATCTTTGTCCAATCGATGGACCAGACCTGGCCGCTCTTTCCCACCGATCGTTGAGACTGTCCCGCCGGAGGTTTGAAAGTGGTGGAGGAGGGCATTCACCAATGTGCCAGCCCAATGTCCAGGCGCAGGATGGACGACGAGGCCGGAAGGCTTATTCAGGAGCAACAGGACATCATCCTCGTAGAGGATCTCAAGCGGAATTGCCTCGCCTTTGAGTTCCAGAGGTTCTGCTTTTGGAATGTCGAACGCGATGTTGTCGCCTGGCTTGATCTTTTGGCTGGGTTTGACGACCTGACCGTTAATCCGCACACGCCCTTGGCCGATTAATCGTTGCAGGGCCGATCGCGATAAATTTGGCTCACGATTGACCAGGAAGACATCCAACCGTTTGGGTTGTTCTCCGGCCGTTACAACAAATTCTGTGACCATTGGACGAATCGACCTCACCAGTAGGTTCAGGCCACGCTACTGTAGCGCGAGGCGAAATTGCAATCTGGAGGCGTACCGAACTGGTTGCTCCAAGAGGCGTGGGAGAGGAGCGAGTCTGAATGTTGTGGAGTGGTGATTTAAACGTGAACCTTGCGGGCACGGTCGGCGATCTTTTTGCGGAGTCTGGCCTTTTCGAGACTGATTTCTGCTTCTTTTACTTCAGAGGGCAGGCCGCCAGCCTTGAGCCGCTGTTCGGCCTTCACAAACGCCGCCTGGGCCCGCTCAATGTCAATGTCTTCGGCCTTCTCGGCGATCTCGGCCATGATGGTGACTTTGGTCGGTGTAACTTCTGCGTAGCCCCATAGAATCGCCATGTGTGTGGTCTGATCTCCGACGCGATAACGAAGCTCACCGATGCGTAAGGTCGAGAGAAAATGACAATGTCCTGGCAATACGCCGAACTCGCCCTCTGAACCTGGTGCGATGACTTCATCCACCTGCTGGCTCAAGAGCAACTTTTCCGGCGTCACCACTTCTAACAGAATCTTCCCTGCCATGTTCCCTATTTCCTTACGTCCACTCAAAAAGTTGGAGGATCGGCTCCCTCTACTGCGCGCATCCAACAAGGGTCTTCCGAGACCGCGCGTTGCGCGAGCAAAGAGGATGCTCGATTCGCCTCCTGCTTATACCTTGACTCCCATTTTCTCTGCCTTTGCGATCACTTCTTCGATCGGGCCGACCATGTAGAAGGCCTGCTCCGGGAGGTGGTCATATTTGCCGGCGAGAATTTCCTTGAAGCTTCGCACGGTGTCTTTGAGCTTCACATACTTGCCTGGTGAACCGGTAAAGGCTTCAGCGACGTGGAATGGCTGGGACAAGAAGCGCTGAATCTTCCGCGCCCTGGCCACCGCCATTTTGTCGTCTTCCGATAATTCGTCCATACCGAGAATGGCAATAATGTCTTGAAGATCTTTGTATCGCTGCAAGACGGACTGGACTCCTCGTGCGACTTTATAGTGATCCTCGCCGATGACTTGAGGATCGAGAATTCGCGAGGTGGAGTCGAGCGGATCGACGGCTGGGTAGATACCCAACTCAGCCAATTGCCGTGACAACACGGTGGTGGCGTCCAAGTGGGCGAAAGCCGTAGCCGGCGCCGGGTCGGTCAGATCGTCTGCCGGCACGTAGATGGCTTGCACGGATGTAATTGAACCACGCTTGGTCGAGGTAATGCGTTCTTGTAGTTGCCCCATCTCCGTCGAGAGGGTTGGCTGATAACCGACGGCAGAGGGCATACGTCCGAGCAAGGCGGAGACTTCCGAACCGGCTTGGGTAAACCGGAAGATATTATCCACGAAGAGCAACACGTCCTGGTTTTCTTCATCGCGGAAATATTCTGCGACGGAGAGTCCGGTCAGCGCGACGCGCAAGCGGGCTCCCGGTGGCTCGTTCATCTGTCCATAGACCAACGAGACTTTTGACTTGGTAAAGTCCGTGGGATCGATGACTTTCGATTCCTGCATTTCGTGCCAGAGGTCGTTGCCCTCACGGGTCCGTTCACCGACGCCGGCGAATACTGAGAATCCACCATGGTGTAAGGCGATGTTGTTGATGAGCTCCATGATGATGACGGTCTTGCCAACTCCGGCACCGCCGAAGAGGCCGACCTTGCCGCCCTTGCTGTAGGGCTCCAGCAGATCGATGACTTTGATGCCGGTTTCCAGGACTTCGGTCTTGGTGTCTTGATCTTCGAGACGCGGCGCAGGCCGGTGGATCGGATAGGTCTTGGTCGTCTTGATCGGACCCATTTCGTCGACGGGTTCGCCCAACACGTTGATCAATCGTCCCAATGTTTCGCGGCCGACTGGTACAGAGATCGGTGCGCCGGTGTCATGGACGTCCATCCCGCGCGTGAGACCGTCGGTCGTGGACATCGCGATTCCGCGCACGCGGTTTTCACCGAGATGCAGCGCGACTTCCAGCGTGATACGGACGGCTGGCGTGCCAGCGGCCTTATTCTCTTCCTGAATGACTTTCAGCGCGTTGTAAATGTTCGGCAGTTGTCCGGGAGGAAACTCCACGTCCACGACTGGTCCAATGACCTGAATGACTTTTCCAATGCTCACGGCTCACTCCTTCTTCAACGTGGCGGACTATTTCAGCGCTTCGGCACCGCCGACGATGTCCATCAATTCTTTGGTAATGGCGGTCTGACGGGTCTTGTTGTAATGCAAGGTCACTTTCTTGATCAACTGGCCTGCGTTCCGAGTCGCACCGTCCATCGCTGCCATACGGGCGCCATGCTCCGCTGCGGCAGATTCCAAGAGGATACGAAACGTTTGTATCTGGAAATGTTTGGGAATGAAGACGTTCAAGAGCTCGGCTTCATCCGGCTCGTAGAAATAGCTGCCGCCGGTCGTGCCTTCCGCTTGTGCGGCCCCAAATTCGGCTGCGGTATCGACCGGAAATAGTTTTTCCACGATCACGCGCTGTTGAATGGCCGATTTAAATTCGTTATAGACGATGTAGAGTTCGTCGAACGTGCCTTTGACAAAGTGGTCGGTCAGGTCGCCGCCGACGTCGATGGCATGTTCGAAGGTCAGCTTATCGAAGATGCCGGTCCATTCTTGCCGGATCGGCCAGGTACGACGTCGAAAATAGTCGCGGCCCTTGCGTCCGACGATGCTCAAGTTCACTTGTAGCCCACGGGCTTCGCATTCCCGTACGAACTCGGACGTCTTCCGCGCAATATTGCCGTTGAAACCGCCGCACAATCCGCGGTCACTCGTGATAACGAGTACTTCTACTTTCTTGCCTTCACGTTTTTGTAGCAGGGGATGGGAGGAGCGATTCACGCGCTGGCTCAAGTTGCTGACCACGGCCCTCATTTTTAGAGCATAGGGTCGCGCCGCCAGGATGCGATCCTGCGAACGTTTCAGCTTTGCCGCGGCCACCATCTTCATGGCCTTGGTAATTTTCTGTGTATTCTTAAACGCCGCAATCTTCCGGCGCAGACTCTGTAAACTCGGCATGGTCTAGATCTCTTCTCTATCAGCCAGCAGCTACTTAGCGCCGTATCCCATCTTCTGTTTAAAGGTCGAGATAATCTCTTTCAGCCTGGCGCCGACTTTGTCATCGATTTTCCCGATGCTCGCGATTTCCTTTTTCAGCTCCGCATGATTCTGCTGCACATAGTGCAGGAGGTCTGCTTCGAACTGCTGAACCTTGTCGACGGCGACATCGTCTAAATATCCATTGACGCCGGCATAAATCGACAACACTTGGTCCGCAACCGGCATCGGCTTGTATTGTCCCTGTTTCAGCAATTCGACCATCCGCACACCGCGCGCAAGCTGCATCTGAGTCGCTTTGTCGAGTTCGCTGCCGAACTGTGAGAAGGCGGCCATTTCGCGGTACTGAGCCAGATCGAGCCGAAGGGTACCGGCCACTTGCTTCATGGTCTTGATTTGCGCTGAACCTCCGACGCGGGACACTGACAGACCGACGTTAATGGCCGGACGAATACCGGAATAGAACAGATCGCTTCCGAGATAGATCTGGCCATCGGTGATCGAGATGACGTTGGTCGGAATATAGGCGGACACGTCGCCGGCTTGCGTTTCAATAATGGGCAAAGCCGTGAGGCTTCCCCCTCCGAGTTTATCGCTGAGCTTGGCTGCGCGCTCCAAGAGTCTCGAGTGGAGATAGAACACGTCGCCCGGATAGGCTTCGCGTCCCGGCGGACGACGGAGCAGCAGAGACAATTGTCGATAGGCGACAGCATGTTTAGAGAGGTCGTCGTAGACGATCAATGCATGTTTGCCGTTATCTCGGAAATATTCGCCGATGGCTGCTCCTGAGAACGGAGCCAGGTACTGCATCGGTGCTGCGTCGCTTGCGGTGGCCGCTACGACGATGGTGTATTCCATTGCGTGGTTCTCTTCGAGCGTCTTGACGACGCGTGCCACGGTGGAGCGCTTCTGCCCGATGGCGACATAGATACAGAATACGTTGAGGCCCTTTTGATTGATGATCGTATCGACGGCAATGGCGGTTTTTCCGGTTTGCCGGTCGCCGATGATCAATTCACGCTGCCCACGACCGATGGGGATCATGGCGTCGATGGCCTTGATGCCCGTTTGCAAGGGCTCGCGGACCGATTGACGTGTGTTTACACCGGGGGCCACCACTTCGATGCGGGACGACAGCGTCGAGTTGATCGGACCTTTTCCGTCGATGGGCTGGCCAATCGCGTTGACCACACGACCGATCAAGGCTTCACCGACAGGTACTTCCGCAATTCGTCCAGTCCGCTTGACCGGATCGCCTTCCTTCACGCCGACATCATCGCCCATCAGCACGGCGCCGACGTTATCCTCTTCAAGGTTCAGCGCAATGCCGTAGAGGCCTCCGGGGAATTCGAGCATTTCTCCGGCCATCGCTCCGTCGAGACCGTAGACCTTGGCGATGCCGTCTCCGACCTGGATGACTGAGCCGGTTTCTTTGACGTCGACCTGTTTGTCGAAACCTTTGATTTTTTCTTTGATGATCGAACTGATTTCTTCTGCCTTGATCTGCATGGCTACTCCTTAGTCAACAAACTCTGCATCGCCTGTAACCGCCCACGGACAGTGCTATCGACCACCGTGCTGCCGAGTTGAATCTGAACGCCGGCGATATGGCGGGCATCCGTGTGAAAGGTCACGTCAACCTGACGTTTGAGCATCTCGCGCAGGCGAGTGCTGATTCGATCTTGTTCGGCCGGGGGCAGGGCCGCCGCCGAGGACACGGTAATCTGTTGAGTGCCCTTTGAGGCATCGGCAAGTTTTGCAAAGGCCTCAGCGATTTCCGGCAGAAAGCCGACACGATTCTTTTTCACGAGCTGCGCAAGAAACGTTTTGCCGACGGGAGGGCATCCAAGACGTGAGCCAATCTCCGCGAGGACGGCGATTTTTTCTTCGGCCCCAAACGTCGGCGAGGCCACGACATGGCGTAGCGAGACGGATTCTTTCATCGCCTCACCTAGCCCCGTTAAGGCTGCGCGGGTGGACTCAATGGTGGATGTGTCGAGGAGCTCGAAGAGTGCCTGTGCATAACGTCGGGCAACTGCTGTCTTGATCACTATGCTGATCCGTTCGTTCTTCTTTTTGACAAAAGGAAAGCCTTCGTGCGTCTGCACGAAAAGAGGCGCGCCAAGTTAGCATTGGCGGATGAGGGCTGTCAATACGAGGGTACAGTCGTGGCGAGACTAGACGGATTGGATGATTCCTCCGCCGAGGACCCGGTCTTTTCGATAGAACACGGCTGATTGGCCAGGACTCAACGCCCGCTGTGGCTCATGGAAATCTATTCGAAGGGTGCCCTCCGATAGTGACTGGACGGTTGCGGTTCCAGCAGGAGTGGCATACCGCACCTTCACCTCTACCTCTGTGGCGCCTGTGAGTAATGACGGATCGAAGAGGTTCAAATCTCCGATATCACATTGGCTACGCCGCAAAGAGTTTTCCGTCCCAAGGACGACGGTATTCGTGGCAGGCTGCACTTGCTGGACATAGAGTCTGCGGCCGGTCGCGATCCCGAGGCCTCGCCGTTGGCCGGGCGTATAGAACGCGATCCCATCGTGATCGCCTAAATACTGACCTGCCTCATCGACGAATGAACCTGACCTTTTGGCCGTCGGAGCTTCCTTCTCAATAAAAGTTCGATAATCGCCGTGACTCACAAAGCAGATTTCCTGACTTTCTTTCAATTCATCCGCAGGAAGGCCCAGGGCTTCTGCCTCCTGCCAGACTTCGGATTTTTGCATGGCTCCTACTGGGAAAAGAAGGCGTGAGAGCCATGATTGGCGCAGTCGATAGAGAAAATAGCTTTGATCTTTTTTGAGGTCGGCCGCTCGCTGAAGTGTTGGTAGTCCTTCTGATTCGCCGATGCGGACATAGTGGCCGGTGGCAACATAGTTGATCCCGCGTGCGTCGGCAAGCTCGATGAGTCCACGCAGTTTGACTCGCTCATTACAACGGACACAGGGATTAGGGGTAGTGCCGTCGAGATAGCCGGCCAGAAAATCGTCGATCACACCAGTGCGAAATGCCTGTTTGGTATCGACTACTTCATGTGGAATTTTCAATGTCTGCGCGACGTACCGGGCAATGCCGACCTTACAGCAACCCCGCTCTTCCCATTTCTTGGATGCCGCGACGGTCTCATCCTCATGCTCCCAGACTTGCAGTGTGACGCCATGGACGTCATAGCCCTGGCGAACCAGAAGCGCTGCCGCCACGGAGCTATCCACTCCACCGCTCATGCCGAGAAGAACTGTAGGGCGTGTCATAATGCGGCTATTGTACTGAAGTAGAGCGCCAAAGGGCTAGAGGGAGGGAACTGTCCCTAATGTGCATTGGCTGTGGCAGGACTGTGAGGCGTTCTGACTGAAATGGCACGTTCTTCATTCCAATGATGAGCGCCCATGTCGCACATACCATGGAAATGGGAGCCTTCTTGAATCGCAATGACTGGGGTTCGAATATCACCGATGAGTGTGCCGGGCTTGAGAATCTCGATCTTTTCAGTGGCCGTGATGACGCCATTTATTTTGCCACTATTCATGAGCACGCCGACCGATATGATGCCCTTGATCACGGCATGCTCTCCGACGATTAACGTCCCGGTTGTATGGATTTCACCTTCGACGCGACCATCTACCCGTACAGTGCCATCAAAACTGACGATTCCCTTAAAGTCCACTCCTTTGCCCAGGAGTGTGAAATTCTCGCTATCCGATTCCGACTGCTGATTCCGCTCTTTCATCGCCCACATCCTGGTCTCCTCCGACTCTTTCCGTACGCGCACATCTCGTCGCGTCCATATACGAATAATATACTTACGTATTAATAAATGATCTAGCCGTTGACACGTTTGTTATCTGGCTGCGCGATGACTCCAACCGGCCGCAAGGGGGTTTCCCGCGGAAGCTCACGCACGGTGTGAGCCATCTCGAGATCACCATTGAATAACACGCCGTCTTCCATTGAAAGGACAGGCGTCTTTACGCTGCCACTCACCACCGCTGGGGCGCGAAGCTTCACGCGTTCTTTCGCGACAATATCTCCGGTGATTTTCCCTTTGCACACGACCGTTCCAGCCGTGATTTTTGCCTGGATGACGGCATCCTCACCGACTAAGAGTATGCCCTCTGTGTGAATTTCCCCATCGAGATATCCATCTATCCTGACGGTTCCGCTATAAGAGATGGTGCCTTTGAACTCGACACCTTTCCCGACGAAGGCAATAATGCCTTCCGAATTTTCTGCCGCTAAACCATTGGCTATATCGCCGATCTCTTCACGCTCTGGTTCGGCCACGTTCGTCTCCGGCTGTTTCTCCTGACCCCACATGAGTACGCCTCCTCGAGTTCGTCACAGTACTTCGTCGTGACTGATGACGCAGTATGGTAAGTAGTTATGAAGGAAGGGTGCAGTCACGCATTGAGCATGAGCAATAAATATGCCTCATGCTCTCGCGAGTTTACGAGTGAGAAAAACAGATGAGCTAATTCAGAAGTGTTTCAAGAATTCCGTCGAGCTCAGGGGGAGAGAAGTAGTGAATGACAATTTTTCCGCCACGTCTTCCTTTTTGAATCGTGACTTTTGTCCCAAATCGTTTTTGTAAACGTTCTTCAACATCAGACCATGGTGTTCGGCGTAAGTCTTTTGTCACTCGTTTTTTCGCAACCGGTGATGATTCTACGAGTTTTTCAGTCTCTCTCACTGAAAGTGTTCCCGATACTACGAGTTGGGCGATCCGAAGCTGCTCACTCTGGCCAGGAAGACCAAGAATTACTTTGGCGTGACCCATGGAGAGCCGATTGGCTTCAATCAGCTGCTGAATCTCCAAAGGAAGATTGACAAGACGTGCGACATTCGCGATCGAGGATCTTTCGCAGCCGACTTGTTGGGCAATTATGTCCTGAGTCAGTCCAAATTCGTTCATCATCCGATGATAGGCTCTTGCCATTTCCATAGGATTGAGGTCCGCTCGCTGAAGATTTTCTACGAGAGCAAGGACAATGGATTCTTCGTCTCCGCAGTTACGAATGACGGCTTGAATTGTTTCTAGTCCCGCGTCTTTCGTTGCGCGCCACCGTCGTTCACCAGAGATGAGTTCGTAGATTCCGTCACCCTTGCGTCGCACCAAAATTGGTTGGAGCAGACCATTTTGTTTCAAGGAGTCCGTGAGTTCTGCCAACTCCTGAGGTGCAAACGTTTGTCTCGGCTGATATCGATTCGGAACAATGGCATCGACACGTAATCGTTGGACCTCTGCCGACTCAGGCATCGGTGCAGCCTTGACAGATGGCAATAGAGCATCGAGCCCCCTACCCAGCGCTTTTTTCTCCATGACTGACAAACTCCTTGGCTAAAGACAGATAGGCTTGGGCTCCTGCTGATGCAACGTTATATAACATGGCCGGACGTCCGTAACTCGGTGCCTCAGCGAGTGTCACATTTCGAGGGATCACGGTGCTATAGACAGCATCTTTGAAATGCTCACGAACTTGCTCAACGACTTGGCGAGCCAACGTATTCCTCGCATCAAACATTGTCAAGACGATCCCCTCCAGCTTCAGATCAGGGTTAAATGATTGACGAACGCGCTCGATGTTGCCCACCAAACGGCTTAACCCCTCCATGGCATAGTACTCACATTGAACAGGGACTAAAATGCTACGCGCTGCGACCAGTGCATTCACTGTCAGGATCCCCAATGTCGGTGGGCAGTCGAGAAAGATGACGTCGAATAGCGGCTCAACGTCTCGCAGGTAACTTCGAAGAATTTTCTCACGCTCTTCAACGTTGACCAGTTCGACTTCTGCTCCTGACAAGTCAGCATTTGCCGGCAAAAGTGACAGACCGTTCACTTCTGTGACATGCACCGCATCATGAAACTTTACATAAGTAGTCAGGCAATTGTAGACGGTTATCTGTAGGGAACGTGGATCAACCCCTAGCCCGCTGGTGGCGTTTCCTTGTGGGTCCATATCCACAAGTAAGACTCGCTTACCGAGGAGTGCGACACCAGCGGCAAGGTTCACGGCCGTTGTGGTCTTCCCTACACCGCCCTTTTGATTTGCGATCGCTACAATTTTTGCCATATATCAGGGGGAGCCAATCATTATTTAATATACATCGATCATGTTCCACGTGGAACATTTCGTATCACATTGATTATATTATAAGTATCAATGCTCTATCTCTATCACTGAGATGACTCTTTTCCCTGATTTTTGCGGAAGGTCTAGGGCAGTTTCACTCACAATATGAAACTTTCCATCTAATTCTTGATGCGTGATGGGGTCCGTTCGATATAAGACCACTTTCCCATCTGAGCTTAGTAACGTAGGGATGTGCTCCTTAATATCTTGAAACTTCAAAGCCCGTACGACGACCATATCGATAGCATGATCGAGCGGACGTTTAGCATATTGTTCGATCGTGCCATTAAACGTAGACACATCGTGAAGGGTTAACAGGCCAATCATTGAGTTAAGAAATGAACATTTTTTCTGAACTGGATCAATTAAGACCAGTCGTAAGTCAGGTCTTAGAATTTTAATAGGGATGCCAGGAAATCCGCCTCCTGATCCCACGTCAAGTACAGCGGCATTTTGCGGGAAACTTGTTGCGACTAGGGCGGCAAGCGAATCAACGAAGTGTTTGATAATGATTTCTTTTTGATCGGTAATTGCGGTGAGATTGATCGTTTTATTCCATGTCATGAGGTGAGTGAGATAACTCATGAACTGTTTCGCATGGCTTTCCCCGATAGTCAGACCAAGTTCCTGTACGGAGTTAATCGTGAATTCGCGCAATTCTTGTTCATGTTCCACGTGGAACAATTACGTGAATCAAAGGCTGAGGTCAAGACATTCCGAAGCGGGTGGTAGTGGCTCTGTGTTTTGCCGTCTAGGATGAGGTCTGTAGCAGGTTGCTCTGGCTGGATTCGCCCCTATACTTTTCAAGTGCAACAAGGAGGAGTGAAATCGCTGCTGGAGTGACACCTGAAATTCTTGAGGCTTGACCAATGGAAGCAGGCCGAACTTTGTTGAGCTTTTCACGGACCTCTCGTGAAAAACCAGGAGTTCCATCGTAGCTGAATGTTATCGGAATGGGCTTTGATTCAAGCTTTTTGAATCGTCCGATCTGCTGGAGTTGTCGCTTGATATAGCCGGAGTATTTGATTTGAAGCTCTATTTCTTCATATGTTTCAATGTCTTGCACAGACTCAATCTCAAGTGCTTCTAATAGAGTTTTATAGTCTGTTCCTTGACGTCGTAATAGTTGAGCTGCGGTGCAGGGCCCAGATATTTCTTCAATTTTGGCAATTGTCAGCCGCTCACGAGTAGCTTCTGTGAGTCTGGGGCGAAACTCTTCGAGACGTATAAGTTCAGCTTCGATGGCCTTCTGCTTTATTTGAAAGCGTGCATAGACTTCATCTCCGATCAATCCGACCTGTCGCCCAATATCCGTCAACCGAAGATCGGCATTCCCATGGCGCAGCAAAAGACGATATTCCGCCCGTGAGGTAAACATACGGTAGGGCTCGCGGGAATCTTTTGTAATGAGATCATCAATTAATACACCGATATAGGCCTGCGACCTGTCGAGTACAAGTGGAAGTTCCTCTCGAATCTTCAAGGCGGCGTTGATTCCAGCCATCAGACCCTGAGCGGCCGCTTCTTCGTATCCGGATGTCCCATTGATCTGTCCCGCATGGTAGAGGCCAGCTAGACTTTTGGTCTCTAGAGTCGGGTGTAATTGTCGTGGAGGAAAGTAGTCGTACTCGATCGCATAGCCAGGTTTGAGCATGGTGGCATGCTCTAACCCAGGAATTGTCTTCAGTATTGCAGCCTGTACATCAACCGGCAGGCTCGTGGAGATTCCGTTGGGGTAAAACTCAGGGGTATCCAACCCTTCCGGTTCGATAAAGATCTGGTGCCGTTCTTTATCTGCAAAGCGCACGACTTTATCTTCGATCGACGGACAATACCGAGGTCCCACCGATTCAATGATGCCACTGTAGAGCGGCGACCTGTCCAAATTCTGCTGAATTAACTCATGCGTGGCGCGATTGGTGTGGGTTAAATGACAGGGTAGCTGTCGATTGTCTATCCGATCGGTCCGATACGAAAATGGTGGCGGCGGATCATCCCCTGGCTGAGGCTCCATGACGGAAAAGTCAATCGTCGCCCCATCCAAGCGAGGAGGTGTGCCGGTTTTGAGCCGGCCTAGTTCGAATCCCAGGTCGCGCATACAATCAGACAGGTGCTCGGCGGATGCTTCCCCGGCTCGTCCTGCCGGAAAATGATTCAACCCGATATGGATAAGACCCTTAAGGAATGTTCCTGAAGTCAAGATGACGGCCCTTGCTAGAATGTGATCGCCGCGACCCGTCACCACACCTGTAATGGAACCGGCATGCGTCAGCAAGCGATCGACCGTTCCTTCAGCGATCGTCAGGCCTGGCTGAAGGCGGAGCGTACGTTGCATGGCATCTCGATAGAGTTTCTTGTCGCATTGAACGCGGAGGGCTCGAACCGCCGGGCCTTTACTCGTATTGATGAAGCGGAATTGAATGCCCGCTTGATCGGTGTTCCGCGCCATCTCTCCGCCCAGTGCATCGATTTCCTTGACCAGATGTCCTTTGGCAATTCCCCCGATCGCAGGGTTGCACGACATTTGGGCAATGCGGTCGTGATCCATCGTGAGCAGCAAGGTTCGCGCACCCATGCGCGCCGCAGCCAGGGCGGCTTCACAGCCGGCATGGCCCCCCCCTACTACAATGACGTCAACGACTTGTCCCGCGTTCATTCCGCTCCTACTTGCCGATACAGAATTGTGAAAATATCTGACCTAGAATCTCGTCGGTCGTAATGGCGCCGGTAATTTCTCCAAGTGCGTCGGCTGCGGTACGCACATCGATCGAGACCAGTTCCCCGGGCATCCCACATTGTACGGACTCAAGAGCCTGGCCCAAGGATTCAACCGCGCGGCGTAATGCGTCACGATGCCGCACGCTCGTGACTGTGGCGGTCTCCGCCGATTCAAAGCCCCCGGATACGAGCTGCGCACGAAGGGCCGACTTCACCGTTTCAATTCCAGAACCGGTTTTTGCCGATATACGGTATGCCACATGGTCTGCAAAAACTGAGTTCATCTCCACCGTATCGGTGAGGTCCGCTTTGTTCAGCACCACGATATGTTTACGATCTCTGACGAGATGTAATAGCTCTCGGTCATCGTTCGTGAGGGGCATAGTCCCATCCAGCACGACCAACACAAGATCCGCCTCATCTTGTGCAATCTTTGTACGTTTGATACCTTCCCGCTCAACGACATCGTCCGTGTCCCGCATGCCGGCCGTATCGACCAAACGAATCATCACTCCATCGAGATCGATAGATTCCTCAATCACGTCCCTCGTTGTCCCAGGAATGGCGGTGACAATCGCCCGCTCCTCCTTTAACAGTCGATTTAAGAGACTCGACTTGCCGACATTCGGGCGCCCAAGGATAACGACATAGGCTCCTTCCCGCAAGATCCGCCCTTCCTGCGCCGTCGATTCCAGCTTCTGAGCGACGGCACAGGCCTCGCTAACAATGCGTACGAGTTCCTCACGTTGAAGAAATGAAATGTCTTCGCCCACAAAATCGATACCTGCCTCTACATGGGCCAGTACCGTCAAGAGAGAGGTCCGGGTCTCTTCCACCTCCCGCGCAAGATCGCCTCGCAGATGGCGCTGAGCGATGTTCAGACCGGCCGTCGATGTCGCCCTGATGGTGTCGAGTACCGCTTCAGCCTGCGAGAGGTCTAATCGTCCGTTAAGAAAGGCTCGCTTTGTAAATTCGCCAGGCTCTGCCATCCTTGCACCGGACTCTACGCAGACTTTGCAGACCATCCCGAGCACCAGCGCCCCGCCATGAGACTGGATTTCAACGACATCCTCTGCGGTAAAGGAACGCGGAGCCTTCATATAGACCACGAGTGCTTCATCGAGGAGGTCTGTTGCGGTCGTCCGTACCTGGCCGAGTCTGAGGTCTTTCCGATCAACCGTTGCGGGTATCACGAGATCGGCAAGATGAAGCGTATGAGAGGAAACCGATGAGAGGGGATGACCGGAACGTAACCGAACAATTCGAGACGCTACGACGAGGGCTTGAGGACCACTCAGGCGAACGATCCCTATGCCGCCCTCTCCTGCGGGAGTCGCAATGGCACAGATGGTATCCTCGAGTCCTCCCTGCATTGGCGACTCTTTGACCGGGTGACCGCTTCCACGTCGCCGGTTTCATGTCCTCGTGTGAAGCGGCCGTGCGGAAGTTGTGATGTTAGGACTTTGCCCCGCTGCTCAGTTCCGGGCCTGTCGTAATGAGTGATTTATTGCGAAATAAAAATCGATCCGTGAATACTTGCTGGGAGATGGTCAGCACGTTATTTGTCAGCCAATACAACACAAGTCCGGCAGGAAAGTTCACGAACAGAAAGGTCATAAACACCGGGAGCACCAACATAATCTTCGCCTGTGTCGGATCCATCGTGGTGGGGGTAATCTTCTGTTGAATGACCATCGTCGCCCCCATGATTATGGGCAGCACATAGTAGGGATCCTGCACCGACAAATCGGTAATCCAGAGCATGAAAGGGGCTTGGCGCAAATCGATCGTCATATAGAGGATATTAAACAACGCCACAAAGACCGGCATCTGTAACACCATCGGCAGGCAGCCGCCGACAGGATTTACTTTCTGGTCACGATAGAGCTTGATCAATTCCTTGTTCAGTCGGTCTCGGTCGTCTTTGAATTTTTCTTGCACTGCAGCGACCTTAGGTTGGATCAGCTGCATCATTTTCATCGACTTGTAGCTCTTGTACTGTAACGGGACAAACAATAACTTAATTGCCATCGTCAGCAGGATGATGGTGACCCCATAGTTGTAGGTGTAGTCATGAATGAATCGCAGCACGTAGAAGATCGGCTTGGCGACAGACTTCACCACTGTCCAGCTGCCGAAGATGAACCATCCGAAATCGATGGTATCTTCCAAGCCCACGTTCAATGAGCGAAGGGTGTCGTATTCCTTGGGGCCCGCATAGAGCTGAAGTGCGATCGAGGATCCAGCAACTGGCGCTGGCATCCGTACGCCGGCTGATACAACCTTATCGCCTTCCTTCTTGGCCAGGGCAGATGTCGCCTGTTTTGGCATCAATACGGAAAGGAAGTACTTATCTTGTAACGCGACCCACTGGACTGAACCTTTCCGTTCAAGCTCCGTATCCGGAGTTTCTTTTTCAGCTTTGTCGTCAACCAGCGAAGCCGATCCGATCAATCCGATAAACCCTTCGCCCCATTCCACGATGCCAAAGTTTGTGCCCAATCCCACATCGTATGATTCAGCCACTCCCTCCAGGGCAACCGAGACATCCACGACGTAACTATCGTGATGAAAGGTCATCCGCTTCTCTACGCCGAGATGAGTGACGGGGTCATGAAACTGCATCGTGACATGCCCGACGGGATGTGAGGCATCAAGGAGCGTGAAATCCTTATCAATGGTATAAAGGCCTTCTCGAATCGTCTTTTCAATATCCGCGTTCGCAACTGTAATGGAGAGAGGGCCTCTGAACTTCCCCACTTGATACACGAGTTGTACCGGCTTCTCGTCAGGCGCTGCAGTATGGTATCGCTTCAGTTCCCAGCTTCGAATGACGCCACCACGATTTGACAGACCGACTCGGACCAGATCTGTTTCCACTGTGACCGTCTGTTCAGATGTCGCGAGCGCCGTATCCGACGAAATCACGCCAGGCTTATGACCTGATTGGGGTGGGACATTCACGTTGATCGAAGTGTTGTCCTGTCCCGTCGCGGGAGTGGGAGCTGATTCTGTCTCGATGGAGGACGAGGAATCCCGAGCGGAAGAGTTCTGAATAGGAGGCGGCTCAGGGAGCCATCCCATCTGCTTAAGGAGCAGATCGTATCCCAAGATGATCGCTAACGACAGGACGAGAAAGATGACGACGCGTTTTTCCATGACCAATTAGTATCCGATGTGAACGATCAAGATCCTGTTACTTCACAGGATCCATTCCTCCGGGATGAAACGGGTGGCATTTCAGCACACGGCAGGCCGCAAGCTTGAGGCCACGAAGCACTCCGTATCGACCGATCGCAGTACTCGCATATTCAGAACAGGTTGGATCGAAGCGGCAGGCAGGACCCAGGAACGGCGAGACCCAATAGCGGTACCCAGCGAGCAGAGTCAGGCAGCACTGGCGCACACTAGTTTTCATGGGGCCGCAGCAGCCGTTGGCGTTGGAGTGTCACCAGCCAAGCTTCTTTCAGGACAGCAAATGGCTGCACAATCGAATCCCGCTTTGGAAAGACCACGAGGGATTGTCCTTGAATCAATTCACCTTGCACGTGGCGTGTGAGCTCTCGAAATAGGCGTTTGACCCGATTCCGGCTCACGGCTCCCCCGAATCGTTTCCCCACCACAATACCGACTCGACTCCCGCTGACATCGGTCGGGCAAATCATCATGTTAAAGAAGGGGGTCGAAATCCGACGACCGTTCTTCTTGGCATACTCGATGTCGCGGCTGCGTTTCAGGAATAGAGCCCTGTCACCTCCACCCTGTAACATGACGATCATCCTGGGAGAAGGCCACGGTGCACAAGAATTCCCTTTCGAGACCAGATCTCCGGACTCGATCATGACCGCCTACCGTCATCCTGTAGCGGGAACGTCAGTGTTGGGACACGTACCGAGGGGCAAGATTCCTCGCAAAGCCGAACTGAAGCTCTGGTCAACCTATACGGTTAAGCGGGCTCGACCCTTCGCGCGACGACGAGCAATGACCCTACGGCCATTTTTCGTGCTCATCCGTTTACGGAACCCATGCTCACGCTTTCTCTTAAGGTTCGATGGCTGCGCTGATGTAAATGACATAACGATCACTCCTTGCCTAAGAAGACTTACAGATGAACGGGGCATTATAGAGATGGGGTTGCACCCTGTCAAACTACTTGCCCAATCTAAAAGCTGACGGATTTTTCGCAAAACCATCATTGAGGGTACGCCATCTCATGCAAAGGAGCCGTTGCCCCCTGCATACTCGCTAGCGATTTAATATTAATTGAGGCACTTTTGTTGAAGTCCTGGCTAGATCGCCCCATGATTTGGCAAGGATCTAACCCTGCCATATGCAAGTCATTGTAAGAGCGGAGATTTTCAGCCTATCTCTTCTCGACTTCACTGGCATTGCCCTTGCGACTTCAATAAGGTTCTCAGCATCTTGTTTGCAAAGACATTGACCGCAATCGAACATCACATGAACGCTGGCTATCAGTCGGCAACTTGAGGAGGAGAAAAACCATGAATTCACGATCCACGGTGTTGCCAGTCCTATGCGCCCTTCTGATGCTCACGGCCTGTGCGAAGCCGCCTACGGAACAGATCGCGGCAGCAGAAAAAGCTGTGTCAGAGGCGCAACAGAGTGGCGCTTCAACCTATGTCGCGGACGAATATGCCAAAGTTCAAGGCTCACTCGCCGCGCTCAAGAAAGAAGTAAGCGATCAAGACGGCAAACTCGCAATATTCCGTGACTACGGCAAAGTCGAACAGCTTGCCGTGGCAGCGAAGAGCGATGCGGAACGACTCAAAGCGGAGGCGACGAAGAAAAAGGATGAGGCCAAAGCCGCTGCGCTTCAGGCACAGCAAGTCGCCCAAGAGGCCGTCGCGGCTACACTCGCGTTAGTCGCTAAAGCGCCTACGGGAAAAGATCGCGCCGCATTGGAATCAATCAAGGCCGATGCTGAAGCTCTCAAGGCATCCCTCAATCAGGTGCAAATGGCCATCGACACCGCCGACTATCCGGTCGCACAAACGAAGGCGGTCGCCATTCACGAGAAGAGTCAGGCTGTCTCGCACGAAATCGAGGCGGCGCTTGCCAAGATCGGAAAAGGAAAGCCCTCTGCGGCGAAGAAGAAATAAGTTAGACTGATCATATGCCTGGTTACGGTCTGCGAATCACATCGATCGTCTTGGGGTGGGGAGCACTGGCATTAGCCGGTTCGCTTCCCGGCTGCGTAGAGGCCGTGCCCCAAGACGCGATCGAGGCGGTCGAAAATATTGATCGTGACTTAATGCAGCTGCGGGCAGCTGAGTTTTCGCCGAACGACTATGCTCAGTTTGCACACCAATGGATGGCGCTAAAAAGTCGGGTTCAGGCTGACGAAGATCTGATTCGCTGGCCCTGGGAGCCCAATGACTTAGAAATCGCTCTTCGTCGGTTACAAGAAGAAGGGGCCCACACGGTTACTCGCCTCACAAAAGAGCGAGAAACTTTGCGTCATTCAGCTGAAAGCAAGATTGCTCAGGTTGAGGACCGGTCACGGATGATGACCATGCAGGTCAGCGGCATCGATAGCCGGCTCGTTCTGGGACAAAAGCCAGTAGAAACCGATCTGCTCATGAAACAGGCCCGTGCCTTCTATGAGCAAGGTCAATATGATCGCTCCCTCGATGCAGCGGACCGGGCTGCGCAGAATTTGGCTACCCAAGCGGTCTTGTTGAGCCATGAATTAGGGCGATATGCTAATCGAGATCAAATCGTTGGCTGGCAGCAGATGGCCAAAGACACGATCACCTGGTCACGCATCCATCGAGCCTCGGCTGTTGTGGTGAGCAAGGCCGATCGAGTGTTGACCCTCTATAGAAACGGGCAAAAAATCGTATCCTACCCCGTCCGCCTTGGATTTAATGGCATTCGAGAGAAACGATACCAGGGCGACGGCGCCACCCCGGAAGGCCGGTATCGGGTCAGCAGTAAGCGCGGACAGGGGCAGACGCAGTTTTATCGCGCCTTGGTGCTCGACTATCCCAACGAAGAGGATCGACGCCGTTACCGGCTCGAACGGAAGACCGGACAGATCCCGGCATCGCGAGCGATCGGGGGACAAATCGAAATCCACGGAGTCGAGAACGAATTGATGGCCCAAACTCTGGGGTGCGTCATGCTCGAGAATACGCAGATGGTCCTGCTCTTCGATCGGGTCGAAAAGGGAACGCCGGTGACCATCGTCGGTGCCTTACACGAGCAAAACTCTGTGGCCCAGACCTTAGAAATGCTCGGTGTGCAAAGAAAAGAAACCTGAGGCGGATACATGAAGCGCATCCTTCTGTCTCTGTGGTATGTCGCGATGAGCCTCTTCCTCGTCACCCTCGTGCAGAGCAGTGGTCTGCCCTTGTCCGATGCGGTAACCATACAACCCACCGCGGTCGATCCTGCTGGATCGCAGACACTCCACGCGCGCTATAAGATGCTCGTCAAACAACTGACTCAGTTGATGCCGACGCAACCCTATATACTTGTCGATACGGCCCGGAATCACCTCTATATCAAACGGGGCGATCAGGTGCTGCTGGATGCAGTGGCTTCCACCGGCAGCGGCACGATTCTCGATAAGCCTGGCGATTCAAAAGGACAGTGGATCTTCGATACCCCGCGGGGAGAATTTACCGTACAATCAAGATTGACCAATCCCGTCTGGGTGAAGCCGGACTGGGCCTTTATTGAAGAAGGACTCGAAGTCCCCAAGAGTCAGGCCGACCGCCTCGAATCGGGAGTGCTCGGCGAATATGCACTCGGATTTGGGAAGGGCTATTTTATCCATGGCACGCTCTATACCCGCCTCCTTGGAAAAAATGTGACGCATGGCTGTATTCGACTCAACGATGACGATTTGAAAAGTGTGTATCGGCTCGCCAAGGTCGGCACACCGATCATGATTTTTTAACCGGCCTCGCACTGGCGCAGCCCCCCCCCTATGATTTTTCTCTGCGCAGTACTCTCCATGCTCCTCTCCCTTACGTCGGTAAGCCGGGCCGCTGAACATGACGTAACTTCTACAGTAGGCATGACCGACCCCGTCGCGCTCCAAGAAGCTACCCGCGTGTTAGAAGAAGAGATCAAGCTTGCGGCCCGTCCACAGACCTATGTGCTCATTGACCTCGCGTCCAACGTCATACTGATCAAGGGTCGGGGCGTCGAACTCCACCGCATTCCAATCGAAAGCTGGTCGGCCTCACACCTCGATCAATTGATGAGCGCATATCGATTACGCGAACGTCCTCCTGTGAGTCGTCGAAAAATTGACCCCGCAGCCGGAGCTGAACAAGAGCCCATCTCACTTGGAGATATGCCGACAACGTATACACTGCAGTTCTCCCCCCCGTTGAGGATCCTCGTGTTCTCGAGCACCGATGGCGACCCCTGGCAATGGATCATGCAGCGAGGGCGGGTATGGTGGCGGAGGCTCACAATATGGGGAAACATGCTGAGGACTGGAGATCCGACTCTGTCTCTTCCTTCCCTTGACCTCACGGTGTCTCACGAGCATGCACAATCTCTCGCCTGGACGGTCGTAGAAGGCATGCCCGTTCTTATCCGTCGATCCACGACACCATAGGTAAGGTCTTATGTTTGTGTTTCACTCATCCGATATCTAAGATGTACAGAAGGGTTGTCATGAAGGTTAAGATCGATCGATCGTTTTCCTTGGAGCTGCAGTCCCTGGTTGCCGCGGCACAGGTACGGCTCACTGCCAGTCATGCGGTCGAACGATTATGGGCGCGAGACCATCGACTGTGGAAACAAGATCCTACCGACATCAGCAATCGTCTCGGATGGCTGACCGTCATCGACGAGATGAAAGATCGAACCGAGGAATTACGGGCCTTCGCAACTTCGGTGAAGAATAGCGGCATTCGCGATGTCATCCTACTAGGAATGGGTGGCAGCAGTTTGGGCCCGGAAGTCCTGCGTGCTTCGTTTGGATCAGGCCGTGGTTTTCCACGCATGTGGGTCCTCGACTCCACCGTCCCAGGATGGGTCGGACAGGTTACGAAGGCCATCGACCCTGCTCGAAGTCTGTTCATCCTCGCGAGTAAGTCGGGCGGAACCATTGAGGTCATGTCTCTCTTCGCCCACTTTTGGGATCTTGTGCAGAAAACGGCGGGTCATCAATGTGGAAAACAATTTATCGCCATTACAGATCCTGGCACGGGGTTAGAAACACTCGCAACGGAGCGTCAGTTCTTGCGCATCTTTACCAGCCCTCCGGACATCGGCGGGAGGTACTCGGTGCTGTCCTATTTCGGATTAGTCCCGGCGGCATTGATGGGTATCGATGTGGCAGAGTTGCTGGCACGTACTGCAATGATGGCTCGAGTTTGCCATGTGCAGTCTCCGCTCGAACACAACCCCGGCGCCGACCTTGGCGCGACGATGGCCGCACTCGCCCAAGCGGGACGAAACAAAATCACACTCATTACCTCACCCCAGATTTCGGCATTTGGTCTCTGGGCGGAGCAGCTTCTCGCAGAAAGCACGGGCAAGGAAGGAACTGGCCTGATCCCCGTTGCACATGAACCAATCGTCTCGCCGACCGCCTATGGTACCGACCGACTTTTTGTGTATCTCCGGCTCAAAAACGATCTCAATAGGCCGCTCGACCACCAGGTCGCCAAACTCGCGCGACAGGGACATCCGGTCCTGACCTTCACGCTCAAAGACCGCTACGATCTTGCGACGGAATTTTTCCGGTGGGAAGTTGCCACAGCCGTTGCAGGCCATCTGTTGGGAATTCACCCCTTCGATCAACCGAACGTCCAGGAAAGCAAAGACAACACCGCCCGTGTGTTGAAAACCATCGAGTCTACCGGCAAGTTACCGAAACAGGTCACCGTCACTCCGGCTAAAGCAGCGGTACAGCTGAAGCGACAATGCCGTCCCGGTGTCTATGTCGCGATCTTGGCCTATACGACTCCTTCCCTCAAGATGGAGCAGGCCATTCGTTCACTGCGGAGAATGCTCGTCTCCCGTTACCATGTGACCACGACGGCCGGTTATGGACCGCGCTATCTCCATTCGACAGGCCAGCTCCATAAAGGAGGCCCGAGTAGCGGAGTGTTTCTGCAGCTCATGGACCAGATGAGTCCCGATATGGTTATCCCGGGAGCAGCCGTGACCTTTGGCACCCTCGCTCGCGCGCAAGCAGCTGGCGACATACAGGCGCTACAGGCGCACGATCGACAAGCTATCGTCCTGCCCCTGGGCAAGAACCCGATTGCCACGATACAAGCGCTCACGAAATCCCTGGCGCCTCGTAGTTCAACAGGTCGTTCTTCCACGACCCGTACCGGAACCGGCCGCGTCCGCAAGAACTAGGATGCCCGCCGTCCCTGACATTCGCATCTTACAGAGCGACCACGCCTGGGCTGTCGCAGCAGCAGAGTTGGTGCAGGCGGTGGGTCAAGAGGCTATTCGTGCGAAGGGACAATTCCTCATCGCGCTCTCAGGCGGCAAGACGCCGGAAATCCTCTACCGGGCGCTCACCTCGCCTTCCTTCGCCGGGCGGTTCGATTGGTCCAGAACTGTATTTTTCTTTAGCGACGAACGGTGCGTCCTTCCAGATGACCCTCGGAGTAACTACGCCCTTGCGAACAACACGCTGTTCACTCCTCTGAACATTGCGCCCTTACAGGTCTATCGCATGGCGGGGGAATCACCTGACCCGCGGGCGGCGGCCTCTGAATATGAACAGCAGTTGAGGCACGCCACCAAGACGACAGCCCTGACACAGCCACGCCTGGACCTTATCCTCTTAGGGCTGGGAGAGGATGGCCATACGGCTTCCCTCTTTCCCGGATCACCACCTGTGCAGGACCGTCAATGTGCGGTTGCTGTCACCCAATCTCCGAAAGATCCACCGACCAGATTAACCATGACCCTAGGTGTGATCAACCGGGCGAGTGTGATACTGTTTCTTGTCGCGGGAGCCGGCAAAGCCGGAGTCGTGAGAGCTATACTCGATCCCAAGACCGAGGCTGAACGACAGCTCCCGGCTGCGTTGGTCAGGCCAGAAGACGGGCGCCTTGTCTGGCTTCTCGACCAAGCGGCTGCCGCTGAGCTTCCGATGGATCGATAGCGGACGATTCCACATGAGGACTCGATGATTGTTGCCGGTGATATTGGTGGCACGAAAACGCACTTAGCGCTGTACGACTGGAAGAAGGATCGCGTCGACCCTGTCCGACTGGAGTCGTTTCACAGTGCTGACTACACCTCCCTTGAGGACATGCTCACGGAATTTCTTGTCCCGCCGAAACCTCCGACACCGATCGACGAATACGAAGCCGAGAAGGACAGCGCTGCTGAGCCCGAAGAGGAGCGTCCCGCGGAGGTACCACTGAAGATCGAGGCGGCTTGTTTCGGAATTGCCGGCCCCGTCATTCAGAACCATTGTCAAACGACCAACCTCCCTTGGGAAGTCGATGGCGCAGTGCTGGCGAAACGTTTTGAAATCCCGAACGTGCGGCTCCTCAACGATCTCGAAGCCATGGCCCACGGCATCTTGCTGCTCCGAGCGGACGAAGTCGAAGTGTTGAATGCCGGAACGCCCCCGCCGCACAATCAGGCGCTTGCCCTGATTGCAGCGGGAACCGGATTGGGTGAAGCCATCCTCTTCTGGAACGGCTCCCGCTATCAACCGATGCCGTCGGAAGGTGGTCATTCGGACTTTGCACCAAATAACGATAACGAGATCGGACTCTTGCATCATCTGCGCGGTCATTACATGCACGTCAGTTACGAACGGGTGCTGTCAGGCCCAGGCCTGCACGCCATCTATGACTATGTTCGTGACAGCAGGAAGAATGAGCCCACCTGGCTCTCAGAGCAAATCAAAGCCGGTGACCCGGCTGCGGTGATTGCAGAGGCCGGGCTCAAAGGCCAGGCGGAGATCGCCAAGCAGGCACTCGATCTGTTTGCCTCTATCTACGGCGCCGAAGCCGGCAATCTTGCGCTGAAGGCCATGTCGCTCAACGGCGTCTATCTAGGCGGCGGTATCGCACCGAAGCTGCTCGCCAAACTCAAGGACGGTACGTTTATGAAGTCGTTTACCAACAAGGGCCGCTACAAGCGTTTGATGAGTTCAATCCCGGTCAAGGTCGTGATGAACCAACATACGGCTTTGCTCGGCGCCGCTGCATTTGCAGCCCACCTCGCACGGCAGACCTCATAATGGCCACAGATCTCGATTCGCTGAAACGGGCGGCTGCGTTAACCGCCGTCGAGTATGTTCGCGATGGGATGGTCGTGGGACTCGGGACCGGTTCAACGGCGAAACATATGATCGTCGCACTGGGGGCCAAGGTTCGTTCTGGCATGAGACTCCGCGGAGTGCCCACGTCCAAGGAAACGGCTATGCTCGCCAGGGAGCAGGGCATTACGCTCATCGATGCCGATAATGCCTGGGTGATCGATGTGGCGATCGACGGGGCGGACCAGGTCGACCCCGGCTTCAATCTCATCAAGGGCGGCGGCGGCGCGCTCCTGAAAGAAAAAATTGTGGCGGCTTCGGCCAAACAGTTCATCGTTCTGGTCGATGAGACCAAGCGAGTGCCGGTACTGGGGGGATCATTTCCTCTTCCGGTCGAGGTGATCCCCTTTGGCTGGGGCAGTACGGCCAGAGAAATCGAAGCCCTGACGAAGAGTCCGGTAGTACTCCGTGAACGGGACGGAGCGCCCTTCAATACGGAAGCAGGCCACGTGATTTTGGATGTCCATCTCCCACGGATCGACAATCCGCGAGCACTGGAGATTGCCTTGAACCTCATTCCAGGCGTTGTTGAGACCGGTCTTTTTGTCGGACGAACAGACCTGCTCATCGTGGGCACAGCCAACGGGGTCGAAACATATCCTGCAACGAGGACATGACCGAGCCGCGCGGCAGACGGCAAACTGCATAGCACCTCACCGCAGATGTTCGATTCATCCTGGCCCTTCCACTCGCACCATTCTTTAGCTCGTGCCTCCAGAGTCCCTTTGCGAATACGATGACCGAACGACCGAAAGGTGAAACGATGAACCAGGCCTCTTCTCCAGGCGTGCTTGATCCCTACCGGCTTCCCAGGCATGTGGTCCCGACTCGATACGATTTGAGATTGGAGCCAGACTTGACGACCGCAAGCTTTGCTGGTCAAGAAACCATCACCATTACGGTCCATCAGCCTACCTCTGACATCGTCCTCAATGCCATCGACCTGGACATTGCTTCGGCGAAGATTGACGGAGAGTCAGGTCCAGCGAGAGAGGCGACGATTGCATTGGATGTCACGCTCCAACGCTGCCATCTCACGTTTGCCGAGCCTCTCTCGCCGGGTAGCTGGAGACTGACCATTCACTTCACAGGCACCCTCAACGACAAGCTCCGTGGCTTCTATCGCAGTACCTACAAAGACGAGAATGGGGCGACACACAATATGGCGGCGACACAGTTCGAGGCTACTGATGCCCGCCGAGCCTTTCCCTGCTGGGATGAACCGGACTTCAAAGCCGTCTTTGCGACCACCTTGGTCATCGACCCAACCTTGACCGCTGTTTCCAATAGCATGGTGACATCTGAAACTCGTGAGAGTGGAAAGAAGACGGTGCGGTTTGCCGACACCATGAAAATGTCGACGTACCTGGTTGCCTTTATCGTAGGGAAGATCGAGCCGACCGAACCGACGATGGTCGGCCAGACCCCGCTTCGCCTGTGGGCCGTTCCTGGGAAACGGCATCTTGCGCAATTTGGCCAAGACATCGCATCGGCATCACTCTCCTTCTTTGAACGCTACTACGGGATTCCATACCCTGGCGACAAGCTCGACCTGCTCGCCATTCCTGACTTTGCCTCAGGTGCCATGGAAAACCTTGGGGCGATCACCTATCGTGAAACGGCGTTACTGGTCGATCGACAGAGCGCCACGCATAGCGAACTGGAGCGTGTGGCCGATGTGGTGGCCCATGAAAACGCGCATATGTGGTTCGGAGACTTGGTCACCATGTCCTGGTGGAACGGTCTGTGGCTGAACGAAGCCTTCGCCACGTTTATGGAAATGCTGGCTGTGGATGCCTGGAAGCCGGAATGGAAACGATGGGACAGTTTCGGCGTTTCGCGCGCTGCAGCGTTTTCTGTCGATGGTCTGCGCAGCACCAGACCGATCGAATATCCGGTGCAAGCACCTAAGGATGCCGATGCCATGTTCGACGTGCTGACCTATGAAAAGGGCGCGTCGGTCCTGCGGATGCTGGAACAGCATATCGGTCCGACGATCTTCCGCGACGGGGTCCGGGATTACTTGCACGCCCATGCCTATGGCAATGCGGACACGAACGATCTCTGGGTGTCGCTGGGCAAGATCGCCAAACAGCCGGTGCCGGAACTCATGAACGGATGGATCTTTCAGCCGGGGTTTCCGCTTGTGACCGCCCACGTGAGTCCTTCGTCCGAATTGACCATCACTCAACAACGGTTCAGTTATCTGGGCGATGAGCCATCCAGTCCATCATCGGGCCAGCGGTGGCAGATTCCCCTCCAGCTGCGCATGACCGTTGGCGGTACGAGCCGCACCACCCGCATGCTCCTGACGGAGAAAGTCACGACCATTCCCCTTCCGAAAGACTGGGAATCTGTACTGCTGAATGAGGGGGGCCATGGATTCTATCGAGTGCGTTATGCGCCGGATCTGCTCGGTCGTCTCCTGAACCATGGCATCGATCAACTTGCCGCTACCGAGCGGTTCAATCTGATCAACGACGCCTGGGCCACGACCGTCGCAGGTCTCATGCCCCTCACGGAATATCTGGATCTGACGGCTCGTTTCACTGCGGAGCGGGACAAGAATGTCTGGGCTGTCTTGGTAGACTCCTTTTCATTCCTCAACAAGATCATTGTAGTAGAGGATCGACCAGCATTGGAAGCGTTTGTTCGTGCGCGCCTCAGTCCCGCCGTGGCAGATTTGGGATGGGCCCCTCGGAGCGGCGAGAGCGAAGGAACGAAGCAATTACGGGGTGAGTTGATCGGGGCGCTAGGAAAACTTGGTAACGATGCCGCGATTCACGCTCGCGCAGCAGAGCTGTATGTGGCGTACAGGCAGGATGCGGCAGCGGTCGATCACAAGGGGTGCGAAATTCCGTATTCCTCGGCGTCAGCAATGGACCGGCCGATCTCACCCGCCCGGAACCGGACCCGGACGGCTTCCGCGCGGGATCGATCAATACCCGCCGCGTCGAGCCACGCAATACACCGACCGTGATCAACGCCGTCTTCAACCATCGCCAATTCTGGGACGGCCGGGCCGACAATGTCTTCAACGGCGTGAACGGCATGGGTGACCGCGATCCGAACGCCCGCGTCTATCGCGCCGACGATCCCCGCCATCCCGTGCCTGTCCAGGTACGGCTGGAAGATTCCAGCCTCGCCTCGCAAGCGGTTGGCCCGCCGGTCAATGAGTTCGAAATGTCCGCCCGCGGCCGGACCATGCGCGACCTCGGGAAGAAGCTCGCGCGATGGGGCATTCGGCCTGGACAGCCGGCCTTCAATCTTCGTCCACTCGGATTGCAGCTCGTGCACCGCGACGACAGCATCCTGGGATCGTTCAGCCAATGGCCGCAGAAGGGTCTGCGAATCGGCAGCTATACAGAAATGATCCGGGAGGCGTTTCACCGGCAGTGGTGGCAGTCGCCCAGGCTGATCCGGGTCGATGCGCAGGGGAACGCCACGGTCACGGACCGGGAGGACGACGATCCGACGACGAACGAGCACACGCTCATGCAGTATAACTTCGCCCTCTTTTTCGGCCTGGCCGTGCAGATGTACGAGGCCACGCTCGTGGCCGACAATTCGCCCTACGATCAATTCATGGACGGCAATCCCTCCGCCATCAGCCCGCAGGCGCAGTTCGGCGTGGATCTGTTCCGCAGCCAGACACGCGGAAACTGTATCAGCTGCCATGAAGGCGCGGAACTTACCGGGGCTTCGGTGCGGCAGGTCCGCGCGAGCCCCACGCGCATCCGCGACAATCAGGCGATGGATCGCGGCTTCAACAACATCGGCGTGCTGGAGACGATTCAAGATCTCAGTCTCGGGGCGAAGGATGAGCGGGGCAATTGGCTCTCCTCGGTCAAACGCCTGAACCCGCCCCCGACGGAGCCGATCGTGGTGGACGGCGCCTTCAAGGTGCCGGGCCTGCGCAACGTCGAATTGACGGCGCCCTACTTTCACAACGGCGGCCAGGTCGATCTGCCGGCCGTCCTGGAGTTCTACAGCCATGCCGGGGATTCGCACGAAGGCATGGTGACGCTCGATGGCGTGGAGATCGAACTCATGCCGATTCTCACCTTCTCGACGGAGGAACGGCAGGCGCTCGAGGCTTTTCTTCTCTCGTTGACGGACGAGCGGGTACGGTTCCAAAAAGCGCCCTTCGATCACCCGCAACTCTTCGTCCCGAACGGGCCCGGCGCGCCGCGCAGTATCGCCCCGGGCGACCGGCTCGCGGAAATTTCGGCGGTGGGCGCCAACGGTGGTCCGCCGCAGAAGAAATTTCTGGAGCCCTGACTCTGAGCCTCAGGGGGCGAGGACCGACGCTTTTATTCGCCTGACCGGTCCTCCACGCCCAGGCATTCCCATGGCCCGAGAGATAATCCATTTTCCTATTTGAATCCCTTTCGGCCATCACGCTCTCTACAGCTTCGAGCAACCCTCGTCCTTCCTCCGCTCATGATATCTCAGGTAAAGTAACCGGCATTGATGAATCCCTCAACGCGTTACACGGCAATGTTGTGCCTTCTGCTGTTTGACGGCCTGTCCGGCCATGCTTCGCCCTCGCATGCCGAACTCCAGCCGAATCAGGTCGTCATCCTTGCCAATGCCAAGAGCCCTGAGAGCCTGGCGGTAGCGACGCACTATGCCGCGCAGCGCGGTGTACCGGACGACCATGTTGTCCGGCTCGATCTGCCGTTTCGCGACAACCTCACTCGACAGGAGTACGACGACCTAGTCGTGACCCCGCTTCGCCGTGCGCTCAAAGAACGGAACCTGGCTTCGTCCATTCGTGTCGTCGTCACGACCTATGGCGTACCGCTCCGTATTGACGCGCCCATTCTGTCGAAAGAGGAAAAGGCCTGGCTGACAGAGGCTCAGAGTTGGGTGAAGGCCAGTCGCACGAGATTGGGGCACATCCGGAGCGCGTTCGAACAGATGACGCCTGGCTTACCGCAATCCGACGATTCGACGAATATACCGGCCCAGGAAATCCTTGAAATGGCGCGAACGGTGGCGTTCCTGCCACACGTCAATCAGGCGTGGCGAGCTGCCGTGGAGCATGTGCAACGACTTCCTCCATCGGAATCGGAGCGAGCGCTGCCGGAATTACTTCAACTCACCCAGCAATACGGTGGATGGGGCATTCTCCTCCAGAAAGGGACGGGAACTGCCCGGCCCGATATCTCCACCGACAACCCGACGATGGCTGCCTGGCGAAGGCTCCTCGAACAGACCAGTCCCTACTGGGAAGGATTTGGCCGCGAGCCGATCCGGTCTCAACGGCAGCTCATCTACCGCTGGACGGAGCAACTCTTCGGGCTACGCGGGGCGCTCGAACTGGCGAGTGCCGAGGTGGATCTGCTCACTTACACCTATGCCGATGCGAGTCTCGACAGCGAACTGAGTCTCTTGTGGTGGGATCGAAACCTCTACCCCGTTGCCTGGCGCTGGGCGAACCCCTTGTTTCAGAACTCGGCTCTGAACCCGGACGATCTGCCCGTTCTCATGGTCAGCCGGCTGGATGGGCCGACGGCTGAGTTGGCGAAAAGGCTCGTGGATCAGGCGCTGCAGGCGGAACACTCAGGATTGCAGGGCACCGTGTACTTCGACGCGCGTGGATTGAGAACCAAAGACGCCACCGATACCTACGGCGTCTACGATCAAAGCCTGCGAGATGCGGCCGAAGTGGTCAAACAGCACTCAACGTACCATGTCGTGCTGGATGATACTGAAACGACATTGAGCCAGCCTGGATCGGCTCCGGATGTCGCGCTGTACATTGGCTGGTATAAGCTACGAGCTTATGAAGATGCCTTCACATTCAAGCCCGGCGCGATCGGCTATCACATGGCGTCGGCTGAGGCGATCACCGTACATGATCGTGGCGAACGCGGATGGTGCAAGAATGCGCTGGAGCACGGGATTGCTGCGACGCTCGGCTCGGTGGGAGAGCCTTACTTGGATGCGTTTCCAGAACCGGCCCGCTTTACCGCACTGCTACTGACGGGGAAGTATTCACTGGCAGAGGTGTACTACCTGACAAGCCGCTATGTCAGTTGGCGGATGGTCTTGTTCGGCGATCCGCTCTATAACCCGATGCGGGGGCGGTCACGTCCGACGGCCAACTCCGCGATGTCGTTGCCCGTCTCCCCCTCGGAGCGACCGCTCGGTGATCCTCCGACCAGGCTTGCGCAGAAGCACCGGAAGCAAAAAGACCAAATGGCCAGGCTGGTGGAACTGCTTCTTGAGGCAGAAGCCAGCCGTGCAAAGTCTGCCCGATAAACAGGGGTTCAGGCTGAAGGCTATACATGATCTCGCATCAAAGCCTTCAGCCTATCTACCTAAGTCGTTACCTCAGAACGATGCCTTACCAGATAGGCGTCGCCTGGTTATCGTTTGCCGCCAAGCCGACGTAGTACACGGTCACCTGTTTCGGATTACGCCCGACCTGGATCGTCCCCGTAATTGTATTGGTCGCCGCATTAATCAGCGAGACCGTGCCGTTGACACCAGCCGTCGCATTCGTCACGACGACCCCCTTCGCCGATCCGGCCCCTTGCGGGCCGGCGATCCAGAGATCCATGGCATGCATCTCCGCAGGCGGCAAGGCCAGTTCTGTAACAAGAGAAATGAACGATGGATCGAAGATGAACAGCAAGTCCCTCCTCAGGTTCGCGGCTTGCGCTGGGTTCAAATTGCTGACATCGTTCGATTGCGTCATATAGAGCCGCACCCCGTCCGGCGTGAACTGGAAGCGCGCCGGTCTGATGCCGCTCAATTGAGGAAAGGAGAGCTCTGTCGCTGAGAGAACCGGCGCGGTCAGGTCAATAGACCCAAATCGCCCGATGACCTGCGTGAGATCGGAGGTTATGTCCTCCCCGACTAAGAACAGGGACTGCCCGTTCGGCGTAATGCCGACTGAATGAAATAGGGTATGACTCGGCAGGGGAGGTATAATATCCACTCTTCTGGTAATGCTGAAGGTGTCGGGATCGATTTCCACCACCGTGCCGTAGCCCGACAGATAGCTGTAGATCTTCCCCGTCGCTTGCGACCAGAACACCCCGGCCGGGGCGGCATGATTCGGCGTCGCCACAGTCCCGTCACAGGCCGGGAACCCCAGAGCTTGCTCCTCGGCACTGTCGCACAGGTCGATCTTCACGATCGACTCGTTCCATCGGACGACGCCATAGGCGGGATCGGCGAGCAGCAGGCTGATCAGTCCCGTCGTCTTACTCGACACGAACGCAATCTCAAGCCGGTTCGGCGCGGCCGCTGTCGGCCTGGAGAAAGCGGCAAAGTGCTCCCCTTTGCCGGAGAGACACGTCGTTGTCGTGACATGGGGTCTTTCTCCGCCGACACTCAGGTGCGAATTGTGAAGGGCCGTGACCGAGCCTCCATTGGGACAGGGCCTGACCGTATCGAGGCCGGTGACCGGGTCTCCCTCGTTCATGGTCAAGAGCACTTCCTTGTCGACCGGATCCCGATAGATGCGTACCGGACGCTGGCCGAGTCTAACCGGGCCGTTCACGTCTAAAAAATCCTCTAGAATCGGCGCCAGGCTCCCGATCGGATCGATCGCGGCTACCTTGTTGGTGGACGTGTTCGTGACAAAAATCCACTCGCCGAGTGAAAAGGTCACACCGCCGATCGCATTAGACTGTGCCGGCCCGAGCGAGAGCGTGCCGATGACGGGCGAATGCTTCCCGTCGAGTCTGACCGTGGTCATCGTCGTGTCATCCTGATTGACAACCAGCGCCATCGGCGTCGAGAGTGGCGAATTGGCTTGTGGCCCACTATCGCCACCGCTCCCACAGGCTGTCAGCAACAGAAGGGCTGAACACAGCCCATGGCGAGCGAACGAACGCGGGCGCCAGAGAGGCCTGTTCATTGCCATGGCGGGGCACGTTGTCATCCTCATCGAAACCTCCGTCCGGCACATTGCTCTGCGCCCGCCTAAAACAGCGGCGGTGTCGCAAAGGACTTCGTCATCCCGAACACATAGCTGATCTCTTGTTGCAGGTTCCCATTAAAATCGCGGTAGAGGGGAAGCTGCACGATGAAATAGAGCTGACCGTAATCGAACACGTTGACGACGGCGCCCGTTGAAAAGGCCACGTACGTACTGTTCGTAGTGGGAACCGGACGGTCGATGATGTTTCCATCAAGCAACACTGCGCGGTTGAACGGCGCGCCCCTGAATTCATATAGGGCCGCCTGAATACTATCCTTCGTCTTGTAGCGAAAATTAATCTGCTCCGTGAGCGTCAGCCAGGGCACAGTGACCACATTCATTCCGGCATTGAGGGAGTATTCTTGACCGAACTGATAGCCGTCCGAATTCCGCAGGCTGTACCGCCACGATCCTGACAGAAACTGATTCAGCCGGTGCGGCAACACCTCGTAAGTCTGGTAAAAGCCTGGCTGGAAGCCGAAAGCGCCACGGCCGATCTGAAGCGTCGATTCCGCGAGCTGGCCGGGAGCCCCTTGATGCCCATAATCCCCGGTCGGGAGATAGACTCCCATTTCAAAGACGAACATGCTGCGAAGGGTCGGGAGCATGTTGTATTTGACTTTGACCATCACATCGCCGATTCCCTTGTCGTTAGTATTGGAGACGGCTCCGGCGCCGATCTGCCCGATCGCGCTGACGGACTTGTACGGAACCATCACCGCAAGTCCTATCCGCTCGGTCAGGCCGTAGTTAATATCCAGCGTTGCAGTCCTGACCAACGTAGACAGCTGGCTGACCTGAGAGTTGGCCAGAATCAATTGTTTCGTCTGCTGATTGGCAAACGGGATGGTCGCGACACCATCCGGCGGGATTTCATTGGGCGTATACGTGTAGTTCAGATTCATCGTCAGCACACCGGTCGGCGCAACCTGTTGTTGCGACCCGATGACGACGAAACAGCTCACTGAGCCGCACGATGCCTCTGCCGGCGCTTCTATCCCTGCCGCACTCAGCATCGATACGAGAGCACCCGCCACCAAGAAAGACCGTCGAACAACCGTCATGGTCACAGAGCGGCCTGTTGCCGAGACCGGACTCTGCCGGAGTCGAGATGTTGACGGCTCCTCAACCCGGTCGTTCCCTCCAAAGCTTGGGACCCCTGAGGCACTACCGCTGCGACCGGCACCCCGACGCAGTGGTGATCGATCAAGGCGGCCACAGTCTCACTGAAGATCCGGAGACTGCCCGCTCCGATTCGAGTCCCACCGAGACGGCCGGCTTCCACCCACCGATATACCGTCCACCGGCTGACGTTCAAAATTCTGGCTGCTTCGTCGACACGGAGCAGCCGCTTTTGTTGCAATGCGAAAATTGCGTCCATGATTCACCCCCTGCACTCACCCGGAGTGCCTCGTGAAAAAATTAGGGATATGCACCTGCGCCGCCGGCGTTGCATCATCATCGGACATTAAAGGTCCGGTGATGAAGGGTCGACAGATCAATACATTGCTGGTTAGGCACGGTCAGCGAGGACTTCGATGCGTTCCCCGTAAAATAAAGAGGGTACGCCTGCTCCCGTCACGGGCTGAACGACCTAATCAATACGAGAGAGAAGAAGATGGGGGTGGACCGCGAGAGAGGGAGGAAACAGAGACAACCGCATCGGCCTGGTCGGCCATTTCGATGTCGAGGGTTACGAGAAAAACAATAGTTGGAACGAAGACAGAATCCGCAAGATCGAACCCCTGGCCCACCCCGCAAAACCACGAACAGAGCGCGGAGGAGTGGGTCGCCGCCTTATGGTGGGCATGCTGCGTCTCATGGGCCACAGTCGCCGGCGACGCGAGCGCAGGCACCATCAGCAGGCAGGCCACTAGGGGCAGAACGAAAATCTGTCGATTGAGTCGAATCACGCCATCCTACCGGGCCGATGCCGCCTGCATCGGCTTGTGTCCTTGAATACGCTGGACCGTTTGATAAATTTTCTCCTCAGTCAGGAGCCCGCCCTTGAGGTACTCTTGCACAATGCCCTTCTCATCAATAAAGACACTGACCGGCAATCCGAACACCCCGAATTGATTCGCCACCTTGTTGTCGCGATCCATCAGGACCGGGAATGTGTGTCCATACTGCTTAATGTGCTCGCGCACCTTCATATCATCTTCGAGTTCATTAATGGCGAGCACGACAAAACCCTTTTCTCTCAATTTATCGTAGGTAGTCTGCATCGCCGGCATCTCAGTCGTACAGGGCTTGCACCAAGTGGCCCAGAAATTCACCAGCACCACTTTGCCGCGATACTGGCTAAGGCTCTGGGTCTTGCCCTCAAGATCTGCAAGCTGAAAGTCTTCTACCTGCATCCCGACAGCCGGGACGCGTGAGCCCATGCCCCAGGCAAGCCCACAGGTCAACGCCACAATCGTTGCGGCTAATGTCATGCCTCGTTTCACTGTGCCACTGCTCCTGAAGGAAACATTCACGGTCAACTCCTCCACACTCTGTTGAAACCTGAATCGTGTGGCTCTACAGTCCTAATCGCCGGGAACACAGTGTACGTCCCGCTTTAGGATCATCCTCTTCTACTCGTCTCCTCAAGTTAGGAGGGCAAAGAATGCTACCTGGGGACCGGCCAGAGAGTCAAGAAGACTGCTCGCCAGGACATCTGCCTATTTTGAGTTGTAGGATTCACAGAATAGATGCTGTATACTGCCCTGATTATTTCCGGAGGCATCGGCGTTCGTTCCGATCAACAGTACTATGGTTACGCAATTACTCAATCTGATCTTCGGCAGCAAAAACGATCGTGAAATCAAGGCGCTCCGCCCGACGGTGGAACGGATCAATAGCCTGGAATCAGGCCTGACGCCGCTCTCCGATCAGGCGCTCGCGGACAAAACCCCGGAGTTCAAGACACGCATCGCGGCCGGCGAAACGCTGGACGATATCCTGCCGGAGGCCTTCGCGGTCTGTCGTGAAATGTCCCGCCGCAAGCTGAACATGCGCCATTTCGACGTGCAGCTGATCGGCGGCATGATCCTCCACCGGGGCCGCATCTCCGAAATGAAAACCGGCGAAGGAAAGACCCTGGTGGCCACGCTGCCGGTCTATCTGAATGCGCTCGAAGGAAAAGGCGTGCACCTCATCACGGTGAACGACTACCTCGCCAAGCGCGATGCACAATGGATGAGTATCCTCTACCATGCCCTGGGACTCTCGGTGGGCATCATCCAACACGATGCCTCGTTTCTCTACGATCCGACCTATGACGCCTCCGACAAGCGGCTCCAATCGCTCCGCCCCTGCACGAGGCCCGAGGCCTATCGTGCCGACATCACCTACGGCACCAATAACGAGTACGGGTTCGACTACCTCCGCGACAACCTGGTCGTCACCGATCTCGCTCAGTGCGTGCAGCGCGAGCTGAACTTCGCCATCGTCGACGAGGTCGACAGTATTCTCATCGACGAAGCCCGCACGCCCTTGATTATCTCCGGTCCGACGGATGAAACGACCGATCTCTACTACCGCATCAACGCGATCATCCCGCAGCTGAAACCGGAACAGGACTTCACGGTTGAGGAAAAGACGAAAACGGCGTCGTTGACCGAAGAAGGCAACGTCCGGGTCGAGAAACTGCTCGGCGTGGACAATCTCTACGATCCCGACCATATGGATCTCGTCCATCACGTCGTCAAAGCACTCCAGGCCTATGCCCTCTACAAACGGGATGTGGACTATGTGGTGAAAGACGGCGAAGTCATTATCGTGGACGAATTCACCGGCCGGCTCATGCCGGGGCGCCGCTGGAGCGACGGCCTGCACCAGGCCGTCGAGGCGAAGGAGGGCCTCTTCGTCCAGGAGGAGAACCAGACGCTCGCCACCATCACCTTCCAGAACTACTTCCGCAAGTACGCCAAGCTCGGCGGCATGACCGGCACAGCGGACACGGAAGCGGCGGAGTTTGCCAAGATCTACAATCTCGACGTCAATGTGGTCCCGACGAATCGCAACATGGTCCGGCTGGATTACGCCGACGTCGTCTACCGGACCGAGAAAGAGAAGTTCGCCGCGATCGTCGAGGACATCAAGGAATGCCACGAGCGCGGCCAGCCAGTCCTGGTCGGCACCATTTCCATCGAAAAATCGGAGCGGCTCGCCGGCATCTTGGGCCGGAACGGCGTCAAGCATAACGTCCTCAACGCCAAGCAGCATGAACGGGAAGCCGAGATCATCGCCCAGGCCGGCCGCAAGGGCGCCGTCACCATCGCCACCAACATGGCAGGCCGCGGCACCGACATTCTCCTCGGCGGCAACCCCGACTTCATGTTCAAGCAGATCCTCTATCGGGAAGAGAACCTCCCCGACGCGCGCAGACTGGAGATCTTCGAAGAGATCCGGTCCGACTGCGAGAAAGACAAGCAGGCGGTCATCGCAGCAGGCGGACTCCACATTCTTGGAACCGAACGCCACGAAAGCCGCCGGATCGACAACCAGCTCCGGGGCCGCGCCGGCCGCCAAGGCGATCCCGGTTCGTCACGGTTTTATCTGTCGTTGGAAGACGACCTGATGCGCATCTTCGCCTCCGAGCGGGTCTCCCAACTAATGCTCAAGCTCGGCATGGAAGAAGGCGTCCCGATCGAGCATGGCATGGTGACCAGAGCCATCGCCAATGCGCAGAAGAAGGTCGAGGCCCACAACTTCGAAATCCGGAAACAACTGCTCGAATACGACGACGTCATGAACAAGCAGCGCGAGGTGATCTACCAGCACCGGCGCGCCGTCCTGGGCGGAACGAACCTGAAAGAAGACCTGCGCGACATGATGGACGGCCTGGTGGACTCCGCCCTGAACATCTATTGCCCGGCCGAGCAATACCCAGAGGAATGGGACATCAAGGGACTCGCAGAGCTCATGCATAGCCAATTCGCCCTCGACATCACCCAGGGCAAGAGCGACGGAGCCGAATCGCTCCGCGACATGGGGCGCGATGCCTTGATCGAAGACCTGCGCGCACAAGTGCGCGATGCCTACGACAAGAAAGAACAGGAACTGGGCTCAGATTTGATGCGCTTCCTGGAAAAGAACTTCATGCTCCAGGTCGTCGACCACCATTGGAAAGACCACCTCCTGGGAATGGATCACCTGCGCGACGGCATCGGCCTGCGCGGCTACGGGCAAAAAGATCCGCTCATCGAGTACAAGCGCGAGGGCTACGATCTCTTTGCCGGCATGATGGAGCGAGTCAAAGCCGACGCGTTGGACCGGCTCTTCCACGTCCAAGCAGTCCGGAACGAAGGGCAGCCAGCAGCAGAAGCCGCCGCGCCGCCGCCACCACCCGTGATCTCACGCCCCCAGCCCACCTTCACCCTCAATCGCGGAGAAGAGCCGGTCGCGCCTCAGACGATTCAGCGAAGCGACGACAAAGTCGGCCGCAACGACCCCTGCCACTGCGGCAGCGGGAAAAAATATAAGAAGTGCCACGGAGTGTGAAGAGGCTCGGCTGACGAAGGGCGCGGACCTTCGGCGTCGCCATGATGCGACGAGCCTCCACTGCTCCTGCCCCATCTCACACCTCACCACACACGACTCTAAAACTGCGCCGAAGCGGCGCAATGCCGTCGTGCGTGGCCTCAACGCCTATTGCGATATAGCAGACGCCATGTCGAACACCTCAGTCCACATCCCTTCCAGCCGAGCCAGGGAAAGAGGAAGTAAAATCTCAAGAGAAACAGCCGTTCGATGAGTGCGAATCATGACTTTGAACTGCCTGTTTCTCCCTCGGCTGCGACAAGAGTCGCAGGACCTCGGTCAGTTCCAGCTTTCCTTCCCAGGAGAATCTCGGTGGGTCCCCGCTTCTCCGGTAAAGTCCGCGAGGAGCCTCAGCGTCGTGCAAGAGGATGAAGGAAGAACTCCGAAACCAAAACTTCTACGGTTCGCAAACCCATGATTGACGAGCCTGTGATGGGGACGGTGAAGAAAGCCCACAGCCTCAGCTCGCATCCCTTCCAGCCGAGCCGAGAGAGAGAAAAGGGAAACAGGATCACCCAAGAGCTACGGCGTCATTGCTTGACCCCGCCGAAGGCCTCACGGATAATAGCCGAGGAACCTGCAGGAAATTCTTAGGGTAAGCCGAACGAAGGAGGGTGATTGATGCCGACTGCCGTCAAAATGGAAGTCACTCAGGAAACGATTATCCGGGCCGTCAAGAGCATGAAGAAATCTGCCCGGCAAGTGTTTCTGGAAGATCTCATCGCAGCGACCTCCCCCGAGTATCTTCAAAGCATTCGCGAAGCTCGCAAAGACTTTAAGGCAGGCAGAGTGAAATCACACGGGCAGGTCTTTGGCCGGTGAAATACCGGCTGGTCTATACCCACCGCGCGATCAGAGATATCGACGCCCTCGACACCAGCGTAAAGCAGCGCATCGGCAAGACCCTCCTTCGCTACGAATCCGACCCTCTCCAGCATGCCGAACCCCTCAAGCAATCGGAGTTGGGCTCATACCGATTTCGTATCGGAGACTATCGTGTCGTGTTCGACATTGAGGGAGACGAGATCGTGATTCTGCGTGTTGGCCACCGAAGAGACATCTACAAGCGATAACGGTTTAGCCAAAATGCACCGGGCTGGCGGCAACCCGCTCTTTCTTGCCGACCAGGCGCTCAAACGACGCAAAGCCAAGCAATGCCCCCTATCTCTTTTGCCCAGGACGTGAAGAGGCTCGGCTGACGAAGGGTGCGACCTTCGGCGTCGCCATGATGCGACGAGCCTCCACTGCTCCTGCCCCATCTCACACCTCACCACACACGACTCTAAAACTGCGCCGAAGCGGCGCAATGCCGTCGTGCGTGGCCTCAACGCCTATTGCGATATAGCAGACGCCATGGCGAACACCTCAGTCCACATCCCTTCCAGCCGAGCCAGGGAAAGAGGAAGTAAAATCTCAAGAGAAACAGCCGTTCGATGAGTGCGAATCATGACTTTGAACTGCCTGTTTCTCCCTCGGCTGCGACAAGAGTCGCAGGACCTCGGTCAGTTCCAGCTTTCCTTCCCAGGAGAATCTCGGTGGGTCCCCGCTTCTCCGGTAAAGTCCGCGAGGAGCCTCAGCGTCGTGCAAGAGGATGAAGGAAGAACTCCGAAACCAAAACTTCTACGGTTCGCAAACCCATGATTGACGAGCCTGTGATGGGGACGGTGAAGAAAGCCCACAGCCTCAGCTCGCATCCCTTCCAGCCGAGCCGAGAGAGAGAAAAGGGAAACAGGATCACCCAAGAGCTACGGCGTCATTGCTTGACCCCGCCGAAGGCCTCACGGATAATAGCCGAGGAACCTGCAGGAAATTCTTAGGGTAAGCCGAACGAAGGAGGGTGATTGATGCCGACTGCCGTCAAAATGGAAGTCACTCAGGAAACGATTATCCGGGCCGTCAAGAGCATGAAGAAATCTGCCCGGCAAGTGTTTCTGGAAGATCTCATCGCAGCGACCTCCCCCGAGTATCTTCAAAGCATTCGCGAAGCTCGCAAAGACTTTAAGGCAGGCAGAGTGAAATCACACGGGCAGGTCTTTGGCCGGTGAAATACCGGCTGGTCTATACCCACCGTGCGATCAGAGACATCGACGCCCTCGACACCAGCGTAAAGCAGCGCATCGGCAAAACCCTCCTTCGCTACGAATCCGACCCTCTCCAGCATGCCGAACCCCTCAAGCAATCGGAGTTGGGCTCATACCGATTTCGTATCGGAGACTATCGTGTCGTGTTCGACATTGAGGGAGACGAGATCGTGATTCTGCGTGTTGGCCACCGAAGAGACATCTACAAGCGATAACGGTTTAGCCAAAATGCACCGGGCTGGCGGCAACCCGCTCTTTCTTGCCGACCAGGCGCTCAAACGACGCAAAGCCAAGCAATGCCCCCTATCTCTTTTGCCCAGGACGTGAAGAGGCTCGGCTGACGAAGGGTGCGACCTTCGGCGTCGCCATGATGCGACGAGCCTCCACTGCTCCTGCCCCATCTCAC
>SWDR01000028.1:52656-85209 GCA_005116815.1 Nitrospira sp. | reverse complement strand
CCACATCCGAACTGGGCCAGAGCGAGAATCAGCAAAATCGAAGTACGCTTCAACATAGTCTCTCCTTCGGTAGCCTGACGTTACCGTCGGATCGAATAGCGGTCAATCGATATGCAAAATGATCCCTCCAAGCTCGCTCATTACTTCTTCAGGGATGGAGGCTGAGGGATCTTCCACTGCACGAGCACAGAAGATCCCTCAACCCCCATCCCCTCCCCCCTCGAACAGAGCGATTTGCTTGAGTTTCCAATGTTCTGCGCCTTGACTTCGCGGCGACCGGAAAGTTAATCTACGCCTCTTTTCCCCTCCCTGAGGTGCAGGCATAGTCTGCCCGTTTTCTCGGGTTGGTTCGAGCTGTCTTCACAGAGCCGGAGGAGTGGTCTGTGTCATTGGGACATCCTGAACTCGTCGCTGCGATTTCGTCCGAGATCATCGGGAACGGACCCATTCCCTTCGTCCGTTTCATGGAACTGGCCCTCTATCATCCTCACTACGGCTATTACATGCGCCAACCGGACGGTGCGGACCAAGAACGCATCGGTTGGTCCGGCGATTTCTACACCAGCTCGGATGTGCACCCGATCCTCGGCCGCGCCATTGCGGCGCAGGCCCGGCAAATGGACGAATTATTGGGCCACCCCACGCCCTTTACGATCGTCGAAATGGGTGCGGGGAAAGGCTTGCTCGCCCGGGATTGTCTGGCTGCAATCCATGCCAAGCAGGATGACTTCGCCTCGCGCGTTCGCTACGTGCTGATCGAACGGAGCCCTGCGATGCAGGCACTCCAACGACAGAACCTGGCCCCATGGCTGAATCAGCCAGGGCTGGTGACTTGGGTCGAAGGACTGGATGCCCTCGGCCCCCAGAGCGTGACCGGCCTCTTCTTCAGCAATGAACTCGTGGATGCCTTCCCGGTTCACCGCATTCAAATGGTCGCCGGTCAGGTACAAGAACTCTTCGTCGACTATCGGGATGGGCGCTTTGAGGAATGTCTCAAGCCCCTATCGAATCCAGCGCTCGATCAATATATCCGGAAGCTCGAACCGAGCTGGCCGGACGGGTACCGGACCGAGGTCAACCTCCAGGCATTGGACTGGATGGCACAAGTCGCGCAACGGATCGATCGTGGATTCGTGGTGACGATCGACTATGGTCATACGGCAGAAGATTTGTACGGACCAGAACGGAAGGACGGCACATTCCTCTGTTACTACCAACAACTGACCGGCGATGTGCCCTACGTGCGTATCGGCGAACAAGACATGACCGCTCATGTGGACTTCACCGGCCTGGCGACCGTCGGAGCCGCCGCCGGCCTGGAGGTGACGGGCTTTACGAATCAGATGAGTTTTCTCATGGGGCTCGGGGTCGAAGAGATGATCGGCCAACTCGACCCGGAGAGTCCGGAGTTCGGCGCGGCCATCCATCTCCTCAAACCGGACGGGATGGGACGGACCTTCAAGATCCTGATGCAACATCGAGGGATCGAACGTCCGGATCTCGACGGTTTGAAGTTCAAACCCTTCTTTGGCTCGGCACTGATATCGAATCAGGCGCAAGGCAAGGGGCAAGAGGCAAGGGGTCACTATCCGACCTCTCACCACTCACCTCTAACCCCTAGCCTGCGAGGGTAACCGAGATGGGTAACACCGCCATTCCAGAGAACTACATACCGATCCTCCTGTTCATCGGCATTGCCATTATTTTCGGCGCGGTCTCGCTTGGCGCCGGCTGGTTCGTCCGTCCAAGCCGTCCCTATCGCGCCAAACTGACGCCCTATGAGAGCGGAAGTCCGTTGTTTTCCGATGCGCGCATTCAGTTCCCGATGCGCTACTACATCATCGCGATGCTGTTCGTCATTTTCGATATCGAAATCATTTTCATGATCCCCTGGGCCGTCCGCTATCAGTCGCTCGGTCTGCTGGGGCTGGTCGAAATGCTCGTATTTCTGAGCATCCTGTTGGTCGGATTCTGGTATGCCTGGAAGAAGGGGGCGCTCGAATGGGACTAACCAGTAAAGTGCTGAGTGCTGAGCTGTGAGTCCTGAGTTCCATCTAAAAACTCAGCACTCAGAACTCAGCACTCAGAACCGGAGCAACGCGACATGAGTTTTCTAGAGAGACAGTTCGAAGCAAATATTCTGACGACCAATCTGGATGCGGTGGTAAATTGGTCCCGGAAGTCGGCCCTCTGGCCGATGACCTTCGGCCTGGCCTGTTGCGCCATCGAAATGATTGCGAGTGTGTCGTCGCGCTACGACCTGGATCGATTCGGCGCCGGGGTCTTTCGGGCCTCGCCGCGACAATCCGACCTCATGATCATCGCCGGCACGGTGTCGCGCAAGATGGCGCCGGTGATCCGCCGCATCTACGACCAGATGCCGGAGCCTCGGTACGTCATTTCGATGGGCTCCTGCGCCACCTCCGGCAACCATTACAATAGTTACGCCGTGGTCCAGGGCGTCGACCAGATTATTCCGGTCGATGTGTATGTGCCTGGATGTCCACCCCGTCCTGAAGCCTTGATCGATGGATTGTTGAAGCTCCAAGAAAAGATTCAGCGGGAAAAGGTGTTCGTGAAATAGCCCGCGAGGCGAGCGAGAATGGCGGGAGATGCGTGACTGGCCAATCGCGCGTTCCTCGCACTTAGAACTATGAAAGTCCTACTCGACAATTTGAAGGCGAAGTTTCCCGACGCGATCCTTGGGATCCGCGTGGATGCCGCACGGGCGGAAACCGCTATTTCCATTGCTGCAGCACATCTGCTGGAGGTTGCGCGCTATCTGCACGATGCGCCGGAAGCAACCTTCGACCATCTCACGGATATCTGCTCGGTCGACTATCCCGAAGACCGGCTGCGGTTCGAGGTCGTCTACCACTTGCATTCGCTCCCGCTTCGCCAACGCCTGCGACTCAAAGTCCGCCTCACGGAAGACGACCCGACAATCGCGTCGGTCACCGGCATCTGGAAGGGAGCGGAATTCCTGGAACGCGAAGTGTTCGACATGATGGGCATTCGTTTTTCCGGCCATCCCGATCTCCGGCGCATCTTGATGCCGGAAGATTATGCCGAGGGATATCCGTTGAGAAAAGACTTCCCGACCGAAGGCCGTGGCTGGCGTAGCGAGTTCGATTTTATCCCCAAAATGGACGACTCGCCGCTCGACATAAGTGCGTTTGAGATCCCCGAAGAGCAGAAGAACGCCTTTCGCGCGGAACCAGGCTTGCCCAGTTCCCGGCGGAAAGAAGAACTGTTGCTGAACATGGGGCCACAGCATCCGAGCACCCACGGCGTCTTGCGTGTGGTCCTTGAATTAGACGGCGAACGGATTGTGAAGGCCACCCCGGACCTTGGCTACCTGCATCGAGGCGTCGAAAAATTGTCCGAGGGTCTGACCTACATGCAGATCATCCCGCACACGGACCGGCTCGACTATGTCTGTGCCATGTCCAACAACTATGCCTACGTGCGGGCCGTGGAGAAACTGCTCGAGATTACAGTACCGGTCCGTGCCGAATATATCAGGACCATCGTGGCCGAGATGCAACGTATCATCGGGCATCTCTTCTGGCTCGGCACCCAGGCCCTCGATATCGGCGCCATGACCGTATTCTTCTGGACTTTCCGGGAGCGCGAGATCCTCTTGGACATGTTCGAAAAGCTCTGCGGCGCCCGGCTGACATTGAACTATTACCGCATCGGCGGCGTCGACAGCGACTTCACGCCCGAACTGGTCCAACGGATGAAGACGTTCCTCCAGACCTTTCCCGAGAAGGTCAAGGAATACGACTCGCTCATCGCATCGAATCGCATCTGGCTGGGCCGCACGAAGAACGTGGCCGTGCTCTCGGCCGAGGACGCGATCAATTTCGGCTGCACTGGGCCGGTCTTGCGCGGATCCGGCGTCGCCTACGATGTCCGCAAGGTCGAGCCCTACGGCGTGTATGACAAAGTCGAGTGGGACGTGCCGGTCGGCAAGCACGGCGACACCTACGACCGGTACTGGATTCGCATGGAAGAGATGCGGCAAAGCGCCAGAATCATCGCCCAATGTCTCGAGCAACTACCGGCAGGACCGATCATGGCCGAGGCGCCGCAATATATTCCGCCCCCCAAAGAACTGGTCATGCGGGACATGGAAAGTTTGATCCATCATTTCATCATTTACACCCAGGGCATCAAGCCACCGAAGGCCGAGACCTACTGTGCGACCGAAGCCCCCAAGGGCGAATTGGGATTTTTCATCGTCAGCGACGGCAGCCCCCGTCCCTACCGAATGAAAATTCGCTCGCCATCCTTTGTACACATGGGTGCCTTCGACCACATGGCGAGAGGTTATTTGATTTCAGACATCATCACGATCTTCGGGACCTATGACATCGTAATGGGAGAATGTGATAGGTGAGGAAGTGGAATGTTAAAAGATAAGTACCAAAAAGAAATCGACGAAATCCTGAGCCACTATCCGGTGAAACGCTCGGCGTTGATTCCGTTGCTCTACCTGGCGCAACAGGATGAGGGCTACGTGTCCGAGGTTGCCATGAAGGAAATCGCGGGCCTCTTACGCCTGACCCCGCCACAGGTCTATGAGACGGCCACGTTTTACACGATGCTCAATCTCAAGCGCGTGGGGAAATTTCATCTCCAAATCTGCAAGTCCCTGATGTGTGCGCTGGTCGGGTCAGATACGGTCATTGGCTGGGTGAAGACGAAACTCGGCATCGGCCCGGGCGAAACGACGGCCGACGGGCTCTTTACCCTCTCCGCAGTCGAATGTCTCGCCGCCTGCGGCACCGCACCGATGATGCAGGTCAACGAAGACTATTATGAACGGCTGACGGAAGAGAAGTTCGACCGCATCCTGGCCGATCTCAAAAAAGATGGAGCCTGTTCTCTCAAGACCGGCCCATTTATGTGGCCGGAGCCGGCCCCGGCAAAGCCGGGGGCGTGAAACGTGATTCGTACTCGTCGCTCGCAGGAATGAAATTTGAGATGTTAGACGCTTCACGCTTCACGAACGACGTTTCACGAGATTAAAACGATGTCAAAACACGAACCAGTCCTGTTGAAAAACATGCTGCAGCCCGGCTACACCGGGTCGCTGGCGGACTATGAGAAGACGGGCGGCTACCAGGCGCTCCGCAAAGTTGTGGGCAAAGTACCGCCCACCGACGTGACCGGCACCGTGATGAAGTCGGGGCTCCGGGGACGAGGCGGCGCAGGCTTCCCGACCGGCGTCAAATGGGGATTCCTGCCCAAAGATTACCAAGGCCCTCGTTACCTCTGCTGCAACGCGGACGAGAGCGAGCCTGGCACCTTCAAGGACCGCCAGCTCATCGAACGGGACCCCCATCAGATCCTGGAAGGCATCCTGCTCGCCTGCTACGCCATTGGCGCTGAGTCCGCCTACATTTATATACGAGGCGAATTCGTTCTTGGAGCCAGAATCTTGGAAGCGGCGATCGCCGAGGCGCGCACCGCCGGCTATATCGGCACGAACATCCTGGGCACAGGGATCACCGCCAATGTCTGGGTGCACCGGGGCGCCGGCGCCTATATCTGCGGTGAAGAGACGGCATTGCTGGAGTCGCTTGAGGGCAAGCGCGGGCTGCCTCGCGTCAAACCGCCATTCCCGGCAACCCATGGCCTCTATAATAAGCCGACCGTGGTGAACAACGTCGAAACCCTCGCAAACCTTCCTCACATCATCAGCCGTGGGCCCGAATGGTTCTCGGCCATCGGCTCCCCGCCCAAGAGCACCGGCACCAGAATCTTCTGCGTCAGCGGCCATGTCAAACGGCCTGGCAACTACGAAGTGCCGATGGGGGTCACCTTCCGAGAGCTGATCTACGAAGAAGCAGGAGGCATGCGTTCAGACAAGCCGCTCAAGGCCTTCATCCCGGGTGGAGCCTCCGCGCCGTTCCTGACACCGGACAGCCTCGACGTCAAACTCGACTTCGAGTCCGTCGCCGCTGCCGGCTCGATGCTCGGCTCCGGCGGAGTCACCGTGATGGAAGAGGGCACGGACATGGTCTGGGCCGCGCTCCGCCTCATGGAGTTTTTCTATCATGAGTCCTGCGGCAAGTGCAGTCCCTGCCGCGAAGGCAGCTCCTGGCTAGTGCAAACCATGCGACGGATCGTCGCGAGGCGTGGGCGGATGGAAGACCTTGAAACCTTGGTCGATCTATGCAAGAACATCGCGGGCCGGACGGTCTGCGCGTTCGGCGACGCGGAAATATCGCCGATTATGAGTACGCTCAAACATTGGCGGCCTGAGTACGTCAAAATGATTCACGAAGCGGAGGCGGCCAATCTGATCCACCCGAAACGGATCCTGGCTCAACCCTAACGATGGCTACCACGACCGACACCGTTCGCTTGACGATCGACGGCATTCCCATCTCGGTGCCCAAGGGCACCCTGGTGATCGAAGCCGCTCGTCGTGTTGGGGTCATGGTTCCACACTTCTGTTACCACCCGAAGCTCAAGCCGGATGCCAATTGTCGCATGTGCCTGGTCGAAGTCGAAAAGATGCCGAAGCTCCAGACCTCCTGCAGCACGATTGCCACCGAGGGCATGTCCGTTCGAACCGCGACGACGGTCGTCCACGATGCCCACAAGTCGGTGCTGGAATTCATCCTGGCCAATCACCCACTGGATTGCCCGGTCTGCGACCAGGGCGGCAAGTGCGACCTGCAAGACTTCTCCCATCAATACACCGCGACCACCAGCCGGTTTGCGGAAACCAAGCGTATCTTCCAGAAGGAATACTTCAGTCCCCTCATCGAAACGCAGATGAACCGTTGTGTGCAATGTCTACGGTGCGTCCGCTACTGCGACGAAGTCATGGATGTCAAAGCCCTCGCTCCGGTCGGACGAGGCACGATGACCGAGATCAAATCGTTTGGCGCCCACCCGTTAGACTGCGAGTTCTGCGGCGGCTGCGTGCAGATTTGCCCAGTCGGCGCCATTACCAGCCGGCTCTCGATGTATGAATATCGTCCCTGGATGCTGAAACGCGCCGATACGGTCTGTTCATTTTGCGGAGACGGCTGCCAGATCACGGTCCAAACCAAGGGTCAGGAACTGATCGAAGTGAATAGCGCCCAGGGGGCCGGCCGGAACAACGGCGACCTCTGCGCCCGCGGGTTTTTTGGATTCCACGCCACAAGCCATCCCAGCCGGATCACCCAACCCTTGATCAGACGGAACGGTTCGCTGGTCGAAACCACCTGGGAAGAGGCCTTGGAATATGTGGCCGAACAGACCAAACGGATCAAGCTGGCGCATGGCGCCCAAGCCTTCGGCGGACTGATTTCCGGTCGCTGCACCAACGAAGAACTCTATCTATTCCAGAAATTCATGCGCGTCACGATCGGAACAAATAATCTCGACAGCAGCGCCCGGTACGGCCATATCAACGGAACCCAGGCCCTGCGGCGGGTCCAAGGCACACATCGCTGGACCGTCACCTTCGAAGACATCGTACAAGCAGACGTACTGCTGTTGGTCGGCACCAATATCACGGAAGCCAACCCGATCACCGGCCTTCAAGTCAAAGAAGCCGTCAAGAAACACGACGCGACCCTATTGACGATCGAGGCGCTCCAGCCGGCGATCGGCACGATCAGCAACATTACCAACCTGTCGCAGCATCATCTGTGTGTGGCCCCATCCCAGTTCGGCACAGCCGTCTTGGGCCTGTTGAAAGCGGTGGTCGAGGGTAACCATATCGACAATGCGCTCCGTCAACGGGCATCGGACTATGTCTCGTCCATCTCTCAAGCGGTCCAACAACTATCCTGGGACGATCTGGCCCTGAACACTGGGATGTCGCGAGAATCCTTCGCGAGCATGGCCTCGTCACTCGCCAAGGGACGGCGGGTTGTCGTGCTGGCCGGCCAAACTCTGCTGCGCAGCCAGGGTGCCTATGGCATCTGCCTCAATCTTCTCGATCTCCTGCTCGTCAAGGAGCAGTTGAAATGGGCGCGGTTGCGGAACTGCTGCCTGGCGCACTCGACCTCACCGCTCAGGACGCGCGCGCACAGATGGTGCGTGCCTGGAAAGAGGAGCTCCCTCTGGCTGCAGGGGCCACCCTCATCGAGATGATCGACCGGGCGCAAGCCGGAATCATCAAGAGCCTCTTCGTCATCGGAGAAAATCCCGTCGGGAGCCTGCCTCCCCAGACCAGAGTCAAAGAAGCCTTAGGCAAACTCGATCTCCTCGTCTGCCAGGAACTCTTCCTCACAGAAACGGCTGCGCTCGCCCATGTGGTGCTCCCCGCCGCTTCCGCTATGGAGAAAGCCGGAACCTTCACGAATACCGAAGGACACATTCAGACCGTTCGGCCTGCGATCGATCCGGTGGGGGACAGCCGTCCCGACTGGGAAATCCTGTCGGCCATCTCCGTGTTCCTTGGCGTGCCATTGGAATACGGCGATGCGAAGGAAATCCTCAAAGAGATCCGGACCGTCATTCCCGGATATGGATCGCTCAGCCCCACGCCGATCCCTCCCAAAGTGGATGCGGCCGCTGTCGACCGATATGTCGGCGGGGGATATCGCCAGGACCTTGTGTCTCGGTATACTCTGCCCGCGCGAACCCTGCGTCCGGAGGGAACGGTCCAGCTTGGGCTCGTCCAGAGCCTGTTCCATTCAGGGAAGCTGTCGACCCGTTCGAAGGGGCTCCTCCAGATCGAACCGAGCGGGTTTTTGCAGATGAATCCCGTGGATGCGGCCCGATGCTCCCTCGACACGGGAAATCGCGTGCGCCTCTCGAACAGCCGGGGTGAATTCACCACGACGGTGAAAGTACTCGATCGCGTGCCAGAGGGATTGGCCTGGCTTCCCGATCACTTTGCCCAGGACGCCCTGCGACTCTTCGACTGTGTCATCGATCTGGAGACGAAGGTCCCATCCTATCGGACGGTCTCCGTGTCGGTCATGAAAACAACGTGAGCAAACGAGAACCCATGGTTATTTTCACTTGTCATCCGGGAGTGCTGTCGTGACTGAACTAAGCCTGCGCCTTGCGGTTTCGCTTGCCCAGATAGCGGCGGTGATGGGCATCGTGATGTTGACGGTCATGATCCTGACCCTGGCCGAGCGGAAAGTGCTCGGCTGGATGCAGGATCGCATGGGCCCGATGGAGGTCGGCCCCTATGGCATCCTCCAACCGATCGCAGACGGCCTGAAGTTGTTCTTCAAAGAAGACATCGTGCCGGCCGGCGCCAACAAGGCGATGTTCACCCTGGCGCCGATCCTGGCCATGGTCCCCGCCATGATCGGATTCGCGGTCATTCCCTTCGGCCCGGCCCTGACCGTCGATGTCTTTGGCATCACGATCAAACCCTTCGTGATCAGCGACATCAACATCGGCATCTTGTACATCCTGGCCTTTACCTCGATCGGCGCCTACGGCATTATCCTGGGCGGCTGGTCTTCCAACAGCAAGTATTCACTCCTGGGAGGCTTGCGCTCCGCGGCCCAGGTCATCAGCTACGAGTTGAACGTCGGGCTCGCGATCATCGGGGTGCTGCTGTTGGCAGGGTCGTTGAGCCTCGTCACGATCACGGAAGCCCAAGCCGGCGGCTTCTGGCATTGGTTCATCTGGGGTGCGCGCCCGGACGGATACTTTCCGATCCATACTCAAATCTTTGCCTTTGTGGTCTTCGTCATCTCTGCCGTGGCCGAGACCAATCGTGTCCCCTTCGATCTGCCGGAAGCGGAAAGCGAACTCGTGGCCGGATTCTTTACGGAATATAGCGGCATGCGCTTCGCGTTCTTCTTCATCGCCGAATACGCCAACATGGTCCTCGTGTCTTGCGTCGCCGCCTCGTTGTTCTTGGGCGGCTGGAACGCCCCTTATCCCGGCACGATCCTCGGCTATATCGGCCTCGAGCAGTTGGCCTGGGTGGAAAACGTCGCCTGGTTCACGTTCAAGGTCTACCTGTTCCTCTTCCTCTTTTTCTGGTTGCGCGCCACATTACCCCGGCTGCGCTACGATCAATTGATGCGATTCGGCTGGAAGGTCATGTTACCGATCGCGCTGGCCAATATCGTCGTCACCGCCATCACCGCCTATTTCTTTCCGCGGTGACGCGACCGCGCTGGATGTGAATCTCGAGGACACGGACTGCTGATCGTTGAGAGCTTGTAGACATGACGTTCAAGACCTGGATCAAAACCATCACCTTCTACGATCTCCTCGTAGGCATGAAAGCGACGATGTCGCATTTGATCCACTATCGACCGATCACCCTGCAGTACCCGCATGAAAAACGGACGTTGCCGGACAACTACCGCGGCATGCTGGCCTTGTTACGATACGACGACGGAACGGAAAAATGTGTTGGCTGCGATCTCTGTGAAGCCGCCTGCCCCTCGCGGGTCATTCGCGTGGTCAGCGCCGAAGTGCCGGGCGAGCCGACGAAACGTTACTCGAAAGAATACTACATGGACATGACCCGCTGCCTGTTTTGCGGGCTGTGCGTCGATGCCTGTCCGGTAGATGCCCTCGGCATGACACGCGAATATGAATGGGCGGTGTACGACAAGCGGCAGCTGCACCTGAATAAGCAGCAATTGCTCGCCATCGGCGACCGGTCGTTTCCCGTTCGCGAAAAACAGTTGGAACTCCAACACCCGAATGTGGCGTTCTTCAACGTGGCGTTCAAGCACCTGCCGCAAAAGCCGACCTAAGGGGCTCTAGAGATCGATGGAACAGGCATTCTTTTTCTACTTTGCGTTCGTGATCGCCGCCGCGTCGGTGCTCGTGATCGCGGTCCGCAATCCGATCTACAGTGCGATGGCGCTGCTCGTCATGTTTTTTCACGTGGCGGGACTCTATGTCACACTGCACGCGGAATTCCTGGCCGCCGTACAAATTATCGTCTACGCCGGCGCGATATTGGTCCTCTATCTCTTTGTCGTCATGTTGCTGAATATGCGACAGGATGACCGCTACCATCGGCAATGGCCCATGGCCGCCGCAGTAGGGATGACGCTCTTCATCGAAGCCGTCATCCTCACGGCCATGAAAGGCTGGACGGCTCCGACCGTAGCGACCGGCAGGGAAACGGCAGTCGGGGAAGCCGGAAACACCGAAGCGATTGGCGACGTGCTCTATTCCACCTATCTCTTTCCCTTCGAGGTGGCGTCCTTGATTTTGCTCGTCGCGATGATCGGCGCCATCATTCTGGCCAAGAAAGACCCAGAGGCGGTGAACAGTGAAGGGTGATCAGTGATGCGAGAACGACTCGACACATTAAATAGTACACCCATCACCCATCACTCATTACTCATCACGAGGGTGGCATGACGATCCCGTTGTCCTACTATCTCGTGCTGAGCGGTATCGTATTTCTGACCGGAGTCATCGGTGTGCTCCTTCGTCGGAACATCATCATTATCTTGTTGTCGGTCGAATTGATGTTAAATGCGACGAACATTAACTTCGTGGCCTTTTCGCAGTACTTCCACGATGTGGGAGGGCAGGTCTTCGTGTTCTTCGCCCTGACAGTCGCGGCGGCAGAAGTGGCAGTCGGGTTGGCGATTATCATCGCCCTCTATCGGGCCAAGTCCACGATCAACATCGACGAATTTCAGTTGCTGAAATGGTAAAGCGGATCACAGAGCTGATGGCGTATCGCGCATGGCGAATAGCAGGAGAACGAGTTCGAACGCTTCGGAGCGAGTCGACGCCACGCGATCGCTCCCTTCCTCTCCGTCAGCAGCTGTTTACTATCAGCCATCAGCTATCGGCTATTAGCTCTTTATGACGTACGAACTCATTCCGCTCCTCCCATTGGCGTCGTTCCTGATCCTCGGGCTCTTCGGACCTTGGATCAAGGACCAGGCTCATCTCGTCGCCGTCCCTGCTGTCGTCGTATCGTGGCTGCTCTCGCTCTTGGTCTTCTTCGATGTGGCAGGCGGACATCAGACAAGCTTCCCCCTCTACACCTGGCTGACCTCTGGCGCGCTCGACATTCACATCGGCTTCTCCATCGACCGGCTGACCGCCGTCATGTTGCTCCTGGTCACAACCGTGAGTTCCCTCGTCCACATCTATACCATCGGCTACATGGATCGAGATCCCGGCTATGCCCGCTTCTTCAGCTACATTGCCCTCTTTACCTTCTCGATGTTGATGTTGGTCATGGCGGACAACCTGCTGCAGCTCTTCATCTTCTGGGAAGCGGTCGGGCTCTGCTCCTATCTGCTCATCGGCCATTGGTACGATCGTCCGGCTGCCTGCGCCGCCGCCACCAAGGCCTTCATCGTCAACCGCGTCGGCGATTTCGGCTTCATGCTCGGCCTGCTCCTGGTCTGGTACAGCTTCGGATCGCTCGACTATTCGGAAATATTTGCCCGCGCCCACGAGTCCGCGAGTGACGTCATGAATGTCCTCGGACCATTTGGTGGAACCTGGGACGTCTCCGTATTGACACTCATCTGTCTCCTGCTCTTCACCGGCGCAATCGGCAAATCCGCCCAAGTGCCGCTCCACGTCTGGCTGCCGGATGCGATGGAAGGCCCCACCCCCATCTCGGCCCTCATTCATGCCGCGACGATGGTCACGGCCGGTGTCTTCATGGTGGCGCGCTTGGCTCCACTTTATAACTTGTCTCCCACCGCCATGGTTGTCGTGGCGCTCACCGGCGGGTTGACCATGGTGGTCGGTGCCACGATCGCCTTGACCCAGACCGACATCAAACGCGTCGTGGCCTATTCGACGGTCAGTCAACTCGGCTACATGATCATGGCCTGCGGTCTCGGCGCCTATGCCTCCGGCATGTACCATCTCCTGACCCACGGGGCCTTCAAAGCCCTCCTCTTTCTCGGGTGCGGATCGGTCATTATCGCGCTGCATCACGAGCAGGACATGCGGCGCATGGGCGGGCTGAAAGACAAGCTGCCAATCACCTATTGGACCTTCGTGGTGGGCTCACTCGCGCTGGCTGGATTCCCCCTGACATCGGGCTTCTTTAGCAAGGACGCCCTACTCGTCTCGGCCTGGTCGAGCGGCTCGCTCGGTCAATTCCTGACCGTACTCGGCCTCATGACAGCCCTGATGACGGCGTTCTACAGCTTCCGGCTGGTCTTCGTCACATTTTGGGGCCCTTCGCATGTCGACCCTCACCATGCAGGCCATATCCATGAACCCTCGCACACCATGACCATGCCGCTCATCGTCCTCGCCGTACTGAGCGTCGTCACAGGGTATCTCGGCATTCCTGAATTTCTTGGACCGATGTTTGAGACCAGCACTGGCGGCGCGGCGCACGAGGGGGGAGCCGCCATCGCCATCATGGTCCTGGCCACGAGTATGGGCTTACTCGGGATCGCCGCCGCCTATTATGTCTACGTCCTCAACCCGGCACTCCCCGATCAATTCGCCAGACGGTGGCAATCGCTCTATCGCGGATCGCTGAACAAATGGTATGTCGATGAGGCCTACGATCGGACGATCGTCCGCCCCACCTTTTCCGCCGCCACCGAACTGTGGAAGCGTGTCGACGTCGCCGTGATCGATGGCGCGGTGAATGGTGTGGCCCGTGCGATCGCCTGGAGCGGCTGGATCTTGAGGCTCACACAAAGCGGACAGACACAACATTACGCGCTCGGTATGGCGCTCGGGGTCGTGGTGATCCTGACCGTCTTTTTGATGTTCTGAGGTTGTATGCATAGCGGCGGATTTCCCTGGCTCTCACTGCTCCTCGTCCTCCCCCTTGTGGGAGCCGCCGCGATGTATGTCGTGACGGAATCGACCGCTCGCTGGATTGCGTTGGCTGCAACCCTGGCAGACCTCTGTATCGCGCTCCCGCTCTGGTGGCTCTTCGATCCGCAAGCGAGCCAGATGCAGTTCACCGAACATGTGGCCTGGATAACCGCTCCTCCCATTTACTACAGCCTGGGCCTCGATGGAATCAGCCTCCCGCTGGTCCTGATGACCGTTGCGATTATGCCCCTCTGCGTCCTGGCCTCCTGGACGGCGATCACGACCAGAGTGCAGGGCTTCATGGCCATGCTGCTGATCATGGAGACTGCCATGGTCGGAGTGTTCGTCGCCTTGGACTTCGTCTTGTTCTATATCTTCTGGGAAGCCATGTTGATTCCGATGTACCTCCTCATCGGTGTCTGGGGGGGACCGAATCGGCTCTATGCGGCCATCAAGTTCTTTCTCTACACCCTTGCGGGAAGCGTGCTGTTATTGGTCGCCATCTTCGCCCTCTACTTTTACGGAGGGCATACCTTCGACATCCTCGCGTTGAGCCAAGGGACCTACCCGGCGTCGCTGCAAATGTGGCTCTTCCTGGCCTTCTTCGCCGCCTTCGCCGTCAAAGTCCCCATGTTCCCCTTTCACACCTGGCTCCCGGATGCCCACGTCGAAGCTCCGACAGCCGGCAGCGTCATCCTCGCCAGCATTCTGCTGAAAATGGGCACCTATGGATTTCTGCGATTCAGTTTGCCGATGCTGCCGGACGCCAGCCGTTCCTTCACGCCCATGATGGTCGCCCTCTCCATCGTCGCCATCATCTATGGCGCCTATATGGCGCTGGCCCAGGTGGATCTCAAGAAGCTGATCGCCTATTCGAGCGTGAGCCACATGGGGTTCGTGACCCTCGGGATCTTTGTCTTAAACCAACAGGGCATCGAAGGAGCCGTGCTCCAAATGGTGAACCATGGCATTACAACCGGCGCGCTGTTCCTCTGCGTCGGCATGATCTATGAGCGCACCCACAGCCGATTGATCGCCGACAATGTCGGCCTGGCATCCCCGATGCCGCAATATGCCACCCTGTTGGTGATTTTCGCCTTATCGTCGCTCGGCCTCCCCGGCACCAATAGTTTTGTCGGAGAATTCCTCGTGCTCGTCGGCACGTTCCTCTGGAGCAAGGTCGCCACCGCCTTTGCCTCGTTGGGCATCATCCTCGCCGCCGCCTATATCCTCTGGATGATTCAGCGAGTCGTCTTTGGCGTCCCGCTCCCGCACCAGCTCCCGAAGCTGAAGGACCTCAACCGGCGCGAGCTCGCCACGCTGGTGCCGCTGGCCCTGTTGGTTTTTTGGATCGGACTCTTTCCGAATCCGCTCGTGAGCCGGATGCACCAAAGCGTGAACGGTATGATCGCCTCCATGTCCCGGACGAAGGTTGCACCAACGACCCAACTCTCTGCCGGAGAAGCCGCGCCACTTCTGGCAGACGGTGGAACGCCGCTGACGACTGAAGGAATCTCGCGATGAGCCTGTACGGTACCGACCTTTTAGCCCTGCTTCCCGAGCTCATTGTTGTCGCGGCGGCTTGTCTTGTCATCGCGTTGGACCCCATCACACCCGCCTCACGGCGGGATCTCCTGGCCTGGCTGAGCCTCGGAGCCCTCTCCCTCTGCCTTGGGCTCACCGTCGGTCAGATCAACACGTTAAATATCCGGGTCTCTGCCTTTAGTGATCTGGTGGTGATCGATGCCTATGCCAGGTTCTGGAAAGTCCTTCTCTATGGCGTGACCGGCCTGACGATCTTGATGTCGCTGCCGTACCTGAAGGCCGAACGCATCCACCTGGGCGAATACTACGGGTTCATCCTCCTCGCCTTGTCCGGCATGATGGTCATGGTCTCCGGCGCCGACTTGCTCACGATATATCTCGGCACCGAGCTCATGTCGCTCTCGCTCTACGTCATGACCGGACTCAATCGATCGAAACCCCGTTCGCTGGAGGCCGCCGCCAAATACTTCGTCCTCGGTGCCTTCTCCTCGGGGATTCTCTTGTACGGCATCTCGTTGCTCTACGGCATGGCCGGCAGCACCAAGTTGGCATCGATCGCCAGCGCCATCGGCACTCACGGAGCCAACGACCCCCTCGTGCTGATCGCCACGATTCTCGTGGCCGTGGGCTTCAGCTTTAAACTCGCCGCCGTGCCATTCCATATGTGGACACCCGATGTCTACCAAGGCGCGCCAACCTCTGTGACGGCCTTCATGGCCGTGGCGGCAAAAGCGGCCAGCTTTGCCGCCTTCATGCGTGTCTTCGTGGAAGGGCTTGGCGGGCTCAAAGCCGATTGGTCGCTCCTGTTCCTGCTCATCGCCCTTGTCACCCTGGTGCTCGGAAATGTCGTGGCCATCGTGCAGACCAACATCAAACGGATGCTGGCCTATTCCAGCATCGCCCATGCCGGCTACGCCTTGATCGGCTTTGTCGCGGCAGGCCGCGCAGTCGGCCCGTCGGGATCCACGCCAGGCCTTGCCAGCGTCATGATCTATCTCGCCCTCTATTCGTTCATGACGCTCGGAGCCTTCGCGGTCATCGGCATGCTCCGGAAGGGTGAGCGCGAAGGCGAAGAGATTGAGGATTTCACGGGCCTCGCAAAGCGCCAACCGCTCGCGGCCTTTCTCATGCTGGTCTTCATGGTCTCACTCGCAGGTATTCCGCCGACCGCCGGCTTCATCGGAAAGTTCTATGTCTTCATGGCGGCAGTCGATGCAGGCTTGGCCTGGCTCGCCGCCATCGCCCTGCTCTTTGCTGCCGTATCGGCGTACTACTACATGCGGGTCGTGATGGTGATGTATATGCGCGAGCCTGATCCCGCTGCAGTTGCACCACGTCTCGTGACGTCGCCGGCCCTCTCTTTCGTGTTAGCCTGTGCCGTCGCCGGCGTCATTCTCTTCGGCCTCTTCCCCAACCCCCTCGTTAGCTTTGCACTGCAGTCTGTCCTGACGCTCAAATAAGTCGCTCGCCGGCGAGCCCCAATAGGTGCAGGATCAGGCCACTCGTGCTACGCTTGTGGCAAGCCCATCACGCAGTACGCCCTATGCAGCCCTTTCGCTTTCTCCGAGACCTGCTCCGATCGTTTCAACGCCATGGCTGCGCCAGTCTGGCTGCGTCTCTCGCGTTCTTCTCTCTGCTCTCGCTCTTCCCCCTTGTCTTCCTCTTGCTCTATGCCCTGAGTTTTGTGGTGAGTCAGGACATGATCGGGGAACAAGTGCTCCTGAGTTTCCTCAAGGGCTTCCTCCCCTCACTGGGCGAACATGTCGCAGATGAATTGCATCGGGTGAGCGGGCTCGAAACCGTTCGATGGGCCGTGTTTCTGGCCGTCGCCTGGTTCGGCGCATTGGTATTCTATGAACTCGACTATGCGTTGAACGTCGTCTTCGAAAGCGCCTGGCGCCGGCATCCCCTCATCTCGACGGCCATCGCGGTGGCGTCCCTCGGTGTGACCGGGCTCGTGCTGATTCTTTCCTATGTTGCCACCCAAACCGTCAATTTCTTAACGGGATACGCGCCAAAACTCTGGGGGCTGGACCTTCTGGCCCTCGCAGCCCACGATCTCTTTCTCACCTATACCCTTCCCTTCGGGCTGGCCTTCCTGACCGTCACAGGCCTCTATCGACTCGTGCCGCGGCGGCGGCCGCAATGGCGTGAGGCCATGATCGGGGCGCTCACGTTTAGCCTGCTCTGGGTCGCGGCCAAACTGTTGTTCGTGACCTATAGCACCTATGCCACCCTCTATGCGCACCTCTACGGATCTCTCTTGGAAGTCGTTCTCTTGCTCCTCTGGGTCTATTACTCAGCGGCGCTCTTATTGATCGGCGCAGAAGTGGCCCACCATCTCCAGCAACAGGTACAGGCTCTCTCCGCGACATCCACCAGAGCCACCTCCTCTGAGCAAGCCTTGCCGGAAGGCCCCCCCGTCTAAATACAATCGCAGGTTGCTCTGGTTTATTTAGTTGGTCTTGTGTATTTGGTTGAATCAGACAAACCAAATAGACCAGATGAACGAGATAAACCAAATAGACCGCACGACCAATTGAACCTGTCGGCTTCTGGACTTTTGCTGGCGGAGGTATCCCTTCGTGGCTAGAATGACTACCGGTACAATACGGGAGTCGCTCCATGCCAGAAGACTTCGGCAAAGACATGCTCATGCTCGGTGGCACCATCGCGGGCTTTGTCGCGGCCATGTTGACCGTGATGGAGAAGCTGCTGGATATCAGCAGCCGGTTCACAGGAAAGAAAGAGCAGAAATCACCGTCACCAACCGAACGTCCCGCCGCCAGTGCCTCTTCCCCGATCGATTTCTTTTCGTCCAAACCCTTTCGGGGAACTTCCTATCTCCTCTTGTACGAAACCGGCGTCATCGTCGCAGCTGGCCTGCTCCTCAATTATGTCGGGCTCACGTTGAGCCGCCATCTGGAAAGTATCCTGTTCCTCGACATGACGGGAACGGCGCTGGTGGCGTTCCTCTTGGGTCCTTGGTGGGGGGCCATCGCCGCGCTCCTTTCGAACTCTGTCGTGAATTGGCTGCTCTACCCGGAAGCCGGAGCGGATGTGGTGATTTTCCCCTGGTCGCTCGTGAACATCGTCGGCGCATGTTATTGGGGCTGGATGGCCAGGCAGGTAGGCTTTCAGAAATATCTTCGCACGGGACGCAGCTCCGCCTTCTCCCATGCCTGGTTCCTCTACATATTCGGAGTCGGTGGCGCGATCGTCATGAGTCTGCCAGGCACGTTCGTCCAAGCCGCGTTACATGAACAAACGACCTTTGCCTTGAACCCTGAAGTCGCAGAGTCCGTGAGCCAGCGCGTGCTCCAATGGGAACAGACGGCACACCTCTACCTTGAATCCTTCTTCGGATTGACCTGGGGGGAAAGTCTGAGTTGGTGGAGCGTCAACTGGTTCCAGAACTTTATCCGGTATGTTCCTGACAAGACCATGAGTGCGGCCATCGCCCTTGTGGTGCTGAAGTACGGCTACCCACTCTTTGAACGGGAACTGATTCATGGGGGACCGGAGGGTGCACGTCCGAACGATGAGCGCATCCTGCCGCTGGTGCTGGGATTGCTCTATGCCCCCTCCTTCGCTACCTTGATCAGCAGCGAGACCTACGGGGGAACAGCCTACTGGCCCCTGTGGGCATTACCATGGTTGTTGATTCTGGCTGGCTACTTCCGATTGCGCTACTGGGGCCCGGGGGAGGCAGCCCTTCGGACAGCCAGGCTACAACGAGCCGAGCGGTATGCCCGCGCACTCAAAGCCATCGGACGGGAACCGTCCCATGAGTTCTGCAAACGCTTGACCTTTATGACGCTCATCGCCAGTCTGCTCTTTGCGCTCTGTCTCCCCATCCTGTTGACAGACTTCTACCGCGCCACCTTCAAGTTCTTCTGCGTCGTCTATGGATTCCTGCTCGTGGTCCACCTCCTGCGTATTTCCATCGCGCAGAACATTTCCATCGCCCGCGCGAACGACTGATCACAAGACACGAACGGTAAGACACAAACCCGTTCAATCTCCAGACGCTTTCCTCCTTACATTTTACGCCCGATGCAGTTCTAAGAACTGTGCGATGGCCGATCGAGTAATGAGACCCACGATCGCTCCATGCTCCATCACCACAAGACGATCCCACCCGCCCTGAGCCATCCCCTCCATCGCCTGCATGACAGACCAGTCCGGGGGGATGCAAAACGATGGCGACACGGGACTCATAATGTCGCGCACGCGTCGCCATGGCCACAATGCCGTCGAAACAGCTTGCACGTCCCCCACGGTAACCACCCCGAGCACCTGTCCCTCCTCACAGACGGGGAACCCACCAAATCCATGCGCGACGAAATACTGATCGACCACGTCCTGCAGCGTCATGTCCGGTGGCACCAGTACAACCGGGTGGACCATCACCTGACGCACGGTCACCGACGATAAAGAAGTCCGCATCGTGGCTTGCCGTCTGCTGGCCAGCGCCGCCGAAAACAGGAAGGCGCCGATGAAGATGAGCCAGCCCCCGTCTGTCGCGATGGAATCTTCCCGGCCATCGAACCAGGACCCTACCATCAAGACCGCGCCGGTCAACCCAAGTGCTACACCGAACCCGATTCCCGTCAGCGCGGCCTGACCGGTCGCTCGATCAAAATTCTTGCTCCAGGCCCAGAGTCCGGCGCGTAAAGCCCTTCCGCCATCTAACGGGAACCCCGGAATCAGATTGAAGAGTCCAAGCTGCACATTCACCATGCCGAGCAGTCCCCCCAAGACAACAAGTCCCTGAAGCCCTGATCCTGCGAACAACGCATCAGTCGCCATGGCTCCCCCCAGGCAACCAGCTCCCAGAATCAAACTCACCAGCGGTCCCGCCATCGCAATCAAAAATTCCGCCCGAGGCGTAGGCGGCTCTTTCCCCATATGCGCCATCCCTCCGAAGATGAACAGGGTGATCTGCCTGATCGGGATCTGGTAACGCAGCGCCACATAGGAATGTCCCAGTTCATGCAACAGGACGGAAAGAAACAGCAAGAGCGCGGCAATGCCACCCATCCCCCAATAGCGTGGAGCCGACAGGCCTGGCAGCATCTCAGGCAAATAGCCCGTCGCCAGGGACCAGGTGACAAAGAAGAACACGGCGAACCAGGACGCATGGATGTGAATCGGGATACCGAGCGCACGGCCGATTTTCCAATTGGGTAACGTCATGCTTCCACCGTAACAGCGGGAGATTTCGAGCGTCAACTCGGCATCGCTCGTTAGATCGGGTATACTTGCCACCATGCACCAGCGCAACTCACCCGCCATGCTGTGCCTGAGCCTCGCAATGCTGCTTGCCCCGGCGTTGCCCCCCTTCGCACAGGCCCAGGTGATCAAATCTGGGCCCTCCTCCTGTCCCGGAGTGGCCCTGACGTTCGACCTCTGCCCGGTTCGGAAAGGGGCAGGGTACGATCAGGATTTAATCGATTATTTGGTTGAGCAGAAGCCACGAGTATTAGAAAGCTCCTCTATAACCCGGCGCCGCTGAACTCGTTCATCGCCAAGGCCTGCCTCCGCGCCTGGGAGCGGAAAGATGGCAGCAGAGACCCCCGAAAATGGACTGGCTCTCTCTCCCAAGCCCCGAAAGAATCGGGGCCCTATGCCGACAAGAGCCTGATCAGGGGGATCGAAGGGAACTCCGGGCGCGACGCCCTCCTCTCCTTGGAAGAAATCCTCCGCTCCCGTCAATCGCTTCGTGCCGCAAAGGATTCTGGCGACAAATCCGCTGTCACGCGGGGGGTCTAAATCCCGTTCGCCTACCCCATTCGATACCTTGCATTCCATTTTGGGCCGGTGCTATCATGCGCGTTCCTTGAGGCTGGAGACCTACGTCAACCGTTTGGAATTTTTGACAATTACTCTCGTTCGCCCTGGCCTGGAGGGCATCCGGAGGAGACTTTTCAATGTATAAGACGATCTATGTGCCGGTCGATAACTCCGACCATTCCAACACCGCCGTCGACATCGGCGTGCACTTCGCCAAAGCCTTTGGCTCGAAGATCGTGGGTAGCCACGTCTACGCGGCCAAGATGCACGACAAGCGCTTCAAGCAGATGGAAGCAGGCTTGCCCGAAGAGTACCACGATGAAAAAGAGCTCGACCGTCAGCGCCAGATCCACGACTCGCTGATTACCCGTGGACTCCAGATCATTACCGACTCCTACCTCGACTACGTCGACAAGAAATGCGCGGAAAACAACCTGCCGATCGAGCGCCGCTCGCTCGAAGGCCGGAACTGGAAAGTCTTGGCCGAAGACATCAATACCAATGCCTACGAGCTGGTGATCATGGGCGCCTTGGGTGTCGGCGCGGTGAAGGACAGCGTGATCGGCAGCAATACCGAGCGCGTACTTCGTCGGGTGCGGAACTCTGACATGCTGATCGTCAAGCAAACCCAACCGATGACCGCCGGAAGGATCGTCGTCGCCGTAGACGGTAGCCCCTATTCCTTCGGTGGACTCATGACCGGTCTGGCACTGGGCAAGGCCTTCAACATGCCGGTCGAAGCCATCTCCGCCTTCGATCCCTATTTCCACTATGCTGCCTTCCATAGCATCTCGGGCGTCCTCAACGAGGAAGCCGGCAAGGTGTTCCGATTCAAGGAACAGGAAAAACTCCACGAGGAAATCATCGACAGCGGCCTGGCGAAGATCTACCAGTCGCACCTCGACATCTGCCGCGAAATCGCCCAAGCCGAGAAGACCGACGTCAAAACGACCCTGTTAGACGGCAAAGCCTTCGAAAAGATCATTCAATATGTGCGGAAAGATATCCCGGCCCTGCTCATCGTCGGACGGATCGGCGTGCATAGCGACGAAGACATGGACATCGGCAGCAACACGGAAAATCTCTTGCGGGCCGCACCTTGCAATATCCTGGTGTCGAACCGGAAATATGTGCCGCCGATCGATACCCTGGCGGAATACACCATCGCCTGGACGGAAGAAGCCCTCCGCCGGATGGAAAAGATCCCGATCTTCGCCAGAGGCGTGGCCAAGACGGCCATCCATCGGTATGCCATCGAAAAGGGCCACACCATCATCAGCAACACGGTGGTCGATACGGCCATCGGACACATCCTGCCCAAGGGCGCGATGGATGCCATGCGCGCGCTGGGTGGCAGCCTGGATGCCGCCGGCATCGACCGCGACAAGATGCAGGCGGACGAGTCCGTGGCAAAAGACCTGATGGGTTCGACGCTTAGCGGTATGATGACCGAGATCGTGGAAGAAAAGCCGAAAGTCAGTGAAGCGACTCAAGGCTACCTGGACCGGATGAACCAGGATTACTTCGTCTGCGACGGCTGCGGCTACATCGGCAAGGGCGAAACGCCCGTGAAGTGCCCCGTCTGCGCCGCCGGTGGCGAGCGCTTCAAGCTGGTCGATAAGACCATCTTCGAAGCAGCCGCGAACGCCGAAGGAGCAGTTGAAACGGATCTGGCCTACGATGACGTCCCCATGCAATGGACCAAGGATGCCAAAGAAGGCATCCGCGCAGTCCCTGCTGGCTTCCAACGCCGGCGCGCCAAAGCCAAAATTGAAAAGACCGCTCGCAAGCTCGGCATGACCACGATCACGCTGGAATATGCGGCACCGATGATTCAGGAAGCGGCCTCGGAAGACTACACCCCCATCTTCGCGAACAAGGGGACCGGAGCCTCGACCGACGCACAAGCAACCGTCGCCGCTGCAACAAACGGTACCAATGGTGCAGCCGCTTCTCACGAAAACGGCCATGAAAATGGAAACGGGAACGGCCATACGGCGGAACCAGCCCCCGCTTCTCCCTATACCTGGTCTCCTGACGCGCAAGCCAGGCTTGAACGGGCACCAGAGGGATTTATGCGTGAATGTACCCGCGCCCTAATCGAAAAACATGCCGATAAGATCGGCGTCACGGCCATTACGGCCGAAGTGGCCAATGAGGGCATCGAGCAAGCCAAGGACTACATGGCGGACGCCATGAAGACCGGCAACCTGAAGGACATGATTGCGAACCTGACCGGTGCATCGAAGTCCGGGGCCAGCCACTGATGGGACGGTCGCTGCCGGTCCTGAATTTCCAAACGCTGGGCGGCACGCTCGGCTCTATTCAGCAACAGGTGACGAAATTCATGTCTCCGTCGTCCACGGCCCCGGCGCCGCACGATGGCCGGACCGTCGACGATTTCAAGCCCTACCTGCTTGCGCTGAACCTCACGAAGCGCTGCAATCTCAAGTGCGACCATTGTTATCTCGACGCGACGACGAAGTCCGCCGGCGGGGACGACGAACTCTCGACCGAAGAATGTTACAAGCTCATCGATCAAATTGCCGAGGTCAACAAGGGTTGCCTCCTGGTAATCACGGGCGGCGAACCGCTCGTCCGCCCCGACATCCTCGACATTGCTCGCCACGCGGTGAAACACGGCTTCATGGTGGTCTTCGGGACCAACGGCATGTTGATCAACGACCAAATGGCAAAGGACCTGGTCGAGATCGGCGTGATGGGCATGGGCATCAGCATCGATTCGCTCGATCCCCAGAAGCATAACCAATTTCGTGGCGTCCCCGGCGCATGGGAATCCGCGCTCGCCGGCATCGAGGCCTGCAAACGGAACGGGCTGGCCTTCCAAGTCCACTTCAGCGCCCAGCCCATGAATTACCAGGAGCTACCCTCGGTCATCGATTGGGCTCATCAACTTGGCGCCAAGGTGCTCAATGTCTTTTTCATGGTCTGTACCGGCCGCGGAGAAGAACTCACCGACATCACCCCGGCTCAGTACGAAGAAGTGCTCGGCTACCTCGTCAACTGTCAGGATAACTACAAGGGCATGCTCGTCCGGGCTCGCTGTGCGCCGCACTTCAAAAGACTGGCGTACGAGAAAGATCCGAACTCCCCGATCACCAAAGCGACCGGGTATATGGGCGGCGGCTGTCTTGCCGGCACCAACTACGCGCGCGTGACCCCCAACGGCGAATTGACCCCTTGCCCCTACATGCCTCTATCAGCCGGGAATATTCGCGAGACCAGCTTCGCCGATCTCTGGGAAAAGTCCGACGTCTTCAACTCCTTCCGCTACCCGCAACTCAAAGGCAAATGCGGCGATTGCGAATACACGGACATCTGCGGCGGCTGTCGCGCGCGCCCGTACGTCGATCATGGCGACTGGCTGGACGAAGATGAATGGTGTCTCTACACGCCGAAGGGTGGCGAGAAGATCAAAGTCGCCTTCAATACGCCAGAAGAAGGCGATATCGCCTGGGATACGGACTCGGAATCACGGCTCAACAAGATTCCCTACTTCTTGCGTGCCATGGTGAAAAAGGGCGTCGAAAAACATGCGCGCGAGAATAACATCCCCCTGATTACCATTGAGTTGATGGAAGAGCTCCGCAAAAAGCGCTTCGGCAACGACGCGCCGATGTTCCGGCCATAGTGCTGAGCCTTGAGTACCGCTCCAACGCCTTGATCGTGGGCTGAAGCCATTCAATGAAGGCCATCACCTCCCCCAACTTAAAGTCCGTCGTCGTCGCGGCAGCGGTTGGTGTTGGTGTAGACGCACCATTGTTAGTCGGAGGGGCCTGTGCTGGCTGCGGGGCTGCGGATGGCTTCGTCTTCTTTTGTTGACCGTTCCTTGGCTGCGCCCACCGATGATACTCCAGCAGAACCGCGATGCAATGGCGGCACATGGGCTCTTCAGGCAGTGAACAGCTGCATTTGGAAATGAGATGCCCTTCCTTGAGACGGATCGTCTGTTCGTAGAGACCGGAGTTTCCAATGACGGCGGAAGAAATCTGCGCGTCATCGGCCTCGACAATTCGAACGCGATTCTCGGAGAGGTACTGGCTGCCGATGTGAAAGGCATTACGATCGACCACTGCCTGGATCATAGGAGGATCCAGGAGGCTTAACCGCTCAGCAGAGCAGGGGATCTTATTTCGCATGCGCTGTGTTCCCAATCGCGAACGACTCCAACTGATGTTCCCGCGTAGTCTGAGACGGGTCGACTAAACTGTCAAGAGTTCGTCGGATTTTCACCGGTAGTCATGATGCGTCGAGATCCTCCCTGAGGCATCAACGAGCCGTCCTCAAAAATCAGATCGTACAGTCTCACGCCAGACGAAGGGCTGCTCGTTAGATCTTCGAGTGAGAGCCATCGCAGAAGGGAGGCTTCTTCGTGTGTTTACAGCCACAGAGCGAGACCCGTTTTTTTTCATCGAAATGGACTTCCATTGGTGAGAAGTCAGTCCCCGTATGGGATCCATCGCAAAACGGTTGTGTCTTTGAGCGGCCACATCGACACCAATAGACGGTTCCCGGACCAACTTCTAACGTGCAGGGAGTTCGCTGGGCTATCACTGGTTTGTCAGACATCACGTCTCCTTATATGTATGTGAGAGGCGGCCCTCACGGCTTATGTTTCTATCGGCATCGGCGAGGCGGCCCCTGACTACTGACAGGGGTCAGCCAGAGATAATCGGCAATCTTTTCCCGGATCATCTCTTGTAGTTCCTCGATACGCTCCACCTCGAACGATGTCATGTAGACAGTCACCTGGCGGACAGGATCGGTCAGGCGGCGGACCACTCGTTTCGGAACTGGAAGGTTATACTGAATATGTCCGCCTCCGGTATAGCTCACCAGCGGTCCTGCCATCACATCAGTTTCAGCGCGAATTTGAGTGAGACGTTTGACTAAGGTTTTGGCCATAGCTTCGTCTCGGACCATGGAGGCTTCATACATTGTTTGATAGAGGCTATCGTTCCCGCCGCCATGACAGGCCTGGAGTTGTTCGAGAATGCGGGCACGGTAGACAGGATCATCGACGATGGCTTCGTCCTTCATGCCCCATTCCGTCATGACCGGATCAGATTGTGCCTGAGCCAATCCCTGTTGGGCGACGCTTCGGACTAAGGCCTTTGGGGGATTCATGGCCCGAACCGTCCAATGTTGCTCCTTTGCCAACAGGACCAGCGGTTCATAGTCCTCGTAAGAACCGCCCCAGTTTTGTCTCCACTGGACAGCCTCGAGGAATGCCTGTCTGGTCGGTTCGGAACCGGAAAGATACTGATCCAATGCTGCTTGGCCGTCCCAGCCGAACATTTCCATGGCCAGGACCGGCGTGCGCCCTTCCGCTTTCAGTCCCCGTAAAAGTTGTATTGCTGCATCAATGTGAAAACGATTGTGATGTTCTTCGCCCAGATAAATGATGTCCTGCTGCAGCAACAGCGAGGTCCATTGGTCGAGGGAGACCGGTTGCCCCGTCGCCGTGTCGATGATCTGCCATTCCTGGAACGGAGTACGGTGGTGATCGCGCGAGGAGATCGAAGATACCGCTCCGCCTCCACTCGTGCAGGCCACGAAGCCCCACAAGGCCCCAACGACCAATAGCAGTTGGCCCATAGCAAAGATCGCGTGCCTCGCGAACGGTACAGGAGTGTTACGCATGATCTCTACCTAACATAGGTCTCGCGATGCGGCAAGACGTGATCCTTGACGCTCATGGCCCAGGTCGTTATGCTGACAGACATTCTTCGGCTGAACATCGACTGATCTACCAATAGGAACCCTCGCACCAACCGACTCATGAATTCCACAGCACAGGTCCTTGCAGACTTCCGTTCACAGGTCACACAGCTCTTGCAGGAACGAGAGAAGGAGTGGGAGGCCTCCCGCAAACTTGTTGAGGCGAGCCGGCTCACGGCGACGTTGAAACGGTTGATTGAGGAAGCCCATCGTGCCGATCTGTCTGTCACCATCCGTGACGCCATGACCGTGGCGTTGGGAAATGCGGAAGCCGCACGGATTCAGGATCTTCCCGGCCCCCGACTGAAGGAACTCACAGGCCTACCTCCGACAAAAGCCGTTCGGGCTTTGTGTGTATGGCTCGGTGTTGTTGAGGATCCGACGTCCCAATGGCCAATGAGTTCCCTTCGGAGCGATGAAATTGAAGCATTCGTTCATTCCCACGGTAATCCATTTGACTTGTTGCTCGATGCGGATGTGGCGTCCCTGCTCGATGTGGGCGCTGGCGACCTCTCGTTTGCCACTGAACTGGTCGAGCAATATGTCGTTCCCCTTCAACAGCGACAGCGCGAGTTGATTCTCCATGCCCTTGATCGCCTTCAGCCAGGCTCACAGCTGGGCGGCCCTCTCCATCCGGAACGGGAGCGACTCAATGGCCTGCGGTCCCGGACCGGGCTCTCGTTTCAATTCTTTGGAAACCACGACATGTTTGATCTGGGTACCCTGGATCAAGCCGGGAAGCTGGCACCGCGCTATACAATCGCAACCTGCTGGGCTCCTGCGACCCCCACATTTGCCTACGAACCGACCAGATTGTCCGATCAGATCGTCACGCAAGAGCTCCATCGAACCAAAGGCACATTCCGGAAGACCCAATATGCAGGCGAACAGGCACTGGAGGTTCAGCATGGGGACCGTGCATTGCTCTTTCCTCCCTGGAAGTTTGAGATTCGAGGCCCCCTATCCCTGCTCGACTTGTTGGCGCGCCGCGGCCTCCTCTGTGTCCTTGGAGCCGTGGATACCCAGGTCTTCTGGGAAGTCCTCGCACAACTTCTCGACGAGGTTGGCTATCGACCGGACAATCAGCCGTTCACAGCAGCGAATCTCCCGACGATTTTCGGCGAGATCTTCGAGCGACTCTCGAGCCTTGCGCAAGGCGAGACTCTGAACCTCTCAGATTGCGGCCTGTTACGCAGGCAGATTCCACGCGTGCTCCCACTTCTCCCCATGCAGAGTCCAACCTATCGTTTCCGCTCCGTTCAGATTCGCCGAGGAGCCGTCTTCCCAGGCATCCCCTCCAGTAGTACCGCCCGTCGGTTTTCTGACATGGTCGAGGAGACCCCTCCTTGGATGCTGATCCTCGTGCCGGAATAGACCGGGAATAGAACCGTCCCGCCGTCGCAAACCCTTATGCGTCGCCGTCTCCAGACTGGTTGATGCAAAAACTCACGTGAAAATTGACCGTCTCCAGACCCTTTGTTAGACTTCGATCGTGCCAGATCACCATGCACGCCTGAATCACCAGGACCACTAATCACAACATGAGTTCAGTTCACACCATCCGGGCGATCCAGGACAATATTGGGCTGGTCATCAAGGGGAAAGCCCATGTGATCGAGATGGCGGTGGTTTGTCTTCTGGCTCGAGGCCATCTGTTGCTCGAAGATGTGCCAGGGGTCGGTAAAACCACGTTGGCACATAGCTTGGCCAGGTCACTCGACTGTTCGTTCAAGCGCATTCAATTCACCAGCGATCTCTTGCCCTCCGACATCGTCGGCGTCTCGATGTTCAATCGGCAAAAACAGGGGTTCGAGTTCATACCGGGTCCAATATTTGCCAATGTTGTACTGGCTGACGAGATCAATCGCACCACGCCGAAGACTCAGAGCAGTCTTCTGGAAGCGATGAGCGAGGCACAGATTTCCGTCGATAATCAGACCCATCCGCTTGAGCAGCCCTTTATGGTTATCGCGACGCAGAACCCTGCCGAATATCATGGGACATTTCCTCTTCCAGAGTCACAACTCGACCGGTTTCTGATGCGCCTCTCTATTGGATACCCCTCGCTTGAGGAAGAGCGTAAGGTGCTCGACCGTTCACATTCGTTGCATCCGGCTGAAGCATTGGAAGCGGTGTTGACGGCTCACGAAGTATTGGTATTACAGGCCCGCGTCGATCAGGTGCATATGGAAGAGAGCGTGACAGACTATTTGCTCGCGATTGTACAAGCAACCCGTCAGAGTGAGCTACTTTCTCTGGGCGTTAGTACCCGTGGAGCGCTAGCGCTGAGCAAGGCTGCCAAGGCACTGGCGGTCGTCCGGGGACGCGACTATTGCCTTCCCGACGACATCAAGGAGCTGGCGCCGATCGTGCTGTCCCACCGTGTCATGCTGAATCGGACCCATGGGATGCGGACCCAGAGTTTCGAACAGGCCGAACGTATGGTTCTCGATATTGTTGAGACCGTTCCCGTCCCCGTCTAGCCTGTCACGGATGGGCGTCTCGGCCAACTGGATGAAGTACCCGCGTGAAGCACCCACTTCTCACCCTCCGTGCCTTTTCGGTCTTCTCGTCTCTGCGAGGTCTGTCCCGTCGGCGGTCGATTCGTTTTACACCCGAAGGGACCAGGTTTCTTCTGTTTACGTTCGGGATCGGGCTTGCCGCCATTAACACCGGCAACAATCTATTTTACTTACTGTTGGCGATGATGCTCAGCCTCATCGTGATATCAGGACTGCTCTCCGAACATTGTCTTCGCCGGTTGGAAATTCGCCGGCATGTGCCTGATCTCATCATGGCCAATGAGCCGACCACACTCACGCTCTCAGTCGCCAACCGGCATCGGCACCTGCCCAGCTTTTCCCTGCGTTTTCTTGATGTTGTCGAAGGCCAGGAGGTCGACCGAGGACTCGCCATTCACCTGCTACCCGCGCAGAGCTCGATGCTCCTGTCCTATCCACTACTTGCAACAAAACGGGGCTGGATTCGGTTTGAAGGCATCCGGGCGCAGACGCTATTTCCATTTGGGTTATTTCTCAAGAAAGGGTTCTACGCCACGGAAGCGCATCTGCTTGTCAGTCCTCCTATCAAGCCACTCGCCCTGCGATTCATGGATGAGTTGGTCAGCGAAGGACAAGGAGAGTCTCTCTCACGACGAGGACATGGGACCCAACTCTACAACTTACGCCTCTATCAGCCGGGCGATGACTCGCGATCCATTCATTGGATGACAACGGCCCGCACATCCCAGCTCATCGTGCGGGAAACCGAAGCAGAAGATCAGCGTCGAATTCTGGTCATTCTTTCGATCGTGGCTCCAGACGAAAGCGAACCGCTATTCGAACGAAGTGTGACATTCGTTGCATCGCTCCTCTGGCAACTGACCGAACGGGCGTACCCTGTGCGACTGATCGTTGGGAGGGAGGACTCTGGTCTCGGATCCGGATCTGCCCATCTCTTTGCGATGCTACGCCTGTTGGCGCTTTGCGAACGGCATCCGCCTGAAACAAGTGAGGCCAACCAGAGCAGCGAGTCCCTATCGCTCCCCCACGAAGCCGATCGAGGGTATACGGTGGCGGTTGTCCCCTGGTCGGAGCAGGCGGGATCTGCAAGCACGGTACAGGCCAATCGAGTGCTCCATGCGGCACAACTCGAAGAATTAACTCATGCCTTTTGATCAAGCCTTTAAGCTCAGCTCCGTCCTCCTCGCGATCATTGCATTCAGCGGTCTGGTGTTTGCGCAAAGTGTCCCCCTCTGGATCGCCCTTCCGACGGCGATCATCCTCATCGTCAAGTTGTGTGACGCGGGAGGGATTTCATTTGTTCGGCGTGCGATGGCACTGGTCATTGTTTCCCCAGCCATTTGGAACGTTCTGTTGATCGGCGCCTTTGTCATATTTCTGATCGATTTGACGGTGGTATCACAAGATCTTCTCCCGGCTGGTATCCATTTCTTGGTTATGTTACTGAGCATCAAGTTGCTCACCCTTCAACAGCGGTGTGATTATCGGCACCTCTATGCCATCAGTCTCATGGCAATCCTGGCGTCCGCTGCACTCACAACCGATGCATGGTATCTGCCGATTTTTCTGCTGTACCTGCTCGGGGCGGTCTGGACACTCTTGCTGTATCACTTGACCCAGGAAACGGGCGAATCCTCAGCCGTCATTACACCCACGAGCACGGCAGCCCGTCACGCAACACCCCCGAGCAGGATCACTCACCGATTCTTTTGGTTGACGAACGGAGTCGCCGTCATCACGGTTGGTCTGACACTTGCCATTTTCTTTGTGATCCCTCGTATCGGGGCCGGCGTATTACAAAAAACACATGGGGAAGCTCTGCGGACGACGGGATTTTCCGATCGGGTGGACCTGGGGACGATTGGGTCTGTCAAACAGGATCCTCAGATCGTCATGCGGGTTGAATTGCCTGACCAACCGACTGTTGCGAAAGATCGCCTCTATTTACGAGGCCTCGCCTACGATCAATACGATGGACGATCATGGAGCCACAGCGGAACCCGTCGCCGTTCATTGAGTCTCGTGGCGGAGGGGGTGTTCCTTGCGCGTCCAGTTGGCAGTCGTCTCCCGGACAGCCTATCCGTGCCGATCCGCCAAGATATTCTGCTGGAAACGCTCGATACCCCAGTCTTGTTTGCCGCTCCATTCGCGGAAGTTGTGAGCGGTGATTTTCTCGCCGTACAGGTTGATGCCATGAGTGGCCTCCACTTGCCGCTCTCTCCTTCTTCTCGTTCCCGATATTCTGTCACCTCTCAGGTCCCGCAGCTCGTCGCGGGCGACCGGGCCGCGATGGCTCTGGTCTATCCCGACTCTATTCGTTCCCGCTACCTCCAAGTTCCCGTAGAATCACAGCAGGTTGCTGACCTCGCGCATCGGGTCGCTCAGCAGGCCGCGACACCATTTGGACAAACGCTCGCGATCCAGCAGCATCTTTTGGAAAACTATCGGTACAGCCTTGAGGCCGATACAGCAACACTAAGTCATCCACTCGATGAGTTTCTATTCGTACGTAAGACGGGATACTGCGAGCATTACGCAACTGCGATGGTCATGATGTTACGCACGGTAGGGATTCCAGCTCGACTGGTGACAGGATTCTTGGCCACAGAATGGAACGAGTTTGGGGGATACTTCACTGTGCGCCAGCGGGACGCGCATGCCTGGGTTGAGGTCTACTTTCCGCAATCTGGCTGGATCACGATGGATCCCACACCCAGCGTCAGCGCAGCGGTCGGGACTTCTCGATGGGAGTCTATTCGACGATTTGGGGAATCCTTTCGATTACAGTGGGATCGTCTGTTTGTTCGTTATAGCGGGAAGGATCAATTAGCAGTTGTTCACGGAGTTCGAGAAGGCAGTGATGCATTGCGTGAGAGAGTGAGTGGCTGGGTGTCGGCGTTGAGCGCTCCAATAGGCCATGTACTCAATCGTCTGGCGCGTCTGTCCAGAATCGTCCAGCCGGGGGTGTTGGAGCTTATTACGGGAATGGTGGTGGTCGGTTTGGCCTTGCTCCTACTTATGCTCCGGGACAGGATAGGCCTCTGGGCCAGTATGCATCTCTCGATTGCGCCCTCACAGCATGCGATCGCGCAGCTCTATGCCCGCATGCTTCGTACGCTGGAAAAGAAGGGCATGGCCAAGCTTCCAGCCGTTACTGCCGCTGAGTTTTCCAGACAGGTGGAGCGGAAATGGGCGGTGGCCTGGCCTATGGTGGCGGACGTAACCGCCC
>SWDR01000028.1:0-52556 GCA_005116815.1 Nitrospira sp. | reverse complement strand
TACTATGGCACTGCGCCTTTCATTGGCGCACTGACGGCGGCCATCTTCCTTGGCACGCCTTTGACCGCCATCATCCTTACTTCCGGATTATTGATGGCCTCCAGCTCTTCGGACTGGTCCTCGGGATAGTTATCGAGGATGATCTTGAGCGGCCGCAAGACCGCCATGACTCTCGGCGAGCGTCTATTCAGGTCTTCGCGAACGAAGTGTTCGAGCAGCTGCATTTCGACGGTGGCTTCGCGCTTGGCGACGCCGATATGGTCACAGAATGCCCGAATCGCTTCCGGTGTATAGCCGCGGCGACGGAGGCCTTTAATCGTCGGCAATCGTGGATCGTCCCATCCGGTCACGAGTTTCTTGCTGACCAACTCAAGCAGCTTCCGTTTACTCATGACGGTATAGGTCAGATTTAAGCGGGCAAACTCGATCTGCTGTGGCCGGCACGGCGCCTCAGCCTGTTCGACTACCCAATTGTAGAGGGGCCGGTGATCTTCGAACTCCAAGGTGCAGATGGAGTGCGTGATTCCTTCAAGTGCGTCCGAGAGGGGATGGGCATAGTCGTAGGCCGGGTACAGGCACCAGGCGCTTCCGGTTCGATAATGCGTCGCATGTCTGATGCGGTAGAGGACTGGGTCGCGCAGGTTGATATTGGGCGAGGCCATGTCGATTTTGGCTCGAAGGGTATGGGTTCCGTCGGCGAATTCTCCTGCTCGCATACGTCGAAAGAGGTCAAGATTTTCCTCGGCGGAGCGGGTGCGAGAAGGGCTATTTTTACCGGGTTCTGTGAGTGTGCCGCGATAGCTACGCATGTCTTCAGCCGTCAACGTGTCAACGTACGCGAGGTTTTTCTGGATCAGTCTTACGGCAAATTCGTAGAGTCGTTCGAAGTAATCCGAGGCGAAAAACATCTTCTCGTGCCAGTCGAACCCCAGCCATCGGACATCGTCCTGAATGGCCTGGACATACTCAGGATCTTCGGTGGTCGGGTTGGTATCGTCGAATCGCAGGTGGCAAATGCCGTTCGGGGTATCCTGTGCCAAGCCGAAGTTCAGGCAAATAGATTTCGCATGGCCGATATGGAGGTAACCGTTCGGTTCAGGAGGAAAGCGCGTGACCACTCGGTTGCCATGTTTGCCGGCAGCGAGATCGGCGGTCACGATTTCGCGAATAAAGTTCGAAGCACCAGCCTGATCAGACATGCGAGGTTGTTGACTCCTGGGAGATATGTGAACACATCATCGCGGCTGTTCTACCATAAGAACGGCATAGGGGAGAAGGCCTCATGCGCCTGAGCAGGAAGAGAGGGGTGTGGGTGCGTTCTATGCGGTTTGGTGAGTGGGCATCTGCATCACACTGAAGTCTTTCTGCGCGATGAGATGCCCTTCCATGCGTAGACGAAACTCATAACGGCCAGGGGCAGGGAAGACCAGGGATGGAATATTGATTCCAAAGTCTGAAATTTGAAGGCGGTCAGCGATCATGATATTCGGAAGGGCCGCCCGGCAGACGAGTTGTTCGTTGTTGAGGTAAATCAAATCGATGTCGAAGTGATAGGTCCCTTCGGCGTCGGTGAGGCAGAAGTACAGCCCCATTTGTGAATGTTGAAATGGAAAGCTCACCGCCTGTAGGTGGGTGAAGAGGCCAATGAGGCTCTTTTTTCTGGTGACGCTGTCCTCAATGACCTGATCGCAGACCAGGAAGGCTTGCACGCTCGGTTTCATGATATCCGACATGCTTTGATTGTACGGAAGTTTTTCCGCTTGTCAAAAAGGATGTCTGTTTCAGCAAGCGATTGGAGTGGTGTGCGTGGTTGTGCTCTCGATCGAAGGGGTGGAAACGTATGAGTTGAGGCTGCTGTGTTTGGGGAAGGGACTATCCGATTGTGGCTGCGCCGCCGCGGCTTTCCGCGACATTGCCAAATAGGGTGAGGCCAGTGCCAATGCGGCAGTAGTGCGGGCTGACAGTCACCAATTCGCCGGTATGGGCATTGAAGTGCCCCACGGTAATGCGGATCTTTCTTTTCTGGATAAGGCAGGCCTCGAACACCGTGCGTTCAGTCGTCAGGTCTGTGACGGCGACCGAAGGGGGGCTGGTCTCGTCGCCGACCTTCACGGTAACGGTGAAGCGGGCTGCGCTATGCGCTGACAGAGTATTCCGTCTGATGTGACCGATCCGAGTCCCCTGGTCATCATAGAAGTCCATAGTCAGGAGCAGGGTGAAGGGATCGGGCTGCAGCTCCAGCACCACCTGCTCCTTGCCTTGGAGTTTAATGACGCCGTTCGTGTTTCGAAACACGTTCGAGCCGAGGTGGAGCTCAAGGCCCTGTTCAGGCTTTTCGAGGTCGATTAGTTCAGGGGAGTCTGTGATGCCGATAGATTTGGTTTTGGCTTGGAGCGGGTTGTTCATGTTCCACCATGAGTCTGTCGAAAGGAAGAGGGGGCCGACGACAGAAGAATCCCCTTTCCCAGAGGCCCGCCGCACGTATTTTCCGCAAGGTAGGCTATGCCATCGTCCCTGTCAAGTCGCAGGTGAAGCCAGGTTGGAGCAGTCTGAATACTGCTCCAAATCATGAGGAATTGAAAAGTCAAAAGCCCCTGTGCTACTGTGCCAGCTCGATCTTACGTCATTGGTATCTGGTCCCATCGTCTAGCCTGGCCTAGGACGGAGCCCTCTCAAGGCTTAAACACGGGTTCAAATCCCGTTGGGACCACCACACGCCACGCTCACTTATCCCGCGCTCGCCTCATCCATAATTGTCCGTTGAATCTTGTCGCCCACAAGGTCGCGCCAGCGCTGGCTGCCGGCAATTCCATTCTCATCAAGCCGGCGCCACAGACGCCCCTCACCGCATTACTGCTGGGCGAAGTCGTGCTGGAATCGGGGCTTCCTCCTGGCGCACTCAACGTCCTGCCCTGCGACAACCAAGTGGCAGAACAGCTCGTCGTCGATCCTCGGTTCAAGCTCCTGAGTTTTACCGGGAGTGCCGCCGTGGGATGGATGTTGAAGGCCAAGTGCGGGAAGAAGAAGGTGGTGTTGGAGCTCGGGGGGAACGCAGGCGTGATCGTGGAGCCCGATGCCGATTTGGAGGTTGCCGCACAGCGTTGCGCAGCCGGTGGGTTCGGCTATGCCGGCCAGACCTGTATTTCCGTGCAGCGCATCTTTGTCCATCATGCTATTGCGGACCTATTCACGACGAAATTGCTGTTACAGGTTGCGCGTCTAAAAGCCGGAGACCCGAGCGATCAGTCGACGGTGGTTGGCCCACTCATTGATTCGGCCGCAGCCCATCGTGTCGAGGCCTGGATCGGGGAAGCCGTCTCGCAGGGGGCGCGAGTGCTTCTGGGCGGAAAACGGTTGGGCTCAGTGGTGGAGGCGACGGTGCTCTCCCTCGTGACGCCAACGATGAAAGTATCTTGCCAGGAAGTATTTGGGCCGGTGGTGACTGTGACCCCCTATCGTCACTTCGACGAAGCGATCACGGCGCTCAACCAGTCAGATTATGGGCTTCAAGCCGGGGTCTTTACTCAGAATGTGAATGCGATTTTTCATGCGTTTCGGCATCTTGAAGTCGGGGCGGTGCTGGCCAATGAGATCCCGACGTTCCGGGCCGATCATATGCCCTACGGGGGCGTCAAGGACTCTGGAATCGGCCGCGAAGGGGTCCAGGCCGCGATCGAGGACATGACCGAGCCCCGCATGCTGGTGTTAAATCTCAGGCCGCCCGCCGGGGCCTAAGGAAAAAAACGTCGCGGGATATTGCGAAGCGGCGCCAATCTTGGTACAACAGCGACCCTGTGCTTATGAAAAGTCGTACTGTGGGCGCGCATGTCAGTGAACCATGCGTCCGTCCCTTAGTTGCTTGGATAACGTAAGGAGAAGAGACGATGGTACCTACGCAGATGTTTCTGACGCGAGGCGTTGGAGTCCATAAAGAAAAGCTGGCCTCCTTCGAGCAAGCCTTGCGAGCAGCCGGCGTGGCCTATTGTAACCTCGTCACGGTGTCGTCAATTCTTCCCCCGAATTGCAAAATTATCCCGCGTGCGCGCGGCGAGAAATTACTGAACCCCGGTGAAATCACGTTTTGTGTGATGGCGCGGTCGGAAACGAACGAACGGAATCGCCTGGTCTCCGCCTCGATCGGCTTGGCGATCCCGACGGATCGCCGGACCTATGGCTATCTGTCCGAGCACCATGCTCATGGTGAAACCGATGAAGAGACCGGCGAATATACGGAAGACTTGGCGGCACAGATGTTGGCGACGACGCTTGGCGTCGAGTTCGATCCGAATATCGCCTGGAAAGAACGGGAACAAGTCTTCAAGATGGCCGGCAAGATCGTTCGGACGCTCAACATCACCCAGTCTGCGATCGGAAAGCCCAATCGCTGGACGACCGTGATCGCGTTGGCCGTGTTCATTCCAGAAGAAAATATCCCGAAACGGCGTCGGTAGCCCTGTCGAGTGAGTGAACGCCCATGACGCTTCCTGCCGGATGGGAAGGTATCGACCAGAACTTCCTCGGGCTCGAAGAGCCTTGGTGCCATCCTGATCAGGCTGGCGTCTATATCCTCCCTGCGCCCTACGAACATACTTCCAGCTACGTATTGGGATCCGATCGAGGGCCATCCTCGATCATCGAGGCGTCTCAACAGGTCGAGTTATACGACGAAACACTTCGTTGTGAGCCCTATCGCGAATGGGGCGGGGTCGCCACCATCCGTTCGCTCGACCTCGACGGCAAAGTCGATCGGCAAGCGGTGGATGCCATTGATGCCTTCGTCACACCGCATGTCGGGACCGGTCGGTTTGTCGTGACCTTAACCGGGGAACATACCGGTGCGTTGGGGGCGATCAGAGCCCATGCCCGTCGTTATCCTGACTTGTGCGTGGTGCAAATCGATGCCCACGGCGACTTGCGGAAGGCCTACCAGGGAAACCCCTACAGCCACGCCAGCGTTATGGCACGCGTGGTCGATGACGGATTGCCGTTGGTTCAAGTCGGGGTTCGGTCAATTTCTCCGGAAGAAATCGATCGCATCCAGAGCACCGATCGGATTTCTACGTTCTTTGCCGCCGATATTCTTGATCCGTCAGGACCCTATGAGGGCAAGGCCTCTCGCTGGGTTCCTGAGGTGGTGAAGGCCTGTCGCGGGCCGGTCTATTTGACCTTCGACTGTGATGGGCTTGATGCCTCGTTGGTTCCTGCACTCGGTACTCCTGAGCCCGGTGGGTTGGGGTGGTACGATACGCTGAATCTCATCACCGCGTTGGCCAACGGCCCAGGCATCCTCGGGATGGATATCAGCGAGATTGCTCCGATCGAAGGGTTCGTCGCTCCGCAGTTTTGTATCGCCCGCTTGATCTACCGCATGTTGGGGCGAATTCACGCGGGCCGTCGCGTTCACTGAAACAGCATGCCTACCCTGTGACCGACCAGCTTCGCATCAATAAGTTTTTTACACACCATGGCATTTGCTCTCGGCGTGAGGCCGATCGCTTGATTGAATCCGGTCGCGTGACTATCAATCAACGGGTGGCCTCCTTGGGAGATAAGGTGACGCCTCAAGACGTCATCGCACGAGACGGACAGGTGATTCCCTGGGGAACGGCCTCGGTCTATATCAAGTATCACAAGCCTGTCGGCGTGACGACAACCAGCGAGTCGCATGTGGCTCGTAACATCATCGCGGAGATCGGCCACCCGGAGAGAATTTTTCCAATCGGCCGACTCGATAAGGACTCGTCCGGTCTCATCCTACTCACGAACGACGGAGATATCGTGAATGAGATTCTCCGAACCGAGCATGGGCATGAGCGGGAATACGAGGTATCCGTCGATCGACCGTTTGACCAGACATTCGTTGACCGTATGGCTCAGGGGGTCGACATTCTCGACCGTCCGACTAAACCCTGCCGGATTGACCGGCTCGGTCCCGCACGGTTCCGCATCATTCTCACCGAAGGCCGCAATCGACAGATCCGGCGCATGTGCCAAGTCTTGGGGTATCGGGTGCTCATGTTGCACCGTGTCAGGATCATGCATCTGACGCTTGGTGGATTAGCCTCAGGAGCGTGGAAACCGCTTACTGACGAGGAGCGTGCACAGCTTTTTCGGGCTGTCGGGCGAGGGAGCAGTCACGGCATAAGCGGGTAGGTTGACCCAGAACGAACTATTCCTGACGTAGGGCCGCCGCTGGGGAGTCGCTGGCCAATGGACGCGGGATGGGCCTGTGGACGGAATCGATCTCGCGTTCATCCGGACCATCCCTGTGCTGGGAGGTTCCTCCACGCTGTCTGGTGAAGAAGAGATTCAAAAAGGCGATAAAAAAACTTCCACCTACGAGCAGCAGGCTTGTGCGCTGGATCGCCTTGGTGCCCTCATCCCGCATGTCTTTTGCCACATCCGCCACAGTGTCCAATAGCCGGTCCAGCGCGAGGCTGACCTGAATCATTTTCGGTCCTGCGTTATCGGAGGCATGTTCCTCCGCTTTTCGTCTGATGCTTTCCCGTTCCGCTGGAGAGACGGCGGTCCATTCCTGCGTCAAGAGTTGTACAGTCGTGCTGGCCACGGAAAAATACTGGTCGAGACTGCGCCGGACCGCCTCGATATCTTCAGGCTCACTACGCCCGCTCCGTGAGACGCGCAGCCCTGCGGCCGCATACCGGTCTACGGCATGCTGAATTCTCGCGCGTTGTGCGGGCAGGGATTCCGTGATTCGCTCGAAGTCCTTCTGGCTGTCCGCTTCGAGCGCGCGGATGATGGTGTTCCGGTACCGCATGATGTCTGCAGAAATATGAGCAAGGTCGGTGGCTCCGAGCGTGTACTCGGTATACATAATGCGTAAATCCTGGTCGACGCTGCTCAAGGCTTGTCCGCTGAGCCACCCAAGTCCGGCAACCAGGAGGCTGATCAATAGTTGTGAGGCGCTCGGACGAAATGATCGAAAAAATGTTGTCAGTTCCACTCTGTTCCCTTACTTAATCGAGAATGATTCGTCGATCGACGTGCGGTGTGAGATTCGGATCGTTCGACACAAAGATCACCGACCAGGGTTCGTCTTTTGAGCAGAGCCGCCGCAAGACGGTCTCGCGCATAGTCGGTTGCAGGTTGTGGATGATGCCGTCAAAGATCAGAATTTGCGGACGAGCCAGGATGGCACGTGCGAGCAGGATCCGCATGATATGCGTCGGAGCCAGGATTTTCCCGGGGGCCCGGATGTGGGTCTTGAGTCCTTGCGGGAATGCGTCGACGTCTTCTTCCAGTTCGGTGAAGCGTAGTGCCCACCGGATATCGCTATACGGAATATAGGATCGTCCCAACACAATGTTATCTTCGATCGTGCCCTCGAACAGAGAGAGCTGGGAGTCGATCATGAACCCTCGACAGCGGTTGATGGCGTGAAGATCGAGGTGGCGAAGGTCTACCCCGTTGTAGCGAAGGACACCACCGGTCGGCGTTTCCAGTCCTGCCAAGACTCGTGCGAGCGCCGTTTTGGCTGCAGCCGTACTGGCGTAGACACCGATTTTTTCCCCGGGGGTGACTTCAAGGTTGAACTGCTCGAAGATCGGAGGCAGGCCAGGGTGAATGACCGCGAGGTCTTTGCAGGTCACGCGAATACCGTGAATGGTAGGATCCGGCAACGGGACGGACAGGGTGGCGGAGGCTTGGTCCTTTGGAAGCGAGAAGAGAAAATCGAGCTCGTTCAAACCGGTGAGGAAGTAATAAATGTGTCCCATGCGTTTGACGACGGCATCAAAACTCAAAAGGAGTCCACTGACAACAACCTCGGCGGCGACTAGTTGTCCAAGCGTCAATTGGCCGATGGATAACAACCATCCGGCCGTCGCGAGGAGTCCGCTGTGGGCGACGGCTTGCCAGCCGACCGATCCCAGGTATTGGCGAATCAGAATGCCGAATCGAGTTTGTCTGGTCTCAACGTAGGACTGGACTAACTCGTCGGTTCTTCGCATCAGTATGGCTTGGCTGTCTGTGGCTTTGAAGTGCAGCAGATTGAACGAGATCTCCTGCAGCCAATGCAGGGTGTCATATTTCGCATGGGACATGTTGATGGTGGCCTTCAGTCCTCCATGCGACATGAGGAAAAAGACGACGGTAAATCCTGCCATGAGCAGTGCGTTATACAGCAAGAAGTAGGGATGATAAAAGACCAGGATGGTCATGCCGACCGCCCCGCCCACGATGACATTGATCAGGTCAACGAGGAGGACGGAGAGCGCCCGTTGCATAAAGATTGTTTCCATGAAGTAATTGGCATAGCGGGGCTTAAACCCTAAAAATTGTAGCTGGGGCAACTGTTGGGCCATCCCGAGGGCAACCCGAGCGAAGATCCGGCGCTCCAACACCTCGACGGAATAGAACTGTAAGGCTCGAAACGCTCCGACGAACATGAGCCCGGCCACCATCACCCCGGCGAGAGTCACAATGGTAATGGGCTGAATGGCGAAGGCAAACGTGTTGACGAGCTCTTGGACTGTGAGAGGAACGATGAGGGAAAACAGTCCAATGGCGAGCGAATACGAGACGATCAGAGCGAGGATCCGCCGTTCCAAACGGAAGAGGACGCCCAGGCATGCGAGCATCGATTGAAACAGATTTTGTTGATGAACGACCTGACTTTGCACGGAATCCGCCTTTTTCCTCGGCTGGTCCTGCCCCTCGATGCATGGTGTGAGAAGGGCAGGGCGAGCCGATGTATGGGAACAGGCGCGTTATGCTCTCACGCTATCAAAGCAGTGAAAGAAAAGCCACTTCTTCTCAATCAATCTCTTGCGCGATAGGTCACGGGGGTCACAAACGGCGTCGTTCTGGCCCAGGCTCCGATGGCCCATTGGTATAAGGCTTGGGCCTTTTGATAGTCCGCTTTGGCTCGGATCACCTGGCTCTCCGAATCGACCGAATTCCGCTCCCGCAAGTTGACGAAGAGGATACTGGTGGCCCCAAGGCTAAACCGGAAGCGCTCCCCTTCTTCGAGTGTCTTGGCTAGCCGGAGCGATTCGGCTGCGGCCGCGACACGCTCCTTGGCACGTTCGAGGGCGGAGAGGGCATTGTCGACATCGATGAGCACTTGTTGTTCGCGAAATTGCTGCATGAAGACAAATCGATCTGCCTTGCCTTGCGCTTCCAGGACTTCGCCGCGGCTCTTTCGCTGGAGGATCGGAATCTTGAGCTCCAGTCCAAAGCGGTAGCCGAGCCCCAGCACGAACTTCTCCGGCGCGCGCGCGGGCGCTGCTTCAGCATCCAGGCTTGGGAGGAGGTTGTTTTTGGCCAGCTCCAGATCGATATTGTTGAGCTTGGCTTCGATGCCGATCTCCTTGACCTCCGGCCGATCGACTTTCGCTTGGAGTTTATGGGCTTGGATGGTGTCAGGCGCCGGCACCAGCATGGTCGACGGGAAGTCCGGGGCTCGCTCCAGATGCGGCGAGACGGGCGCGTTATTATCCCAGAGGAACATGGACAGTTTCAGCTGTTCTTGTTCCACCAGCCGTTGCACGGCGATGGCCACCTCGCGGCGGCGCTGAACCTCCTGATTAGCCTCGACCACGTCGAGCGGCGCGACGGCTCCTGCTTTGGCGCGGCCCTCGACCTGTCGATATCGATCTTCGGCCACACCTACGGCCCGGCGCTGTACTTCTGCAAGCTTTACCGCGGTGACCCAATCCCAAAACTGTGTGGCTGCCGCCAGGAACAGGTCCTGTCTTGTTTGAGAGATCTGCACTTCCGCCTTTGGATTGGCCAATTCGGATCGCTGGAGTTCGGCATTTTCGGGATTCATCATGAGGCCTCGGAGCAGCGGGAAAAAGCCTCCGAGCAGGACTTGATTGTTGCCCCCGCCAAATGAAAGGTCGGGAATGGTTGCATCGCCGATGGCATGCCGTACCCCTGCGCTGTAGCGAAATCCCCAGGGGTGGCGCGCTTCGACGAGTGTGTCGTTGAAGCCCACCGTTTGGGTGCCTTTGCCGGGGTCTGAACTCTTGATGAATCGTTCAAGTTCCGTATCGTTGATCAGGGTTGGTTCGAAGGCGCCTAATGCTTTGAGCATTTTTCCTCGTGCCATGGTTTTCTCTGTGCCGGCTCCCCTGAGGAGTGGGTGCGAGCGATCGATCCAGGCGTGAATCTCTTCCACGCTCAAGGGAATCGGCGGGAGCGATTTCGATTTCAGCGGTTCTCCCGCAGAAGAGGTGAGGGGACAGAGTCCGATCGACCCTAGGAGCAGCACGATCGGGAGATAGTGACGGGAATTCATGAGACATACTCCTTTCGTCAGATAGGCGAGCGACCGCGGCGAGGGTTAGACCAGACGCGGAAGGGTGATGTCGTTCGTGGTGCGGGCATATTGAGACGAGATAACACGAACAGCGCTGCGCTTATTTCGCACCTCGCCCTGCTTTTGGCAAGAGCGTATCGATCAGGCTAGGTGGGCGCTCTTGATAATCAGGCGGGAAGAGGTTGAAGCGCCGCCAGAGTTCGTACCAGAGTGGGACTCGGTTCAAAATGACCCATCCCATGGCTTTAGTTCCCTGGCGAACATGTTCCTGCGGGGGCCAGGTCCGATCTTCGGGATCCGGGACCACCCAGAAACGAAAGTTTCCCTTGCCGTCGTCGACTTGGTCGATGACCTTGATGACGCCACCGTAAGTGCCGGCCATGATCTCCGGCCAAGCCGGGAGGGGAATAGCAGGAATCCCATAAAACAAGACGCGCACCTTCCGGCCTACGTTGAGCAGCGGGGCGTCCATTCCGTCAGCCACCATCTCGATGGCCTTGTCGGCGCTCGCTGGAGAAATTTTCACGAGTTTGTCCCCGGGGCGGACGGTTTCACCGGCACCGGCTTGAGCCATCTTCACCACGGTGCCATCGATCGGGGAGAGGATGTGGCCGGCGAGCCGGCGTTGTTCCGCGTTAGACATCCGCAGGGAGACATCGGCCAGTTGATCGGTGGCTTTTGCCGCTTCGCCGATAGAGGCCTCACGGGCTGCTTCTGCGTCGAGCAATCGTTGCAGGACTTCGGCGCTGACCTGGTCGCGGCCGAAACCGAGAGCCTTCATGGCCTGTTCCGCACCCTTGAGGTTGGCTTGTGCTCCGGTCAGATCGGCCTTGGTGGCAAGCGCCGACTGAATGGTCAACTCGAGTTCGCGTTGCGAGACGAGGCCCTGCTCCGCTAACTGTTTGTGACGGTCCACGTTCAACTCGGCTGTCGCGACTGCAATTTTTGCTGCTTCGACTTTCTGGTAGGCTTCGCGGACCTTATTCTCGGATTCGATCACGCGGGCCTGGGCGGACGGGACTGCGGACTTCACGAGGTTCTGCATCTCCTTGATCCGTTTATCCAATTGCTCGGCCCTGGCGAGCGCCGCCTTGCGACTTTGATCCAGTGCCTTGCGTCGTTGGTCTAGGAAGGATAGGAGGTCTGGAGACATGAAATTGGGGTCGTAGTCATCCAACTCAAGAATAAGATCGCCTTGCTTGACGCGCACCCCCTCAAAAATGTGCCACTTCTTGATCCGTCCGGTGATCTGCGCTTCAATATCTTGTGGTCGTTCGGAGGGTGTATAGGCGGAGAGTTGTCCGCTGACGGTAATCGTTTGAGTCCAAGGAACGAAGGCGATGATCAAGAGGAACAGGAGTACGAGTTTGATGGCGAGGCGCGAGGAAAATCGAAGGCGTTCAGGGATTTGGACCGCTTCCCAGGACTGAAGCTTTCTTGAAGTCGCAAGTTCGTCGATGGCAATCTCATCCAAGCCGGTGTCCCGCCTGACGAGAGAGCGGACTTTGTTTCGCAAATCCTGTGTGAAGCGTGCCACCGACTTCTCCTCGACAGAGGCAGAGAAACGACCACTACGGCTCCATCATAGTGGAAAGCCGATCATCCGGTCAATTTCTCTGCGGGAATCGGCTTTTGCTGATAGGGCCTGCTTGACCATCCTTCAGAGAGTCGATAAGGTGGGGGCTCCGTTGAGAGCCATAAGCCAGAGACCCACGAGAGAAAGGCCCGCGCGAATATGCCTCGTCTCAGTAGAGGACCCCAACGACTATCGCAACGAAAAACGGTGGATCGCTCGCATCCCTTGGTCGGGGTGTTGGGCGGAAGTAAATCAGATTTCCCGATCCTAGAAAAGGCCGTGGCGATGCTGACGGACTTGGGGATTCCAAGCGAACTTCTGGTCGTCTCGGCGCACCGGACTCCGGATCGTTTGTTCTCCTATGCAGAACAGGCTTCCGACCGGGGGATCGAAGTGATTATTGCCGGGGCTGGCGGGGCGGCCCATCTCCCCGGGATGCTGGCTGCGAAGACGCATCTGCCGGTTATTGGAGTGCCGATCCCGACGGAAAATCTTCGCGGACTGGATTCCCTCCTTTCCATCGTACAAATGCCACGAGGGATTCCCGTCGCCACCGTGGCGATCGGCGGGGCGGAAAATGCCGGTTTGCTGGCGGCGCAAATCTTGGCAGGCCGGTATCCCGCGATTGCCGACCGTGTGAAGTTATTCCGCCAAACACAGACGGACAGCGTGCTCCAGTCTCCTGAGGCGAAGGGCCTGGTGGCCAGAACGAAAGGCCCTGGCCGTCCGAGTCGTCGACCGTGAAGACAGAGGTCGTCGAGCCAGGGTCTGTCCTCGGTGTTCTGGGCGGCGGACAATTGGGCGCTATGTTCACCCTGGCAGCACGCCGTCTTGGCTATCAGGTCGCCGTGTGGGACCCCGATCCAGAGGCGCCTGCCCATCGTTTCGCCACACACAATTTTTCAGTTCCCTTTCACGATCAGCCCAGTCTTGTGCGGTTTGCCGACTTGGTCAGCGCCGTGACCTATGAGTGGGAAAACATCCCTGTCGAACTCTGTCGTGCGTTGGAGCAGCAGAAACCGGTTCGTCCGTCGAGTGCCGTCCTGAACGTGATTCAGGATCGTCTCGAACAAAAGGCCTTCTTGGCCTCCAACGGATTTCCCGTTCCTTCGTTTGCCACCCTGACAGCACCCGATCAATTAGCGGCAACCGTCCGACAGGTTGGCTACCCCGCATTCTGTAAGACGGCGACGGCCGGTTATGACGGCAAAGGCCAGTGGCACATCGGCCAGGAGTCCGATGTGCAGGAAGTGGAACGGGCATTAGTGGGATCCGTCCGCCCCGGCATGCGATGGATCGTGGAGTCGTATGTGCCGTTTGAACGTGAACTCTCAATCCTGGTGGTCCGTGGATCTGATGGACAGAGCTGCACCTATCCGTTGGTTGAGAATGAACATGAAGAGGGGATTCTTCGGACCACCATGGTGCCGGCGTTGGCCTCTCCCATTGTGGCCGAACGAGCGGCCGCTCTTGCACGTCAGGTCGTGGATCGTCTGGAAGGGGTCGGGGTCTTCTGTCTCGAATTATTTCAGTTGCCTAGGGGAGAACTGCTCATCAACGAAATCGCGCCTCGGCCTCATAACTCTGGCCACTACACGCTTGATGCCTGCAGTGTGTCTCAGTTTGAGCAACAGGTTCGCACGGTGAGTGGGATGCCGCTTGGTGAAGTGCGTTTGCTGAGCCCTGCCGTCATGGTGAATCTCATCGGGAATGATGTCGCGGCGATTACACAGGGCTCAGGTTGTCGAGCCCTGCTGGACATCCCCGGCGCGGTGCTCCACCTCTATGGTAAACGTGAGATTCGTTCCCGTCGCAAGATGGGACATGTCACGTTTCTCGGCGAGACACTCGGTCTTGCTCTCGATCATGCGACGCCATTTCGTGACGGCCTGGCGAACGGTTCCCTCCCCTCAGCATAAACACCTTCATGTCTGTGTCTGGTTCCTATTCGGCATCAACCGACAGGATGCTGCCGCGGGGGCATTCTGTCAGCCATGGTAATCAGGCAACGCCAATCTGTGAGCCGTTTTCTGGCCATCACGTACCGTTCTATTTTGTGAACTGCTGTAGGGAGATGGATAAAACGGATCACCTTCTCAGTGCGTAGCTACTAGAATGGCGGGGTTCTCCTCTGTTGGGGTATCGGTACGGGACTTGCTCCACTCTGATCCGGTTGCAGGAAAACGATGTTGGCAGGAACCGATGGACTTGTTCAGCATCTTGCGAGTGTTTGGTAGCCCAACAGGAGATCATGCAGATGAGCAGTCGCACCCTTCCTTCTGAGAATCGTGCTGAGCCGCTGTTGGACGATTCGCTGTACGGCAGTGAGATTTCACGTCCACGATATGTCGTGCTTCAGTCGCTAGTTGGCATCATGTTGGCCTACCAATTATTGTCAGGAGCGGAGCTGATTGCAAGTCGCTTGACGAGCGACGTGATGGTCGGCGGGTTGGCGGCGATGGTGCTCTGTCTGTTGTTGGTGCCGATCTCAATCCTACAAGCGTCATGGTTCAGCGGAGCTCTGATCGGGATCGATACGCTGTTTGTCACTGCGACAATTTACCTGTCCGGCAATGCTCGCTCGGATCTCTATCTGTCGTATTTTCTGCTTATGCTCATTGCCGCTTCGGTGCGGCGGCTCTCCCATGTCATCGCATTTTCCCTGCTGCTTTGTGCCGGATATGGATTCACCCTCTACCAAGGGGTCGTCCAAACTGGCTCATTGACGGTCGGGCATCTGTTGGGAGTGCCGGTGTTATTGGTGATGGCAACGTTCTACGGACTCGCGTTGCAAACGATTGGGGCCGAACGGCAACAGAAGTCATTCTTGATGGAGAGTATCGAGACCTTGAAAGAAACTGAGCAGGCCTTGCAAGCCTCGCGTGACCAGTTGGAGGCCCGTATCAAGGCGCTCAAGGGGGATCTCTCGCGAGCGAATGAGCAAGTCCGGCAGGAACAGCAAGAGCGGCAAGGCCTGGAGAAGCAATTACTTGAAGCACAGAAGATGGAGGCGATCGGTCGAGTCGCTGGCGGGATTGCCAACGAACTCAATCATCTGGTTTCCGTGATCGGGCGGCAGACGGGCGTTGTCCTCTCCTCCCTCAAATCGGGCGATCCGCTGTATCGGCCGGTCGATGACATCTTTCGAAGCGGAGGCCAGGCCGCGGCCCTGACGGCTCAATTGTCCGGACTGGGCCTCCATGACGGCCACTTTCGGCAGGTGCTGTCGGTCAAGGCTGTGCTGGAGGAGATTCGTGGAGTGATCAGAGGGTTGCTGCCTGCGTCGATTGAGATGGATCTGGTGATCGACCATGCACCGATGGATGTCGAGGTTGATCGTGAAGGGCTCGAACAAATCCTTCTGCATCTTGCCGTGAATGCGCGGGAGGCCATGCCTCAGGGTGGTCGGCTTCGGATTGAAGCGAAGCCCCTGTCCAGTGGGTATGAGACTGTATCGGTGAGTGGCAAGGGGGGGCACCAGTCCAAGGTGCTGATTCAAGTGAGCGATACGGGAAGCGGGATGAGTCTTGAGATCCAGTCGCATATGTTTGAGCCCTTCTTTTCCACAAAAGAAATGAATGTGGGTCTTGGACTCACCGCAGTCTATACCGAAGTATCCAGAATCTGAGAAGCTCTCTACCTATGAGTGCGGATCGGAGCCGTTCTCTGATGCTCGGATGCCATTCCCAGTTCGGTACTACATCTTCGCGATGCTCTTCGTGATTTTCGATATCGAGGTCATCTTTCTCTACCCATGGGCGGTGGTCTTCACCAAAATAGGGTTGATCGGGTTGATTGAAATGCTGGTCTTCATCGGGTTGTTCTTGGTGGCCTATGTCTATGCCTGGCGTAAGGGAGCCCTGGAATGGGACTAATTCAAATCGGTCGTCACGATAAAGACGGGACTCCAGATGTCGTGACCACAACGGTCGAAAAAGCGGTGAATTGGGCCCGTAAAGGATCGCTCTGGCCTATGACGTTTGGTCTGGCCTGTTGCGCCATCGAAATGATCGCTGCGGTGTCGTCACGGTACGATATGGACCGTTATGGGGCTGGCGTCTTCCGGGCCTCGCCTCGGCAGTCGGATCTCATGATCGTCGCCGGGACTGTTTGCCGCAGGATGGCGCCGGTAATCAGGAAAATTTACGACCAAATGCCGGAACCGAAGTATGTCATTGCGATGGGGTCATGCGCCACGTCGGGAAACATTTACGATAGCTATAGCGTCGTTCAGGGCGTCGATCGTTTTGTGCCGGTGGATATCTATGTGCCTGGATGTCCTCCAACGCCAGAGGCGCTCTTTGACGGCATCCTCAAGTTGCAAGAACGGATCATGCTGAAACGTGTGTTTCTGACGCAGCCGGATCAGGTCAAGCCCGGCTTTAAAATTAAGATTTAGGTCCCCCATGTCATTGCAGCAATTGGCCAGCCAACTCCAAGATACCTTCCCTGTCGGCTTGGTGAAAGCCGTGGAGTGGCGCGGCGACCTTGCGGTGACCGTCACGCGGGACCGCCTTCATGAGGTCGCACAGTACCTTCATGACGATCCGGCCATGGATTTCGATTACATCGTGCATGTGAGTTCGGTCGATTGGCCTGATGACGAAGAGCGATTTGAAGTCGTGTATGAGTTCTACTCGATCAAAAAGCGTCAGCGTATCAGGCTCAAGACTCGAGTGCCCGAATCGGACTGCATCGTCGATTCTTTGACGGATCTCTGGAAAGGCGCCGATTTCATGGAACGTGAAGTCTACGACATGATGGGCATCCGCTTCCGGCACCATCCGGATCTCCGACGGATCCTCATGCCCGACGATTACACTGAAGGCTATCCCTTGCGAAAGGATTTTCCGCTTCGTGGCAAGGGTTGGCGTGACACGTTTGAGTTCTTGGACGAAACGGCCCGGTAGGACAGACGATGGCCTTTGAAGATCAACGAACAACCGTTTATAAGGTCGACCCGGCCCATCCGGAGAGCGAGACCCTCCCGACCTTGCGCACGGAGGAGCTCCTGCTCAATATGGGTCCCCAGCACCCTGCGACCCATGGCGTGCTGAAAGTGATCCTCGAGTTGGAGGGCGAACGCCTGGTGAAGTCTACTCCGGTGTTGGGGTTTCTGCATCGCGGAGTGGAAAAACTTGCGGAAGACGGCACCTATCATCAATTTATTCCCCACACCGACCGGCTCGATTACGTCTGCGCGATGTACAACAACTTCGCTTACTGTCGCGCGGTCGAAAAACTCATGAACATCACCGTGCCGGATCGGGCCGAGTATCTGCGCACGATCGTGGCAGAGGTCCAACGTATCATTGGCCATCAGTTCTGGCTCGGTACGCAGGCGCTCGACATCGGGGCCATGACCGTTTTCTTCTATTGTTTCCGGGATCGGGAAATTCTCCTGGATTGGTTCGATGAATTGTGCGGCGCGCGTCTGACGACCAGCTGGTATCGCATCGGCGGTGTCGAGCGGGATCTTACGTCGTCGTTGCTCGATAAGCTGAAGCAGTTCCTGGATTATTTTCCGCCAAAGATCGATGAGTACGTGATCTTTCTGGAGACGAATCGGATTTGGGTCGCGCGGACGAAGGGTGTGGCGGTTATTTCGGCGGAAGACGCCGTCAGTTTCGGTCTCAGCGGACCGACGCTCCGCGCCTCTGGCGTCGACTACGACCTTCGTAAGGCTGAGCCCTATTCGGCTTACCCCAAGTGTGAGTTCAGTGTGCCGCTTGGCAAGAACGGCGACACGTATGATCGGTACTGGATTCGTGTCCAGGAGCTCTATGAAAGTGTGAAGATCATTCGGCAATGTCTGGAGCAGATGCAGGACGGTCCCATCATGGCCGATGTGCCTAGCGTCACGTTGCCGCCGAAACAGCGAGTCTTCACGAATTTGGAATCCATGATCCAGCAATTCAAACTCTTCTCGCAGGGTTTCGACGCCCCTCCGGGAGAGATTTACTGCGGCACCGAAGCGCATAAGGGCGAGTTGGGGTTTTATATCGTCAGCACGGGCGGTGGAAAACCCTACCGCTTGAAGATTCGCGCCCCTTCGTTTATTCACATGGGCGCATTCGACCATATGTCCAGAGGTTATATGATCGCCGATGCGATCACGCTCTTCGGGAGCTACGACATTGTGATGGGTGAGTGCGACCGGTAGACAATGATGAGTGATGAACGATGAACGTTGAATGTAACCAAAAACTAACAGCTCATGTGCCCTTGTTCATCGTTCTGCATTCATCGCTCAGTGGTGGAGTTGAAGCATGGGTTTGAAGCCAGCAACCAATCCAGAGGTAGAGGCCGTCGCGATCGAGCTGTCGATTGACGGGAAGACTGTGACTGCGAAGGACGGAGTCTCGCTCTACGACGTGATATCAAGTACGGGCAAGATCATTCCGGCCATGTGTTACCACTATACCTTCGATCCCTTCGGCTCCTGCGGCATGTGTTTGGTCATGCAGGAGGGCAAGAAAGCACCGGTCCGTTCCTGCACTGCTAAAGCCGCCGCCGGTATGGTTATCAGAACCGAGGGCGACGATCTCTTCCAGGCCAGGAAGAAAGCGGTGGAGAAGCACCTCTCGGTCCATCCTCTCGACTGTCCGGTCTGCGATGCCGACGGCCATTGCGAACTGCAAGATATGGCCTTCCAGCATGGGGTCACGAACCTGGCCAACGCCAAACAGAAATTTATTCCGGAAGATACCCGCAGCCCGGTGCTCGACTTCAATATGAACCGCTGCATCGCCTGCGCAGAATGCATCAACGTCTGTAAAGACGTCTTGATGATCGATGCGCTGCAGTTCATGAAGAAGGGCGGATTCAATCAAGTCGTGCCGAAGGGAGACCTCGCGCTCTCCTGCGAGTTCTGCGGAGACTGCCTCGCTGTCTGTCCGGTTGGCGCGATTACGAATAAATTTTCCAAGTATTTGTACAAGCCGTGGCAGATGAAGAAAACCACCACGACCTGCAACTACTGTGGGGACGGCTGCCAGATGCACCTTGAGACCAAGGATGCTGAAGTCGTTCGTGTGACCTCGCCGTTGTCATGGAAGAACAAATGGGGCGATCGGGCCGATACTGCCAAGGGGCATGGCGGGCTTTGCGTGCGAGGGCGTTTCGGGTTCGAGTACATCGATAGCGCTGCACGTCTCAAGCAACCGCTCCTCCGCAAAGGCAATCAGCTCGTCGAAGTGCCTTGGCTCGAAGCCATGCACCAGGTGGTGGAACAGTTCTCTGAAATCCGCCGCAAGCATGGACCGGACGCGATTGCCGGTCTGATCACCGCCCGTTGCACCAACGAAGAGCTCTATCTCTTCCAGAAACTCATGCGAACCGGGTTCCGGACCAACCAGTTCGACAGCAGCGCGCGCTACGGCCATCTCAACTTTGTCCATGCCTCCCGGCATGCGTTGGGGATTGGGCGGAGCCCGAACGACTGGGAAGACCTGACAAAGGCCAAAGCCATCGTGCTCATTGGCTCGAACCTTACGGAGACCAATCCGCTCACAGCCGTACGGATCAAGGAAGCGATTCGTGTCTATCAGGCGCAGGTGGTCGTCATCGATTCCGCTATCACGAATATGGCCAAGCTGGCATCCCATCCCTATCTCATCAGTCCCGGAACGGAAGGGCTCGTGATCGACGGACTCGTGAAGGCCACTCTGGAGCTTGGGTTAATCGATGAGGAGACCACCGGGAAGCACCCGAAGGCTTTTGAGGCCTTGAAGGCTGCGGTGGCCCACGTGTCATTGGAGCAGGTAGCGGCGCGGACCGGCATGTCGGTTGAAGCCTTGAAAACCACAGCGGGCATCTTCGCCGAAGCGCCACGCTCCATCATCCTCTGTGCCGAGGGCATCGTCCGGCAGTCAGGCGGATATCAGAACGTGTTGAAACTGATGGATCTCGCCTGGGTCACCGGCAAGTTAGGCCAGCCCGGCTGTGGCGTGAATACGGTGACAGAAGAGCCGAACGAGCAGGGCGCCGTCGATATGGGGGTTGCCCCGGAATTCCTTCCCGGTCAAGCCTCCTTCAGTGATCAGGCCGCTCGCGACCGGTTTGCGAAGGCCTGGGACGTGACGCTCCCGGCAGCCGGATCCGGCGCGAATCTCGTCGAGATACTCAAGCGCTGCAAGAGCGGCCAGATCCGTGCGCTGTATGTGATTGGAGAGAATCCGCTCGCGACGTTGCCGGCATCGATGGAAGTTCGTGCGGCATTGGATCGGCTGGAATTGCTCGTCGTCCAGGATCCGTTCATGACCGAGACTGCGCGTATGGCTCATGCGGTGTTGCCGGCCTGTACGTCCGCGGAAAAAGACGGCACCTTCACCAACCTGGAAGGTCGTGTTCTGCGTGTCCGCGAGGCGCTGGATCCGGTCGGAGAAAGTTTGCCGGACTGGCACATCATGACGGCATTGGCCAACGCGCTGGGCTGCCAATGGGAATATGAATCGTCGAACGACATTCAAGCCGAGATCATGAAGCTATTGCCCGGGTACTACAACCTCGGACAGCCCCGGAAGGTCGTTCCGACGGTAGACCGCTATCTGTCGAACGGTTATGCCGGCGAAGTGGCAGCGCGTTATCGAGCCCCAGTTGCGTCGGACGCGAAGGCTCAGCGGCCCTATGGGTTGTTGATGGGACAGATCCTGTATCATTCCGGCAAAATGTCCACGGAAGCGCCAGGGCTCATCAAGATCGCCCCGAATACCGGTCGGCTCAGGATGAATCCGGAAGATATGAAACGGCTTGCGGTGAGTGAAGGGGGCAAGGTGCGCCTCACATCTGATCGTGGTTCGCTGCAAGTGGCGGTGCAGCCGGATCAGTCTGTCGCCCCGCAGACCTGCTTCTTTCCGGAGCATTTCAACGAGCCCCCGGTCAAAGATCTGATGTCGGTTCAGGTCGATCCGACTACCGGAGTGCCTTCGTTTAAGCGTATTGGCGTGACGATCGAAAAAGCATAAGGGGAAACAGGGAAACATCGATGCGTGTCACCGTACTGATCAAGAACATTCTCCATGCCGCGTTGTTTTATGAGATCTGGGACGCGATGAAGGTGACGTTCAAGCATATGTTCCATAAGCCCATTACCTTCCAGTACCCGCGGGAGCAACGCGTTCTCCCCGATACACACCGGGGGGCATTGGCTCTGTTGCGCTATGACGATCATCAGGAGCGCTGTGTCGGCTGTGACCTCTGCGAAGCCGCCTGTCCATCCCGCTGTATCAAGGTCATCAGTTCGGAAGATGCGGCGCGTCCGCTGCAGCGATTTGCCAGCGAGTTTTACATCGATATTACGAAATGTGTTTTTTGCGGCTACTGCGTCGAGGCCTGTCCCGTCAACGCCTTAGCCATGACCAAGATGTACGAGTTTTCCACTCACGACAAACGGACCCTGCTGTTCGATAAGAAGCGGCTGTACGAAATCGGAGAGCGGCATCTCGACGATGCAAAAAAATACTTATACGCGCATAATCAGGAACAGAACGTTGAGGAAAGCCGGGAGTATCGGTATTACTTCCCGCAATCGGTATTGAAGCCGACTCAATCGCAACCTAAGCATCTGGGCTGAATCGATCGATGGTTTTGGTATTTTTCACCTATTTCGCATTGGTCAGCATTGTCGCGGGCGTCATGACGGTCGCGCTCAAGCACCCGGTGCATTGCGGCCTGGCTCTCCTGGCTCTGCTGCTTCACGTCTCCGGGCTCTTCATCCTGCTCAACGCCGAATTCCTCTGGGCGGTGCAAGTCATCGTCTACGCCGGTGCGATCCTTGTCTTGTATCTCTTCGTGCTGATGTTGATGAATTTGAAAACCGACGATCGGTATCTTCATTCCTCGTACCGGTATTTTCTCGCTCCGGCAGCTCTTGGATCGGTCTACGTCCTGAGCCTCCTGCTCCGCTCACCTTTCGCAGGCGCAAAGGGCGATGCCCCCACCGTGGCGGTGCTCCAGGACGGGGATACCTACGCAGTCGGAATCAAGATGTTCAGCGAGTATCTCTTGCAGTTCGAAATCGTCGGGGTGTTCCTGTTGGGCGCGGTCATCGGAGCGATCGTGCTGGCAAAAACGCCGAAGCCGATCGTGGAGAAACGTGGAAGATAAAGGATTCGGTCTATGGTTCCGTTAAGCGCCTATGTCGCCGTGAGCGCCGTGTTGTTTATTACCGGCCTGCTCGGCGTCTTGATCAGACGGAACTTCATCATCGTGTTGATGTCCGTCGAGATCATGTTGAACGCGGCAAACATCAACCTTGTCGCCTTTTCTTATTACCTGGAATCCATGGCTGGCCAATTGGTGGCGTTGTTCATCATTGCCATTGCGGCCGGAGAAGCGGCAATCGGGCTCGCCATCATCATCGTCGTGTTCCGTGGAAAGATCTCCACGAACGTGGACGAGATGAACCTCTTGAAGTGGTAATGTGACGGATCTACTCATAAAACTCATTCCGGTATTTCCTTTGCTGGCCGCTATCGTGAACGGGCTCGCTGGCAGGAAATATTCCCACGAGATCGCACACCGGCTGGCCTGGGGCTCAGTCGGGTTGTCATTTCTCTGCACGCTCGGTGTATTCATCGACATCTTGAGGACCGGCACCGCGCATGAAGTCATCGCCTATCAATGGATCTTCGGCGGCGATCTCACTATCAACCTAGCCTATCTGGTCGACCCGCTTACCTGCATCATGTTGCTGGTGGTCACGGGTGTTGGTTTGCTGATTCACGTCTACTCCGTCGGCTACATGCATGGAGAAGCGGGATTCACCAGATTCTTCACCTACATGAACCTCTTCATGGTCTCCATGTTGCTCCTCGTCATGGGGAACAACTATGTCGTGCTCTTTATTGGCTGGGAAGGAGTCGGACTCTGCTCCTATCTCTTGATCGGCTATTACTACGATAAGGTCTCTGCCGCCAAAGCTGCCTCGAAAGCGTTCGTGGTGAACCGTATCGGGGATGCCGGATTCCTACTGGCGATCTTCCTGATCTTCATCAATTTCAAGACGCTGGACTACACGAAGGTGTTTGCCCAGGTCGGACAACTGTCTCCGGACATGGCCACGGCAATTGCGCTCTGCCTGCTCGTCGGTGCCATCGGCAAATCAGCCCAGCTCCCCCTCTATACCTGGCTCCCGGATGCGATGGAAGGTCCGACACCGGTCAGCGCCCTCATCCATGCAGCGACGATGGTGACGGCAGGGGTCTACATGATCGTGCGAAACCATGCCATTTTCGACATGTCCCCCACCGCCATGTTTTGGGTCGGAACGATTGGCGGCATCACGGCACTCTTCGCCGCTACCATTGGTCTTGTGCAAACGGACATTAAGCGGGTCTTGGCCTATTCGACGGTAAGCCAGCTCGGGTACATGTTTCTCGGATGCGGAATCGGCGCATACTCGGCTGCCGTGTTTCATCTCATGACTCATGCCTTCTTCAAGGCCCTCTTGTTCCTCTCCGCCGGGTCGGTGATCCATGCGCTCTCGGGCGAACAAGACATTCGAAAGATGGGTGGCCTCAGCACCAAGATTCCCTGGACCTATCGGCTGTTTCTAATCGGCACCGTTGCGATCGCCGGTATCCCGCCGTTGGCAGGTTTCTGGAGTAAAGATGAAATCCTGGCTCATGCCTTCACGCACGAACATTATGTCCTCTATGGTATGGCGGCCATCGGCGCATTGCTGACCTCCTTCTACATGTTCCGCCTGACCTATCTGACCTTTTACGGCACCTCGCGGATGGACCACCATACCGAGGAACATGTCCATGAATCCCCGACAGTGATGGTCGGTCCGCTCATGGCGTTAGGGGTGTTATCCGTTTTTGGGGGATTCCTGGGCTTTCCCCCTGAGCATGGCTGGCTCCACCAATTTCTGGCGCCGGTCGCTGGTATGGGAGGGGAGCATGAGGCCAGCACCGGACTCGTCCTCACACTCATGATGATTGCCACAGGAATTGCGTTGTTGGGCTGGGGCGTCGCGCATTATTTCTATAGTGTGAATCTCTCGGCGCCGGAGCGGTTGGCGACAAAATTCCAGGCGGTCTATACGACCCTGCTCAACAAGTACTATGTCGATGAATTGTACGATCTCGTCTGGGTGGAACCGACCAAGAAACTGGGGCAGCTGCTCGATTGGTAAACTCTGGGGTGGAGGCGCGGAGCGGCATTACGCAGCATTGAAATATGTGCTCTATACCTTGCTGGGCAGCGTCTTCATGTTGGTCGGTATCGCGCTGTTGGACCTCAACTATCACCAGTGGGCGATGCTGCGTCATATCGAGCCGGCCTATTCGTTCGATTTGTTGGCGTTGCTCTCCGTGCCGATCCCGTTCAGCCAACAGGTTCTTATCTTCTGGCTCCTCTTTCTCGGCTTCGCCTTTAAGGCCCCGCTGTTCCCGTTCCATACCTGGCTCCCGAACGCGCTACTCGAAGGACCGATCGGGATGGCGGTGGTGCTGGCAGGATTGAAGCTCGGGACGTTCGGGTTTATCCGCTTTAGCATTCCCTTGCTGCCGGATGCGTCGAAGAGTCAGACCGTCGTCATGGTGACCATGGTGCTGGGTTTAGCGGCCATTCTCTATGGCGCGATCATGGCGCTGATCCAGTCGGATTTCCGTCGGCTCCTGGCATTCAGCAGCATCAGCCATCTCGGGTTTGTGGTGATCGGTCTGTTCGCTCTGAACTATCAGGGGCTCCAAGGTAGCCTGCTGACTATGATCAATTTGGGGTTCAGCACGGCAGGGTTGTTTTTTATCGCGGGCTTTCTCTACTCACGGCAGCAGACGACCGAACTGAGCTCATTCGGCGGTATGGCGAAGCTGACTCCTCTCCTCGCGAGCTTTTTCCTGCTCATCGGACTGGCGTCGATCGGTTTACCCGGTACCAATGGATTTGTCGGTGAGTTCCTCATTCTCCTGGGAGCCTTCACGGCCAATTGGCTGTATGGTGGAATCGCAGTCACCGGGGTCATCTTTGGCGCAGCATATTTTCTCTGGTACTACGAGCGAGCCATGCTGGGACCAGTCGGCAAGGCGGTGAAAGACTCCATCAGCGATTTGCATCCCCGCGAAATGGTGATCGCATCGGCCTTATCGATCATGATTCTGTGGATTGGGCTCTACCCCGCTCCGTTCTTGCGAATGATGAATGGGTCGGTACAGGCCCTGGTCGATCGATTGGAACGGGGGACTGTGGTGTCGGCCGAGTCTAAACAGCCGGTAAAGGTGGATTAATTCGTATGGGTGACTACGCGCTCCTCTACATCCTCTTTGCTCCCTTCGTGGGAGCCATCGCACTGATTTTCGTGTCAAACCGGCAGGCGATGCTCGTGCGTGGGATTGCGGCTGGATCGGCCTTCATCTGCCTTCTCGCCTCGGTCTATCTCTTTTATGCATACGACCATGTGAAGGGCGGCTTCCAATTCGTTCAGAAGTTCGAATGGTCGCGGCAGTTGGGCATTTCGCTTCACCTCGGGGTGGACGGCATCGGCACCCCCCTGGTTCTGGCTTCGGGTATTTTGCTGTTCGCAGGAATTTTCGTCTCATGGCACGTGAAGGATCGGGCGAAAGAATTTTACATCTGGCTGCTCATCCTCGCGGCGGCCACCATCGGCGTCTTTATGTCGCTGGACCTGTTCTTCCTCTATTTCTTCTACGAGATGTCCGTCATCCCCATGTATCTCCTCTTGGGCATGTGGGGAAGCCACACGAAGAAGTACAACGAGATGACGGATCCGGAGGGCCTCAAACAGCGGGATTCAGTCGGGTTTATCTTCAACTTCGGGTCGAATAGCAAAGAATATGCTGCGATGAAGTTGGTGCTCTTCCTTTCGGCCTTTGCCGTCGCGGCGTTCATGGGCATCCTGTTGATCTACAAGTATTCGGGGCTGAATACCTTCGACATCTTGGTTCTGCGTGAACATGCCAACTTGATGAACATCCCGGTCCTGGGCACGACGCTGGACAAGATTATTTGGCTGCTTATTTTCTTCGGCTTCGCTTCCATCGCCCCGCTCTGGCCGCTTCACTCCTGGTCGCCTGTGGGCCATGCCGCGGCGCCGGCCGCCACGAGTATGTTGCACGCGGGTGTGCTCATGAAGCTTGGCCATTTCTCCATCATCCGGGTGGCCTTTGAGATTCTGCCGGAGACCACCAGAGAACTTATGCCCATCGCGGCTGTGCTCTGTATGTTCAGTATCGTGTACGGCGGGTTCGTGGCCTATTATGCCAAAGACACCAAGTACGTCATCGGATATTCCAGCTCGAGTCACATGGGTTATGTGTTCTTAGGCATGGCAGCCCTGGACTACATCAGTTTGACCGGTGCGGTGATGTACATGTTCGCCCATGCCATGGCCACGGGGATGCTCTTCGCGATGGCTGGATGGGTCTACGATCAGACGCACACCCGGGATATCCCCTCGCTCGGCGGACTCTCGAATCGTATGCCGTTCATCTCCGGCTGTTTCGTGATCGGCTGCATGGCCTCGATCGGCGTCCCCGGCACCATTAACTTCATCGCTGAAGTCATGATCATCGTGGGCAGTTGGAACAAGTATCCGTTTCAGGTCATCGTGGCTGTAGTCGGAATCGTGTTGACCTTAGCGTACTTGTTCAAGATGATGCGCGGGCTCTTCTATGGCCCCATGGACCAGAAGTACAGCCATGCGCATGATGCCGTGTCCGCAGTCGATCGTCTGCCGCTCTTGATCATGATCACCGTCAGCATCGGATTCTTTTTCTTCCCCATGCACCTGTATAACGTGGTGCGATCGGGGGTCGATCCGCTGATTGCCAAGATCACCCGCGTCGTGCCGGTCGCTGCGGAGACGACAGGTCTGAGGCTAGAGGCCAGAGGCGATAACAATACCCCTCTCGCCGATCGTTCAGTGCCCTTCGCCAGCGCCCCTGTGAGCGGAGGCCGGCCATGAACTTTTCGCTAACGATGTCTCCCTCCGATCTGTTGTTGCTGCTGCCGGAAATCCTGCTCACGGTCTGGTTGTGCGGCATTCTGATCGTCGATTTCTCGTTTCCCCGGCTGCCCAACGAACAGTTGGCCTATCTGAGCGTCGCGGGCCTCGCTGCCACGCTCGGCTGCCTGGTCTGGTTCGATGTGACCGGTGTCGCCGGGACGCTCTTTGCCAATATGTTCGTCCTCGACCGGATGGCCTTGTTCTTCAAAATGTTCATCGTCGGATCGACGATTCTCGTCATCCTGGCTTCCGTCGATTACATCCATCGATTCAGGTTCTTCCGCGGAGAGTATTACTTCCTGATTGTGATGTCGGCGCTCGGCATGATGTTCATGGCCTCCGCCAACGACTTGTTGTCGGTGTTCGTCACGTTGGAGTTTTCCACCTTCGGCTTCTACGTCTTGGTTGCCTACCTCCGTGAGGATATGGCTTCGAACGAAGCGGGTATCAAGTTTTTCATTCTAGGCGTCTTCGCCGCGGGTCTCCTTGCCTATGGCATTAGCTTGGTCTATGGAGAAACCGGCAAGCTGGTATTCTCCGATATGAAATCGGCACAGGCGACACCGGGGCTGGCGATCGGCTTCCTGCTGATCTTCGGCGCATTAGGGTTCAAAATCGGCGCGGTACCGTTTCACTCGTGGATTCCTGACACCTATCATGGGTCGCCAACGCCGGTGACGGCCTACCTTTCGATCGCCCCGAAGGGGGCGGCCTTTGCCATCCTCCTCAGGATGTTCTTCGTCGCCTTGGCGACGTTTAAACCGATCTGGGTCTTGCTGCTCGTTGCCGCATCCGTCATGTCCATGACCTATGGGAACATCGTGGCGATCGCCCAGAAGAACATGAAACGGCTCTTGGCCTATTCCGGTATTGCGCAGATCGGCAATGTGCTGATCGGTCTCGCGGCCGGCACCAAAATGGGGAACGACGCGATTCTGTTCTACCTGTTGACCTATCTCTTTGCTAATCTCGGGGCCTTCGCCATTATCATCGCCGTCAGTGAAGCGATCGGGAGCGAGGAGATCGACGATTACAGCGGGCTCGGGCGTCGTTCGCCCTTTCTTGCTTTTTCAATGCTGATTTTCCTCTTGTCTCTGGCTGGTGTGCCTCCGTTGGCCGGCTTCATCGGCAAGATTTACATTTTTGTGGCGGCCATGAAAGAAGGGCTTTACGTGCTCATCACGGTAGGCCTGATCAACATCGTGATTTCGATGTATTACTACCTGATCGTGGTGAAGAAGATGTATATCAGCGAACCCCATGACCCTTCTCCCATTACGGTGTCCGGTCCAATCAAAGCCGTGCTGTATGTCTGTCTCGCCGGCACTCTTGTGCTTGGTATTTATCCGCAACCCTTCGCCGATTGGGTCGTCTCGGCCACGATGATGTTTTCCGGCTTAGCGGATCCAGCCGTCTCCCTTCCCGTTCCCCCCGCCGCCACTCCAGTCGGTGGGTAAACCCATACGAGTCGGTTCCGCGCGGCGTTCGGCGAGAAGTCTGCTGCAATATTTTTTGCAGGGTCTTCCGGCTCAGAGTATAGTGGCCATAGTAATTCCTCGCACTCACACTTCTGCAGACGCTTAAGCCATGGCTTCTGTCGCACCACAACATCCGGTCATGCCCATCACGCCTGAACCGGCTCCAGGCACCAGTCCGGCTCCGACTCCCAAGAATGGCAGACTCATGGAATGGTTGACCCATTGGTCGATTGAGCGGCGCGTCCTCGCAGGTTTTGGGCTCGTGTTTGCCGGCATTGTGGTCATCAGCGCCATTTCCTATCGCAACACCTCCGTGTTGATTGAGAATAGCCGGCTCGACAGCAAGAGCCATGAGTTAGTGCAGTTGCTCGAATCGGTGAGCGAAGCCCTCGACGCGACTGAACGAGGGCATCGGCGCTACCTGGTGACAGGGGAAGAGTCCTATTTGAAGTTCTACCGTAGCACCGTCGAGCAGATGCCGGAATACCTTCGGTATCTCAGGGGTCTGACGAACGAGTGGCCCGAACAGCAATCCCGGGTGGTGACGCTCGAAGCCCTCATCGACCGGCAATTGGATGCGGAGGCGCGCGCCATCACCAGACGAGAGAAAGATGGCTATGAGGCGGTCCGCCACCTCGCTCTCTCCGGAGCGGCAAAGAACGAGCTTGAGAGAATTCACACGGTGATGACTGAGCTCGACGGGGCTGAGCAGCGAGCCCTTCAATCCCGAGTCCGTCAGTCCGCCGGAAGCACGAAAAATACGATTGCCTTGCTCGGACTGGGCGCGCTCTTGCAGCTAGTGCTCTTGGCCTCCGTCTACTTTCTCATCCATCACGATGTCACTGAGCGCCGCCGCGTCGCCGCGGAGCTGGAAAACAGGGGTGAATTGCTGCAGGCCGCGAATAAAGAGTTGGAAGCGTTCAGCTATTCCGTGTCGCACGACCTCCGCGCCCCACTCCGTCATATCGACGGGTATGCCGCTCTCTTGTCGAAGGCAGCCGGTGAGGCGCTCAATGACAAAGCGCGCCGGTATCTCCAGACCATTTCAGATTCCGCCAAACAGATGGGGCAGCTCATTGACGATTTACTGGTGTTTTCCCGTATGGGCCGGCAGGACATGCTGCGCACCACGGTCAATTTGGACCAGCTCGTCAAGACGGTCCTCCACGATTTGCATCTTGACTTGCAAGGCCGCACAATCTCCTGGACAATGAGCCCATTGCCGCTCGTGTTAGGCGATCCGGCGATGCTTCGCCAAGTGTTCGTGAATCTCATCACCAACGCGTTGAAATTTACCGCCACCAGGCCTGAGGCGAAGATCGAGATCGGCGCCACGAAACGAAACCCGAGCGAGGTCGAGATCTTTGTGCGAGACAATGGGGTGGGATTCGACATGCAGTATGTGAATAAGTTATTCGGGGTGTTTCAGCGTCTCCATCGGAGCGATGAGTTTGAAGGGACCGGCATCGGGCTCGCAAACGTGCGTCGGATTATCCATCGGCACGGTGGGCGGACGTGGGCCGAAGGGGCGCTCGATCAAGGCGCGACCTTCTACTTTTCCCTTCCAGTCGCGAGGTCTCTCAAATGACCACAGTCAAACCAATCTTGCTTGCGGAAGATAACCCTCGCGACGCCGAGTTGGCGCTCGCTGCCATGGAGGAGCATCACATCGCCGATAAGGTGGTGGTCTGCCATGACGGGGCTGAAGTCCTCGACTACCTCTATTGCCGAGGGGCCTTTGCCTCCAGAGAGCCTGGCAATCCCGTGGTCGTGTTCCTCGACCTCAAGATGCCGAAAGTCGACGGACTCGAAGTGTTACGGACGATCAAGAGCGATGTGAATCTCAAACCGATTCCGGTCGTCATGCTCACGTCCTCGAGAGAGGAGTGCGATTTGGCGCAAAGTTATGCGCTGGGCGCCAATGCCTATGTGGTGAAGCCGGTTGAGTTTCACCAGTTCATCACGGCCGTGAAAGAACTCAGTGTGTTTTGGGGCATCATCAACGAACCACCCCCGGACAGCTCCGCGTCGACCAACTAGCTGCCCTGTAAAGGACTTGTGAAAACCCCTCTCCGTCTGCTCCAACTTGAAGACAATCCGGTTGACGCCGAATTGATTACGGCCACCTTGATCGAGGGCGGAATTCCCTGTCAGTCGCAACTCGTCGACACGCGTCAGGCTTTTCTGGCAGCCCTGAAGGCCGGCCGGCTCGACCTCATCCTCGCGGACTATTCCATCCCAGGTTTCGATGGCATGGCAGCTCTCGCGTTGGCCCGTCAGCATTGTCCAGATGTGCCGTTTCTCTTCGTTTCGGCCACCATTGGAGAGGAGCTGGCGATCGACGCCATGCATCAAGGCGCGACAGACTATGTCCTCAAGCAACGGCTTGGACGATTGGTGCCATCGATTCAGCGCGCCTTGCGTGAACTCGACGATCGAGCCGAACGGAAACGGGCTGAAGAGGCCCTGCGGCAGAGCGAGAAACAGTTTCGGCAGTCCCAGAAGATGGAAGCGGTGGGACGGTTGGCCGGTGGGATCGCGCATGACTTCAATAATCTCCTGACCGTTATCTTGGGCTACAGCCAAGTCATCTCGACGGAGCTTGGCCCACAGCATCCTCTTCGGGGAAAGGTCGATGAAACCTTAAAGGCCGGCGAACGGGCTGCGACGTTGATCCGTCAGCTTCTCGCGTTCAGCCGCAAACAATCGCTGGACCCCAAAGTGCTGTCGCTCAATACCGCCGTCACAAGTTTGGTCAGTCTGCTGGGCCGCCTGATCGGTACGAATATCAAACTGGTCACCACGCTCGACCCAACGAATGGCCGGCTGTGCGCCGACCAGGCGCAGCTTGAGCAGGTCCTGGTCAATCTCGTCGTCAACGCGAGAGACGCCATGCCGAATGGCGGGACGCTGACGATTGAAACAGCCCAGGTTGAGTTGACCCGCAGTCCGGTCTACCACCTGACCCCGCTCCCTCCCGGTCCCTACGTCCGATTGGCCGTCACGGATACCGGCTGCGGTATGGACCGCAAGACACAATCCCATATCTTTGAGCCTTTCTTCACGACGAAGGGGGAGGGGAAGGGCAGCGGTCTGGGTCTCTCCACAGTATTTGGCATTGTCACCCAATGCGGCGGTGCCATCGATGTCATCAGCCGAGTGGGGCATGGCACGCGCTTCGATCTCTATTTTCCGAATGTCGAGTCCGATCTCTTCATCCCTCCGGCGATCCAATCATCGGGACAGCCACAGCGAGGCACGGAAACGATTCTTGTGGTGGAAGATGAGCCGAGCGTCCGTACGCTTGTGCGCGACGAATTGCGCAAGTTGGGTTACCGCGTCCTAGAAGCGAAGAGTGGAATTGAGGCTTGTCTAGTGGCGACACAACAAGCAGGATCCTTACAACTGCTGTTGACCGATGTCGTCATGCCAGGCATGGGTGGACGGGAGTTGGCACAGCATCTCTCCGCCATCAAGCCGGATTTGCGAACGCTGTTTATGTCGGGGTATATGGATGACGTCGGTATTATGGCAGGACAAGAAGAAGGCACGAGCAGCTTCCTGCAAAAGCCCTTCACGCCTGAGGTTCTGGCTCGCGCAGTCCGTGACTTACTGGATCTTCAGACCTCATCAGATAAGACCGGCACCCCCTCCTCAACATCTCTGCCGACTCCGCACTGACGATGCGAGAGCCGCGTGACAGCCGGCATCTCGTTCCCTTGACGGAATTGACGCTCGATAGATGCGCTCTCTATACTCGATTCCGAGATATGATGGCACAGGACTCTCGCATCTATTTGCCTCTCCCACGTACCCTTGTCTCCCAGCTTCTCCTGGGGTTCCTCTTTGTTGTGCTCAGTGGCCAGTCGATCGCCATGGCGCAAGACCTCTCGGGGGATCGATTGGGAGACGGTTTATCCATCTCCGTCTGGAATCCGCACGCGCAATGCCCAGACGTGGCTCCGATGATCGCCGTCGACATCGACCCCGATCGGTATCGCTTTACCGTTCATTACTATCAGCAAGAGGGTCTTTCGGACCCGCCCGATATTCGCCAATGGCAAGAACGTACCGGTCACGACCTGGTCTTCAATGCGGGACTGTTCCGTGAGAATTATGCCTACCTGGGTCTCCTCTATGGGAACGGGCGCTCGATGGGGAGCAAGCGGCATGCAACCTGGCTTGGACTGTTTGCGGCAGAACCGGCTGAGGCCGGTTCACGCCGCGCGCGGGTCTTGGACCTAACCTTTGACGCGTTCGACGAACAACAGCTAGCCTTTCGAGAAGTAGCGCAATCGCTGATGTTGTTGGACCGGACAGGAAAAGTCCGCGTGCGGCAAACTGGAAAACGCGCCCATCAGACCCTCGTTGCAGAACAAGGCAATGGGCATCTGCTCATCCTCAAGACCACGGAAGTGGTGTCGCTCCATGCCCTTGGAGAATGTCTGCGCGATGCCTTTCCTTCCCTGCGCCAGGTCATGGCCATGGATGGAGGGTCCTCCTCCGATATCGCCGTCAGCCCGTCGCTTCGACAGGCCACGATGGCGATGGCAGGCTTTCACAGTTGGATACCGTTGTTAGAAGGTAGCACGACAATCCACATCGGGCTTCCGGCCGTGATCGGGATCAGTCCGCGCCGCGACCAACCGGCCGCCAAGACTCGGTAGGAGAACGTGTGGTCGTGGGACAATGAGTTGAACTAGCGGCGTTCCGACTCAACCGGATAGCCTGCCTCGAGCCAGGCGTTCATGCTGCCGGTGACGTTATAGACATGGCGGTAGCCCAAGTCTGCCAACGTTTCTGCGGCAATGTTGCTGCGATGGCCTGATTGGCAGTAGACCACCAGATGGTCTTCAAGCTGCGCCCCTATATCACGATGCCGAGCCTTCATTTCTTTGAACTCGATATTCACGTCGGTTCCTGGAATAAATCCGGCCGCATGTTCTTCCGTGGTCCGGACATCGATCAAGATAAACCCCTTCTGGTTCATGGAAGGGCCCTTGGCCAATCCGGCGCGTAATTGCTGCACGGTGAGCAGATAGGAATGATAGGCCGAGACTCCACTGATCGTGACGGTAGACAGGAGCAACAGACTGACGAGTGTGATGAATATGCGCGTGGTCATGGCTGGCCTCCTTGCCGTAACAGGGTAGACAATCGTTTCACCGAGTTCATTCCCATGAATATGATAGGGACCGCATGAAGATTTGGTCAAGCCTCGCACTCCTCATGGTCATCCTCCTGCTCGGCTGCGCCGAAGGAGCCAAATTGGTTCAGGAACGGGAAGACGGTGGGGTGGTCTCTTATCCCTTCAAAGGGGAGCAGGGATCGATGTTGTCATCGTTTCGTAAAGATGCCATGGTCCTAATGAAAGAAAAATGCGGCGGCCTCTATACCATTGTGCGTGAGGGCGAAACGAAGGGCCGATCTCGTATGGCCAGCCCGGTTGAAGGCGCACAGGAACTGGTACGGGAGCGCCGGTGGGGTATCGAGTTTCAGTGTAAGTAAGAGTCGCTTCGTTACGAGGGGGTTGGCCGCGCACTGGTCAAGTCGTCAATGGTCAAGAGGCTCAGGAGGGTCAACCCTTCAGCTTCCACCGTACGACGCCCCTCCTGCTCCTTCCGATCGACGATCACTAAGGCATGCGTCACCACCAGACCTGCGCCCCTGGCAGCCGTTACTGCTTTGAGAAGCGATCCCCCGCTGGTGAGCACATCGTCCACGATCACGGCTCGATCCCCTGGCTGAAACGACCCTTCGATGAGTTTCCCGAGCCCGTGATCCTTCGCTTGCTTCCGCACCACGAAGGTCCGCCATGTTCGAGGTGTTTGGGCGATGAACGCAAAGTCCGAGATACTCGTGGCAATGGAGATCGCCCCAATTTCTAGTCCACCAAGGCAATCAAGTTCGACCGGCCTCAATGCCTCATAGGCCAGGCTCGCCACGAGACGGCGTGAGCCTGGATGGGCCATCAAAGACCGGCAATCGACGTAGAAAGGGCTCTTCAAGCCGGACGCGAGGGTGAACCCGGTTCCAGGATCCCATTTAAACGACTGTGTGTCGTGAAATGCCCTGGCCAGTTGTTGCTTGTGAGTCTCGATTGCCATCGTGTCTCCTAGAAAGTAAGATTGTCGTCGGCATTCTACACTGCTCGCGGGCGGATCGCATCTGACTATTCGTGGAGCCTCTCGCCGAGACAGATATCCGATCAGGGCAGAGTTTACCAACTCCCTGGCCGATTTAACCGCTCTCTGTTTTCGGCTTAAGATTGGATGCTGCTCCCAGCCACAAGAGCCCTGGAAGTAGAACTGCCCAAAGAACCGTTAAGACCAGAAGGCCGTCAACAAGGTCTCCTCTCACGCGTAAGGCTCCTGCCGCATGACCGCCGTAATAACTGAGGGGACCGAAGATTCCTCCCGCGATCGCTGCGGCTGCATAACATCCCTCCAGCCAGCCGAGGGAAGATTTCAGCGTCGTCGCAAAGGCCATCCAGAGCGCGGTCAGCCAGGGGGGGCAGATCCAACCGGCGCCTAGGCCGTCTCGATACTGGAGCACTCCCACAAAACCCAGCCTGCTATCGACAAACATTCCGAGCAGGCCGATGAACAGGATACGGCGAACGGCCTGCTGCCAGTCCGGTACGATCGCAATGTGCTCCGTCAAGAGAAGTAGGACTGCGAGAGGGCCGAGCCAGGGGTGATCGTGCGCGGCCCCAAGGACTCAGGCGAACCACGCAGCTTGAAATCCCAAGACGTTCCAGATTCGGCTCAGTATTCGACGGAGGCGGCGCGCCACCCAGGCTTTGCAAACAGGAGATGCACATCGCTGATGGAGCGCTCGAGGAATCCACCTTCACAGTAGCAAAGATAGAAATTCCAGAGGCGGAGAAACTCCGGTTGATAGCCTAGCGCCGAGATCTGCGACCCTCTTTCTGACAGATTGTGCCGCCACGCTCGCAGGGTGAAGGGATAGTGGGCCCCGATGTCTTCCAACTGCACGAGGCTGAGACCGCCACCTGTTGCAGAGGCTTGAGTCAATGCGGCGACCGACGGGATGCAGCTTCCTGGAAACATGAAGTGCTGAATGAAATCGACCGACCGCTTGGCCTGTTCGTAAATGCCTTCGTCGATCGTGATGCCTTGAATCAACATCAGACCATTGGGTTTCAGCATCCGGCTGCAGACGGCAAAAAATTCCTCGAAGAATTGATAACCCACCGCTTCGATCATTTCGATCGAGACCAGTTTGTCGAATTGCTGGGCCAGCTGAGGTAGATCACGGTAATCCTTCAGAATCACCGTGACACGATCGGTCAGTCCTGCTTCTTCCACCCGTTGAACTGCGACCGTATATTGCTGCTGCGAGATTGTTGTGGTGGTCACGCGGCACCCGTACTGTGAGGCGGCATGGATGGCAAAGCCGCCCCAGCCGGTGCCGATTTCCAGCAGATGGTCGCTCGGCAACAACTGCAGTTTTCTGCAGATCCGTTCGTTCTTGGCCCGCGAAGCCTCTGCCAGGGTCGCATCCGGTCGTTCGAAATAGGCACAGGAATACATCATCGTTTCATCGAGCATGAGGCGGAAAAACTCGTTTCCCAGATCGTAATGGGCCGCGATATTTTTCTTGCTGCCTGCTTTCGAGTTGCGATTGAACCAATGGATGGCCTTGAGCAGAGGCTTGGTCATCTTCGCCAGTCCTCCCTCATGCCTGCCAATAGTTCGCGGTTCTGGACGAAGATCCTCACCAATGTTGTCAGGTTGTCGCAGGTCCACAGTCCCCATCGGAACGCATCGGCGGCACCGATCGTCCCGCCCAATGCAAGGTCGGCGTAGGTATGGGCATCGTGAACCGTAATCGTCGCGTGAAGCGGACAGGCTGCGGTCACGTCACCAAATGTATGCCGTTGATGGCCTTCGACGATGGTAATCGCACCATGGCGGAGAGGTTGTAGCCGGAAGAACACCGCTCGTCTGGCGAGGCGATAGAGCCACGCCAGGGCTCGGGAAGGGGATGCTGTCCGGGCCAGAGGAGACTCGATGGTCAGATCGGATGGAGTGGTGGTGTGATTCATGGGCGTGATTGACCCGTCGCCACTGGCGACGCCTCCTTCTCTTTCTTCGGATGTGAAAGAAACGGAACTCCTTTGAGCCACAGCTTCAGCGCTTGCCAATGGATGGCTCCGATGACTTGTGCCGTCATCAGGGGATATTGCACGAGTACCTGCGCGAGAGAGGCGCTGGAGATCTCCTTTCGCTTCAGCACCATCGTTGCGTCGAAAAACGGTTGGCCGTCACGAAGATTTTCCATATGGATGGCCAGTTGGGTTGTCGGATCGGAAAATCTCCAATCGTAGGCCGCGTTCATGTCGATGAACGGAGAGATGTGAAACACTTTGTTCAGGCGGTACCGCTTGCGCGACCCCACAGCCAGGTTGTCTTTCGGCCCCAATACGTAACAATGTCTCTCGCCCCAGGGCGTATTCGTGATCTCTGCGACAATGGACTCGACGCGATCGCCTGACGGGTCGTAGCAAAAATAGAAGCTGACTGGATTGAAGACATACCCGAAGTACCGGAGATGGGTGAGCAGTCTGATGGGACCGGTTGGCCGCAGCCCCGTATGTTGTTGTACCAGCTCGCGAACCGCGTGATCCAACGGAATAGCCGGATCGCCGAAGTGATCCCTGCGCTTGAACGAAGCCAAGCCGCTCCGATCGACAGACCAGAGCCAGTGCGGTCTGAACACCGTCGGCAGTTCGTCCAAATCCAGATACATCATGAAGAGCCGGTAGGTGAAGGCATGCGGCACCGGACTGAAGCGGCGGTGTCGAACGTTTCCGGTGTAGATACAACTCTTCATGACGTCAGATCCTTACCGAAGGGCGTGCAGACGGCCAACGCGCTCTTCACCCCATCTTCGTGGAATCCAAAGCCCCAGTAGGCGCCGCAGTAGGAGGTTCGATTGATCCCGCTGATCGCGCCATGCCGCTTCTGCGCCGCAACTGCATCCGGCGAATAGACCGGATGGTGATAGGTGATACGGCGCAGGATCTTGGCCGGATCAATGGCCCGCGTATGATTCAAGGTTACGCAGAACTCGTGAGAGGACGACAGGCGCTGGAGCCGATTCATGTGATAGGTCACCACCGCACGATCAGGCTGGGTGGGCAGGAGATGATAGTTCCAGGCAGCCCAGGCCAGTTTCCTGCGGGGCAGGAGCGACGCATCGGTATGCAGCACTGCTTCATTCTCTTGATAGCGGATCGCGCCCAGGATGTCTTGTTCACTCGGTGATGGGTCGGCCAGCATCGCGAGCGCCTGATTGCTGTGCGCGGCAATGATCACGTGATCGAACCGGAGCGCCCGGCAGTCTTGACCGGTGAAACGGGCACGGACCTCCACGAAGTCCGGATAGCGGCTGATCGAGTCGACCGGCGACTTCAGATGGATGCGATCCCGAAACGGCGCAACCAATTTTTCAGCGTAACGTCGTGATCCTCCCTGAACCACGCGCCATGTCGGACGGTGTTCGACGGACAACATGCCGTGGTTCTTGAAGAACTGCACCAGGTAACGGGCCGGAAGTCTCAAGATGGTGGCATGATCCGCAGACCAAATGGCCGCTCCCATCGGTACAATGTAGTGATCGATAAAGGCACTCGAATAGCGGTGCGCGGCAAGGTACGAACCGAGCGAGGGGCCTGGCTCCAATTGCGTGAGCAGCTCCGGCGATTCTCGATTAAAGCGAAGGATATCCCGGATCATGCGATAGAACGATGGGCGCAACAGATTGCGGCGTTGCGCGAACAGCGTATTCAGATTCGTCCCGTTATACTCCAGGCCAGTGCGCTCGCATGTCACGCTGAAACTCATGTCGCTCGGCTGTGACGCCACGCCCAACCGATTCAACAGGGCGATGAAGTTGGGATAGGTCCAATCATTGAACACGATGAATCCCGTATCGATCGCATAGGTCCGCCCATCCATTTCCACATCGATCGTATTGGTATGGCCGCCGATATAATCAGCGGCCTCGAAGACGGTGATCTCGTGATCCCGGTGAAGCAGATAGGCTGCGACCATTCCCGAGATGCCTGTGCCGACAATCGCGATTTTCATACGGTCTTCAGCGCCTCGTTGATCGAATCCGGACCAAGATTGATTGCAAAAGAGGTCGTCATAGCAGCGACACCCGGTATGATTCCCTCGCGCTGGCGATGAGCGATACCCCGGTCCCCACTCCGGGCTGGTCTGTCAACACATAGCGATCACCGTGTCCCGTTTTTCCCCAGGGCACACTAGTTCCACTGTTGTGGCACCTTCCGGACTTTGGAGACATCGTAGCCTTCCTCGGTGATGAGCTGCAGGAACCGCTGGTAATCAGCTTCGGAAATCTGCGGTGTTCGCGCCATCAGCCAGACGTAATCACGATGTATCCTGCCGATGATGGTCTGGTCGTAGGCATCGTTCACGGAGATGATGCGATAGTCGGACTTGATCGGCCAGATGAATTGCATACCCCAGACAGCATTCGATTGCCTGTCGATGATATAGCCGGTCGGATGATAGGTCTTGCGCTCCCCCTCAACGCCGCCCTCGCGGAAGTTAAAGGTTGTGGCCACTGTGCCATCCTGGGCCATGCGATAGGACTCTATGGCGTTGTAGGCATTCGTCTCAATAAAGGTTGGAATATTGGCGATGACATACCAGTCCCCCATGAACCGCTTCAAGTCCACGGCCGTCGCGGTGTGAATGGGTGGTGGGCTGCCGCAGGCTGCGAGTACGAGCAGAACAAGGGGCATGAAAAATGATGGCCTCACAGATGACATGGGGTCCTCACAGGAGCGTATAGCGAAGGGTGTCGCCCCTCTTCGTGGTGGATTGCAGCGCGACCCATCTGCCGTTCAAGGTGTACCAGAGATCGACCGCAAACTTATCCGTAACGATCCGGCGGTGGATGGCTCGCGTCGGGACTCCCTGCACGGGGATCGTCTCTTCACCCACCGCAAGAATAGACACCGGCTGATGTTCGCCGGTCTGTGAATTCAGCAATCGTTCGCCCTTGATCCACTCAGGGTTCCAGTAGGCAAAGGTTTTGATACATCCCTCGCTAATCCAGTTCCCGGCCTGTGTCTGCACCTGCAACTGCCCGTTCCGAAAGATTCCGTGTACGAAGAAAGAATCGCCGTTATCATCCGTCTCCGCGCGAATCTCGCGCAGGCACGTTCCCTCCCATGTTTCGACGTTGGTATGCCGATAGGTGTAGACCGTGATGTATAGGAACTTGACCGTGAACTGCGCGTCTACCCGGACCTGGGTCCGGTCGCCTTCCGAAGAGACGTCAAAGCGCTGGCGCCCGATTTCATCCTTGCCGAGGAAGACCTTGAAGTCATAGGTCTGCGAGGCGGCGCTCCAAGCCTGTTGGGAGGCGCTTCCAAGGCATGTCAGGAATCCGAGAAAGGCCATCGCGATACGAAACCCACTGGTCACGGAACATGCGCTAATCATGACGCCTGTTTCCTGGAATGGAGGCCTGCATACCCTGTTTCGGCGGACCGGGAATGAAGGCATTGGTCCTGGCGATGTACGCTCGATACGCCGGTCTCCGCTCGACGATGGTCTGCTCCATCAAGGTCACGCCTGAGAATTTCAAGAGCATATATGTGAGGAGCAGGGGCCCCGCGACGGTCCACCAGGCCCCGGCCGGCAGCGCAAAGAGGGAGAAGCCCCACCAGATCAGGCACTCGCCGAAGTAGTTGGGATGCCGTGTGTAGCGCCAGAGGCCGCGGTCCATCACCTTGCCGTGGTTCGCCCGGTCGGCTTTGAACCGTGACAGCTGCCAATCTCCGACGCCTTCGAAGATCATGCCGGCGGTCCATACCGTCACCGCGAGTAGATCGAATGTCCCCCCATCGACCGGTACGGTGAGAGCCGGCCACAGAGGCATGGAGATGATCCACGCCAGTCCCGCCTGAAACCAGAAGATGAGGCCAAGACTCTTCAATGCGAAATTGGGTTCGTATTTCTGGCGGATGTCTCGATAACGCCGGTCCTCGGGCTCACCCCAGTTGCGATGGATGATATGACCTGACAGGCGCAGGGCCCACAGCACAACCAGGATCAGGATGAGCGTGGTCCGTCCCGTATAGGGCTCCGCACCGGTGGCGTACACCGTCGCGGCGGCGAGGAGCATCAAGGCCCACACGCCGTCCACGATGCTCACATCGCGCTTGAGCACGCTGACGACCCATGTCAGCGTCGCCAGACCCAGTGTCGAAACCAATCCCAAGACATAGAGCGATAGGCTCATGACGTCTTCCTCTCCAGCAGGCCTGCATAGCCGTCAAAGCGAGCTGACAACACCAGCAGCAGCGGCGTCAGCACCGCCCAACCAATCGCCAGAGCGAAGAGACCCGCGGGCATATTGCCGAATTCCAGTGCGCCAAGGCGGAGGCCGCCATAATAGGCGGCAGGACCCCCGACAGCTCCAAACACAACCGCGATGACCCAGTGCCCCCTCATCCAACGCAGCGAGACATTCAGCAGGGTTGCGAAGAGCCCCCACAACGCCACGATCCAATAGGGGGCAATGTTTTGGATCATGATTCCCGAGGAATATTGAAGCCATCCCTGCCATACCAACAGGCTATCGAAGACGAGTCCCAAGGCGAGTGCCAGGAATACCAGCTTGAGCTCCGCCATTGGCAGGGCAGCGCGGAGCACATGCGCGACCACCACCCCCGTCGACACCAACACGCCGATCCAGGGCTGGTGCGCCGAGGCGCTCCACACGCACGCAAACCAGCCGATCTGAAAGAGCACGAAGTTGCTCAGGATCATCGTGGTGTTCATCTTCATGAAGCACTCGCCGCCTGTTTTTCGAAGAGATAGTGACTGACCCCCCATTGTCGGCCCTCTTCATAGCCGAACAGCTCGGCACAGGCCATAAAGAAGATACGCCACCTCCCCCACCAGGCTCGCGCGTGGGCCTTGCCGTAGACATGCTCGATCACGGGCCAGAGTGTCTCGCGGGCGGCATCCATATTGGTCAGCCAGGCGTTGGCCGTCTTCTCATAGTGCGTGCCGTCCCACCGCCAGCGGGCCACACAGGCGAGTTGGTCCTGACAGGCCAGTGGCAGGCCATCGCTGGGCATCATCCCGCCCGTGAAAAACTGACGACTCATCCAGTCGGCGGGCCCCCGGTCTTCGAACAAGTACGAAGTCGCGCGATGCACGAACACGTGCATGAAGAACTGGCCGCCCGGTCTCAGCCATCGTCGGACGCGCGCAAAGAGGTCAGGCCAGTTACGCATATGTTCGAACATTTCCACCGACACCACCCGATCGAATTGCCCGGGGTCGATCTCGAACGTGTTCATGTCGCAGGTCACCACCCGAACCCGGTTCTGTAGGCCGCGTTCTCTGGCCTGGGCCTCGATGTAAGCCCGCTGCGAGCGGGAATTGGAGACCGCCGTGATACGGCTGTCGGGGTAGTGCTCCGCCATCCACAACGTAAGGGACCCCCAGCCGCATCCGAGCTCCAGAATCGTCTGCCCATTCATCAGGCCCGCATGCAGGCAGGACTCACGCAGACCGGCGGCTTCTGCTTGGGCTAGGGTCGTCACGGTGGCGGGCCAGAACGCGCTGCTATATTTCAGGTGAGGCCCGAGGACCTGCCGGAAGAACTCAACCGGGACCTCGTAGTGCTGATCGTTGGCTTTCTCCGGCACCACGGCGATGGGCGAACGGCGTATCTCCTCGATAAATCGCATTTCCTGCCGTGCTGCTGCTGCAGCGTCACCTGACCGGATCTCCCGGAGGCGCTGCTTAAGCAACTGCCGAATCCCCCATCGAGTCGCCACATCAGGAAGTAATCCTTGTTCGGCCAGGTTCAATGCAAGACTCGTGAAATGTTGCATAGGCTTAGTCTCCAAGCAGAGGCGCGCATCCGGATGTCGTCTTAGCCATCGTCATGAAAACCGCTTCACCTGCTCTGCCAGCGTGCTCGCGACAAGTTTCAAATCGAACGGCCAGGCGTAACGCAGTTCGACCCCTGGATACTGCGGTCGTAAGTGATCGAGAATTTCAGGAATTTCCACCTCCGAGTGCGATCCGCCAGGCGTGAACATTGTCGTGGTCACGGTAATGTGGGTCGCGCCCTTCTGGACCAACTCCTCCACCGACGCTTCCAAGGTCGGCGCACAGAATTCGTTGTAGGCCACGGCGAATAAGACATCTCCCAGGTTGGCTTTCAACTGAGCCGCCACCGACTCAAGTCCTGACTGATAGGGGTCTGTTTCAGGGGTCCTCGGCATCTGGCGGATCTTGGTATCCAATTCGATTTCTTCCGCCGATGGCGGCATCTTCGCGGCACGCCGCTGACCCTCCAGCCGTTTCAGTTTCGTCACTAATTCCTGCGGACAGCCCTTGGGAATGCCGCCATGACCGACGAGAATGACACCCTTCACTGACTTCGACATACTGCAACTCCTTTCTGGTTCACCTCTGCCTACACATGATTGCGCAGCATGAGTTCCTTCGGATGCGGATTGAGATAGACCTGATCGCGAATGTAGCCGACGTCAAAGATCCGAACGTAGTGTTTAATCAGCGTCATCGGAACGACCAACGGAGTGAGCCCTTGATGATAATCGCCAATCACCCCCAGCAGCTCGGTTTTTTCCTGAGCCCCCAATCGGTCCTTGAAGTAGCCCAGGATGTGCTGGAGCACGTTCACATGCTTGCGCACCGTCGCCTTCATGGCCAAAGCTTTCATGAACAGTTCGCCATAGCGGTTTGCAAGGTCCTTGGGACGGTACCGCTCCGCTTGACCGACGAGTCGCCCGAGGACTTGGTACTGCTGCGGGCTATGGGCCAACAGCAAATATTTGTGGATCGTGTGGAACTGCACCAGGGTCTGCCTCGTGGCTCCGCTCTGTACGAGATCCTGCCAGCGGCGGTAACAGAAGACCCGTTCGATAAAATTCTCCCTGAGCGGCTCATCACAAAGGCGCCCTTCCTCCTCGACCGGAATTAGCGGAAACTGCTCGATAAAAGCCCTAGCGAATAGCCCGACTCCATTCCGGCTGGGCATCCCCTGCTCATTATAGACACGCACTCGCTCGATCCCGCAGCTTGGCGAACCTTTTTTAAAGACATACCCGGAGAGATCCAGCTCCTCGAGATCCTTGATACGATTCTCGGTCATCTTCTCGACCGCGCCTGTGTGATCTGTTCCGCTCTTAATAGTTACAAGCCGTGGACGATGAGGATCGCCAATCAGCCGCATCGCTTCCCGGGGCGTCCCGAGACCGGTTTCTACCTCAGGGCAGACCGGGACCCACTCCACATATTGACCCAATACATCGGTCAGAAAATTGTCACGTTTATGTCCACCGTCGAACCGGACTTCGTCCCCCAGGAGACAACGGCTGATCCCGAGACGGAGCGCCAGGGTCGTCATCTCGTCACCAGTTGTTTGCCAAGGGCTAGATATTCCTCGCGGGCCTGCCGGTGATCCACGATGGGCAAAGGATAGTCCTTGCCGATCCGGCATCCGGCCAGAGCCTGTTCGTTCAGAGTCATCAGCTGCGGCGCATGAATCCGGTCCGTAGGAACGGCGGCAAGCTCCGGCACATATTGCCGAATGTAGACGCCTTCCGGATCGAACTTCCTGCTCTGCAGCAGGGGATTGAAAATCCGGTACCCCGGCATGGAGTCCGTCCCGGTCGCGGAGGCCCATTGCCAATTGCCGTTATTAGCTGCAAGGTCTGCGTCGATAAGCTGCTGCATGAAATAGCGCTCTCCGCTTTGCCACTCGATCCGGAGGTCCTTGATGAGAAACGATGCCACGACCATCCGCACGCGATTATGCATCCACCCGGTCTGGTTCAACTGCCGCATGCCTGCATCCACCAATGGATAACCGGTCTGCCCTTCACACCAGGCGGCATAGAGCCGATTCCATTCCGCCCCCGCCGGACGGGGTCGCGGCAATCCATCCTTGCTCTTGAACGGGCCGGAGGCGACGTGAGGAAAGGCGGATAAGATTTGCTGGAAGAATTCCCGCCAGATCAATTCATCGATCCAGGTGAGCACATCGCGACGCGAGACGGGACTGCCTGTCGCGAGCGTGCCTAAGGCTGCATGCACGGCGGTTCGCACCGATAGCGTCCCGAACCGGAACTGTGGAGACAGTTTGGATGTCCCGTCGATCGCGGGAAGATTTCGTCCTTCAACGTAGTGATGGATGGGACCGTCGAGAAACCAGCGAAGCCTCCGCAGTGCCTCCTTCTCTCCCGGCTTGATCGACAAGGGAATGGTCTGATAGCCGAGATCTTCCACTGTCGGCAGTGTAATGCCGGGTGACGAGGTGCCGGTTCGCTGTTTTTGAAGCCCGGCAGGGGAGGGTAGGAGCGGCGGGGGGGCGGCATGCCACTTTGTCCACCATCTGGCGCGATAGGCGCTGTATCGCTGCAACGGATCTCCCGTCGACCCTCGGATCTCTTCGGCCTCAAAGACCACATGGTCCTTGAACGTGCGAACCACCACTCCACGGGCCATCAGCGCCTGCTGAACTTTCCGATCTCGCTGGATCGACGCCGGCTCGTAATCGCGATTCCAGTAGATCACATCGGCCTTGACGTCCTCGACGAAACTGAGCACCTCCTCGATCTGATTCCCCCGCCGCCATTGTAGAGAAAGTCCTCGCTGGGCCAGGGTGTCGGCCAGCTCCACCAGACAGGAGACCATGAACGTCACGCAAGATGAGCCGAATTGCCTGGAACGCAGGAGGGGATCGTCGAAGACGAAAAGCGGGGTCACTTCGTCGCAGTCTGCGCAGGCGGCAGCGAGTGCCGGCTGATCCTGTAGCCGAAGATCCCGTCTGAGCCAGACAACCCCTCGCATCAGTGCGTCTCCTCCGAAACCCTGTGGTGATGCTTCGCGGTTTGGTCTTCGTCTGTAAACAGAGCTCGTCTCCAGATGACATAGGCCACAAACAGTATCGTCGTGACCATGAATCCCGATCGGACAGGATGAAAGCCGAACGAGAGTTGATTCATGGTCTCGCTCACAAGACCGAATCCCGCATAGGCCAGGCTCAGTCCCCAGGCCCAGGGTCTCAGCCAGAGGAAGCCATAACCGATGAGCAGGTGTACGGCAGGCGAGTGGAGCTTGACGAGATATGACGAGGGGCCGGTCACGGCCACCCCGAACAGCTTGAAGGCATAGGAAGGAAACAAGGCGATGACGACCAGATCGACTGTGCCGAAGATCAGAAAGAGTCCACCCAGTATTTTGATATCAAGCCCGACTCGGTTCGCCCGCATGATTGCCTCCCTCAGCCGGAATCCCACCGTTCAATGCTCCACTCGCTTCAACGCCATGGGTCCGGCATACCGGTCCACCAGGTCTGTGGGTTTGCCGCACGCCATTGAGTCTGTTGTTGCCACAAACGATCGGCTTCGCTCTTGTTCAGCCTGGTGGCCATCGCCGCGCTCACGTCAGCCTGTTGCTGGACGCTGGTCTGAATCATTTCCTTCGCCATGCGGGCCAGCCCACCGGGGGGATCGATCAAATCCTGCGGATCTTTGTAGGCCAGATTCAGATGCAACTGTTCGACCATGTTCCACCGCTCCTCTTTAGACAGATGGTCTAAGTAGGCATCGATCGCATGGAAGACATAGGTCACATGGATATAGGTCTCAACGGAGGGCGCGTTGTCGATTTCTTTCTGACAGGCCTCCAGCGCCCGACGGTAATCGCCGGCTACCAGGTAGATATTCGCTTTCGTCAGGCTGGATCGAGGCGAACCGGCCACAGCGGCGGCTGGTTCCCCGAACGCAGGTTCCCCGCCAAGCATGATCAGGAGTCCAAGCACTGCGACCGTCTTCAGGCTATTGAGCATGAGTCACCCCTATCGTGCCGGACCGCCATGGGATCCCATTTCGCCCTTGTAGAGTTTCTCGCTGCCGATGCGCGTGATCGCAAGCTCGCGCAGGGCTCCATCTCCCTTCACGCCCAGCTTCACCAGGGTACCGGCTTCCCCGCGCACCATCTTCACGACCTGCTCATAGGTCTTTCCGGTAACTGCCGTACCGTTCACCGTCACCACTTCATCTCCGTGCGTAAGGCCTGCTTGCTGAGCCGGACCTTCCGGATGGACATGGGCCACGTACAACGAAGCCGGATCACCGATCCGCTCGGCGCCGACATGTAGTGATACGCCAATCACTCCGTTCGGTAGATTGGCCTCATCTCCGTACGGTCGGCTCATATCACGTGTGGGCTTGTCCTGCCCCTCTGCGGCCAATACCTGACTCGTGCCGCCAGATAGAGCACAGAGAGCGATGAGAAAGAAGATTGTGGCCATGTTGTGTCTGTTCATCTGATTCCCTCCTTATGAATGAGAGTCTTGTGGATGCCAGATCACACAGCATCCTGCACGTACCCTCGAACTCAACTGAATAGATCGTCAAGAAGCCATGGCAGAGGTTCCTTTATGCCTTCGTCATGATCGCCTGCAAGGCCGATTCGAGCGTCGGATAGTGAAAGACGTAGCCCCCTGAGAGGGCTTTCGCCGGATGGCCCCGTTGGCCCGTGGTCATGAGTGTCCCCAGCTCACCTAATGCCAGGTGTAACGCAAAGCCCGGCACGGGAAGCCAGGAAGGCCGATGGATTGTTTGTCCGAGCACCTCGCAGAACCGGCTCATCCTGACTGCCTCTGGCGCCACCGCATTAACGGGGCCAGAGATGCTTGGTGCTGTGAGCAGCCATTGGATCAAACCGATGTGATCGCGCCGATGGATCCAGGACACCCATTGAGTCCCCGGCAGGATCGGACCGCCCGCAAAGAGCCGGAACGGCAACAGCATCTTCGACAAGGCCCCGCCGTCTTGTTCGAGCACCATTCCGGTCCGCAGCATGACGACTCGCACACCGAACTCGGCAGCTCGCAGCGCCTCCGCTTCCCACGCGAGACAGAGATCGGCCAGAAACCCTTGCCCGCGCGCGGCGCCCTCGTTCAGCACTCGATCATCACTGGCCCCGTAGTAGCCGATACCGGAGGCGCAAATCAGCATGCGAGGCTTCGGGGACTGACGCGACATGGCTGCGACCAGCAGACGAGTGGTCAGGACCCGGCTTTCGGTGAGCAAACGCTTGCGGGCATCGGTCCAGCGTGCATCGGCAATGGGCGCACCGGCGAGATTGATGACAGCATCGGCCCCTTCGAGAGATTGCTCCCAGGCTCCCGTCTCTGTGCCATTCCACTCGACGGCCGTCACAGCGGAGCCGAACAACCGTTGCGCCTCTTCCTTCCTTCTCGATAGGAGGGTGACCCGATGCCCCTCCTGAACGAGCGAGGCACATAAGGGCCGACCGATGAAGCCCGTTCCGCCTGTGACCACAATGTGCATGGCTCATCTCCTTACGCGGTACCGACCATTCGTTAGTCGCCTAGTTGCCTGTCGTTCTTAGGGTCGATCCGACGTGGCCCACCGGACTCTCCACGACCGACCCGTTGCGCATATTTTCTCTGCTTCGTGCCGTGCAACAGATCTGGCGTCTGGTTCAGCCGGTTCCGAAGAATGACCGGATCGACGACCTCCCCACAACTGGTGCAACGCAATCCCGTGATGCCGATTTGACCGCTATCGTCCTGAAGGTCCAGATAATACTCTGTGACCAGCAACCCCCCGCAGCGCATACAGATTCGGGTGCCGGATGGCTGGGGGAAGGATGGAGGATTGTTTGGTCTCCCATTCGATGCCACGGGAACCCTCGCTGGCGATCATACCGGTCAACAGCATGCGTCTTACTCGACACGAAACCTACCCAATCTAGCCTGCTGCCGCCCCGCGACAGCCGGTCTCCATGATGCGGCACTTGCCCAATAACGTAACGCCACCAGTGCGATTGCACACAAGATCATCTGGTCCATGCGATCCTCCTCATCACGACCGTCAGTCGCGCGCCCTCATTCTGCAACCAGCCTCTTGTGTATACTGAGGAGACAGGTCCCTCCCGATGGAGGGAGCTGTCTGCCTCAGCGGGAGACGCCGTGCGGAGTCGCGGCGCCACCCTGATGGGAACAAGAAACCGGCCTCCGTGTTTCCGTTGTGCGCAGCATGTTTCATCGCGTCACCACTCGACTGCTTACTTCTGCTGGACCTGGCCTTCGAGACCCCGGACACAGCGAAAGCCTGTCCCATGGGTCTGCAGCGCGAATCCGCCTCGCCCGCGGGCCGTCGTCGTAATGTCCGAGATCGGGCTATGCCAGGATCCGCCGCGAATCGACCGCACGACACCCTTTTTGTCAGGGCCCTGCGGATTTCGATCCGGCGCATGTCGGTAATACTCGGGGTCATACCAATCCTGCACCCACTCTCGTGCATTGCCGGACATGTCCTTCACGCCGTAGGGTGAATCGCCGCCGGACAAGGACCCGACCGGATGTAATGTTTTCTCTTCCTCCCACTCACGATCGAAGTTCGCCCACTTCGATGTCGCTGGTTCGTTGCCCCAGGGAAACAGCCGGCCATCGGTGCCGCGAGCGGCCTTCTCCCATTCCGCTTCCGTCGGGAGCCGTTTCTTGGCCCAACTACAATAGGCCTTGGCGTCGTACCAGGTGGCCTGCACGACCGGAAGCTGTTCGATTCCTTTTACGGACGAGAGCGGGCCGGTGCCATAGGGATTCGGAGGGCTTCGATGGCCCGTCGTCGCCACGAACGCCAGATATCGTTCATTGGTCACTTCGACTTGATCGATCGCAAACTCGTCGAGATGCACAGATCGTTGCGGCCATTCATCTGCCCGGCCTTTTCCTTCCGGATTCCCCATCAAAAATGCTCCAGCCGGAATCGTCACCATGGGGACCGGGTCAAGCTCTTTGGAAGTCGGCGGAGCTGCCATGACGGGCGGGGCTGTAACCGCACAAGTTATGGCTGCGATCACAACAATAGTGTTCCAGCTGGCCCCTCTTTTCCTCAGACCTTGTGTCATTGTTTCTGCTCCTTGCTCCCCTCGATAGCCTTAGTCGTATGGACTCTTACTTGGCTCACGAGGCGCTCCACCAAAGGTTTGTCACCCCGTTCGGCTGCCTCTTGCGCCTGAGTGATGAGGGTCCTGGCTTCGTGCAGGTGTTCTTCGATGTCCGCCTGCAGGGCAGGGGACGCGACCGTCCCACCTAACGCCGCACGATGATAGACCTCCCACGCATGGTCCACATCATGCTCGGCCTCATGCACGTCTTGCGCATTCTCTGGGTGTAAATGCCTGCCCGGATCGATGGGACCAGCATGCAGGGGCGAAATTCCGAGAACCGCACTGAACGAAATTCCTAACATAATCGTTGTGAGATGTTTCATCAGCAAGCCTCCGTCACGACCATACCGTCACCAGGAATGAGTAACTATCTCGTGACTGCGGTACCACCAAATGCTCAATCCTGGCTTTCTCCAAATACTCGGCTCGTTCTGGAGGGGGGGCAGCGATGCCGCCCCCCCCTATCAGTCCTTCCACTATTTCCGCTTCATGCTCTTCTTGATCAGATCCCGTGTCGCCAAATATTCTTTGTTGCCCGGCTCTGAGGCCAACGCCTTCTCGATGGACACCATCGCATCGGCATTCTTCTCGGCACCCATCGCCACTAATGCCTGAATGAAGGCGTCACGGCCTGCTTGCAAGGCTTCGTCGGACACCGTCTGTGCCGACTTCGCGCAACGGAACCCGAGGCCGACCCCATAAGAGTTATTGTCCGGTTGATTCCAGAACCGATGGCTCGTATGGAGAGAGGTTTCCGGCGCGAGCCAGGAACCGCCACGCAACACCTTGACCGGGCCTTGATTAGCGAAGTTGTAGCCCTTCTCGGCGCCACGTGGATTCAGGGCAGGGCTCTCCTTATAGAACTTCTGATCGTACCAATCCTCGACCCATTCGAAGACGTTCCCCGCCATGTTGTAGACCCCAAACCCGCTCACTCCTTCCGGGTAGGAATCCACTGGCGTGGTATGGCCGACGTTCTGCCCATAGTTGGCTTTCTTCGGGTCGAGTGTATGGCCCCAGGGATAATGATTGTCGCCTTCCGGACCCTTGGCCGCCCGCTCCCATTCTGCCTCCGTCGGAAGCCGCTTGCCGTCCCACTTGCAGAAGGCGCTCGCGTCAGTCCAACTCACACCGACGACCGGCTGATTGGGCTTGCTGAGCCGCGGATCGTCCCAATAGGCCGGAGCCGGGTGCCCGGTGGATTTCATGAACTCTTTGTACCTGGCATTCGAGGCTTCGAACTTGTCGATCAGGTAGGCATCAAGCACGACCTGGTGTCTGGCCTCATCTGAATGGTGACTGCTCCCCATGGTGAACTCACCCTTTGGGATGAGCACCATATCCTTGTCGCTACTTGGCATGTCCGCCGCTCCGGCGACGGACATGGCTCCTGCCATCAATGCCACCCCCAATCCGACCTGAAGAACCGTTTGACTCCGCATGGGAAACCTCCTTGGTTGAAAACTACGACTGGACCACTCTTTGAGATGTAAAGGCCTTGCTTCGCACCTGTGTCGGATGCGCCAAGGTCAGCTCATGCCTGGTTCCTCGATTCCGCAGGATCACGGGATCGACGACCTCGCCACATTGCACACAACGTTTGGCAGCAAACTCCAACTCACCGGTGCTGTTCAGCAAATCCATGCAGAAGTCGCTCACCATGAGCCCGCCGCATCTGCTGCATGTCGATTGATGTTGGATGACCGAAGAGGCGCTGTAATTTGCGGGCTGTTCAACTCTGGTTTTCTCCGCCATCGCTCTTGCCATGATCACCTCCACAGGATTGATGTCCAATGTTAGAAGCAAGTATGTCTAATGTATAAACCATATTGTCCAATGTGTCAATAGTTATGTCGTAAAATATTTGACAAACATTGGACATTCTAATATAATGAAGCCATAATAATGAATACTCATAGAATTCATAGAGTTGCAAGGCTCACCGGTCTCTCGAAAGATGTCATTCGCGTCTGGGAGAGGCGATATGGGCTTGTCAAACCTTCACGAAGCTCCAATCGCTATCGTGAATATAGCGATGAAGAGGTGGCACTCCTTCGCTTTGTGAAGAACCAGATGGAACAGGGCTCAACGATCGGTGCACTCGCAGCGGAGGGACACGATTCGCTTATCGCACGCATGCGTATCGCGACTCCTGTTTCTCCGGAGGATCAGAAACCTCATGATCGCCTGTTAGATGATTTGATGGGAACGCTTGATCCGCTCGATAAGGCAGGATTCGAGCGAAGACTGAACGGCGCAGTGGCCGTCATTCCGTTTGAAGAAGCCGTCCAGCGGATTCTTCTCCCGCTACAACGACGAATTGGCGAGTTGTGGCACGAAGGTCGATTGAGTATTGCCGTCGAACATTATGTGACGAAGATCATTCAACAGAAATTGTTTTCGGTCATGAACCAACTTCCGGTAAATGAATTCGGTCCACGGATACTCATCGCCTGTCCGGAGGGCGAAACACATGAGATCGGCGCTCAGGCCGTGGCCTACATTGCCGCAACGAAAGGATGCCACGTCTACTACCTCGGTCCGAATCTTCCCTTTTCAGGCCTCCGTACATTTTGTGAGCAGATCTCGCCAGATCTCGTACTCCTTTCTCTCACTGAGGTGAGGTCGGAGGCCGCAGCATTGCAACAACTCCAGGAGCTTGAGCATCTCGCCACCCGCTGGTCGGTGGCCGTGGGTGGCCAGGGTGCCCGCGCCATGGGAGACCGCCTTCGCGATACCAAGATCGAACTGCTGGACGATCTCACCGCGCTGCACAGCCGTCTGATGATGCTTCTTTCTACCCACAGGGCTGCCGCCCGTTCCTAATCAAGCGCCTGGAAAGCGGTCAAATACAGGTTGTTCATCCAGCGAAAGAACGTGGATGGCGAATGCTGACAGGCGCTCAGCCTGGCTAAGTTGTTCTTGTGACGAGGAAGCTGAGATGGGAGTAGTTGGTGCCGAAGGCGGGATTGTGTCGGTGGGGGTTGCCTAAGTCCTTGATGATTGGGCAATCCCCTTCTCCTCCCGCTCTAGTGGCGGTGTTGGTGAGTTGGTTCTCTTTGTTGCTCGTCGGTTCATTTCTGCCAGGTTTGCCGCTCTTCTTAACACTGGAATAACACCTGTTTCCTTCCATGTGCACCACCCTGGGGCCACCCTTGTTCCCCCCACGCTTGCGGCCACCAGTGTATATCAGGTGAAG
>SWDR01000027.1 GCA_005116815.1 Nitrospira sp. | reverse complement strand
GGGCCAGGAGCTTCTCTCCGGTGAATACCAACGCGCGATAAAAGAGGTCCCGCTCCACTTCTGGAGGATAACTTCAGTGGACATTCTGGTTTTCTTGACGCGTGAATCGAACAGCCGCCTGCAACAATTCAGAAGGTTCCCATTTCTGTGCCCCGTTGCGTCACGTTAGCGTATTTGGTAACATTGGCGCGTGGCGTTTGAGGTCGAGTACTTCCATGAACGCGTGCTTGCCGAGATCGAATCTTGGCCGGTCGATGTCCTTGCAGACTATGCGCGTCTTGTTGAGCTGTTGGTCGAGTACGGCCCTAGTCTTCGATTGCCGCATTCGCGCTCGTTGGGCGAAGGCCTGTTCGAGCTGCGGCCTCGAAGTCGCACTGGCATTGGCCGCGCGTTCTACTGCTTCATGATGGGCAAACGAGTCACCGTGCTGCACGCATTCATCAAGAAGACTCAGCACACGCCAGATCGAGAGCTGAGGCTGGCGCGCAAGCGACTAAAGGAGCTGCATAATGGCTGAATTGAAATATACGCCTGTCTCACACGATCAAAAGGCCTTCCTTGCTAAGGCTCGTACACGGAAGGGCTTCAGCAGAGCCTATAACGCCCTGGCACTGGAGTATCAGGTCGCGGGGCAAATGCTCAAGGCTCGCGCTCGCGCCGGTCTCACCCAAGACGCAGTCGCAGCGCGCATGGGCACGACCAAGAGCGCAATCTCCCGCCTCGAATCAGCGAGCAAGCACACTCCATCGCTTGCCACACTCAAACGTTATGCGAGCGCTGTGGGGTGCGAGCTTCAAGTCAAGCTGGTGCGGACGAAGGTAGCGTAACCCCCAACCCTTCGTTTGAGCTGACAGTCGAGGATAACTTCAGGAAACATTCTGATTTTCTTGACGCGTAAGTCGAGCCGCTGCCAGAAATAATTCAGAATATCCTCATCTCTGTTTTTTATTCATATCCTCAGCCACGGCCAGCAGGCGTTCGTAGTCCGGCAGACGGACTTTGAATCCATTCACGGCAGTGGTGTTATGCTGATCCGCACAAGATGCTGTAATCCACCGCAGGACAGGCAGCGCACGATTGAAGGTAACGGGGCTGACAGACTTTCGACAAAAAATCCCAAGGCCTGCTATACGGACAGAAAATCAAAGCGCCGTATCTTATGCGGATCAGTCTAATTATTGTTAGGCGGGTAAGAAGCCCGAGTTCTCCCCCACCCTGCTAGAAAAATTTCGTTTTGACCAAGTCTAAAATCTTGCTGGCTGCGTCGGTGGAGGTTGTGGTGGTGCTGTCGATTCGGAGGTCCGGATTGGTCGGCGCTTCGTAGGGCGATTGAAGTCCCGGGACAGTGAGCGATTCGCCTGACTGGCCCTTTCGATAAGTCCCTTTCTTATCTCGCTCCATGCAGGTCGCGAGGGGACATTCCACGGACACCTCGATGAACCGGGGGATCACGGACCTCGCAAAATCCCGATAGACCCTACGGCTCGCCGTGGCATCGAAGACCACGGTCACACCATGGGCCAGGAGCTTCTCTCCGGTGAATACCAACGAGCGATAGAAGAGATCCCGCTCCGCTTCTGAATAACTCGGCGTCGGCGTGATGACCCGCCTGACCTCATCGGACTCCAACACTTCAACCGTCAATCCAAGCCCCTCGAGCTGCGGCTTCAGAGCTGAGACGATCGTGCTCTTACCCGAGGCCGGGAGACCGGTGATCCAGATAGCGAAGGCCTCGCCGTGATGAGTGATGGGTGATAGGTGATCAGAACTGGATGGCTCTTTCATCTTCTTCCTTCTTCCCTCGTCACTCTTCACCCATCACGCATCACAGATCACTCATCACCCCCCGCTCACTCCCGGCAATATTCGTTCACCCTCGCAGGATCGAAACGCGGCTCATCCAACACATGTTCGATAAATCTGAAAATAGTCCGGCGCACTTCGATCGGCAGCTTGGGGTACCAGACAGGACTTGCCAAGACTAACCCCCGAAACGCAAAGAAAGGAGCAGCCGACTCTGCGACCGCACGATCACGGCTGGCCTCAATATAGGTCGCAAGGGGCGAGAGGCTAGAGGCGAGTGGAAAAGCAAAATCCTTGAAATCGTACCTCTCTCACCCCTGGCCTCTCGCCCCTAGCCCCTCGCCTATTTCTCACTGGCGCATTGAGCTTCAGTGTCTCTGATGTCACTGAGGAGAAATGCGTCACTTCCGTTAGGCGAGAGGCACGCGGCGAGGGGCAAGAGGCACTAAATATCAGTCCCCTGGCCTCGCGCCTCTCACCCAGAGCCTCCGTTTGAGGCAGGCACATTGCTTGCTGATATCAGCAACAGGTTGCACGGTTGATCTGGTTCATCTGGTTAGTTTCGTACAACACAACACCAGATAGACCAGAGAAACCAGACAGACCAGATGAACAAGAACGGAGGCCGTATGGATCTAGAAGTTGAAAGCAAAAACATCGACATGGCTCCCCGCTGGAAAACTGAGATCGAAACCCGCATGGCAGATCTCCATGAACGCTATACTGACCTGATCCATGGACGGGTCACCCTCACGAAAAATCTCCACCATAAAAAATTGGACAATGTCGCCGAGGCGCTCATCCTCGTCACCCTCCCAGGACGTCACACCATGACCGCCCGTAAGGAAGACAAGACGTTCGAAGAGGCCATTAGAGCCGCCTTCGACGCCGTCGCCATCGAACTCCGCAAGCACCGAGAAAAGCGGGGCCGCACCGAGGTGCGCACGGCTCCGATTCCTTCCTTGCGCGGGGTGATCTGTAAACTGTTCCCAATAGAAGGATATGGCTTCATCCTCAAAGAGGGGGGCGGTGAGGTGTACTTTCACAAACATGCACTACAGGGACTCACGTTCGGTGAATTGGATAATGGGACTGATGTGGCCTTCAACATGGAAGAAGGCGAAAAGGGTCCGCAGGCGACAACCGTACATCCTGCAGCCTTTCCTGGCTGATGGAATCGATCGACAGACTGACGAAGAGGCCATGATGCAGCCCCTCTCTCGAACGATGACGTTGGCATTCCACATGACTCTGAACATGGGGCTCATCGGCCTTCTGTTCGCGCCGCTCCTCCAAGCACAAGAATATCCGGCCGATCTTACACGCGGGAAAGCCGTGTATCAGCGCAACTGCCAGGCCTGCCATGGGGTGGGAGGTTGGGGGGATGGACCGGACGCGAACACTCTCAAAGTGGCGCCGGCAAACTTCCACCGCTTTCCGTCTTTTCTGAAATCCGATGAAGAACTGTTGCGGACCATCGAACATGGAGTGGTCTTCAGCCCCATGCATGCATGGCGGGGCCAGCTGACGGACGGGGAAATGCAAGACGTGGTAGCCTACATTCGTCTGTTGGCACAAGCGGCACGTTGAAGCGATCAACTCACACAGCCGACACACATCATTTTGGAGAGCATCAGCATGACACCACGCACCGTTCTCACCCTGACCCTGGCATCCCTCATCCTCGCCCAATCGGCCATCACCGATGCGGCACAGCCGAGTAAGACGGACAGCCACCCCACTCGCTGTGAGGGCGCGTACAACAAGAAACCCGTTCCGCCCAAGCAACTGCAGGCCATCGTAGCATCGCATGCACAGTGGCTCGACCACCGGGAACAGCCGGAATATCGCCGCGCAGATCTGGGCCAAGCAGACTTGAACCACGCGAAACTGGCCGGGGCCAATCTGGAACGGGCTCGGTTGGAAGGGGCCATCCTCCGTCAGGCGAATCTGTACCAGAGTAATTTGTCACAAGCGAGTCTTGCGGGAGCCGATCTGACGAAAGCCAACTTAGAAGATAGCAACCTGGTGGGAGCCGATCTCCGGCATGCGCGATTGTCGAACGCCAATCTGTTCCGTGCGATCGGCGATGAGGCGGCCCTCTACAATGCCATTCTGACCGGAGCACAACTGCACGAATCCACGTTCGAGCGGGCCCATTTTGAGGAGGCCAATTTGGCCTCAGCCGATCTGACGAACGCCTCCTTCATCGACACCTACTTCTACGGCGCCAACCTTTCCAGTGCCATCCTGACAGGAACCGACCTGATGGGGGCCGACCTCCGTCACACCGTCATGACCCACGCCAACCTTCATCAGGCCAATCTGCAAGGCGCACTCCTCGATGGAGCCAGGCTCGATGGAGCCCTCATGGTGGAAGCAGACTTAGAAAGCGCCTATCTCGACGATACCAGCCTCGTGAGGGCCAACCTGCGTGACGCCATCCTCCGCGGAGCGGACTTGCGATACGCCAATCTCCGTTCGGCCGGCCTGCAGAAGGCCGATCTGGAAGGAGCCAATTTAGAAGGCGCGCAATTGATCGAGGCGAAGGCACAGGCGGGCACATTGCGGATGGCGATTCTCTACAAGGCCATCCTGGACCAGGCGGATTTCCGGGAGGCGATTCTCTCTCGCGCGGTCCTGATCGGCGCCAGAGGCACCGGCGCCATCTTTACGAAAGCAGACCTCAGCGAGATCTACGCGCCGAAATCACAGTTTCATCGCGCACAATTCAATGAGGCGGCGATGGAATCGGCTAATCTCGTCGCAGCGGACCTGAGAGATTCCAATTTCAGCCATGCCATGCTCATGGAAGCCAATCTCCAAGAAGCGAACCTCCAAGGCGCCACGTTCTCCGGGGCGGATCTCAGCGGCGCGCGACTCGACGCGGCAATCCTCCACCAGGCGATCTTGCATGGAGCCAACCTGTCGTTGGTGTCAGGCTTGACGCAAGCCCAGCTCGATACAGCCTGTATAGACGACCAGACGAAATTGCCGTCCGATCTCAATCGTCCCGCGCCTTGCGCCGCGGCAAAGGCCAAGCGCTAATCGGATGCTGAAAAAGTCCGCCAGCTGCGTTCCCTGCCTTCGCCGAAGCGCTTCGCGCAGGCAGGTCACCTTGAACGCATCCTCAACGTACCCCAAGGGTACGCCTCCGGTGCGTTCGTCGGCTGCGGCCTTGCTGGAC
>SWDR01000026.1:6932-9910 GCA_005116815.1 Nitrospira sp. | reverse complement strand
TTCTTCCAGTTCTTGCTTCGTCTTGGGATTCAGGCCCTTCATCTGTTCGAGTTCTTCCGGGGTCAGTTGCGGGAGATGGCGGATGAAATGAATCAGCTTCCAACTGTCCATATCTTTGCTCGGATCGCCTTCTCCCCAGGCCGGCATCGCGGTAAAACGAATGCCGTTGTGGATGACCCAGAAGAGTTCGCCGTCCGACATCGATTGGGTATCGGTTAACCGGAGGTCCGGCGCTTTGGGATATACATTCTTGCCGATGGGTGTCTGGCCGCTCCCATCGTTGGCATGGCAGCCCGCACAATGGTCGGCGAAGTGGGCCAACCCTTCCTTCAAGAGGTCTGGGCTGAACGGGACTGGATTGGGGCTGTTCCGTTGTTCGATGGGGATGGCCAAGTGGCGAATCTGCCGCGCCAGAAATACCTCGATCGCATGGGGCTCTGTCTTGGCACTGAAGCCGGTGGTGAACAATTGGTAGCCGAGCCAGCCCAACGTACCGGCAATCCCGAGGCCCACCACGATAATTAAGACGATCAGTTTTGTTCGCATAGAGAATGCCGAATACTATACAAACTCTTTTGTCTGATTGCCACCGGCTCATGCTGTCGGGGAGGCGCTCCGCGATCCTGTGAGGCGACGCATCAGCAGGATGAGGATGGGCAGATGCATCAGCAGTCCACTCATCCCCATGAACGATTCGCCGATCCAGAACGTCATGCCGAGATTGAAGGCCAGGACTCCATAGTAGAGGCCGACGCCCAGCAAGAGTCGAGGCGTGACCGATGCAGGTAGGGGTAGGTGAGGCAGTCGGCGCTCCAGCGGAAAATAGATGGCGAGGGAGATGAGTCCGACGACGGCCCACCCGACATAGTTGGCGGCCGGTACGCCGAAATGCCAGCCGGGATCGGGGTAGTAGTAAATCTTGCCCAAGAACCAGCGGTCGCCACGGAGCGCCACCGGATCGATCACCATGTCGATGAAGGCAAACAGGCAGGCGGTCAGGATCAGCACGGACCATCTGGTTCTTGCCGCGAGGTCGAAACGCAGCAACTTCAGGAGTGGGCGCGCAGCGGGTGAGGATTGTTCGATGGGGAGAAGGAGGCAGAGGGCGACGCAGTAGGCGGCATAGAGCAGGAAGCTGAACGAGATCGAGTCCATGAATGGAATGTTGGAGAAGTAGAGCTCCTGTCCCAGAGTCGAGCCATTGTAGTGGTACCAGCCGAAGGGAATGCCGTTGCGGGTGGAGGAGTATTCGCAGACGAAGGCCGTGGCCCAGCTAATCAGCCAGAACCGCCAGGTTCTGGGCCAGCCGATCAGCTGGATCGCAGCAAAGAGAAACGCCGCCAGAAAGACGAAGACGTAGGGGCGGAAGAGGATGGTCTTGAAGAAGAGAGCTAGGAGGTCCATAAGTCGGGTGATCAGTGATGGGTGATGTGTGATGAGAGGGAGGTGATAGAGTAAGCCCCCTGATTTGATAACAAGTGACCCGCCAGTCTTTCTTCAAACTGATCACCCATCACGCATCACTCATCACGTCTGGTCACGCGTACTTGTGATCCCGGAACCACCGCACCGCCTTTTCCAGCGCCACCTCCGGTGGCGTCTGCGGGATGCCGAGCTCTCTGATGGCCTTGCTGCAATCGTAGTGCATCTTGTACTTGGCCATCTTCACGCCTTCGAGGGGAATACGCGGTTGCTGGCCGGTGATGTTCGATAGCCATTGGTTCAAGTAGGCCAGCGGCAGGATCGCCAGTCGGGGAAGCTTGATCGTGGGGGCCTTCACGCCGGTCAGGCGACTCAAGATCTCGAACACCTCACGTAGCATCAAGTTCTTGTTGCCCAGAATATAGCGTTCGCCGATCCTGCCCTTCTCCATCGCCAGCAGATGGCCGACTGCCACATCATCCACATCTACGATGTTCATCCCGGTTTCGATATAGGCCGGCATGCGGCCCTTCATGAAATCCACGATGACCTGTCCGGTTGGGGTTGGTTTCACGTCGCCTGCGCCGACCGGGGCGCTGGGGTTGACGATAACGACCGGCAGCCCCGTTTTCGCAAGCTTCAAGACCTCCTGCTCGGCCAGGTACTTCGACCGTTTGTAGTGGCCGGCCATCTGTTCGAATGAGACGGGCGTCTCTTCCGTGCCGAGCCCTCCGCCGGGCGGAAGGCCAATGGCGCCGATGGTGCTGCAGTAGACGATCCGTTCGGTGCCGACGGCGCGGGCTGCTTCCAACAGATTCTTCGTGCCGGTGACGTTCACGTCGTAAAAAATCGAGGGATCTTTGGCCCAGAGCGCATAGTGGGCCGCCACGTGGTAGAGCTGTTGGCAGCCGGTGAGGGCCTTGCGTAACGAGGCCTGATCGCGTAGATCGCCCTCGACCCGCTCGAGGGTCAGCCCTTGAAGGTTCTGGAGGTCGGATCCGGCACGGGCCAGGACGCGGACATCGATGCCCCGTTGGATCAGCGCACGTGCAACGGCACCTCCGATAAACCCGGTTGCGCCTGTGACGAGGGCTTTCATGACGGGGAGCGTATGGCGAATAGCATATAGCTGATAGCAAGCAACCTGGGCTCGATGTCTGTGCCATCAGCCATACGCTATCAGCTCTCTAGCTCCGCCGACTGGTGATGTAGCGCGCGATCTCGCGGAGCGGGTCGGCTGCAGGGCTGAACGACGACAGCCGTGCAATCGCCCGGTCGACACACTCGTCGGCCAGCTTCTTGGCGCCGTCCACGCCGTAGAACGTCGGATAGGTTTTCTTGCCTCGTTCGGCGTCGGTATTCGGGTTCTTGCCGAGTTCCTCGCGGGTGCCGGTCACATTGAGGACATCGTCGGCAATCTGAAACGCGAGGCCAATGTCTTCCGCATAACCGGTCAGATTAGCCAGTTGAGGTTCCGTCGCGCCTGCGGCAATGGCGCCCATGCGCACGGCGGCACGCATCAACATACCGGTTTTGTGTTTGTGAATGTTTTGCAA
>SWDR01000026.1:0-6832 GCA_005116815.1 Nitrospira sp. | reverse complement strand
GATTCCCTATCTGCTTGGTGTGGTGGTGATGTTGATTCTTTGGGCTCTCTAAGAAGATCGTTGTTTGATTTGTCTGGTCTGTCTGGTTTTTTGGTTGAACGAAATATGAACCAAACACACCAAATAAACGAAATAAGCCAGATGAACGAGACAGACGCGAGAGGGCAGTCTATGGCAGAAATTATCCGTAGCGGGGCCTTTCTCCAACAATGTTGGTCGGTCCATCCGCTCTGTCTGAAGGTCAAGCGCGTTGAGCCGGAGCGTATTGTCGTGCTGACCTGTAGTTCCTGCCGCATGGTGCATCGGGTGACCACCGATGCGGTGACCAGGCAGGATGCGACAGGGGATTCCACGTCGCCTGTGATCGACCCTGCACAGCCGGACGGACTTCCGGCGCTCAAGAACTGTATGGGCACCCATGTGTCTGCTCTATCGGTTCGGGAGATGGATGTGTTTGAGGATGCGCTGTGGGTCCGCTGTGCGGAATGCCGAGCGCAGTACGATTTGACGGTCTCCCAGTTCGAAACCCATCAGAAGTAGCTGGCCCCGGTCGAGCCGATCGTCCAATCCATCGATGACTACCCCTTCTCAATTCACAGACGAAGAGACGTCCTTACTGGCCGACCAGTCTTTCTTTCGTGCCAAGGCGCAGATCATGGCGAAGATGCGTCACTCGCTCTCAGCCACCCATGCTCTGTTGAATGACGAGGTCTCATCGACCGCGCTCGTGACCCCGCCGGGCTTCAATCAGGCTGCCTGTCAATTTGTGAAGGGTGAGCATCTCGAATCCTTTCCCTACCAATATCTGGATTTCCCGAAATACTTTCACGACTCGAATGTCTTTACCTTTCGGACGCTTTTTTGGTGGGGGCATCATGTCGTCTGTGCTTTGCTGTTGGAGGGGGAGGGGATCAAGCAACATAAGGCTAGGATCGTGGACCGGTTTCATCAGCTTGCTGGACAGGGGTTGGAGCTGTCCCTGGCGCCGACCCTGTGGGAATGGAAACGTGGCGAGGGGTATACGTTGCCGATCACCCATGATCGCAAGGCGCAGATTGCCGCCGTGTTGGCCGAACGGTCATTCTTGAAGATCGTCCGTTTCCTGCCGCTCACCGATCCCAGGGTTCAGTCGGGCCAGGTGCCGGAATTCAGCCGCGAGACCTTTCGGGCCATCCTGCCGATCGTGACCCGCTCGTTGTGATATTTGTCTATGAATCGCAACTTGGGTAGACTGGGCTCGCTTCAACGGCATGGCGCCAATCGCAAGGAGGATCAATCGTGATACAGACAAGCGGACGACTGGGCATCGGTATCCTGTGTGCGGCAAGTCTCTTGATGGGAACCGGCTGTGCTGGGAGCGGGAAAACGTTTTATCTGGATCTGCAGCAGAAACAAGCGGCGGCGCAGTACATGGAGCCGGAGCCGGTCAAGATCGTGATCGAGTCGTTCGAGGATCGGCGGCTGGAGAAAAACCGGCTCGGGCTGCGGACTCATTTATGGGGCGGTGTGACGTATTTTAATGTGGCGGGAGAGAGGCCGGGAGATGTGGTGGCCCAGGCCCTTGCCGATCGTCTGAAGGCGCGGGGATGGAAGGATCGGCCCTGGACGGTGCGGGTCGTATCCAATGGGGCCGCATCGACTGTGAACGATGCCGACATCGTCATCAGCGGCCAGTTGCTCGATTTTTCCGCCAACGCGAAGAGCCGGATTTTCTCCACGGCGATCAACACGAGTAGCAAGCTAGTCATCACCGCGAAAAATCTTGGCGACAAAAGTTCGACGACCAGATCGGTCGAGGGGGCGCAGCGCGATACGGTGGTCTGGTTCAGCGAAGAGGATGTGCGAGATCTGATGTCGGCAACGCTGAAGGACGGGATCGATCGGTACCTGGCCGATACGACGATCGAGCAGAAGGCGTTGCGGCCGTTACATTGATGGGTGTGGGGGAAGAGGTGATCCATCGTGCGTGAACGTCGTTGGGAAACGACGACCCCGCTGACCTTTGGACAGGTGCTCGCTGTGGGCGAACGGCTGGCTGCGTTGGGATTGAAGCCGGCAGTGCCGGCCAGAGACGTCATCTGTTATATCGAAGAATGGACGGTTGAGGCTCCTGAGGATTTCGATCAGCTGGACGCCTGGCCCACGGAAGATGAGACCCTGATCCATGTTCGCGAGGGGTGGCGCGGCGATTTTTTTCTCCTGGCCGGAGCCTATCACACCGTCTACCAGCGGTATCAGGACGTCGGCACGTATTGCTCGATCAGCCATCCTTGGCGTATTCGCGATCCGCTGCGGCTGCACGATCCTCGGAGCATGTTCTGGCTGGGATTTCGCCATGCCCATTCGTTTATCCGCGTCCGGCTCCAAACGAAAGAGGTCATCACTCCTGGGGAGACGCGCGGCGATGCCGAGCGGGCACAGTGGTTGGAGGAACGGCGTACGGCGTTCCTCGAAGCGATTACACTGCTGGAGCTTCCCGTCGAGACATCGGTTGAGAAGGGCCAGCTGGTGTTGCGTCCGGTCGACCCCTCCGTGCCTTTCTTCTGTTCCTGGCCCGATGCCTTCGGGCCCTGTCAGCTAGAATTTAATACCTCAGACGCCTACGAGTTCCTGGTGCCGTCCAGTAAACTGGCTGCGACCTCTGCATCGGAACCGGCCGCGGTCCGGGCCTATCTGACAGGTTTCTCCGAGGATGCGCTGGTCGATTTCCAATCGATTGATCCGCCTGCCCGTTCCGTCTATCGCTGCTCGGTCCATTGTCCGCTGGATGATTTGCCGGAGATCCGTTCTGTGATCGAGCCGGATGGCCGCCTCTACAGTACGCTCTGTGAGTTTCAAACCAGGGAGCTGCTTCCGAGTGGAGAGGATGCCTCCGCCATTATCGGGATCGTGGGCAACGAAGCGGGGTTCCACATCGAGGTTCGCTTGAACCGGGCTCCGCTGGGCGAAGATCTGATGGCCCCCTGGCTGGAGCGGTTGATCGGGCATGGGGTGGTGTATGCTCCGCTTCCCCCCTTCCTCTAGCAGGATGCTGAAACAGTCCGCCAGCGTCGTTCTCGCCTCGAGCGCATCCTCAACGTAGCCCAAGGCTACGCCTCCGGTGCTCTCTTCGGCTGCGGCCTTGCTGGACGGCCTTTTTGAGCATCCTGCGCGAGCCCATCGAAGGTTCAAAGGGGCCGTCTCCAGTTATTTCTCCCCTGCGGCCTTGCTTGGGACCAGGCGCGTCTTGGCGCGCCAGGGTTGGGCGGGTGAGAAAGGCGATCGTTTTGAGCCGTACGCGTTCTTTTCTTTGTTTGACAATTTTGCCCATATGCTGAAACGTTAGCACCCATGTCTGCCTTACACGGTATCAAGGGAATACTCACCAAGCCCTTCATGCCTCCGGTGTTCTTCTTTTCCGGGGTGGCCTATGACACGCTGACGCTCACTCGCATCGATCGCTTGCAAGACAATCTGCTACTGCTGATCTATTTGCTCTTGTTGGGCCTGCTCATCGTGCTGACTGGGCGGTTGGGGATCGAGCCGGCGCCGGATCGCGAGGCGTTGACGACGTTGTCGCCATTTGCCCGATGGGTGTTGCAGGCCAGGCCCTACTATCCCATGGCCAGCCAGTTTCTCTTGGGCGGGCTGTTCAGCGCCTATGCGATCTTCTATTCCCGTAGCGCCACGTTCACTAGCACGGCGATCTTTTTTGCCCTCTTGGTCGTGCTGTTGGTCGGCAACGAGTTTCTCCACGACCGCCTCTCCAGCCTGCGCCTCCTGGTGAGTCTTTACGCCCTGGTCTGTTTCGCCTTTTTCACGTTCTTTCTTCCGGTGATGACCGGGCTCATGAATGCGATGATCTTCCTGGTTGGAGCAGGCCTGACTGCGGTGGTGACGTTTCGAGTGGTGCATTTGATTTATCGGAATAACCCGGATCGCTCGAAGCGTGAGGCGGTCGGGGTGACGGCTCCTGCCTTCGCCTTGATCGGACTGCTCGTCGGATTTTACTTCCTCAATTGGATTCCCCCCGTGCCGCTCTCGATGAAGTTCGGCGGGATCTATCATGAGGTGAAGAAGAGCGGCGATCGTTTCGAGCTGTCCTTTGAGAAACAGTGGTATCAGGTCTGGAAACAGTCGGATACCACCTTCCCGGCCAACGAACCGATCTATTGCTTTACCGCCGTGTTTGCCCCGGTGGCCTTGGATACGACCGTGTACCACCATTGGTATTTCCGGCCGAACAGCAATAAGCCCTTTACCCATGCCGACAAGATTCCCATCAAGATTGTAGGCGGGCGGGAGGGTGGTTATCGGGCCTATACGTTCAAACAACGGCTCGATCCCGGCGATTGGCGAGTGGATGTGGAGACCGAAGATGGACGCATCGTTGGGCGGGTATCCGTGAGAGTTGTCGAGCAGGGCGATGCGCAGCCTGCTCTGAGGACGATACTGTACTGATGCAGCGGATCAGCGGACTCAAGCTGCTTGAGGAACGTGAAGGAGCGGGGATGCCTGCGAAGAAGGGCGACCGCCTTGTCTATAATACGAGGATCTTCCTCAATCAGGGCGAGGAAGTGCGGCACAACGAACCTCTGGGTACCAGGTTCCGAAAGAGATGATCCGGGTCGTCGACGGCGTCACCTTCATTAAGCACACGATCGTGCTTGGGCAGCGCCAGGCCATCGCCGGGATCGAGCATGCATTGATCGATATGAAAGCCGACGGGTATCGCAAGGTCCGCATCAGCCCGCACCTGGCCTATCGGGATAAGGGGATTCCGGGTCTCATCCCTCCCGGCGCGGTTTTGATCTGTGAGATCTGGTTGCGCACTATTGGGAACTTATCCTCGGGTGAATCATTATGAGGAGTTGTATGAGCGCTCGTATTTTAGCGGCCTGCCCTTCCAGTCCAAACTGCGGTTCACTCTAGACTCAGGATAGGGATCTGGGTATCGGCCTCCTTTTGCGCACGAGGTGGGTACAGACAATCGAAGGAAACTCGTGTAGAATTTTTTCTATTGGGGAACGGAGGATTATCATGAGCGACATTGAACAACTTGAACGAACGGTCTCGAAGCTTTCGCCTCACGATTTGGCGCAGTTTCGGGCTTGGTTCCTGGAGTTTGATGCCTGTGTGTGGGATCAGCAGATCGAGGCAGATCTCAAGGCGGGGAAACTAGATGCACTGATTGCCGAGGCACGTGCTGATTTTGAACAGGGCAAAGCCCGACCGCTGTGAAGCATACTGCTTCGACACAGTTCTGGGCTGCCTATCATGCTTTCTCTGAAGATATCCGTACCCTGGCGGACAAGAATTTTGCGCTGCTGAAAAAACAATCCTCGCCATCCTTCTCTTCATTTCAAACGTATCGGAGAACTGTGGTCGGTCCGAGTCGGCGATCACTATCGGGCACTTGGGTTTGATGTGCCTGGTGGAATCCATTGGTTCTGGATCGGTACGCATGCTCACTATGACAAGATGATTACCCCATGACTCCTAACGACACGTTGAAGCGACTTTCCCCCTGTCCCTCCAGCCCTAACTGCGTCTGTTCCCAGGCTCAAGATGTGGGCCATGCCATCGGACCCATTCGCTATCGAAAATCGAGGGCTGAGGCAAAGGAGGCGTTGAAAACAGCGGTTCAGTCGCTTCCACGGACCAAGCTCGTCGAGGAGGACGAGTCTTACCTGCATTATGAATTCACCAGCCTGTTACTCCGCTTCGTCGATGATGTGGAGTTTCTCTTCGACGACGAGACGAAGACCATCCATTTCCGCTCTGCTTCCAGGACCGGGTATAGCGACCTGGGCGCCAATCGCACGCGCATGGAGCAGATCCGTACCCTCGTAGGGGAAAAACTTTAGCCCCGTTTGCCATTTTCCTTTGGCGCTCGGTATCTCCTTGTTATGCTGTGGCTAAGCAGGAGGCCAGGACTATGGGGTTTAAACGAAAAGGGTCGCGGGTCGAAGTTAGCCGGAGCGGGCGACTACAGCGAGGAGCTCTCTCCGCGCCCTGCAAGGTCCTGGACGTCAGCGAGACAGGGGTCAAGATTGAAAGCCGCTTGTTCGTGAAGAGCGGCGATGCACTCCAACTCGTCATCGAACTTGAGCAGGGCAGAACGCTGATGTGCGGCTTGCAAGTCGTCCATGTGCGTTCCCCGAAGTTCGGCGCGACGATTACCTCGATCAGTCCGGAGGATCGGGAGCGATTGGCCCATATCCTGGACGATCACGTGCAGAGTAATTTCTCCCGCCGGTAACCGTTCTTGCCCCAAGTCTTGGCAGGCTGAGTCCGTCAGATGCCAGCGGCCGCGCTTTAGATTTCTATACGATGGACCGAAAGAGGATTTAGCCGCCTGTCAGTGTGCGGGGCTGGGTGGTTTGGGGCCAAGCCTGGTCGTGTGCTGGAAGACGCACTTCGGGCAGGTGTAATGAACGAACTGCTGCCCACCGACCAGGCGCTTCTTCATCGGCACTTGGCACCAGGTGCAGAGGCGGTCCGGGAGCTCCGTCAGGGATTGGTTGAGGGGTGTCGTCATGGTCGGCATTCTCTCCGACCGCCGAGAACCTTGTCAACCGATGGAAGGGCCTGGATCTCGGCGGCGTGAAAAAAAGTTTTGTCACCTGTACTGATGAGAAATATTTCGTGGTATAGTCCGAAATGACGATTCATCGTCACTGGTTTTCCACCCTCCTAACAGAAAGGTGTCACCCCTATGAGTAGCTCGGCTGGTTCCGAGTCCGCAATCTTACCAACTGAGTCCCTGGCAGCTTCTTCCATTGCCCCCCAAGAGATGGTGGGCGAGGGAAAAGCGTGGGGACTGTGTACCTCCGTCGACCTCCAAGACTGC
>SWDR01000025.1:60805-78987 GCA_005116815.1 Nitrospira sp. | reverse complement strand
CCGGTCTCAGCATCGTAGGTCTTCACGGTAATCGATGAGGTCTCGGCATTCTCATATCCGACTCCAGCCGCCACGACCTTTCTAACTTTCGAGGGAACGAGAGACGGCACATCTGCGGACCAGGCGATGACTGGAACACCGGAACTAAAACTGGCCATGAGGACCAATCCGACGTACAAGACCTTCCTCCTCCGTCCACTGACCTGCCGCCCCTGATAGACCGGAGCTAACTCACGCCGGATAGGCCTGAACCATTCGCTCATTTCCTGTATCGTCTGAGATAACCGCTGCATCATCGTCATGTGCTGATCCCCCTTGCTTGTGTTGGAGTCTCGCATTGACGGCCTTCGGGGTAAATTCCCCACTATGGGAGGAACCCCCTCCGAAAGGGGGGAGACGGGCAGGCTTACCGCACTGGGATAGAGAAAATGTGAGGAGGAATACGACCGTGATACGGGGGATCTTTAGCCGATTAACGAGGGTTCCCCCTGCCCTCGGCCAGAGCAACCTTTCCAAAGACCGCGTATCGGCACCGGGCCACACACCAATACAATAGATAACCGACAGGCTTGACCAGGGGGATACTGAAGAGACCTGACAGAATACGCCCGCCCCTGAGGCCCGGCAAGAGAGCCAGAAAGGCATCGAGCCCACTGGCAATTTCCCCATCGGAACGAATCAGGAAGACGACGTCAGGGCGACCAGGCCGATAGACCGCCCCCAACGCCTGCTTGGCTTCTTCGCTCTGATAGGGAACCATCCTGATCGGGGTGGCATCCACCTGCGTCTCCAGCCGTTCGAGACCCTTCTTGGCTGTGTCGCAGAGACGGCATTCTCCGTCGTAGATCAACAGACAGACTTGCGGCGCTTTATCAGATGGATCTGCCATTGCCTTCACCCGCCTTATTCACGAGGACTTCTACTCCAGCTGCGATCTTCAGGCATGAGGCACGAGGCGAGAGGCTAGTGGCAAGATTAAAGACAGCCGTTCCAGCCGCCCCTAGCCTCTGGCCCCATGCCTCTCGCCAGAATGACAGAGGCCTGTTGCTGTATGGAGCAAACCGCAGGTATCATCGCAGCCATGCGCCATACCTGGACGATCATCGGCCTCCTCGCAGGGCTCTGCCTCATTGGAGCCCAGACCACCCAGCTCGCACCAGCTGCGACTCCGGCAGGCCGAATCGCATGGATGCTCTATCTGGTCGTCTGTCCTCTCGCCCTCGCGGGACTCGTCTGGATTGGATGGACCTGGACCGCCATGGCCTGCGTCATCTATGGAACGGTGGGATTGGCCTTGGATCTTGCCACGGTCACGAGCATCCTGGGAGGGCAAGCTGATATTGGCACCCTGTTGTTCTTCAGCGTGATGAGCGGGACCGCGAACTGTTCCCTGATTGTGTTCGGCGGACGCGCGTTTTTACAGGCGTTCCAGGAGACCGTGCTTCCAGGATCCCATCCTCCCAGTCCTCCGTCCCCTTCTTCATCCGCACAATCTTGATCCGCGTAAATCCCGCATCCGTCAACCAGGCCTTTGTTTCGGCTGCCGTATAGGTATTGCCTCGCTCGGTAAACAGCAACATCGAGACCGCAAAAAGACTCGACTCATCGGGATGCAAACCTTCCCGGTCGTGGAGAAAGGCGTCCTGAATCAGCAATCGGCCTCCAGGGTTTAAGGCGGCCAACGCCCGCTGAAAGACCGCCCGATTGTCTTGCGGCGAATAGATGTGGAGCACGTTCGAATACCAGATGACATCATAGGTGCCGGGGATGCGGTCCGTCAGCAGGTCCAATGGGAGGTAGGAGAGTCGGGAGCCGGCCTTGTGAGTCGTGGCAATCTCTTTCGCCACGTCGAGGGCGGCGGGACGGTCGCAGACCGTGGCACGAAGTTGCGGATTCTTGGCGAGGAAGGCCATGGCATAGGTGCCGGGACCGCCGCCAAGATCGAGTAGCGTCCGCGCCCCACCCAGGTTGAGTTGAGCGGCAATCTGTGGAGCCGTCTCCAAGGTCCGGTGATGCATGGCCCAGGTGAACCGGCGACGGTAGTCCGGCTCATCCGGCTCATCGTGATCGAGCGGCAGTCCGCTCCGTACCGATTCCAACAAACGGCCCCAATCGGCCCAATGGCTCGTCATGAGCCGGAGATAGTCGCCTCGATAGGCGGGATGCGCTGCGTTCAACGCCGTGGCGCCCAACCGGCTGTTCCGGTAGATTTCGCCTTTCTTCTTCAGCAGGCCGGCCATCGCGAGATTCCGGCAGAGGATCGCCAACCCCCGCTCACTGACCTTCATCTCGCGGGCCAGGGCAGGAATTGTCCAGGTCTTGGTCCCGACGGCGGTACAGAGATTCAGCTCAAGGGCGGCGATCAGGACTCGCGGCAACCGGTAGGCCGTGATGGCATCGCGCAAATCATCGAACGTCGCGATCTGCCGACTCACCGCTCCACGCCGATCGTCTTCACACACCAACGCATCAAGTCCTGCGCGGCCTGAGGGTTGGCCATGTCCACAGTCCGTTCAAAACAGGCCGCCACATAGTTATCGTTCATCTCCGTCCGTTCGGAGAACCCCGATTGCAACAGAATCGCACGGTACTTTGCGACGGCCGGCTGGATGTAGTACTTCGCCTGCTTGGCGATCTCGTCGGTGCCGAGATCCTCCGGCGTCCCATCGGAGAGGAGCGTCATCACATCGTCTAACGCCATCCCATATTGGCAGAGCAGCTTTCCGTCAGGCGTCAGCTCTAACAGCCAACCATCGTGACCCAGCTCCATCGCCATCGGACCGCCAGGCTCCAACTCAATCAACCGTGGAAACACAGGGGCCAGCGAGGCCTTAAACGCCGTCCAGGCTGTCGGGGCTCCAGTACTCATGCGCGCGCCTTTCGATGGGGTGGTGGACCGTCCTGCCCGGCAAGACTGGCACGCAGGGCCGCCAACCGTTGAATATTCTCTTCGAGTTTCGGCAGCTGGTACTTGCGATCCATCCGCACCACCAGTTCAAGAAGATCTGCCGCCTCTCGCAACTTGCCGGTTTCTTCATAACATTGTGCCAACAGATACCGGGCCCCGCCAGTCCGCAACTCGTCGCGCGAACGCTCGGCAATGGACTGGCTGGTCTGGCAGCAGGCAATAGCATCGTCGTACCGTTGCTGCATCAAAAACGTTCGCCCGATCATGCGCCAGGCATCGGCCACGCCACCCTGATTTCCCAACCGCCGCATCAGAACCAGCGACTGCTCGTAGTATCCGATCGCCTGGTCGAACTCTTTGGTCTCGCGGGCGACCAAGCCAAGATCCGAAAATAATACCGCCTTACCCGCCTCATCGTGGACCTTGCTCATGAGATCCAACGCTTCGAGGTAATAGGCCTTGGCACGATCCCATTCGCCCGCATCGGCCCTCAGATTTCCCAAGTTGCCCAGCGTCGTGCCGATCCCCCTCTCATCCCCCAGAATCTTCTGCAGCTCCAGCACCTCTTGGTAGTAGGTCTGCGCCGACTCTCGACGCCCGCTGACCGCACAAATATTCCCGAGATTCCCCAACGTGGAGGCTAACGCCCGTTGGTCGCCGGTCAGCCGGTCGCATTCCAACGCCTTGGCATAACAGGTATAGGCATCGGTATAGAGACCGCGCGAGAAATGCTCGTTGCCCTGGCGATTGAGTTCTTCGGACAGTCCGTTCCGTAGCGTCATGATGCGGGCTGGAGCAATCGTTCGACCGCCGGCTTGGCGTCGGTGAGAATCGAGGTCCCGTCGCCGACGAGCAGACTATCGAAGTTATACTTGAGGAGACGACGGAGTCCTTCCTGAGCCTTCGCCATGTCGGCATATTTTTCAGCGGGGAGCATACTGACGGATCCGGCGGGTTTGCCGATCAGGGCATCGCCGACAATCAGCACACCTTTCCGCTGCTGAATGAACAAAGCCGACTCGCCGGGAGACTTCTGGTCCTTGAGCTGTATCACCCAGATCCCGCCGATGAGCAATTCCCCATCTTTGAATGTCTTCGTCGGCTTCAGATCCATCAGCGGCGCATCCACCTCCGGCACATGCAGCTGACAGCGAAACTCGTCCTGATACTTCACCGCTTCGCGCACGTGATCGCGATTCGTCACGATGATGTAATCGACCGGCCCATTGCGCAAAACAACCGCACTCGCATCCCCCGTCATCGGGGGCGGGTCGACGAGAATCTTATGTTCCCCGACGGTCAAGAAGAGCCCGTTGAAATCGATCTGCTTCTCCTCAGAGAACCAGGACCATTGCCAGATACCGGGAAGGATGTTTTTCATAATAGGATAACAATCGATGACTGATCGTTGATGGCACCAACAGACTCACAATGCGGCGACGGCATCTTTCACGACTTTCGTGACTTTCGTCAGGATGCTGGCTTCGTTCGGCAGATCGATAATATCGTCTTCAGAAATCGTAATAAATTTCCGATTCGGGCCCTTCGTGAGGGAGATCAGAAACATGCTATTCGAAGGCGTCACGGGAATTACAACCTGCACGGCGGCATCGGCCCCCTTTACCAACTCCAAAAACTTCTTCTTGGAGTCGCCGGACGAATTGACCCCCAGCACCGCAACCTCTTTGCCCTTCATGAGCTCGGACACTTTCTGGAGCGTCGTCCCCTGCATCATGCAGGGATCGCAGATATGAAACAGCCCGAGGACAACAACCTTCCCCTTATAGCTATCCAACGCCACGGTCTCGCCCGTAATGGCGGTCAAGGTAAACGACGGCGCCTTCTCGCCGAGCTTGAACGATCCCGCGGCAAGGACCAGATGGGCCGCAAGGATCGGAGACAACAGCGCGCCCAATACCCACCATGTTCGTTTCATAGAAACCTCCATTTCTTGGGAAGTGCTGAGTCCTGAGTCCTGAGTCCTGAGTCCTGAGTCCTGAGCGAGAAAACTTTTCAGTCTCAGCACTCAGGACTCAGCACTTTCTGTTGCGTATCCTACCATGCAGAATTTTTCAGGGGCAATGGAGGCCGGGCATCGTCGAAGTGGCAGAACGAAACAATGGCTCCTTAGTTCCGCCCCAACAAGGGAGTAATCCAGAAGACCGCGGGCAACCTCACGACGGAAGAACAAGCGGTGCTGCGGGATATGCTCTACGCTCTTCGGATGAAGTACGTGAGTCTCACTGCCAAATAAATAGTAGCCCCGCTCCCACCGGTCGACTCCAGACGTGTCTGTCAGTTACCCTGATCAAGGATCGTACGTGTAGACCCGTTCCTACGGCGAGTCGCTGACAAGAGGGAATACCGAATGTGAGTGAGCGTAAGAAAGAAACAGGCCCCCTGTCTTCGGCCAAGACGGTGACTGGTTCCGTCCCAGGGGGCGCGGCCTCTCCTGCTGGGTCTCAGTCTTCTCAGCGATCCGGACGGAGTCCTGAGCCTGAACGGCGGAAGGGGCATTTACGGCCGGTCTGGATTGTCCTGATTTTCCTGCTCCCCTGCCTGGCGCTGACGCTGTACTATTCTCAGATCGTGGTTCCCGGCGGCGAGGAAACCGATTCCTTTCTGCCCACAACGAGCTACGCGTTTGTGCTCCTGCTCCTCAACCTCGATCTGATCGGGTTTGTGGTGTTGCTGCTGCTGCTCTCCCGCAATCTCATCAAGGCCTACTTCGAGCGACGGCATCGGCTCTTTGGGTCTGGATTTCGAACCAAATTGGTGGCGTCCTTCATCGGATTCTCGCTCATTCCAACCGTGCTCCTGGCGTTGGTCGCGAGTGGATTAGTCAATAAAGCGGTCGATGTGTGGTTCAGCGATCAGATCGAACAGGTCATGCGGGATTCGTATGACGTGGCGCGGATGCAGCATGCCGGCCACATTACCCTGGCGGTGAACAGCGCCAGAGCCATCAGCCATGAAATCTACCGTGAGGATATGCTGCTGGCAGAGCAGCGAGATTTGCTGGTGGCGGCCATGGCGCGCAAGCGGGCGGAATTCGGCGTGGCCGGCATTGAAGTTTTCTCGGCCAAAATGGAAACGCTGACGAAGGCGTTGGATCCTGACGTGCCCTCATCGGTGCTGGATTTGCCGATCGGCCAGCTGGTGCTCCAAGTGATTAACGGCAAGCAGGAAGTGAACGCGGTGCAGGAGGCCCAAACCGGGCGCTTGGTACGGGCTGCGGCGCCCATCGCCGCGACCGGGCGGAGCGGCGAGATCGGCGGCGTGGTGGTGGTGGAGGCCTTCGTTCCCGAATCGTTGCTGGCGAAGATGGAAGGAATCGGCCATCAGTACGATGAATACAAACTGACCAAGGCCATGAAAAACCCGATCAAGGCTGGAGCGTACCTTTTCGTTGCCGTGATCACGGTGCTCATTCTGTTCGGGGCGACCTGGTTTGGGTTCTATGTCGCGCGGAGCATTACGGTGCCGATTCAACGATTGGCTGAAGCGACGGAGGCCATTGCCCAAGGCGATCTCTCGGTCCGGATCGATGCCAAGGCGACGGATGAAATCGGCACCTTGATCGAGTCGTTCAACCGCATGACGGCAGACCTACAGGGGAGCAAGTCCAAGATCGAAGAGGCCAATATCTCGCTGCGTCAAAACAATCTCGAGCTCGACCGCCGTCGTGCCTATATTGAAACCGTGGTCGAAACGATTGCGGCGGGCTTGCTGTCCATCGATAAGCATGGGTTGATCACGAACTTCAATCCGTCCGGTGAACGGATCCTCGGGCTTGCGGCGGATCGACTTAGAGACCGGCCGGCCAATGAAGTCTTTAAAGAGTTTGGGTTGGAGCTGTTTCAGACGGTCTACGATCGGATGCTGGCCGATCAGCGCGATACGCTGGCGCTCGAGGGACCGATGGAGGTCGAAGGGCGGTTTTTGACCATCGGGCTTCACGGCTCGCGCATGAAGGATGAGGCGAACAAGGATCTCGGTATCGTGCTGGTGTTCGAAGATCTGACAGAGTTGATCAAAGCGCAAAAGGTGGCGGCCTGGCAGGAAGTGGCGCGGCGGGTGGCCCATGAGATCAAAAATCCGTTGACGCCGATCCAATTGTCCGCACAGCGGTTACGGAAGAAATATTACGAGAAGTCGCCGGACTTCGATGCGATTTTCGATGAGACCACGAACGTGATCGTCAACGAGGTCACGAGCCTCAAGCATATGGTCGATGAATTTTCAAAGTTTGCCCGGCTGCCGACTCCGCAGATGGCGCATCAGTCGCTTCACGATGTGATCAATGAAGTCACGACGCTCTATCGAGGGGCCCATAAAGATATTGAGCTGGTTGTGTCATTGGACGAAGACCTCCCGTCGCTCAATTTCGACCGTGAGCAGCTCAAGCGGGTCATGGTCAATTTGCTCGACAACGCCATCCAGGCGATGCAACAAAAAGGGCGGGTGTGGCTCTCGACCAAGTACGATACGAAGCGTCGGCGGGCCGTGGTGAGCGTGGCGGATGAAGGCGTGGGTATTGCGCCGGAAGACCAGGAGAAGCTCTTTGTGCCATACTTTACGCGGAAAAAGACGGGGACAGGACTGGGACTGGCCATTGTGCGACGCATCATTACCGATCACAACGGACAGATCCAGGCCGGCCAGAACCAGCCGAAAGGGGCCCTGTTCACGTTCGAATTGCCGGTGTAAGAAGAAGTGATGAGTGATGGGTGAAGGGTGATGAGCCGCAAGATTGTCACCTTTCTCACCGATCACTCCTCACCCATCACTCATCACTGTTGAGGGTTTACGGGGGTGGCATGTCTGCATCGATTTTAGTGGTAGATGACGAAGAGGCGATTCTCACATCCTTGAGCAGCATTCTGCGGGATGAAGGGTATGAGGTTGCGGTGGCGAAGAACGGCGTGGAGGCGTTGCGTGCCTTTACCATGGACCCGCCAGACCTCATGATTCTCGATATCTGGATGCCTGAGATGGACGGCATGGAAGCCTTGCGCCGAATCCGTGAGTTGGCGCCGACGGCACAAGTGATGATGATGTCCGGGCATGGCTCGATTGAAACGGCGGTCAAGGCGATCAAGCTGGGGGCCTATGACTATATTGAAAAGCCCCTGTCGCTCGAGAACGTCATCCTCCGCGTCAAACATGCGTTAGACCAATATAGGCTGGAACAAGAGAATCGGACGCTCCGGACGACGGTGCAACGGAAGTTCGAGCTGGTGGGACAGTCGTTCGCGATGCAACAGCTGCGGCAGTTGATCGAGACGGCCGGTCCCACGAATAGCCGCGTGTTGATTGGAGGGGAGAACGGGACGGGGAAGGAACTGGTCGCCAGAGCGATCCATATGCAGAGCGCCAGGTCCGCTCGACCGTTTGTGGCGGTGAACTGTGCGGCCATTCCGGAGACCTTGATCGAGAGTGAACTGTTCGGGCATGAAAAGGGCTCCTTCACCGGCGCGACCTCGATGAAACGCGGGCAGTTCGAGCAGGCGGATGGGGGCACGCTGTTCCTGGACGAAATCGCCGATATGAGCCTGAACACCCAGGCGAAGGTCTTGCGGGCGCTACAGGAACAGCAATTCACTCGTGTTGGAGGCACGAAGCTCCTCAAGGTGGATGTGCGGGTCTTAGCCGCCTCCAATAAGGACTTGCTCAAAGAGATTGAGAAAGGCACGTTTCGCGAAGACCTTTTCTATCGGCTCAACGTCGTGCCGATCGTGGTGCCGCCTCTCCGGGAGCGACGGGACGATATCCCGCTGCTGATTCGCCATTTCATGAGGGTCCATGCGGAGGAGCAGGGATTGCGGAGCAAAGAAATCGCACCGGATGCGATGGCGGTGTTTCAGCAATATGAATGGCCGGGGAATATTCGGGAGTTGCGAAATCTGATCGAACGATTGATGATCATGGTGCCGGGACCGGTCATCGAGGCGGCCCAGGCGGCCAACTCGTTGCAGGCGCGCCCAGGCGGGTCCGGGAGCCACGCGGCCATTCCTGCTGTGAATCCGCTCGTTACGCAGACGTATGACTCGCTCAGGGATGCGCGCAATGCGTTTGAAAAGGACTATATCGCGCGAAAGCTGCGCGAGCACCATTGGAATATTTCCCGTACGGCGGAAGATTTGAAAATCGAGCGGAGCCATCTCCACCGGAAGATCAAGCTGCTTGAAGTGGAGATGCGGCCGGAAATCTAATGGGCTGCTGGCAGGCCGCTTTGGGGCGGTCCCATGGTGGTGCAGGGTCCTTACGAACGACCGGCCTTTGCGAAGACATCTTTCAACAGATCGGTGACCCGCGCGGCAGGGTTCGTCCTGATATTTCGTTCTTCCTCAGCGAGCATGATGAAGAGGCCGTCGAGGCTCTTTCCCACCACGTAGCGGTCGATGTCGACTAAGTCGCTTTTGGCGAAAGGAATGGCCTTGAAGTGGCCGACCAGTTCTTTGTATTGCTTGGTCACGCCGACGTCGTTCATCGCTTTTTCCACTTCCGGACGGAATGCGGCGGTCAGTTTCTCGGTTGTCTTGCCTTTAAAGTAGTCGGTGGCTGCAGTCTGACTTCCGTTCAGAATCTGTTTGGCATCGGCGAAGGACATCTCTCGAATCGTCCCCAGGAAAATCTGTTTGGCCTGTGGCGCGGCCCGTTCTGCAGCCCGGTTCATACTCATCACGAAATCGTCGATCTCCGGACCGAAACCAAAGGTACGAAGTCCTTTCTCGAAGGCCTGCAGCTGTTCCGGCATCAGAATCTTGATCGCTTGGTTGTGAAAGTATCCATCCACCTTACCCGTCACATTCACCGCGTTTCCGGTCCCGATCTGCAGGGCTTCCTTGAGGCCCGCGGCGATTCTGCTCTCGTCCAGGAGTCCTCCTCCAGACGGGAGCCCTAGCACTTTCAACGATTGGTCGAGCTCAGCACAGCCTGAAAGGGTGATGAGAAGCCATCCAATGAGCGCAAGGCGATAGGGCATAGGCCTGTTCCTTCGTAAGATGAGGGGAAAGTCGCGTGTGTACGCCCTGTGATTAAGCGGGCAGGACAGTATAGGCGAAATTGGGCTCGGTGTCTTGTTGTGAGATAAGGGAGGCTGTGCGTTGACCTCTGCAAGGGTCGTCCGTTAAGATGCGCCCTCTTATGACAACCTACCGAGATGCAGGGGGGGCTTTGGCGGCCTCTTTGGCTTTCAAGCGGGCAAATATAAGGAGCCGGTGCTTGTATCCGGAACCGATGGGGTCGGGACTAAACTGAAGATCGCGTTCATGATGGACAAACACGATACCGTCGGGATCGATCTGGTCGCGATGTGCGTCAACGATATCGTGGTCAGCGGCGCGGAGCCGCTGTTCTTCTTGGATTATTTCGCGACGGGGAAATTGGCTGTCCCCAAGGCTGAGTCCGTGCTCAAGGGAATCGCTGAGGGCTGCCGCCAGGCTGGCTGCGCCTTGATCGGCGGGGAAACCGCCGAGATGCCCTCCTTCTATGCCGAGGGCGAGTATGATCTGGCAGGGTTCGCCGTCGGTGTGGTGGATCGGCCAAAGATGATCGATGGCCGCAGCATCGCGCCGGGCGATGTGCTGATTGGACTGTCCTCAACCGGTCTTCATAGTAACGGCTATTCTCTGGCCCGGCGGGTCTTATTGGACAAGGCGAAGCTGGACATGACCAGTCGCTTGCCGGAACTCGATCGGCCGCTCGGGGATGTCTTACTGACACCGACCAGAATCTATGCCAAACAGGTCCTCACCTTGATTCAGGAATATCCCATCAAGGGCATCGCCCATATCACCGGCGGCGGCATTACCGAAAATCTCCCGCGCGTGTTTCCCTCTGGTGTCCGAGCCCTGGTGCAGCGGAGTGCCTGGACTGTGCCGCCTATTTTTCAGGCGATTGCCAGGCTTGGAGAGGTTGAACGGGAAGAAATGTATCGTGTCTTCAACATGGGGATCGGGATGATTCTCGTGGTGCCGGCGCCGGCTGTTCAGGCGGTGATTGCGAGAGCCACGGAGTTGGGCGATCCAGCCTGTCAGATCGGGACCATCGCGGCAGCGAGCGGCGATGGACCATTGGTGGAGTATGTCGACTAAGCGAACGGATGCGCTACGAGTCGCCGTGTTGGCATCCGGGCGCGGATCGAATCTTCAAGCGGTAATCGACGCGATCGAAGCGGGGATCGTTCAGGCCAGGATTGTCGCCGTCATCAGCAATAAGAAAGATTCCCCGGCGCTCGAGCGAGCCAGCCGACACGGACTCTCCGGTCTCTTCATCGATCCCAAACCCTATGCAGGCAGACCCGATAGCCGCGAGGCCTACGATCTCGCGCTCCTCGATGTGCTCCGGCAGCACGACGTGGAGTTGGTATTATTAGCCGGGTATATGAAGATTGTGACCAGAGTGTTAGTAGAGGCCTTCGCCAATCGCATGATGAACATCCATCCGTCTCTGTTGCCCTCGTTCCCGGGGTTGGATGTGCAGAAGAAAGCCATTGAGTGGGGCTGTAAGCTGGCTGGATGTACGGTGCACTTTGTGACGGAAGGCGTGGATGAGGGACCGATCATTCTTCAGGCCGCGGTTCCGATTCTCGACGAGGATAGTTCCGACACCTTGGCGGCTCGGATTCTTGTCCAAGAACACACAATCTATCCGCGAGCGGTTCAGCTCTTCGCCGAAGGGCGATTGCGTGTTGAGGGGCGCCGTGTGTTGATCGAGCAGGGAAAGCCGGTCGGCGATGCGGTAATCGGCCCGTCGTAGCGCTGCTACAGATCTAACTATTTCAGCAGCCTGCTAGAGTCTCAGGGAATGGTTGTGTATAATGCGTCGATTCGTGAGGCGTTCGTCTCACTGATTTGATCTTGGTCGGGTGGGGGGCTAGCTCAGTTGGGAGAGCACTACGTTCGCAACGTAGGGGTCGGGGGTTCAATTCCCCTGCCCTCCACCAGCCTTCGCTAAAGCTTCGGCTGGCTTGCCAGCTTTAGAAGGAAGGCTGTCCCCCGAAGCACTGTCTCGCAGCTGTGCGAAGGGGGACGGCTTCATGAAGTACGTCTATCTTCTCCAAAGTCTCTCTGTTCCAGAACAACGCTACATAGGCATCACCGCTAACCTCGATGAGCGGCTTCGAACTCACAATGCCGGTGGGTCGCCCCATACCTCAAAGTATCGCCCCTGGAAAGTCGTGCTGCACCTCTGTTTTCAAGATGATCAGCGCGCGGTCGAGTTCGAGCGGTATCTCAAGTCTGGATCTGGACATGCCTTTGCGAAGAAGCGATTCTGGTAGGAGTGTAATCGGTCACAAATAGAGGCTGAAATGCTTCTGCAGGTTAACCCTGCTTACTTCCGATACACCACTGTGATGCGGGCGAGATAGTCCACGAGTTCGGCGATCTGTCGTCGGATGACATCCCGGTCTTCTCGTGCCGCTGCTTGCTCCAGGACGCCTCCGATCGTACTGATGGCGTCGAATCCGTATCCTCCCCCGTCCCCCTTCAGACGATGACCGATCAGATGGATCGCACGCAGGTCATTCTCTTTCAACGCACGTTCGAGCGTCTGCACATCAATTCGACGGTTCTCTAAAAAACCCGGTATGATTTCTTTGAGGTCCTGGTCGATCAGTACGGTAATGGGCCCCTCCGCGCGTTCATCTTGTCCCCTTGTCATGAGGTGCAGCGTCCTTTACAGGCCTGGAGCACTTCTAGGAGGGTGTGCTTCTTGATGGGTTTGGTCATGTGAGCATTGCAGCCGGCGTCGAGTATCTTGATCCCGTCTTCTTTCAGAGCCAGAGCGGTCAAGGCAATGATCTGTGTCGGCGGAAGATCATGCTCCCGTTCCCATGCCCTGATCGCGAGGGTGGCTTCATAGCCGTCCATGACCGGCATCTGCATGTCCATGAGGATCAGGTCGTAATAGCCATTCTTGAATAGCTCCAATGCAATGCCTCCGTGATTCGCGATATCGAGGCGATAAGGCGTCTGCTTCAGATAGGAACGGATCAGCACTTGATTATCCGGAGAATCTTCGACCAATAAGATGCGAAGCGCTCTGATTTCGTTCGAAGGTGAAGGCGTCACGCGTGCTGAAGTCGTGGCGTGCTGGGTGCCCGTTGCACGGTCGAGGGCGATCCCGACGGTCTGCAATAGATCAGATTTCCTGATGGGTTTGATCAAATACCCGCCGAGTCCCATATCGTAGGTGCGGGCAATGTCGTCGGCCCAATGGTGGGAGGCTAGCATCACAATCGTCAGGTCTGGGGAGGGGCCGGCCTGTCGGATGGCTTCGGCGACTTGGAACCCGTCCATCTCCGGCATGCGGCAGTCGAGAAGCACGAGCCGATAGGGACGCGCGGAGGCAGAGGCGCGCTGCCATTCATCGATGGCTTCACGGCCAGACGCAACATCTGTCACTTCTGCACCCAAGGCGGCCAGGGTTTCAGAAAGGATCAGGCGGTTAGTGGCATGGTCGTCCACCACAAGGGTTCTGATTCCCTGAAGATTGACGAGGGCGTTATCCTGCGTCGGTGCTGGACTGGATTGCACCGCTAACTGTACCGAGCAATGGAACGTGCTGCCCTGCCCAATGGTGCTGTCGACCCATATGCGTCCGTTCATGAGTTCGGCCAATTGTTTTGAAATGGTGAGGCCCAAACCGGTTCCCCCATACTTGCGCGTCATGGAGGCGTGGGCTTGGGTAAAGCTCTCAAAGATGGCATCGAGTTTGTCGGACGGAACGCCGATACCGGTATCGCTGACGGAAAATCGAATCGCTCCAGGCGTGGGAACATCGTGGTCCTCTGTGACCCGCACGGTGATGGATCCGCTGTCCGTGAATTTGATCGCGTTGCTGATGAGGTTGAGGAGTATCTGGTGGAGCCGGTGGGGGTCTCCGATCAAGGCGCAGGGCACGGTGGGTGAGAGGTGGCAGGCCAGTTCGAGGCCTTTTTCATTCGCCCGCATGGCGAGAATCTCGATGGCCTTTTCAATCACATCGTTCAAGTCGAAGTCGGTTGCTTCCAATTCAAGATGGCCGACTTCAACTTTTGAGAGGTCGAGAATGTCGTTAATCAGACTTAAGAGGTTTCCTCCGGCTCGGCGAAAAATTCGCAAATACTTCCGCTGGTCTGGGGTGAGGTCCGTTTCCCATAATAAATCGGCCATCCCGATAATCGCATTCATCGGCGTTCGGATCTCATGGCTGACGCCGGCCAGAAACTCGCTCTTGGCCCGGCTGGCGACTTCCGCTGCCTCTTTGGCCAGGACGAGGGCTTGTTCAGCCCCCCGTCGTTGGTGCGCTTCGAGCGCAAGGGTGATAAAGGTGGCCAGTGAACTGGAGAAATACACTTCCTCCATCGTCCAGGACCGAGGCCTCCCGACATGTTCATGGCATAACACGCCGATGACCCGTCCTTTGCGGCGGACTGGCGCATCTAGCATGGCGCCAATCCCGAGTGGGGTCAGATAGGATTGGGAAAATTCCCTGGTTCGGAGGTCTGCATGCGCGTCATGGGCCGCAATCGCATGCTCTTCATGTGCGACGGCTTGGAAGTAAGACGGGTAGTCTTGGGCTGTTAGTGTGGCGCCGGCTGTGTGCCGGTTCGAGGTCTGTTCATAGAGGTCGAGTAGTTCAAGCTCATTGCCCTCTTCATTGAGGGCCCAAATGCTCACCCTCTCCACTCCGAGCACTCGGCTTCCCGTTTCGGTGATCAATTGCAGCGCTTCGTTGAGATTGCCCGTATAGATCGCCTCGTGCTTGGCCAGTTCACACAGCGAAATCTGTTGCTGTTCCAGCTTGCGCGCCCGCTCTCGTTCACCGTGCTCGATGTGTTTGCGCTCGGTGATGTCTTCTGAAATGCCGAGCAAATACTGGGGGGTGCCATCCTCGCCGTTAATCGGGACTTTCTTGGTATGGAGCAGCCTTTTCCCCTTCTGCCGAGTTTCGATTAGTTCTTCCGGAATGTCGAGGCTCTGCCCGAGTTGCAACGTTTTCCGGTCCAAGCTTGTGAAGAAGTCGGCTTCCTGTTCGGAAAAGAAGTCATAATCGCTTTTGCCGATGAGTTCTTCTCTGGGATATCCGAGTAATTGTTCCCCTGCCAGGTTGAAGCGCACAAACTTGAGAGTTTTGGCATCTTTGACGAAAATCATGTGGGGGATATTCTCGATGATGGAGGCCAGGAGCGTTTGATTGTGTCTGGTTTCCTCCGCCGTGCGGTGGCGTTCCGTAATATCTCGATCGATGCCACGGTATCCGCTGAACCTGTTGGCATGATCGAAAATGGGCATGCCGCCGCATTCAAGGACGATGCGGCGGCCGTCTTTATGCAGGTAGACGGCCTCGATAGAGTTGAACGGTTGCCGCGCTTTTGCGATGGGGGTAAACAGGTTTTCGATGCGGCGAGCTTCTTCCTGCGGCATCAAGTCGAACGGAGTTTTTCCGAGTACGTCCTTTGGTTCATATCCGAGGATATCGAACACTTGTGGGCTCGAGTAGGTAAATACGGCATGCGCATCGATTTCCCAGATCCAATCGCTGGTCGTTTCCACCAGGGCGCGAAACCGTTCCTCGCTTCTGTGCAGAGCCAGTTTCGTTTGAGTCGTTGTTCGAGGGGAGGCTGTGCGGCGTCCTTGCTTCTCTGTCGGTTCAGTACGCGAGGGCGGAGGCACGTGGCGTTTTGATGGCTGTGCGGCCCGTAGGCGGCGTGGGGCAGGGGCGGTTGGTTGTCGCTTGGCCGTCTGATTCGTTCGACTCGGTGGTGTTTTTTTAGGCATGGACACTCAGGCTTTCGCTGACGACGGTATGTCTATAGCCTGAAGAGACCGGGAATGCATATGAAGGTAAGGGCAACGAGAGGGTGCGGTATGCGCCGCGCCGATTGTCACCAGCACATCTCGTCGAGGCCCTGGCATCATGGTCATAGGGAGGAGAGGGTCAGTCCTCGTGGGAGTGCGGGACGAGGGTGAGAATGCCCGCCTGTTTGGCTCGATTACGGCCTTCTTGTTTGGCTTGATACAGCGCTTGGTCTGCGGCTTTGATTAAATCGGTGGGGGAGGCGGTTCGGGTTGGAATGATGCTGGCAAAGCCGACGCTGATCGTGATGAATTTGCCGTCAGAATGTGTAATCCCGAGGGCTTGAATGCGCTGGCGAAGTGTCTCCGCCACTTGGGCCGCTCCGTCCGTACGGGTGCCGGGGAGGACGACCACGAATTCGTCGCCGCCATAACGAGCGACCAGGTCTCCCGGTCTGTTGACGGCTCCCGAGATCGCAGCAGCCACTTGCCGCAGGCATTCGTCGCCTGACGTATGGCCATGGGCATCGTTATAAGATTTGAAGCGATCGATGTCGAGCATGATCAGGGAGAGCGGCGTCGATTCGCGAACCGCTCGACGCCATTCCTGGTCCAGAAAGTCGTCGAATTGTCGGCGATTGGTAATGCCGGTGAGGCCGTCGAGGCAGGAGAGGCGCAGGAGCATCTGGTTCGCTTCCTGGAGTTGGCGCATGACCTCAAGGAGCTCCTGCTCTCGGGCCTGCCGGCGATCGATTTCGTGAACCAGGCGCAGGACCGATCGGACGCGCGTCAGCAGCTCAATCTTATTGATGGGTTTCCCAATATAGTCGAGTGCGCCTGCGGCAAAGGCGAGTTGGAGATCGACAGGGTCGGTTTTGACGGTGACCATCATAATGGGCGTGTCGCGGAATCGTTCGACCGCCTTGATTTGGCGGCAGGTTTCGATGCCGTTCATCTCCGGCATAATCATATCCATGAGGATGAGGTCGATGCGAGCGGCTCCATGCTTGTCGCCATCAAGCCCGAGCAACCGGAATGCATCGGCGGCTGAGTCGGCGACCAGGATATGGTCGTAGCCGGCTGCCGAGAGAATCGACTGGAGCAGGAGGCGGTCGTCCGCCGAATCATCAACGATTAAAATTCCCATGCGCGCGATACCCCGTGAATACGAGTGGTGAGCCTGAGAAAGCGTAGCAACTACTCCTGATAAACTCCAGGATAAAGCTTTTTGACGCAGGGCTGGCAGATGCCGTGGCTGAATTCAGCCTCGGAATGTTCGCCGATATATTCTTCCAATTGCTGCCAGAATCCACCGTCGTTCCGGATTTTTTTGCAGGAGGCGCAGATGGGGATGAGCCCTCTGAGGACTTTGACCTCCCCCATCGCCTTCTGTAGCGCATCATTGCTTCGGCGGAGCTCTTCTTCGCGCGCTTTACGGCAGTCCATTTCTTTCTTCAGCGCCAGCGCGGAGGCGGCACGGGCGAGGAGTTCTACGCTCGTGACGGGTTTGGTGATGAAATCGATGGCTCCGGCCGAAAAGGCTTCTTGGAGATTGGAAAGGTCGCTCTTGGCCGTGACCATGATAATAGGAATGTCACGAAGATGCGGCCGGCTTTTGATCTGGCGGCAGGCTTCGACTCCGTCCAGATCGGGCATGAGGACGTCCATCAGGACCAAGTCGATCTGGGGTGGCGGAGCCTGGCCGTCCATGTTGAGCAGGAGGAATGCCGCCTGTGCCGAGTCGGCACTTTGGAGATCCGTATGGCCGGCTTTTCCGAGGATGGCTCGGAGGAGTACTTGCTGGTCCGGGGAGTCGTCGACGATAAGAATGCCCATGCTGTGTCCTGTCAGGCGCTTACACGGAATGTGTGAGCAATTACCTTCGAGTATAGCAGGTGCCGGTCGGGCTACTGGAGTTTGGCTCGCACGAGTTCGCTGATCTGTTTGCCGTCTACCGTTTGACCGGCGACCAGGACCATTACGGCCTTCATCACCGCTCCCATCTCTTTGAGCGAATGCGCGCCGGTTTGTTGAATGGCTGTGTCGACGATGGTGGCGAGTTGTTCCGGTGAAATGGCTTGCGGGAGATAGGACTCGAGAATGGTGATCTCTTGCCGCTCCTTTGCCGCGAGCTCGACACGGTTGCCCTTTTCGAACTGCTCGACGGATTCACGGCGTTGCTTGATCATGGTCGTCATGACGCGGCTCATTTCCGCATCGTCGAGGTCCTTCTTGAGCTCAAGTTCCTTATTCATGACGGCGGCCTTGACCATGCGGATGACGTCCATGCGCAGTTGGTCGCGGGCCTTCATCGCGAGCTTGAGATCTTCTGTCAGGCGGTCGTGTAGCGACATGGAGCCTCGGGGGTTCAGGTGGTCTGTCGGGCACAATACCCTGTCGGTCTGACCCAGTCAATGCGGAGCCTTGTCCATGTAGATAGCACATCATCTGTCCGGTTTTTGTAGCACGTGATCTGTCCGGTTTAG
>SWDR01000025.1:45637-60705 GCA_005116815.1 Nitrospira sp. | reverse complement strand
TATGGGGGGAGCGGAGAGGCCAGAGGTGAGGTAGTGTTCCGGCTGTGAGGGGCGTAAAATAGATCGATACGGCGTTGACGTCATGGGCCTCAATGCGGGAGGAACGATATGGTGATCGATCGTACAAGTGCGAAGACATGGCAGCGAGTAGCAGTTGTGGGTTTGATGGGTTTCGTGCTGTGCTCGGGCGTTGGGGCCTGCGCCGGAGACCAACCCAAGCCCATTCCACAGCCGACTACGGATCAAGTTCGTGGTCATGCGGATCGGACGTTCGAGAAGCTCAAACAAGAGGAACAAGAGCGAGCCGCCCAGCCGCCGGTTCCACGTTAGTGAGACCGACTTTCTAGCGATTCGTTTTCGGCCAAGTCCAGGTTGCAAATTGAGCAAGGGGTTTCACCAGCGGTAATTCCCAGAGCAGTTGTCTCCGCGGTACCCGCTCCACTTGCCTCGCTTCATGGAAGGTGCCAAGCAGGCAGGCAGAGACCAGCAGCCGCAGGGCACCTGAGAGAAAGAAGACGAAGGGCAAATTTGATGCATACGTGAGTGTGATACCTGCCCATTCGACGTGGGAGGGCAGGCCTTCGACCAACCGACTGCCGAGCAAGGCTCCCACCGACCATCCTACGGCGTTGACCGTGCTGTACAACGCAATGGCTTTTGCCCGGTCCTCAGGACCGACCGAATCGAATACATAATTCTGCAGGCCCAAGGCCAGGCCGGCCCAGATCACACCACCCAAGAAATTGACTGCCAGCAGAAAGCCAAAGTTTGTGCTCACGAGGTAGAGCATGGGGAGAAACGGCACGGTGAATCCGGTGATGGACATCAACGCCTTGTTGCCGAAGCGGTCTCCGAATTGTCCCCAGGCCTGTAGGGTCATGAGCTGACCGAGCAGTCCTGCTGCCAGCCATCCTCCATATCCGAAATAGGACAGATGGATTTCTTGCAGCATGTACAGGACGAAAAATGGGCCGGCCACTAACACGGCGACATGCATGAGTCCTGCGAAGAGCAGAAAACGACGAAAGTCTTTCGTGACCCGCTGCTGGAAAAATCCTCGAAATCCTTGTTGTGCCTCGTGACGGGCGGTCGGGTGTATATCCTGAATAGGCGACAGGGCCAAGACCGACAGCAGGCGAGCGGCCCCCGCAATGGAGAAGATGACGACGAATCCCCACCAGGCCGCAGTGGAATCCTGCCAGAGGCTGAGGACCCATCCGGCTCCGCAGAGTGCCAAGAAGCTGAGGCTGGCGATGATTTGAGCTCTGCGCGCGAAGTAGGCGCCCCGTTCATGCTGATCGATCCAGTCGGCAATCAAGCTGTTCCAGGCCGGTGTGGTGAAGTGGGCGCATGCAAAATAGGCGGCGGCGCCGCCCACGATGAGCCAGGGCCCCCACTGTGGGAGCAGAAGCGGCAGAAGCAGGATGGGGATCCAAGCGAGGGCCTGTCCTACGGTGCCGATAGAGATGAGCGCTTTGCGATTGGGGAACCACTGTAATAGTTTGACGGAGGCAAGTTGAGCTCCCGTTCCGATGAGTTGGGGTAGCGCCGACAACGCACTCAACTGGAATGGGCTGGCATGCAGAAGCAGCGCAAAGGCAGAGAGGTATTGTTCTCCGCTCCCTTGCGTGATGGCCTGGCAGGCCCCATCTCGAAGGCCGTATCGAAGCCCCTGCTCGCCTGTACTCGTGGGGCGGGAGGTGGGTGGTGTGGTTTTCTGAAGGGTGTTGGTCGACGTCAGCTGCACAGGGTCCTTTTCTGAGAGGGATATCTGATCGAGCGTAGCATAGACGCTGAGGCGGAGCGTATAAAGATGAGCGATGTTGTCAGTCGGCCATTGACCCTCAGCAGCGCTCCCGATACCATAACCTCATGAGCGAACAGCCGGTACATCTAACTTCCATGCGCATGCGAAGCACAAGAAGAACGCAGGTTCTGTTGACCATACTGGCCGCTATGGGGTGTGGACTCTGCGCTTGGGAAGGAGTCGAGGCGCGGGATTCATTCGTCCCGAAAGAGCAGGCCACCACCGAGGCTGATCCGACGCAGAGCCCGTCATTCGACGACCAGAAGAAGGGCATCCCGCAATCTCTGTTTACCTGGATCAAGATGGCCAGAGGATATGATGTCGAGTGGGATACATTCGGCCGCAAAGGCTGGTATACCCAGGATCCCCGCCTGAAGCCCGTTGAGCCCGGCTCGGTATTTCCCCGGGACATCCCCGCGATCTATATTGTGTTCGAGTCGGCTCCATTGGAAGATCCTACCCAGTTTAGCGCGCAATGGTTTATCGAGGAACAGAAGGGCGTTTTCTCGTCATTGCCGCTCGGCAAAGATACGTTGGAAGTGCCGGGGCACGAACGCTATGGATTTTTGGAACTGAAGAGGACGGGGGATGCGTGGGCCGTGGGGACCTATCTGGTGAAGCTGTTCATCACACCGCTCGGGCAACAGTCGTTTCATGCCGGCAATCAAGTGGGCACCATGCGATTTACCATTGTCGAGTCTGTTCCCACTCCCGGTATGAATCCGCACAAGTAATCACTATGATCGCGCGAGAAGAGTTCTGATGCCAATCTACGAGTATATGACGGATCACTGTCAGCGGCAGCTGCCCTGTGCAGGACGCAGAGAGTACATTCAGGGGGTTTCGGCGGAACCGCTGAGGGCCTGCAAGGACTGTGGGGCGGCGATACGTCGCGTCTTTTCCTCCTTTGCGGCGCGATCCGGCGCGGTGGGGGTCTCGAGTCCTGAGCCAACCGGTCTGAACATGACAGGTCTCCAAGCCCCGTCACAGATGCCGAGCGGCGGGGAATGTAGCGGCGACGGCCATAGTCATTAAAACAAACAGAGAAAAGGAGCAGGATGGGAGAGCGTATTAAAGTGACGGATGCGGAGAAGCTGGCGCTGCTCTATGAACGATTCAGAGATGTCTGTCTGGTCGAGAAGGAAGTGTGGAAAGAGATTTTCATGCCGCGTGATATTACGCAGGGGCCGGTCAGGACGAATGTGCAAGACCGGTATGATGTGGAAATCGACGATCCAGCGATTGAAGATGCCCTGGATGCGAACATCCCTCGCGGCAGCCAGAGCCTGGCCGCCGCGATTCAGGAATATCGAGCCAATATTTCTTTTTATCGAAAAACGTGAGGCGTTAGCGGGCCGCGAGCACTCGTTCGACATCCTGGACAATCTCGGGCGCCAACGGCTTTGTCCTGTGCGGGTATCGTGCGACGACCTTTCCTGACCGGTCGACCAGATACTTCTGAAAGTTCCACTCCACTTCACCGGGGAACGGGCTCTGTTCGGTCAGGTACCGGTAGAGTGGATGTTTGTCGTCGCCTTTCACACTGATTTTGCTGAAGAGCGGAAACGACAGGCTGTATTTGGTGTAGCAGAACGTTTTGATCTCGGCATTCGTTCCTGGTTCCTGCTGTCCGAAATTGTTGGCAGGGAACGCCAGGATCTCAAAACCCTTCTCCCGATATTGCTCGTACATCTTTTCAAGGTCCGTGTATTGCGGCGTATTGCCGCAGAAACTGGCCGTGTTGATCAACAATAGGACTTTGCCACGGAACTGGCTTAGTGAGACCGGCTTGCCATCGATATCGTTCAGCGTAAAATCGTAGACCATGGGCGTCTGTGTTGCCATGAGTTTGATTCCTTCTTCTCTCGCCTGAGCGGGGCTTGGCTCAAGCAGGTCGCTTGAGCCCATGCCAATGATCGAGCTCATTCCTATAAGAAATCCCACCAGACTTCGATGCAATTGTTCCATCGGGCACCTCTCGGTTAGAGTCGCTCCAAGGCGTCAATGCGCGCTTCGATCGGCGGATGCGTGGCAAAGAGATGCATGAACCCTGAAGAGTTCCCGGAGATCTTCATGGTCGCGAGCGCATCTTGCGAAGAATACTCGACCTGCGAACGGCTGACCCACCGATCGATCGCGCGCAAGGCCGAAATCATCGAGTCCTTGCCATAGACCTTGGCGGAAAAGGCATCCGCCCCGAATTCACGCTGGCGTGAAAACCAGCTGATCAGGACTGAGGCGAGGACGCTCACGATGATCTGGAGCACGATCGACAGGCCGAAGCCGAGCATCGCTTGATCGCGTTCTGCGAAGAACCGTCTGACCCACATCGCAATGTAGTAGACGAAGGTATTCATCAGTCCCGCCAGCACGGTCGTCGCGAACATGTCCCCGTTGTAGACGTGGCCCATTTCGTGGGCGAGGACTGCACGCACTTCCTGTTCGTGCAAGTTGCTTAATAAGCCAGTCGAGACGGCAACCATCGAGTTGTTCTTGCTGGGGCCGGTCGCGAAGGCGTTGGGGTCGGGAGATTCGTAGACCCAGACCTCAGGCATCGTGATCTGGAGCCGTTGGGCGATTTCCTGGACGGACCCGTAAATGACCTGTTCAGCTTGCGTCCGTGGTTGCGTGATCTGTCGGCAATCCAACATGGCCCTCGCCATTTGTTTGGAGAAGGCCAAACTGATAAAAGCGCCGCCAAAGCCAAAGACGAGGGCCCAGACGAGCGAGCTCAGATCGACCGATCCCCGCAGATCGATCCCGAACATCGGTAACACGATATTGATCAGCAACGGCACGGTGAGCGAGAGCGTCACCATGATCAGAATGTTGGCGGCCAACAATAAAAAAGTACCCTTCATCCACTTCATCGACATCCTCCTTCAAGACCAGGTTCTCGCCCCGTCATTGGGCGAGCCATCAGTGAGAGTGATTATACTAACCGATTCGGCCAAATGCATCTCAATCGAGATTATGATGGCGGTGTGTGGAAGAGAATAACGCTGTAAATGCCAAGGTCAAGTTGTCGGAAGTGCCTGAAACTCCTGGGCAAAGTTGACCCTCTCCCGTTCTTCCTGTTAGAAGTGACGCATGCGTAAGATGACGGTGCGATTCTTCTCTCTCTTGGCGATTGTCTGGGTACTGACCGCTGTCGGCGGGATTCTTGCTGAGGCCACGGAACCCTCTCAGTCCGGCCCCCCCACGGTGATCCCTGTGGCGGCAGACGGGGTGCAACGGGCCACGATTACGCTGGATAGTTACTCCTATAGCCCGAATCACCTGATCGTCGAAGTCGGGAAGCCGGTTGAACTGACGCTGACCAGTGTGACGACCATTACTCCGCACAATTTCATCATCAAGGATCCAGCGGGAAGTCTCTCTGTCGAACAGGATGTGAGTGCCGGGAAGACCGTTACCATAAAATTTACCCCGACTCAGCCTGGCACCTTCCCCATCTACTGCGATAAGCGTCTCTGGCCCATGCCCAGCCATCGCGACAAGGGGATGGAAGGCCAGCTGGAAGTGCGATAGCTGTGGCGCCGAACGTAGAAGCTTCGAAGCAGGAGCTGCTCCGCGATCTCCTCAAGCAAGTCTCCCGTCTCTTCTACACGACCTTGGTCGTGGTTCCGGCAGATGTGCGCGATCAAGTCAGCCTCGGCTACCTCTTTGCCCGAGCCGCGGACACGATTGCGGACACGGATTTGATCGACCGTCCACGGCGGCTGGATTTACTCAGCCAACTCAAAGCGCAGTTCGTGAGCGATCAGATCGTCTGGACTCAAGTGCAAGAGATCCAGCGAGCCGTGGGACCAGTCCAGCACAATCCTGCCGAGCGGGTCTTGCTCGAACGGCTTGAAGATTGTTTCAGGATTTTCCTGACGTTTTCGCCTGACGATAGACGACGCATTCAACGGCTCATGACCACGCTGACGCAAGGCATGGAGATGGACCTCGTCGCCTTTCCCGGCACGTCAGCCACAGATCTGACGGCGCTGAAAACGATCGATGATCTGGACCGCTACACCTATTACGTGGCAGGCTGTGTAGGCGAGTTCTGGACGGATTTGATGTGTGCGCATCGGAAGGCCCTGGCATCGTGGAAGGTGCGGGATATGGCTGAGGTCGGTGTGCGGTTTGGGAAGGGGCTCCAGCTCACGAACATCGTGAAGGATATTGCGCATGACCTCCAGAATGGTCGTTGCTACGTGCCTGCACCCATGCTGGCCGAAGCCGGACTTGTCGCAAAAGACCTCCTGGACCAGCGGAACCGAGCGCGCTTTCAGCCGGTCCTGAGCAAACTGGTTCGTATGGCGGTGGAGCATCTTGACCAAGGCTGGCTCTATACGATGTCGATCCCCCGCCACGAAATGCGACTGCGGCTATCCTGCATGTGGCCGATTCTCTCCGCCGGCGAATCGCTGAAGCTGGTCATGCAGTCGCCCGACCTCTTGAACCAAGCCGTCAAAGTAAAAATCCCCCGCAGTAAGGTCTACCAGATCATGGCCCTCACGACCTTCACCGGCGCCTGTGGCCATGTGGGGACGGCCTACTGGGGGCGGCTCCGGAAGCAAATAATCTAGCGTTAGTACGAAGGGCTTTCATGCCGTTTCAAACCGGCTGGACTCAGAGAATTGCGCGAACGCAAGGCATCATGTCGGCGGCCTGGCAGATTCTGTGGGAAGACAAGACCCTGTTGCTTCTGCCCATTGCCTCGTCTGCCAGCCTCATGTTGCTCACAGCGTCGTTTGCCGTACCTGCGATCCTCGGAGCATTGACCGGGGCTTCGATGACTGATGGGCTTCAAGCGATCGAGTCGTGGTCTTACGCTGGCATGATGTCGTCCGCCATCGAGAGCAGCATTTTTCGGAAATTTTCCGCCTGCTTTTCTTCATAACTCCGAAACGTGATCTTGCCGATCTTGGTCACCCCGTCGACCAGATGCACCACATCCTTCCCGAACTCCCGTTCGAGTTCATCGGCCGTGGCGACCGTATCTTCCAGGGTATCGTGCAGCAGTCCCGCGACGATGGCGACCACATCCGCTTTGAGGGAAGAGAGCACACCGGCGACGGCGATGGGATGTTGCAGGTAGGGTTCTCCGGACCGCCGGAGCTGCCCTTCATGCGCTTTGGCAGAAAAGTCGTAGGCTTTGCGGACTAGGCCGAGGTCGGCATCGGCAGCATAACTTCTGATCCGATCCAGCAACTGGTCGAGGTCTGTGACGGTTTCGTACACCATGGCTCACTCACTCCATCACACTCGGTCGAACATCGCGAATGCGGAGCTGAATCCGGTCACGGCCGTTCCAATGGTTCAGTTCAGGTGTGAAGGCCAGATCGACCGGGGTCCGAGACGGAATGCCCCGCTCCAGCAACGACTTCATCCCGAAGGCAATACTGTCGAACGGCATCGAGGTGCCTTGCCGCACCGTCATTTTCAAATGTTTCTCCCCGACCGTGCGCGCCTCCAACACTTCAAGACGAGTCACGGCAAATGTGGGTTCAGGATTACCCGCCCCGAACGGATGCAGAGAGCCGATTTCCTGGAGCAACTGCAGATTCACATCGTTCAACCGCACCTCGGCATCGACATTCAAGGTTGGAACCTTGGAGCCTTCATGGTTCCACCCGGCCACCACGCCGGAAAACTTCTCACGAAACTCATCGATCCGGGACTCCTGAATCGTCACCCCCGCGGCGCTGGGATGCCCGCCGAACGCCTCCAACATCTCCCGGCAGGACGCCAATCCTTGATAGAGGTCGAACCCGCCGGTCGTCCGCGCCGACCCCTTGGCAATGCCCTGCTCATTGATGGCCATCACAATCGCCGGGCGCTGAAACCGATCGACCAAACGCGCCGCGACAATGCCGACCACCCCAAGATGCCAATGACGAGAGGCCACGATCAAAGCCGGCGGCAGGGCTTGATCCTTCAGCGAGTCCAGCGCCTCCGCCATGATATCCACTTCGATGCGTTGCCGCTCACGATTCAACTGCTCAAGCCGGTCGGCCAACTGCTGTGCCTCGACTGGATTATCGGTCGTCAACAACCGCACACCCAGCATGGCATCGTCCAATCGCCCTGCGGCATTGATGCGCGGCGCCAGCTTGAAGGCGATGGTTTCCGCCGTACAGTCCCGCGTCACTCCCGCCACCTGTTTCAACGCCCGAACCCCGCAGCGCGCGCCACGCGACAACTGCACGAGCCCTTCGCGCACAAAATTTCGATTCTCATCGTGCAGAGGCACCACGTCGGCGACCGTCGCCAAGGCCACGAGGTCGAGCAACGATTCCAACGGCACTCCGGCGACTCCATAGCGCAACTGATAGGCCTGCGCCACCTTGTAGGCCAGCGCCGCAGAACAGAGACCGCGAAACGGATAGAGGGCCCCGATACGATGAGGATTCAACACCGCCACAGCCGGCGGCATCTGCTCATCGCTCTGGTGATGGTCGGTCACCACCACATCCATACCGAGCTGAGCCGCCAACGCGATTTCTTTATGTGAGGTCGTGCCGCAATCGGACGTCACCAAGAGCGAGATGCCTTCGTCATGCAAGCGCTGCACGGCGCCCATGTTGAGTCCATAGCCTTCGCGGAGCCGATGCGGAACATAGGCGCGCACCTTGGCACCCAACCCGCCAAAGAACGACATGTAGACGCTGGTCGCCGTAATGCCATCCACATCGTAGTCGCCGTAGAAACAGATCGGCTCCTGAGTCGTGACGGCGCGATGGAGCCGCTCGACCGCCTGTTCCATATCGGGGATCAAAAACGGATCGTGCGGTGATTGCAGCGACATCCACGACGTCGCTTCATCCGGCGTCGTCACACCGCGAGCCAGGAACAATGAGGCGGTAGCAGGAGAAATGGAGAGGGCCTGAACCAACGACGCTTGCTGCAACAGATTGATATCACGGAAGACCCAGAGCTTGGACTTCATGAGAACCCCTTACACGATTCAGAGGCGAAAGAGCGGCTAACTATCTGAGAATTAAAGGGATACTAGCCTCTCAGCTCTTCGTTGTCAAACCAATGAAACGGGTTGATCTGGTCCATTTAGTTTCTTTGGTTCATCTGGTTGGTCGAGCTCAACGAAACAAACCAAATAGACCAAACAAACCCAAACAACAGCTGCGTTGGATTCAAAGCCCAGCAAAACTTCGGAGTGTGGGGAGAGAAAAAAAAAGGGGAGAGTCAATCACCGGACGGCCGGTGCTACTCCCCCCCTTTTTGCACGTAGTTCTTGACGAATTCTTCCGCGTTCTTTTCGAGCACGTCGTCGATTTCATCGACCAGCTTGTCGATGTCTTCTTTCATCTTCTTGCCGGCTTCGACGACCTTGGGATTGGCCTTAACGTCGTCTTTCCCCTGCGGCTCACGCCTGGGTTCCTGCTTGCGCTCCTGTTTCTCCATCCGAGCACCTCCCGTGTTTCTGGGGAACTCTCGTGGATCAGCACCAACGTGATCCCTGCGATCACCTTACTCCAGGGTCATTTCAGCCGTCAAGCCGAGCGCAGAAACGCGAAGCCGCGTCGATCTTGAGCTTTCAGCCGTCAGCGTTCAGCCATCAGCACGGAGCTGAGAGCTGAAGACTGACAGCTTCTATATTCAGGCTTCACGAACTACGCAACACGCGCGCAGGATGTTCAAAAATTCCGTCCAGCGAGGCCGCAGGCGAATCGAAACCGGAGGCGTACCCTCAGGGGTACGTTGAGGATTTCGATGAGCCGACCTGCCTGCGCGAAGCCGCTTCGGCGAAGGCAGGGAACGACGCTGGCGGACTTTTTCAGCATCCGCTAGACGATCAAGGATACAATTAAAAGTGCCACAATATTGATGACCTTGATCATCGGATTGATCGCCGGGCCAGCCGTATCCTTGTAGGGATCACCGACCGTATCGCCCGTCACAGCAGCCTTGTGTGTATCCGTCCCTTTCAGACCCTGCTCTTCAATATACTTCTTGGCATTGTCCCAAGCGCCGCCGCCGCTCGTCATCGAAATCGCGACGAAGAGACCGGTCACAATACTGCCGACGAGCATGCCGCCCAAGGCCTGTGGCCCCAAAATCATGCCGACGAGAATCGGCGAGACGACCGGGATCAATCCCGGCACCATCATCTTCTTGATCGCCGCCTGCGTCACGATATCCACGCAAGTTCCGTATTCCGGCTTGCCGGTGCCTTCCATAATCCCTTTGATCGTCCGGAACTGCCGCCGCACTTCTTCCACCACCAGACCGGCTGCCTCTCCCACGGCTTTCATGCAGAGGGCCCCGAAGATAAAGGGCAACATCCCGCCCAGAAAGAGCCCGACCAGAACGGAAGGATTGGACAGATCGAAGGTGCTCGCCCCACTCCCCTTTGCCACCTCACGCGCATATTCCGCGAACAGCACGACCGCCGCGAGACCGGCCGAGCCGATCGCATAACCCTTGGTTACGGCTTTGGTCGTGTTGCCGACCGCATCCAAGGGATCGGTGATGTCGCGGACCTCTTTGCCGAGATGAGCCATCTCCGCGATGCCGCCCGCATTATCCGTGATCGGACCGAACGCATCGATTGCCACCACGATACCGGCCATCGACAACATCGATACCGCTGCAGTGGCCACGCCGTACAAACCGCCCGAGGCCGCGCCGCCGCAAATCCAGTAGCTCGTGAGAATCGCGCCGCCGATCACCACCACCGGGAGGGCCGTCGCCTCCATCCCAACTGCGAGACCCGCGATGATGTTGGTCGCATGGCCCGTTTCACTCGCCTTGGCAATGGCCTTCACCGGCGCATAACTCTTAGAGGTGTAGTAGTCGGTGATAAAGACGAGGGCGAGGGTCACGGCCAATCCAATCAACGATGCGAGATAGTAACTCATCCCGCTCACACCACCCACACCAGACATGATCGTCGTCGTCACGGGATAGAACGCCACCGCCGCAATGCCGCCCGCCACGAACAGGCCCTTATAGAGCGCCGGCATGATCCCGCCGCCCGGACTCACCTTCACGAAGAAGATCCCAATGATCGTCGCAAAAATCGTCACGCCGCCTAACGCCAGCGGATAGAGAATCGGCGCGCTCACTCCCCTGAAGAGGGTATAGGCCAAGACCATCGCCGCCACCGTCGTCACGGCGTAGGTCTCGAAGAGATCCGCGGCCATACCGGCGCAGTCGCCGACATTGTCGCCCACGTTGTCCGCGATGACCGCCGGGTTGCGCGGGTCGTCTTCCGGAATCCCCGCTTCAACTTTCCCCACCAGGTCTGCGCCGACGTCCGCCGCCTTCGTATAGATACCGCCGCCCACCCGGGCAAACACCGAAATCAAACTTCCGCCGAACCCAAGGCTCAGCAAAGCATGGATCGCCTTCTCCTGCCCTGAAATCTGCGAGGCCACCACATAGAAGAGCGTAATCGCCAACAGACCCAAGCCAATGAGCAACAGTCCCGTCACCGCACCACCGCGGAACGCGACGGTCAGCGCCGCATTCATGCCCTGATGGGCCGCCTGCGCCGTCCGCACGTTGGCCCGCACCGCGATGACCATGCCCACATAACCGGCCAGCGAGGACGCGCCGGCGCCGATCAAAAATCCAATCGCGGTCAGCAGGCCGAATTTATCGGAGATCGCGCCTGCGCCCCACAACATGACGAAGAGCACGGCTGCCACCACGCCGACAGTCCGATATTGGCGATTCAAATAGGCGCTCGCGCCTTCCTGAATCGCCTTCGCAATTTCTTGCATCTTCGGATTGCCGGCGTCCAGCTTGAACACCCACATGGCCAAATAGAGGCCGTAGGCAATGCCGGTCACCGCCGCAACTAACGCAAAGGTAATGATGGATGAGTCGCTCACAGTGGTCTCCTCCTGTTAGGGGTGTTGGGGGACACCCATTTCCTCTGGCTTCCATCCATCACGATCACGTGTTCGATGGGAAACCGCGAAGTAGTAGAGAATCGATCCGTGCGCTAACTAACTGAAAAGTTGGGCCATTCTATACAGGTGGCGGGAGGGGATCAAGAGGGAAAGGGAGGGAGAAGGTAGCGTGGAAATCAGAACGGGGCAGACTAAATGATCGTCTGTGCTCGCGCAACATGGGCGGAATTGTCTGTCTGGTTTGTCTGGTTCATCTCGTTTCTCTGGTTCTTCTGGTTGAACGTCCGATCCGGCCAACCAGATAGACCAAACAGACCAGACAGACAAATCCGCCCATGTTGCGTGAGCACAGAAGATCTCAGCCTCCAGCCCGCTCTCTTGTTAGGGGGCGAAGAGTTCTGCGAGGAGGGTGAGGACCTGCGCTCTGGTCGCTGCATCGATCTTGCCGACGCGTTTGACCAATCGAGCCTTGTCCACTGTTCTGATCTGATCCAGCACGATCTGCCCGGATTTCCCCTTACATCGAACCGGGACGCGGGTGGGGTAGGGGCGGCCTTTTGTGGTCATGGGGGCTATGATGACGGTGTCGATATGGTGATTCATTTCGTCAGGGGAAATGATGAGGCAGGGGCGGGTCTTGCGGATTTCACGGCCCTCGGTGGGGTCGAGGCGTACGAGGAAGACGTCGAACCGCGTGACTACCACGTCCAGTTTTTCCGATCCCACTCAGACGTGGCTGCTGGTTCACGATCCATAAGCTGGTCATCTCCGTGGCGATGCATCTGCTCGAAGGCCTGGTCCCAGCCTGCCCGTGCTTTGGTCGCCGAGCGAACGAGCAATTGCCCCTGTTGCACAATGAGATCGACCGTCCCGTGCAACTGACATTGCTCGATGACGGATTTGGGAATCCTGATTCCCTTGGAGTTTCCGATTCGCACGACCTGTGCCTTCATGCCTACTCCTCACATTCAAGGTAGTTCTCTCTTGTAATTACATTGTGCATATACGAGTTGTCAACAAAGGAGCTTGTCTGGCCTGCCCCCTCACATTCCCTTCACGCTCGCGCGTTTTCCTCTCCAGGAAGGGCACTCATGTTGGTCCCACTGCCGCCGTTGAACGAGGCAACAGATGCTCCCTCCAAGCTCGCTTGCTTTTCTCTTCACAGGGTAACCTGGTCGATCCTCGATTGCGCGCGTCGAACGAGCACATTCCTATCGTGCGCGTTCCGCGAGCAGGAGGACGACCAGGTTGCCCGTTTTCCCCTTGCCATCCCCCTCGCGTTGTTCTGCACTCATTGCTTCTTCTATACTCCTTCTATGCCGCCTCCTTCCGATCTATCCTTCGCCGAGTCGCTCAGCAGTGAGCAGCGCCAGAATTTCTATGAGCGCCATCGGTTCCTTGCGATCCTCATGATTCTCGTCGTGCTCTTCTCTCCCTTCGCCGGAGTTTATGTGACCGGGTTGCTTGGAGCAGGGATTGGCGTGCTGCTGTCTATCGCGGCCTATTATCTGACGCCCTATGTCTGGCTTAAGATTGGTGGCTGAGGCGGGTGCTCTGGTCTATCTCGTTTGTCTGGTCTGTCTCGTTTGTCTTGCTACCCGATTGGAAATTCAACCAAAGAACCAGACGAACCAAATAGACCAGACAAACCAGTGTTATCTCGGTTGAACCAATGAAACGTGACAAGAAGACAGCCACGGTGAAACAGTCTCTTCCCTTGTCGAAGGTCTATCGCCTGCTTGAGCCGGGGCCGGTGGTGTTGGTCTCAACTGCTTGCAAGGGGAAGACCGACATCATGGCTCTGTCGTGGCACATGATGATCGAGTTCGAGCCGCCGCTGGTGGGCTGTGTGATCAGCAACCGGAACCATACGTTCGGCTTGGTGAAGGCGACGAAGGAATGCGCGATCAACATCCCGACGGTGGAACTGGCGGCGCAGGTCGTGGGCTGCGGCAATTCCTCGGGGCGCAGGACCGACAAGTTTCAGAAGTTTGGCCTGACGCCGGTGGCTGGCTCCCGCGTCAAGGCGCCGCTCATCGGCGAATGTTATGCCAATCTCGAATGCCAGGTCGTCGATATGAGGATGGCGGCTCGGTACAACATCTTCATTCTTGAAGTGCTCAAAGCCTGGATCGATCCCTCCAATAAACAGCCCCGGACGATGCACCATCGCGGGAAAGGCACGTTCATGGTGGCCGGCAGAACGATCACGTTGCCCTCCAAGATGAAATAGGGGAGGGCTGAAAAATGGACCGGGGGTTGTTTCACTGAGGGCCGCGATGTTTCTGCTCTTGCCTTGAGCCGATCGGCCCACGGCTGCGCGGGGACCGTCCTCGATCGCGTCGATTCTACGATTCACAGAGTGCCTGATAGTTTTCGAACACCGAGAGGAGGTGCGGCGATGCCTGGAGTCGATATTCTGATGGACTATGTCATTCGTTATGGGTTTCAAGTGCTGGGGGCGGCGATTGTCTTTGCGGCCGGTATGCTGGTTGCCCGATGGGTCGGCAGGCTGACGCAACAGTGGCTCGATCGCCAGGATATGGAGCCCCCGGTCCGGATGCTCTTGGTCAAGGCTGTGCAGATCGTGATTCTGCTCTTTACGGCCATGGCGGCGTTGGGCCAACTGGGGGTCCAGATTGCGCCGCTGCTCGCCGGGATCGGCGTGGCCGGACTCGGCGTCGGATTGGCACTGCAAGGCGTCTTGAGTAATGTCGTGGCGGGGCTCTCCATTATCTTCACTAAACCCTATCGGGTGGGGGAACATATCTCGATCTTGGGTGTGCAGGGGGATGTCGTCGCCATCGGTATCTTCTCGACCACGCTCCTCCATCCCGATCGTTCGCGCGTCGTGATTCCCAATCGGAAGATCGTGGGGGAGATCCTGCACAATTTCGGTACGATCCGCCAACTCGATATGCAGGTTGGTGTGGCCTATCGCACGAATGTAACCGAGGTGTTGGCGCTCGTGCGGGAGATTCTGGCGCAGAATCCAGGCGTGCTTACGGATCCGGCCCCGCTGGTCGGGATCTCTGGACTAGGCGACTCGGCCATCATGATCTCCATCAAGCCCTGGACGTCGGTCGTCAACTTCACGAGGGTGCAGGGGGAGCTGAACGAGACCATCATCGAACGGTTCCGTACGGCGCACATTGAAATTCCCTTCCCGCAACAGGAAGTCCGTTTACTGTCGACGGTATAATCGAGGGGCTGGTGTCGAGAAGTTGGTCTCACCTGGGAGACGAGATGTAGACTTCGTGCAAGTGCAAAGACGGAGACTTGGTTGTGATTTCTCTGAGCGGCTGTAGGCAGGATGAAAACAGAAGGGGGCTCCCGCTCCTTCCTTCGCCGGCGAAGACATGAAGCGCGGTCAGAGTCTGGTGTACGGC
>SWDR01000025.1:8655-45537 GCA_005116815.1 Nitrospira sp. | reverse complement strand
CCGTCGCCCAGGCCGGATGGGTGGTTGGCAGACTGTGCGGCACGAGACTCTGCACCTTCACCGTGACCATGGTCTTGTCGCCCTCGATCTTGGTCTGCACATCCAGCTTGGCCGCTTCCTGGCGGAGCTTGCCGATGCGCCCGGGGAAAGTATGGTTGGCGGTTTTCCGCTTCTTCTCCCCGTTCGCCGATTCGCCGACCTGCTCCGGCATGTGACAGGTCTGGCATTCTTTGCCGGACTTCACGGCCTTGCTTTGATCCCAGCTGCCGAGCAAATCGTTGCTCTTGCCTAAGTTGGCCGCCGAGGGGACCGATTGATGGCAATTGAGACAGAGATCGGATTTCTGAAAGAGCCCGAGCTCCATCGACTGATGCGCGAGGTTCTGGACGAAATCCTTATAGGGGCCATAGAGCGTTTTGCTGCCGAGTTCGTACTTGGGCTCCGGCGGTTGTTTGGTCCGATCGACCTGCTTGATCAAGTGACATTGTGCGCAAGCCACGCCGTCCAACGACGGGTCGCCGGACTTGGCTTGATCGACGAAGAGTTGTGCCTGCTCGGGGAATTCGCGCACATGGGGCGCATGACAACGGAAACAGAGCCCTTTGTCTTTGCCGGCTGGAGACTGGAGAAAAGCATCGAGCGAGGCGCGAAATGCCGGAGAATGGATCGAACGCGAGAGCGGAGAGGTTTCCCATTCTTCAAACACGCGCTCGTGGCAACGCTTACACTTGCTGGAGCTGGGAAAGGCCTTCTCGAGCGTGGGCTTAGAAGCATCCTGCGCATAGAGGCCTTCGTTGAGTCCATACGACAGCACGAAGGCCGCGACGAGCACTATGCCGATTCCTAGCTTCGCACCGATCGACTGTCGCACCATCATCCGATCCTTCTGTTTTGGCTTTTCGTCAGACTGCAACAATGTCAGCCGGTGCGCCTTGTTCAATTGGTCTGTCTGGTTATTTGGTTCATCTGGTCTATCTGGTTCATCTAGTTTGTTTGATGTATCTCGTTCTTTTCGTCCATCGAACCAAAGAAACTAGACAAACCAGATCAACCAAACAGACCAGACTGCTAGAGATTTTTGGCCCGGTACGTTAAGAGCCTGGGCTGCGTATATTCTTCAAAAATCTTCTTCGCGCTCTCCCGCTCTTTGTCGGTCGCCAAGGTGGCCAGATACTTTTCTTTGAGCGCCGGCTCGGGCGTCGGGATCAACGCATAATTCAGCACCGCTTCAATCGACGCGGCGGTCGTACCGGAGGGAATCGCCAGAGAGAAGGGGACCTTTCTCGTATGGCCCCCCTTGATGAAGGGATCGGGAATCTGGCCACGAAGAATTTTGTCGTAGGGCAAACCGAATTGCTTCGTCTCTTCTTGCAGCACCTTGCCCTGCGCATCCTTGGCGGTCAGGACTAGATAGAACTGCTTGAGCACCGGGTCGCCGTCTGGAAAGCTATGCGGGAGGCTGCCGATTTTCACCAGCGCCGTGCCCTCTACGGCGGAGGCCGACTTGGTGGTCTCCAGATCCACGCGGGGCATCCATTCGGCCTGCAGATTGCGATTTCTGAGGAGGGTGCCGGGAACCACCACACCGCGGAACCAATGCCGACCGATGGCGCGAGTCATGGAGCCGCGCCTTGAGGTGGAGCTGCCGGTCGAGGGCTCCATGTGACAATCCTGACAGACCGTGCCCTGCAAGATCTCCCCGGCCAGGTCCTTCTGCGTCTCATCCTTGACCTTATCGAAATGGCAGGAGGCGCAGTAGTTCGCTCCACGGAACAGGTCGGACTGCGTCGCCGGATGGACGAGGTTTTCCTCCGGATTGGCATAGGGGCCGTAGATCATCTTGCCCGGCTCGATCTTGAACGACGGCGGTGAGTTGGGTGTGTGCTCGACACTCTTGATCAGGTGACAGGAGGCGCAGCCGATCCCTTCCACTTGCGGCTTCCCGGCCAACACTTGCGCCACAATCTTCTCGACATGTTGCGGGAACACCGTCGTCGACGGCGCATGGCAGGCGAGACAGCGGCGGCGCTCGTCGGCCGTTGGATTGGTCTGCAGCCAGACGCCCAACACCGTACGGAACACCGGTGACTCCAGCGATGTGCCATGTAGGAGCGCGGCATCGACCCGGCCGAAGGTTTTCAGATCCGGCGTCTGTTCGCGCACGCCTTTCCATTCTTCATAATGCCGATCGTGGCATTGCTTGCAGTCTTCCGATCGAATGAAAATCTTTTCAATCTCCGCCACCCAGTCGGCCTGACCAGGAGCCTCTGCCTTCTGCGCCAGGGCGCGGCCATGCGACAGCGCGATGAGGCCCACGATGATCAGGAGGAAGAGTCCGAAAGCGATTCGTTGTGCGTACTGGCGTCGTCCCATGCTTAATCCCGTTTGCATCCGACGAAATGAAAATTCACACCCCACCCGACCGGATCGCCTGGATCGGCCGGCTCATAGGTGCCGACGGTGAAGTTGCATTCCTTCATCCCGCGCTTGATCGCTTTCCCGAAGTCGAGCATGTTTCTGATCTCGGTCTTGTCGATCTCTTTGATGACGGACCGGACCTTGATGCCGGCATAGTCGGCGCGCGAGTTCCCGATCACTTCGAACACCGCGACGCCCTGCGCCCGTTCGAGTTTCAATTCTTTTTTGATGTCTTCGTCCACGTCGCCGACGATCACGCCGAATTCTTCACCCAATTTCGCCGCTTCATCCACGGTCATCGGCTCCGGTTCCGCCGCATGCACCGATGGCGGCCCACCACCGTTGAGGATTGCCAGGCACAGGCCGACACACAAGAAAAAGGCCCTTCCACTCCGAAGGGCCTGTGTGTGAGCACTGACGGCACCGATTCGCGCAACCTCCAACGTTCGTGCCTTTCTACAACCATCCCACTAAAAAACTCAGAGTTTTACAATAGGATCAATCACCAGTTGGAACCAGGGCGCGACAGCCTTTTGCCCGTTCCGCTCTTTGTTCTCGCCGTTCCAGACGGCAAACGACACGGTTTGCACCCGGCCTGGAATCAGCTTGGCTTCATTCTCTTGCTCTTCACTCACCAACGGCCTGCGCATGACGACATGCCAAACCCCATCTTTCCAGGTCGCCTTCCCTTGCACTCGCCCCTGCTTTTCTTTGGTCGTCAGCGTGCTAAAGCCTCCGCCGATGAGATCCTCGACGGAAGAGACCCGGCGCGGAATGACTTCAAATGTCCGCACGCCGTCTTTGGCTTTTTCAGACGTCTTGGCGGCCCGGCGATCGATATCGCTCTGCCAATCGGCCTTCCAATGCCAGATGTTGATGTAGTGATCGAGTTGGCCCATGCAGAAAAACGCGGGCGCATCGCCGAGGGGCAGCCCGATCGCAACACCGTCGCGAAAGGTCCCTGGCGTCAGACGGTCATTTTTAGTGTTGTCCTGCCATTCCAGCAGAAAGGCGATTTCGGTGCCGTTGTGGAGCGATCGTACCGTGAGGGCTCGTGCGGTCGGTTCAGGCCAAACCGGCCTGGTAATGACCTGACCGCTCAAGGGAAGGGTCATCGGCGCGACCTTGGCCCATGCTGCATCCTCGGGGCCCGCCGGCAGCTCCCCCTCAACGAGGCGCGCTCGAATCATCATGCCCTCGGAACTGACGAGGGGCACGTCGAAACCCACGAAGAGGCCGGCGGTCACCAGGATGAAGAGGAACAACAGCAGTAACGGGCGGGAAGCCATCTTCGTCGTCGTACGCACCATGCAAGGTCCTCGGGTGACTGGCGCGAGCCACATGCTTACGGGTTCAGAATACCACAAGCCCCAGGCGAGACCAAACCAACGGCCTCGGGACTTCTACCAGAGTTTCACGCGGCGAATTTTATTTTCGCCCCGTTCGCAAATGTAGAGATAGCCCTGGGAGTCCAGCGACAGTCCGACGGGAGAGTTGACGACGGCCTCGATGCCGAGGAGCCCGTCTCCATGCTTCACGGTCCCGGAGGATTCTTTCGCCACGAAGCGCGCGGCGCCGCAGCCACCCATATTCTTGTCTTCGTAGCCGCTGTCCCCGTTGCCCGCCACCGTGGTAATCACGCCGGTCGCCACGTCGACTTTCCGCACGCGGTGATTCATCGTATCGGAGATGTAGAGATTGTCTTGATGGTCCACCACCACGGCTTCCGGCGCATGGAGCATCGCTCTGACGGCCGGCTTGTCGTCACCGTCGTAGCCGTACCGGCAGACACCGGCCACGGTCGAGATAATCCCGGTCTTGTGATCGATGCTGCGGACGCGGTTGCTGCCCTTGTCGACGAAAATGATATCGCCTTTCCCGTTCACCGTCAGCCCGACGACATCGTAGATGCGGGCCTCGAGCGCAGGCTTGCCGTCGTCGAGGTACATGGACATATCCAGTCCGTCCGAACAGACCGGCATGAGCCAGCCATGGTCGTCGCTGAAATCGATGCCGATCGCATCGCCGGACAGCACCACGAGATTCCTCGCGACGAGCGGCTGCTCGCGTGCTTCGTCTTCGGCTGTCCAGGCCCCGGCAACGGTCGTGACCATGCCGGTCTTGGGATCGTAGCGGCGGATGCGGTGCGCCTGGGTATCGGCGATATACATCACATCGTCCGGGTCGAAGGCGATGGCGGCGGGCCAGGTGAGATTGGTCTCAAGGGCCGGACCATCTCCGTTGAACCCATGTTGCCCGGTGCCGATGATTGTGGTGATGATGCCGGTCTCGCGGTCGACTTTGCGAATACGGTTACTGCCGGAGTCGCAGATATAGAGGTCGTTGCGGGAATCGAAGGCGACGTCGAGCGGCAAGTAGAGCCCGGCTTCCCCGCAGAGACCTTCGTCGCCGCTGTAGCAGGTTTCGCCGATCCCGGCAAAATTATGCAGCAGGCCATCCTTGAGATTGACCCGTCTGATGCGATCGGATCCGGACTCGGCAAAATAAAACCAGGTCTCGTCCTTGTCCAATGCCGCGTGGTGGGGCAAGGGAATCCCCGATTTGACCGCCCGCTTCCCATCGCCGGTGCTCCGGGCCTTGCCGTTGCCTGCGAAGGTTTCGATATAACCGGTCGCGAGCTGCAGTTCGGTTTCCATAGACCTGTGACCTTAATCCCGGCTGATTAGCCGCGTGAAACTGATTGAACCGTTTCGGCTTGCTGAACCACTGGCGCTGCGGCTTGCACCGGAGGCGCCGCAATCGTTTGCTGCGGAGCCGCAGCCGTCTGTTGCTGCGCGGCCTGGGCCGCTAGGGCTTCGGCTTCGATCTGGTCCGCCTCATGCACGGACTTCTTGAAGCCCTTGATGGCCTTGCCGATCCCTTCTCCCAGCTGCGGCAATTTGCCCGCGCCGAAGATGATCAGCACGATGAAGAGGATCAGGATCAATTCTGTAAAACCAAGACTCCCAAACATGGTGTGTTCCTCCGTACGAATGGGTAAATCAGGATGCGCTGGTCTCTTTGGCCCGCTTGGAAAACCGCTCCTTCAACCGATTCCGCGCCTGCTCGGCCTGCTCGAACATCTTGGCCTTGTCGTAGACGCTGATCAGGTTGTAGTAGGCCAGCGGCTCTTCTGGATTCTGCTCGACGGCATCTTCCATCACCTTGATGGCGAGATCGGTCTTCTTGTGATTCATCGCCAGCTCCATCAGCTTGAAACTGCCCTCCAGATGCTTCGGGTCCAGTTCGAGCGTACGGATATAACATTGGATGGCCATGTCGATGGTGTTGTAATCCGACACCTGGGGATTATCGAGTTCGACATAGACTCCGGCAAGATTGTACCAGGCCATGGGATCGTCCGGCGTGATTTCGACCAGACGCTCGTAGAAATCCTTGGCTTCCATGAACTTCTTTTTGTCCGCATAGACCCGGCCGAGATTGAAGAGCGCCAGGACATCGTGAGGAAACACGTCGAGTGCATGTTTGAACTCGACTTCCGCTTCGTCCGTCATGGCCTTCGTCGCGTAGATCGTCCCCAAATTCGAATAGTACATCGCAAGCGATCGATTCATTTCTGCGCGGAGACCCTCCGCCATCTCAATCGATTTCTTAACCTCGACGAGCGCATCGTCCATCCGGCCTTTGCTGAAATAGAGCTCGCCCAATCGGCAGCGGGCCTGAAAATCGTCTGGCTCGGTGGCCAAGAGTTTTTCGATCTCGAGAATTTCTTCGTCGGGATTCAATGGCTGATCGCCCGGATCGACAGCGGCTTGGCTTGGCTCAGAAACAGAAGAGGTTGGTTCGTTCATACGATTCCCTATAGTAAAAAGGTTCGTTAGATATGTCCGCCCACCAATGAGTCCGGTGTGCTCATCATCGGGGCGTTCGTCGCCGGCGCCTGGTCCGTCGCGTCACGCCGATACCGGTCCATCGTCAACAGCATCACACCGAGCACCACCATCAGCGTCAGGTTCGAATAGAGCAGCGCATACCCGGCAATAAACATCAGTCCGATGCCGTAGCCGGCGAGCCGTCCCATGGTCAGCAACTTGATGACCGTATAGGACCAGCAGAGCAAACCGGTCATATAGAGCGCAAAGGGGAGGAAAAACGTGTAGCCCATGCCGAACTGAAAAATCCACCCGATGCCGTCGGCCGCCTTCCGAATGTTGCCGGCCAACGCCGGGTCATATCGATTGAGCAGAAAATCCAGGAACAGCATGATGGTAAAAAAGGACACGGCCGTCGCCCAAAACCAGATCGCGCGACGGCGTTGCCGTTGATTGCGCGTCCGAAAGGACACGCCACGCCCGTAGGCCCAGAACACGAGGATGCTGGAGAGGACCATCAGGGCTTCGCCGCCGCGATGGGCCTCGTACACGAATGGCGGGGCTGCCACGGTCCCGATAAAACTATAGGTCGTCGACACGATCTGATAATACAACCAGCCCCCGATCCCCAGCAGATAGGTCACACCCATGGCGCGATGCGACCATTCGGTGTGGGTGGAGAGGTATTCCACCATGAGACAGATCAAGGCGACCAAGGCGACGGCATTATAGATGGCCGATCCCAGGAAGGCGGGAGGCACCAACAAGAAACCCACCGTGAGGAGCAGCAGCAATACCACGCAGGGAATGACGATCCTATTCGATCCGACAAACCCGCGGCCGGCCATTCGATTGATCACCCCCACCGCCAAGGCAAGAAACAGCAGAATGGCCACGACATTGAGCAACCACTGCCCGACCTCCGTCAATGCCGTGAAGGTCGGAATGATCCACTCATGTGTCTGCGCCAACTTGCTGAGATGCATCCCCAACCGGGACACTAGCCGATAGAGGATCAATTCCGAGAAGGACACAATCAGAACAAGCTTGATCGTGTACTGGAATAACAGGGATTGATCGCCGATCTTCCCGGTTATTCGGTCGATGGTAGGATTCGTAGCCGTCACGCCATACACCCTTGAGGAAAAGACAAATTATACCGATCGAGAAAAGCCAGGGTCAACGCCGTACAGAACACGGCTACTCAGACCCTGTCGGCTGTGGCACGCCCACTTCCTGGGCCTTGGCCCTGGCGATATACAGCAATCCATCGGCCATCGAGTAGTTGAAGGGCAACTCACAGACCACTTCGCTGACCTTTTCATAGACATGCTGGTAGAGCCGTTCCGATTCATCCGGCGTCATGCCTTCCGACACTTCATAGAAAAATCCAAGGCTGAGGTCTTCTGCCGACGGGCGCATGATGCGCCGGATGCCATAACTGCCAGGATCGCTCATGATCGGGGCTTCTTTTTCCAAATCGAAGAGGCAGGGCTGGCAGGAGAACCCGTACGATTCGTTGAGCCGCTTGTTCTCGACGATGAAATTCATCGTCTCGCGGGCTTCCTCTTCCTTCTCGGTCGGGAACCCCACGATGATGTAACAATGCACGGCGATCCCCAAGTCGACACAATCGTCGGCGATGCGCCGCACCCATTCCTGCTTGATCCCTTTCTTCATGAAGTCCATCACCCGCTGGTTGAACGACTCCAATCCGAAGACGATCTTCAGACAACCCGCATCCCGCATCGACGCGAGGAGCTCACGTGTCAGATGCTTCTCGAACCGCATCTCGCAGGTCCATTTGATGTCCAGCTTCTTCTCGATCATTTGCTGGCACAATCGCTTGGTCGGCGAGAGGGCGAAACATTCGTCCGTAAAGAAAAACCGCTTGGCCCCATAGCGCTGCGTCAACCATTCCAACTCTTCGATGGTACGGCCCGGCTCTTTCTGCCTGAAATTCTGGTGATCCAGCGTGAGGGCGCAGAATGCACAATCCTTATAGTAGCAGCCTCGCGAAAACTGCACGGGCAACACCGGCTCCGGCGACAGGTACAGTCCAAGCGGGAAGCCATCGTAATTCGGCGCCGGCAGCTGATTGATATTTTCCGAGTAGAAGGGCTGATTGACCGTGATCTTCCCGTTCTGGCGGTAGATCAGGTTGGGCACCTTGCTATAGTCCTTTTTCCCGTCCAATTGATGAACGAGCTCAAGCAGCGCGGTTTCGCCCTCGAACACGATGATATCGTCCGTCAGATCGAAGAGGCTCGGACAGCGCCGCAAGTTGTCGACCAATCTGGTGAAGATGCTCCCGCCGATCGTCAAATGAATGTTGGGCGCGGCTTCCTTGATCAGACGGCAGAGCGTGAGACCGGGAATAATCTGTGACGTAGCCGTGATGGAGACACCGATCAAGTCCGGCTGATCACGGATAATCGACTGAAGGAATCGTTCACGGAACAGCTTGATGTAGGGGTTCTGCGTCTCATCCCTGATGATCTTCATCAGGTCTTTGGACGAATAGATGGAGCAATTGCCGAACTGATTATCCACGACTGTCAGCCTGGTCGGGAAGTAGACCGTGGAGATGACCTCCAGCCATTTATCGATGAGAAAGAGGCTTTCTTTGTAGGATTCAATATCGTAAAAGCCTTCCCCGCGAAGGGTCTCTTTGGCCGGCTCAATCCGATCAATGAGATAGGGGAAGCGGTCCAGCGACTCCACGACTCTCGCCAAATGCTCGGCACTCCCCGGTCCAGTTTCACCGGTTCGATTCTGTTCAAGCGCTCGTCGTTTATCGAGCAATTCCTGATACAGTTCCACTCCGTAGGCGTGCGTCACCACTCCGTCTAAGAGTTCAATCCCAAGATCGCGTTGCGAGACGTTCGAGACGCCGCCCTGCACGAGGAATCCCGTCAATGAAGGAAGGCTGAGATAGGGCTGTGAGGGATGCCACGTTGGAGGAAAGAGCAGTGAAACCTTCATGCTAAATCACCACCAACTGGAGTGAAAAATAAGACGTTTTCTCAATAAAATCGGCCAATGTTTTATACACTCCGGTATCGGCCAAATGCAACCCTCGGAGGTCCTGCTCATCGCATAGAGCAAGGCGTAACGACTTGCCGACGACATTGTCCAGCCTGCCAATAAAAAAAGAGAAACCCCAGTCCAGCTTCGCGCCGGACTGGGGTTTTCTTGTTGGCTCTGACTCCTACCCTAGCGGTAAGAGATGGTCTCTCCAGAGACCGGTTTCCCTACTGAAGCTTCAGGGTAAACCAGGTGGAGAGCGCCTTCATGCCGTTACGCTCGACGTTGTTGCCGTCCCACACCGCAAAGGCGATGGGCACAGACATTCCCGCCTTGAACTGAGTATCGTTGGCATCACCGGTTTCCAACGAGCGCTTCACCACCACGCGCCAGGTTGGACCAGTGTATCCACCGCCCTTGACGGAACCTGATGGCTCCCACACGCCGTTTCCGATGACATCCTGATGCGCTTGCGTGGTCAGGGTGCTGAAGCCGTTGGCGTTCAGATCCTCGACCGAGCTCACACGCAACGTCGGATCGGACATGATGTTGCCGGACCAGATACCAGGATTGAAGGGCCCGAGGCTGCGACCGATCCGGTCAGGATAGGTCACGCCGCCAGCCGGCTCTTCAAAATAGTAGTCCCAGAAAATGCCCGGGTATTGATCGTCCACGTCCCACATACCCGCGCTATCCTTGCCGAGATCCTTCTGCCATTCTGCGTTCCACCGCCAGATGTTGGTGGTGCCGCCCGACTGGCCCATACATTGGAACGGTGGTGCTCCAGCCGTGTTGACCGGGAACATAAGCGCCACCTGATCCCGGAAGTCCTGGGGACCAATCGTCGTATCGTTCTTGGTCTGGTCGCTCCACTCCAACCGCATACCGACTTCTTTCCCGTTGGTCATGGCTTTCACGAACACCGACTTCACCGAAATATTCGGGTGCATCGGTGTGGTGATCAGCTGTCCGCTCAACGGAACGATCACGCCTGGCACACTCTCCCAAACCGGGTTAGCTCCATCCATGGGAATCGCTCCCTTGATGGCCTTCGCCGGAATCGTGACCGGCTGGCTGACAGCCAACGGCACCTGCCCGATCGTCAGCATCACGCCGACGATCAACGCAGAGAGAAGAATGCCAAACACCACACGCTTACTGTGTGTCTGCACAACTCTCATAGGACTACTCCTCCTCTCGATTAAAAGATTAAGAACGGTGGCCCAAGATAACTGCCGACAAACAAAAAATAGAGACCCTCATGAATACAGACAAATGGTTAGGCGGTTCCACTTGGCCCCCCCTCCTCCTTGTCTTTGCCCTGATCCTTTTTATCCAAGAACGACTCGGCGCCCACTTCGTTCAGCAACAGGCTCAGCTCGTTTCCTTGATCTTGCGCGCCGCACTCGTACGTCTGGCCTTCTGGCGCATTAAACGTTGCCGGACGATAATCAGTTTCCGAATAGGGCTGCGGAATGACCCCCAGGAACGCTGCTTCAAAATCCATCCACTCCGCCATTAAGTCTGCTACGTGTTTATACAAACCTGAATCCGCCTTCTTCCCCAACATCAGGCAAAACAGCGGGACCCACCGGCCGATATGATTCTTGACGAATTTTTTCTGCGCATCCAGAACGATCTGTGTCTTGTCTGCTCCATCGTGGCAGCGGGAGTAGGATTCCTTGTAGGCGAGAAAATGCATGAACTCAAACTCGACACTCAAATGATCCAGTCGCTCATGAATATCTTTGGACAGCTCCACCCCGAACGCACGATAGAATCCTGCGATATCCCCCATAACCTGAGATTGCGCAAACACGTGGTCGTTTCCGAAGAGCGTTTCGTAGGGAGGACAATCAAGGGTGATGACATTACTGAAGACTCGACGATGCTCGGCCTGCAGATCGATGAGTTGCCAGTTCGCACATTCTGACGCGACAACTTTCCCGATCTGATCGAACTGCTTGCGCAACAGCACCAGCTTTTGCTTGGCTCGCTCCCCACCGATGCCGTCGAGCGCTGCGTCTAAGGCATCGATCGCGGCGCGACCATCTTCGACGAACTCACCACATTGTACGTAATCAAGAAACTCATCGTCTTCGGGGTAGAGCAAACTCCAGGACACGAGCAGATAGAGTTTGCTGCGATTGAGGGCGCGTTCGACCGCAGGCGAGTCTTTAATGGCCGGCGTCGTTGGAATGACCGCGGCTGCGACTGGAGAATTCATTGGCACCGGCTGTTTACTCGTCATGAGAATCAGCTCCTCGATTGACCCTGTTACCCACATCAATTTTCCGGGCACTTGAGGTCAAACCTTTGGCACAGGCTCGCGTATGATAGGTAAAGGCCCAGGGGTTGTCAAGCGCGATCTCACCCTGTGCAAGGGATAACCTAAGCCGATGATTTCTCAAATTATTCTCCCGCGTAATACGTTCACTTTTGCTTCAATTTTCCTGCTTGCATTCAGACACATTTCTGTGGACTACGAACTCGTTTGCGCCAGCAATCTATACGGTGTGATTCGAATGGCCACGTGATCATTCACCGTTCGACAGACTTGCTCGCACAATCCACATCCGACGCAACGCTCAGCCGTCACCACAAGCCGCTGCATATCGAAGTCCATTGATAAGGCATCCGTAGGACACTTCGACGCACAGGCATGACAGCCCTGCCCTGCCGTGCAGACTCGATGCGATACCACTGCCCTGCCCATTCGAATCTGCTCGCGTCTTTCGATTGGAAGCAACGCGTCAGTGGCGCAGGCCGTAATGCAGGGCACATCCTCGCAAAGGTAGCAGGGCACCTGATCCGCAAAAATCACCGGCGTCCCGTTCTGCGGATGGAATGTGATCGATCCGTAGGGACAGACCTTGGCGCAATCGCCGCACTGCGTGCATCGCTCGAGAAACAACGCCTCGTCCACAGCACCAGGAGGGCGCAACCAATCCGTCCGTACCGGTGGGGGAGCCAGCTGCTCCGGCGCCGCAGCTTGATGTTTAGCAAACTCCTGCGCCGCCTTGGCGACGGACACGACGGAATCCTTGAGAAAGTCGCGACGCCCGTATGACGAATCGGTAGCCACAGTGATTTACACCGTTACATGACACCGTCGGCGCGCAGCTTGTAGACCTCGACGCAACGATCACAGGCCCCGAATTCGATATCCCAGCCCGGGTGATTCTCGCGGATAAAATCGAGCACATATCCCTCGATCTTGTTGCCCATATCCTCGACCCACGAATAGGTGGGAAATCGGCACAGAGGGCAGGGGAAGCCCGGCATCAACATCACTTTATTTTCGGTTTCCGGAACCTCGCCGCCCTCGACATCCACGGCGCGATCCATCACGCGCAAGGTGTCCGAAGCCATTTCGATCAATTCCGAGTGGGTGAAGAAACTGGTCTGCCACAGCCCCTCGAATACAGATTTCAATTGTGGTGCGGGGATTTTGCGATACCAAGAACGAAACTCTTTAAACCGATCCTCTTTTCTCAGCATCGGCTCTTTGCCGGCTGCCGTCAGACGGCTGTCGACGGTGAGACTCCATAAAATCCGATAACGATGGAGGATGAGGGTTTCTTCGCCGGGATTCTGCCCGACCTTCGTATCGGGATCGTACCCAAAGACGGGATCCAGCATGTCAGAGATATGCAACAATTCATGGCGGCAATAGCGCGTAAGCGCAGGATCGTAGAATCGGCGTGGAATCAGCTTAATCCCGACGCCCTTCAATCCTTTCTCTTCGAACTCCCGAGCCATCTCATGCTCGACAGATCCCCACTTCCGAAGAATGTCGACACCTTCCTGATCTTCCTTGAGCACCCCTTTGACGAGCACGATCCCGACGCGCTCTTTCAAGAGAGGATACTCGTTGAAGGCATCGCGGATGATGTCGGAAAATCCCCAGGTGCCGAACATATACTGGTAGAGCTTCTTGAACTCACTCTCACGATCATCAAGCGTAAACTTCTCATAGATCGGATCGGCGAGTTCGTGAAACTCCTTATAATAGGTGGGGTCGCCTTCCCGTTCCGTCTTTTCAACGAACGAGTCGATCACCTCTTGCAACAATGCAGGCTGAAAACGAAGTTCCATAGATAGTCCTTGATCGTCCACATCCGGACTGGGCTCGACGGCACACCCCGTTGCGGGATGCAAACCGGCTCTCATCACGGCTTGACTTGATAGCGGAGCTTCTCTTACGATCACCTCAAGCCGACGCGAATTATACGGGCCCGAATCGCCGATTTGCAATCAAGCCGGTCGTCGTGGGCCGCTTCATCTTGTTCCGACCGTAAGGATTATGAAACATGGCTGATCAGATTGCGCCCCCACTTGCCCTTTCGCCATCCCCGCTCACCCCATCGTCACGAGCAGGCGCCGCGCCAGTCGACTTTCTCGAGTACTGGAAAACAGGGGCACGGGAGCGCACGACGTATCGCGGCCATTCTCATGGCGTATGGTCCGTCGCCTTCTCGCCGGACGGATTGACCCTTGCCAGTGGAGGGGTCGACCGGCTCGTCCGCATTTGGGATATTGAAACCGGACGCCTCCTGCGCTCGCTCAGGGGACATACGGCGGACATCCGATCCGTCGTGTTTACGCCAGACGGCCAGACGCTAGCCACTGCCAGCGAGGACCGCACCATCCGCCTCTGGAACCCGCACACCGGTGAATCCAAGAAGCTGCTCTTTACGCGCTACGACCATAACGTCGTCAGTCTCTCTCTCTCTCCAGACGGCCTCATGCTCGCGCGCGGCAGCCACAATAAAGACATCAAGATCTGGGAAGTGACCACCGGCACCGAGCTCATGACGCTCCTCGGCAAGGACCAGTACGACCACCATTGGTCGGTCTGCGTCGCCTTTTCACCGGACGGGATGCACCTTGCCAGTGGAACGGACATCGGCAAGATCAAACTGTGGGAAGTGCTGCCGAGCGGAGAAGAGAGGATCCTGCATAACGGGCACTGGAAGCAGGATGCCGACGATACCAGTGAAACACGTGGATACTTCGTCGAAGACGACGGGGGATTCCAAAAGCCGATGGACTATTGGATCGGCGCCATGGCGTTTACCCCCGATGCCAAACTCCTGATCACCGGGAGCCGTGACCAGACGATCAAGTTATTCGACATGCCCCAGTTCACAGAACAGCGGACGCTGAAAGGCCATACCGGCTGGGTCCGTGCGCTCGCCGTGACCCCGGACAGCAAGGTACTCCTCAGCGCCGGCGATGATGCCACGATTCGCTTCTGGGACCTCTCGAACGGCCGCTGCTTTAGAACGCTCAAAGCCCATACCACAGGCATCCGAGGAATTACCCTCTCTCCAGACGGCATGACATTAGCCAGTGCGTCATGGGATCGCACGGTGAAAATCTGGGTGGGGGGAACGGAACCGGCGGAGTAGACAACTAGACTATGAGTGATGATCTATGAACGATGAATGCGGGAGTGGAAGCATGTCATTACTCATCATTCATCGCTCATTGTTCATCGTTTCCCGGCTGGCGAACTTTTTTAGCATCCTGCTAGACCTCCTCCGGTTCGTCTTTGGCCGACGGAATGCCGTAGCGCTTGCACTTTTCCCAGAGAGCTTTCCGCGAAAGGCCGAGAATCTTCGCACCGGTCGTGCGGCTGCCTTCCACCCGCGCCAACACCGACACAATATATTCTTTCTCAAACTGTTCACGCGCCGTCGCCAGCGAGGTCAGTGGACGCTCCTCGCGCTTCTGCCCCGTCAGCCCTTCGCTACAAAATCCACAGGACTCTTGCGGCACCCCGCCCGTATAGGGACAGGACTGAAACCCGCACAGATCAGACGGTTGAATCGGTTCGCGATCCCGTCCCAACGCCACCGCACGTTCAACCATGTTCTCCAATTCCCGCACGTTCCCGGGAAATGAGTACCGCAAGAAGAGCTCACGCGCGGCGGAAGAAAACCCCTTCACCGTCTTATTCATCTTGGCGGAACAGACCTTCAACACATGCTCCCCGATGACCATGATATCTTCCTGCCGCTGGCGTAACGGCGGAATCACGATGGGCACGACATTGAGCCGGTAGAACAAATCTTCCCGGAACCGCCCCTGAGACACTTCTTTTCGAAGATCCCTCTGGGTCGCACACACCAGACGCACGTCGACGTCGATCGTGTCGTTCCCTCCCACACGCTCAAACTGCCTTTCTTGTAGCACCCTCAGCAATTTCACTTGGATGATCGGCGAGATTTCACCGATTTCGTCGAGGAATAACGTACCTCGATGCGCCAGTTCAAATCGCCCACGCCGCTGCTTCATCGCTCCAGTGAAGGCCCCCTTCTCATGACCGAATAGTTCCGCTTCCAAGAGGGTTTCCGGCAACGCCGCACAACTCACCTTGATCAACGGATACTGGCTTCTAGCGCTGTTTTGGTGAATGGCATTGGCGACCAACTCCTTGCCCGTGCCGCTCTCTCCCAAAATCAACGTGGTCGAATCCGTCCCTGCCACCAATTTTATTTTCTCAAGTACCGCACGCATTTGATTGTTGGTGCCGAGGATGCCCCCGAAGCTGAACTTGTGCTCCAATGCCTCCTTGAGATCCTGATTCTCTCGCCGCAACGCCACCACACGGCCTGCACGCTCGACGATCAACAGCAATTCGTCCATCTGAAACGGTTTGGTGATGTAGTCGAACGCGCCGAGTTTCATGGCGCCGACCGCCGTCTCCACCGACCCGTGGGCCGTAATCACCACGACCTCCGTCTGGGCCGATTGCTCTTTCGTCGCAGCCAACACCGTCAATCCATCTGCGCCGGGCAGCCGGAGATCGGTGATCACCAGATCGAATGGCCGCTGACGAACGGCGTCGATCCCCTCCGTCCCGGATGCCGCCGCCAAGACGTCATGGCCAACCGCTTCCAACGCATCGACCATCGAAAGCCGCATCAGCGGCTCATCATCAACGAGCAGAATCTTCAGCCCCTTCATGACACCCTCTCCAACAACGAACGTTCTCTCGATACAGGAAGATAGAGGGTAAAGGTCGTCCCTTTCCCGACCTCACTATCCACCACGATCTTTCCGCCGTGGCGCTCGACGATACCGAGACTGACCGACAAGCCGAGACCGGTCCCTTCACCTTCGCTCTTCGTCGTAAAGAAAGGATCGAAAATCCTCGGCAGAACCGCCGGCGGAATGCCCGATCCCGTATCGCGCACTTCGACCAGGCAGACTCCTTCGACCACAGAGGTTCGAATCGTCAGCGCCCCGCCGTCCTTCATCGCATGCACCGCATTCAAGACCAAATTCATCAGCACCTGCTCGATCATGTGCTGGTCGATCATCACATTCGGCAGCCCCTGTCCGAGTACCGTCTCCAACCGGATTCGGTTCGGGGCAAAGAGATGCGTCGTCAAGACCAACACCCGATCGACGACGTGATTGATATCCGTCAGCGCAAACTCCGGCTCATGCTGCTGGGAAAAATCGAGAAGCTGCCGGACAATCTTTTGCACGCGCCGCACGCCATCCTCCATCGACACCCGATATTCCTCTTGCCGGCCCGGCGACAGCGTCCCTTTCCTCAAGTTGTAGAGACAGTTGAGGATGCCGCCGAGGGGATTATTGATTTCGTGGGCCACCCCTGCGGCGAGCCTTCCGACCGAGGCCAGCTTCTCGGAATTCCTGATCTGCTGCTCCAACTTCTTGGTCTCGGTCATATCTCGCGCAATGCCCAAGACACCAAGTATCGCACCCTCGACATCGTGCAGGGGCGAGACACTCACCATGACCGCCCTCGGCTCCCCTGTGCGCGTCACCACTTCAACCTCATACACCTGCTTCGCACCGATATCCAGAGTGCTCTTGAGACGCTTCCCCCGATGGCGCTTGGAGAGCAGCGCAAGGTATGGGCGCCCGATCAGATCGTCCTTCCGATAACCCCACGCTTCGACCTTGCTGTTCACATAGGTAAACCGCTGCTCGGTATCGAGGGTATAGATGACATCGTTCGCGTTCTCGAGCAGATTCTCAAGATACTGTTTGGTCTCTTCGATTTCACGCGTGCGTTCTCGGACCTTATCTTCCAACTCCTCTCGGTACGTCTCCAACTGCCGTTCGAGCGCCTTCCGATCGGTGATGTCCCGTAACTGCACCATCACCAAGAGCTTATCTGCCACTCCAACTCGGATCAAATCCATTTCAGCCGGAGTTTCCAGCCCGTCGGCATGGCGCACCATGATCTCCTGGGTCGGCACTTTCCGCTGCCCCGTAATGATGTCGCTCAGCCATCCGCGTAACGAATCGTGATAACCGGCGAGCACCACTTCGAGCAGACTGCGGCCGACCACGTTCGCCTCTGCATACCCCAGCGCTTGCTCCTCGCGTTTATTGACGGCCACGATCATTCCGCTCGGATCCACCATAAAGACCGAGTCGGCCACCAAGTCGAACAGCGCCTTGTAGCGAGCCTGCGAGGCCACGAGCTGCTGGGTCCGCTCCGACACCGCCGTCTCGAGCTTCGTCGTATATTCCTGCAACTGCTGCTCAAGCCGGCGCCGTTCGGTCACGTCGCGCACAAAGGCGCGTGAGTGCACCAGCCCGCCTCGTTCTTGATCGATCAATGCTGTGGCATGAATTTCCACATCGATCGGGTGACCGTCTTTTGCCACGAACACCGTCTCGATCGAACTGCGCCCCTGTGCCACTAATCGTTCTAAGTACTGCAAGACGAGTGGCTCCTGCCCTCGCGGCACCAGCTCCCACAGCTTCATCGACAGCATTTCATCAAGAGTATATTTCAGCTTCTCGAGCCCCGTCTTGTTCACATGGACGAAGCGGCCGCTCCGGTTCAATTGATAGATCATCTCCGGAGAATGTTCGATCAAATCGCGATACTTCTCCTCCAGGCGATGGACATCCACCACCCGCTGCTCGATCTGCGCAAACGATCGTTGGAGGTTCGTTGCCATCTGATTGAACGCATCGGCGAGCCCTTCAATTTCATCTCCGGTCTTCAGCTCGAGCCGCCGGTCCAATCGTCCGCTTCCGATTTCACGCACCCCGTCGTGTAACAGCTGAATGGGGCGGGCAATCCGCCTAGCCACCACCACTCCAGTTCCCCAGAGCACAGCCAGGACCAGCAACCCGTAGAGCAGTACTTTCGCGACGAGTTCGGCAAGCGGCGCATAGGTCTCCTGGGGATCCTGCCGCACCACGGTGATCCATTGTTTTCCGCCGAGGCTCCCAGAGACCAAGCTCTCGCCGAATCGGACCGGCGCGAACCCGATCAAGGCATTCCGGCTTCCATGGGAATCGTCCGCCACCAAGGACCAGCCGGCTTTCAGCCCTCGAAGGGCCCCGGCAAAGGAAATGAGGATCGCGATGAGGGCGTCCTCTTGTAATTTATGTCCGATAGTCGGTCCGATTTCCGTGCTGGAATCCACCACGAAATGGTTCGCGGGAAATTCCTTTGTGAAGACCGCCACGACCCGCTCGGCAACTTTCTCTTCAATGGTCGTCGAGGCCTTCAGACGGATCAGGAGTTTGTTCTCCTGACCGAACTCTTGCAACTCGGCGTTGCCCAGGCCGTTGGCTTCCAACACTTTTCGAGCTTCGTCGATTCGAATCGCTTGCTCGAACTTCAGCTGGACCGCAGTCCCGCCCGCGAAGTCGATGCCGAGGTTCGCCGACCCTCTCGCGATCTGAACGACCGCCACAATCCCCAGCACCACCATGATGCCGGAAAACAGAAAGGCGAAACGGCGCTTCCCCATGAAATCGAAATTTGTTTTTCCAAGAATCTCTAACATGCCGGCTCCTTCGAACTAGATGCTTAACTGTTCGACTTTGTGTCGTTGATTCATAAGGTCGAAGATGACCTTCGTGCCCACCAGGGCGGTAAACAGATTGATCCCGATGCCGAGACACAAGGTCACGGCAAATCCTTTGATCGGCCCCGTACCGAAGAGAAACAGCGCCACTCCGGTGATCAGCGTGGTCACGTGCGAGTCGACAATCGTCAACATCGCCTTATCGTATCCACCATCCACCGCAAGCCTGACCGCTTTCCCGAGTCGCAGCTCTTCGCGGATACGCTCGAAGATCAGGACGTTTGAATCGACGCCCATTCCGATCGTAAGCACAATTCCGGCAATGCCCGGCAGGGTCAAGGTGGCGTTCAGCGCAGAAAGGGCCCCCATGAGACAGAGCAAATTCAGCGCCAGCGCAAAGTCCGCAATCACCCCGGACGTCCGGTAATAGACCATCATGAACAGGACCACCAGTGCTCCGGCAAACAACGTGGCCTGGATGCCTTTGTCGATCGAGTCCTTCCCCAACGACGGTCCGACGGTGAGATCTTGAATGATCTTGAGCGGAGCCGGCAGGGCGCCGGCCCGAAGAACGATGGCCAGGTCGCTAGCCTCTTGCATCGAGAACGTCCCGGTAATTTGCGCGCGCCCCCCGGTAATACGTTCCTGAATGACCGGAGCCGAGTAGATCGTGTTGTCGAGCACCACGGCCATGCGCTTCTTGACGTTGTCGCCCGTGATCCGTTCGAACTCTCGACCTCCCTTGGCGTCAAAGCTGATCGAGACGTAGGGATCGTTGAATTGACCGATCGACACCCGCGCATCGCTCAACACATCGCCGGTCAACATGACCCGCTTTTTCACGAGATAGGGAATCCGGTATTCGCGCCCGGTGTCTTTGTCGACCGCACGTTCGAAAAGAATTTGATCGCCGACTGGCAACTTCGCCTCGGCTTCCCTGAGAATGTCCGCTTCTTTTTCTTTCGGAATGCGGGCCGGCAGATCGAGCTTCAGCTGGTTGTCCTCGTCGAGCATTTTAAACTCGAGCAAGGCCGTCTCTTTGATCAAATCCTTGGCGCGCTTGGGCTCTTTGACGCCGGGCAGCTGCACGACGATTTGCTTCAGCCCCTGCCGTTGCACCATCGGCTCGGCCACGCCGAACTGGTCGATGCGGTTCCGGATCGTTTCCAAGGCCTGGTTGATCGCGGAATCCTTAATCCGCTTGACCTCTATATCGCGCAACTCCCACACCAGCTTATTCGCCGACCCCGCGGACTCCGTCTCGGTGAAGGTCGGATAGTCGTCGAGCATCTTCTGGATCTGCGCCTTGAGTTCGGCATTTTGGAATTGGATCGTGACCTGGGTCGGTCCCGTCCTGGTCACAGACTCGACGGGAATTTTCTTATCGACCAACAAGTCTTGCAGCGACACGACCGAACGATCGACGGCGATTTCGACCGCACGATCTTCGTCCACTTCCATGACGAGATGAATCCCGCCTTGAAGATCCAGCCCCAGGGTAATCCCTTTGTTCGGCATCACGTTCTTCAGCCAGCCAGGCAGGGCCTGATAGAACGGCTGATAGGACGGGATGAAAAAGATCACCGATACGACGACCACCAACGCCAGCAATGTTAACCGCCCACCCACTTTTTTCATATGATCTGTAACCCCTTTGTCGCTCGCGGTCTACGAATCCTTATCCTTGTCTTCATCGTCGGCGCGCAATCGAGCGATGTGCTCCCGTTGTATCCGGATCTTGGCACTATCGGCGATCTGCAGCGTCACCGTCTCTTTCCCGAGATTCGTCACGGTCCCCCAGATGCCCGACCCCGTGATCACCTTGTCGCCCTTCTTCAGGGCCTCCAGCAAGGCCTTCTGCTGTTTCGCGCGTTTTTGCTGCGGCAAAATGAGCAGGAAGTAAAAAATCACGAAGATCAGCGCAAACGGAATGAGAGACAAGAGCGTCCCGGAGCTCGAACTCGCCCCTCCACCACCGATTCCTTGAGCCCATGCGACCGATTGCATTACCATGCGAACAGCGTCCTCCTCGACAGGGTTAGTCCAACCTGGCATGCCGGTGAATATCAGCCTCAGCCACGTCGATCGCGGACACGTCCGATGCCGCCCGGGATCGGTAGAACTCGTCCCGGAACGACTGCAACGTCCCCTGTGCGATCGCTGACCGTATCTGGCCCATCAGCTCGGCAAAATACCAGAGATTGTGGATCGTATTCAGTCTCGACGACAACATTTCTTTCACCTGGTAAAGGTGATGCAGATAGGCCCGCGAGTAGCGTGCGCAGACCGGACAGCCGCAAGCCGGATCGATCGGCTGCTCATCACGGATATACCGCGCTTGCTTGATCACCACTCGCCCAAAACTGGTAAACAGCGAGCCGGTCCGCCCATGGCGAGACGGCACGACACAATCGAAGAGATCGATCCCCCGAGCAACGCCTTCGATCAAGTCCTCCGGCATCCCGACGCCCATCAAATAGCGAGGCTTTGCAGTCGGCAGCTCCGGCACCGTCACATCCAACATGGCATGCATCTCGGCCTTCGATTCTCCCACCGAGAGCCCCCCGACCGCATACCCCTCGAAGCCAAGCCCGACGAGGTCGCGTGCGGACGTGACGCGGAGCTCTGCGTCCAACCCGCCTTGCACAATTCCGAAGAGGGCTTGATCCGTGCGACGCCGACTGTCCTGACAGCGTTTCGCCCAGAGGGTGGTCCGTCGCACCGCATCCCGCACTACCTCTTTTTCAGCCGGCAAGGCCACACAATGATCGAACGCCATCATGATATCGGCCCCCAGCGCCTCCTCGATCTCGATGGCCGTCTCCGGTGAGATGAAATGCGTGGACCCATCGAGATGCGACTGAAAACTCACGCCTTCATCCGAGACCTTGCACAATTTGGCGAGACTGAAAATCTGAAATCCACCGCTATCCGTCAAGATCGCTCCGGGCCACCCCGTGAAACGATGTAACCCGCCCATCTCAGCTATAATCTTGTGTCCAGGCCGCAGATAGAGGTGGTACGCGTTGTTCAGCATCAGACCAAAGCCGAGCTGCTCGAGATCGGCGGGGTCGATCCCTTTCACTGGCCCCAACGTGCCAACCGGCATGAAGGCCGGCGTGTCGATAGCACCATGGGCGGTGCTGAGTCTCCCCAACCGCGCACTCGTCTTACGATCTTCCTGCAGCACTGAAAAATTCATAGTCCCTTGTGCACGCTACATCTGATCCGGTGCGGAAACCCCGAGTACGCCGAGTCCATTCTTTAAAACTTGCTGGATGCCTCGCATCAGCGCCAATCTTGCCGCAGTCCGTTCAGGGACCAGCACTTCTTTCGGCACTCCCTCGACAGGGACCAATCCCTCCGGCGTAACAGCCAGAAGATCTCGATCCGCAGCGGGAGGTAGAATCCGGTGCTTGTTGTAAAACGTATGGAGCAACCCGGCTAACTGCTGAAGATAATAGGTCATCCGGTGAGGCTCATAGGCCAGGGCACTGCCCTGGAGGACTGACGGATACGCGGAGAGCTTGCGAATCAACCCCAATTCATCCGGATCCGTCAACACGGTCAAATCAGTCTCGCTCGGCAAAGGACAGGCGATGCCTCGCGCCGCCGCGACGCGCCAGAGGCTGGCGATCCTGGCATGGGCATACTGCACATAATAGACGGGATTATCGGATGACCGCTGCTTCGCCAGCTCCAAATCGAAGTCGAGATGTGAATTGGAATCGCGCATCAAGAAAAAGAATTTGGCCGCGTCGGCCCCGACTTCATCGATGACTTCCCGCATCGTAATGAACTCGCCGGCCCGCTTCGACATTTCCACTTTTTTCCCGCCACGCAATAGATTCACCATCTGAACCAGCACGACCTGAAGACGATCTTTCGGATGCCCATAGGCCTGCACGACCGCTTGCATGCGGGGAATGTAACCATGGTGATCCGCGCCCCAGACGTCGATCAAGAGATCGTATCCCCGCCGCAACTTATCCTGATGGTAGGCGATATCGGACGCCAGGTAGGTATACTCGCCGTCCTGCTTCCGGACGACACGATCCTTCTCATCACCGAATGCCGAGGATCGAAACCACCAGGCCCCTTCCTCCTCGAATAGGAACTGCTGCGCTTTCAATTCATCCAACACCCGCTGCACCGCACCAGAATCTACAAGGGAGGCCTCGCTGAACCAGGACTCGAACTCGATCCCGAAATACTTCAGATCCTCGCGAATCAGCCCCAGTAACTCCTGATAGGCAAACGTGCGACAGCGTTCCTCCACCTCTGCAGCCGTTCGTCCAGTCAGCTCAGACTCGAGCTGTTGTTTGACATGCTCGGCCACAGCCGTGATGTAGGCCCCGTGATAACCCTCTGTCGGAAACTCGAACGGTCGATTGGACAATGCTTCGTACCTGGCGTAGACGGAGGTTCCCAGCAATTTCATCTGCCGGCCGGCGTCGTTGATATAGTACTCACTCACGACGTCATACCCGACAGCCTTGAGCATATTCGCGACCGCCTGCCCGACCGCCGCGCCTCGCCCATGGCCCACATGCAACGGGCCAGTCGGATTTGCACTCACGTATTCCACCAAGACACGACGACTCTCACCCAATTCAGCTCGCCCGTAGGTTGATCCTTGCGTCTCGATTTCTCTGAGCACTTCCTGCCAAATGGAAGGTTTGAGCGTGAGGTTCAGGAACCCGGGCCTGGCAATTTCGACCCGGTCGAAGAGTTGTTCGCGCTGAGAAAGGTTGTCGATGATAATTTGGGCAATGTCATGGGGCGCTCGTTGCTCGGAGGCCGCGAGCGACATCGCAACCGTTGAGGCTAAGTCTCCCCATTCAGGCCGTTTAGGAGCATCCAGACTCAGTTCAGGCCAGGCTTCCGTCTTCAATTGGCCCTTCTGTTTGGCTCCATTGAGCGCTCCGAGGAGCGCGCTGGTGACCTTTTCCTGAACGACCCCGCTGGACAAGATAAAAACTCCTAAGTCATTAGCAATGAAAGGGAAAACGAACTGGCCACTGTAGCATACGGGATGGGTAGTGACAAGGCAGCAGGATGGCATTCTCTGTCAGACCACAGCCTCTCTGAGCTGTGCCCGACAGAGTGACACAAGATCCTTCTGCGATATCTTGAGGCAGGATTGCTCCTCGCAATGCCTGACATCGCCCCACGACCGGCAGAGACAAGGAGGCCCCTGCACGATGGTGACATGGGCGCCACGGGGAGCCCAGCGATTAGGATCAGTTGGACCAAAGAGAGCCACCGTACGCACCCCTAATAACCCCGCCATATGTGTCACGCCTGAATCCTGCCCGAGAAAGAACCGTGCGTGAGCCAGCACCCCGGCAACGGTGAGAACATCCAGGCCCTTCAAGACAACCGGCGGTTGTAGACATGACTGGAAGAGCCGCGCGACCGGCTCCCGGTCTGCCGGCCCCTCGAGAATCACTGGGATCGTTCTGGAATGCTGAAGCGCGGCAACGACGGACGCGAGTATCTCTGGGCCCACACACTTATGGGCACTCCCACTCCCAGGGTGAATGACGGCAAAAGGTTGGCCGCCCGAAAGACCCGCCGTTTCAAGACAGGCTTGTCCGAGAGAGAGGAGCGGTTCCGTCACCGTCAACCCTGCATATCCCTCATCGTCATACGGCGCCTCATTGATCGCCTCAAGAAACCGATCGCGTTGGTGTATCGCATGGATCGTGAGCGAGAATGGAGACCTCACGATCACCTCGCGGACGCCAGCTGCCTTGAGTGCCCCGCTCAACCTGCCATCGACATCCTCCATCCAGCCAATGGCAAGATCACAATCCTCCAGCCATGTCTGTAGCTGACCTGTAGCCGAACCGGCAAACAGGTCCGCACAAGCACGTCCCTGCACAGAGGTCCCGTCATCGATAATTCTGCATGCAAGCAGCAGCGTTGCGACTTGGTCCCCGGCACAGAGCAGGAGCCGATGGCTGGGAAAGCGGATGCGCAATCGTGTCATGGCAGGAACAGCCAAGAGCACATCGCCAAGGCCACCGGGATGGATCATGACGATCGTTCTTGCCACGATCTACCTTACTGTCCAGAGGGAGGGGACTGAGCCAGCAAGGACCGTGCGACTTCAAGATCTGCAGGTGTATTCACATTTTGGAAGGAACGGCCGGATGGGTCGATCCCAACCAGATCCCCCTCAGTCACATATTGAACTCGGAGAGACTTGCAGGACGCGATCGCTTGGATCTTGAGCTGTCGTGCCAAAACCATCTGTTCAATAACAGGCAGGCACCGCTTGCTATACAAAGCGTGCATTGGATGTAAACGGCCCGCGAGTTTCGCCATAACAATGTCTGTAGACGTTCTTCGACTTGTGAACTGCGAAATAACCGCCTGATCCAGAAACGGCATATCGCAGGCAACCACGAATATATAGGGTGTCGTGGCCTCAGTAAGCCCGGTATACAGCCCTCCAAGACTGCCGCAATCCGGCACCAAGTCTCGAACAATTCTCGCGTCGACATCGAGTCCAGGACTATCCTGCGCAATGACGACCAATACCTCCTCAAAGATTGAGCGAAGCACGGCGAGTCCTCGTTCAAGGAGGGTCTGTTCTCCCACAACGAGATACCGTTTATCCTCGCCCATTCTCCGGCTTTTCCCCCCGGCAAGCAGGATGCCGGTTATGTCTCGCTCCATCATATCCTCAAAGCCGACGGCCAAAAAGAAAGAGGGGGTGGGTTACCCCCACCCCCTCATACTTTTCCAGACTCTCGCGCTCAGATGAACGTTAGAGGGTCTTTCCCTTCCGCTTGTTCGATCGTCTCGTGAGGACCCACCCTTCCAGGAGGACCACACCAAAGGCAATCACAACCGGATAGATGTAGGCTTCGCGAGGCGTTGGCGGCTCCAGGAATGTGTAGTAGAAGGCCGAAACGGCCATCTTCCGTCCTGCGTCGCCATTGTGGCCGTCCCAAGCGAAGAACACCGTGGGAATGTACTGTCCCATTTCGAAGAAGGTATCTTCGTCGTAATCCTGATCCTTCTTGTTTCCCAAAGGACGCTGAATGATGACCGTCCAACGTCCATTCTTCCACTCTGAATGAAGAATCTTGATATTCTCTTCATAAGTATCGCGCTGTGTGAAGTCCTTGTCCCATCCCGTACCTTCAAAGGCACGGAGTGAGCCATCAGCTTCCCACTTCACAATATCGACAGGGAACTGCTCGTTGCTGCCGAACAGGTACCGCGGCTTAATCGGCGCCGGAAGTTCTTTCCACTTCACGGCCGTTTGCATCGCGATCGCATCGTTGTACACCGTGTAGTTATTCTGATGCGAGGCAATCGAACCCTCTTCGCCAGTCTTCGGATCTTGTTCTTTGACATCGACATTCACAGACGTCGGCGCCCAAGGCAACTTTCCTTCGGCCACGCTCTTCGTCCGGTCGTCCCACTGGAACATGAATACGACATGTTTGTCGTTGTAGAGAGACTTCACCCAAATATCGTCGATGCGATTCACGAAATTTCTTGGCTTGTGGGTAATCTGACCGCCCATTGCCACATACCGTCTGGCTCGATTCTTCCACAATTCATGCTCGGGATCTGCAGGAATCTCTCCTTCAACCACCCCTGACGACACCACGAAGTTGATCTTCGGCTTGTCCGCCAACGGATCGATTGAAAGGGGCTTCCCGTCAGCTTCGCGCTCGCACAACGAGTTCACGAAGTTGGCAATGTGCCATCGCTCTTCGACCGTGCTGTTGTCAGCGAACGAAGGCATTGGCGTGCCGTTGACTCCGGTTGAAAACGTCCTGAAAATATTCTTGACGTTGTAGGGGTCTTGGCGGCTGCCCCTGAAGTTCCAGCACTTGTGCCAATTTGCAGGCTGAATCGAAAAGCCCCAATCGTCTTTCAGATTGAACGCATTACCATCGCCACGGCCTTCAGCGCCGTGACATTCCACACACTTCTTCTCGACGATGAGCTCTGCGCCCTTCTTTAAACTCTCTTCTGAAACAGCAATAGGCTTCAACTCATCAAGCTGTAGAACGGTCTGACTTTCAGATGCCTTATCGGTGAACTTTCTGTCCTTCACCAGCTGTGTCGTGACAAAAGACAAGACTTGGAGCCGTTGCTCTTCCGTCAGAATACCTTCCCACGATGGCATGGCAGAACCAGGGAGACCATGTGTGACGGTCTCGAACAGGTCGTTCTGACCTGGAATCGGCTTCTTGGCATCGAACAACGGTAACTCACCGCTCGCCGTACGCCGAATCTTGAACGTACCCTGATTGAAGTTACGGGGACGAGGCCAGAGACGGTCTGCGCCTGGTCCATCACCCGCACCATCGACTCCGTGGCACCAAACACACTTGGTAAAGTACACACGCTTGCCTGCCTCAATCATGTCGGCAGCAGGTTCAGGAGACAATTCTGCCTTCTTGAAACCCTCAGGAAGCGCATCTGCGGCAAACGCTACGCCCCCGGTGCTCCCGGAGACCAGGATAATTCCAAAGGCAGTCGCGAGGAGCGCCCCCGCCTTCAGACTAAACGAATTCTTCATGGTTTCCCTCATGTCGTAAATCCAGGTTGGCTAGAAATTCCCTTGAACGATTAGTCCCAGGTTCGGGGGTAATACCCCGTATGCCAATATTCGAACAAGATCACTTTCCAGATTTCATCTACAGTCAGATGCTGTTCCCACGGTGGCATCACTGAGGCCCAGGGAAAGCCTTCGTTGGGCAACCCGATTCCACCCTTGGAGACGCGCCAGAAAATAAACGTTTCCTGTAATTGTGCAATCGTTCCCGGATCCGTAAAGTTCGCAGGAATTGGATTGAATGCGAATGCATGGAGGCCGCGACCGTTCAAGTTATCGCCGTGGCAGAAGTGGCAGTTTTGGAAGAAGATTTCTCCTCCCTCACGCACATACTTCAGATAACCCTGAGCATCTTTATCCCAGGGATTGGCGTTCGGCTTCATCAACCGGCCCATGCCCTGCTCCACAATATTCGCGTTGCTATATTCCTGATCGAACTTCCCTTCGAGGTTGACACGATAGGGATTCTGCGACGTTTGAAGTGTATACGTCTTACCATGCACCTTGGTGCTGGCCGGGGGCGCAGGATGCACCGTGCGCAACTCGATGGGCTCCTCCGACTTCGGCACCATCGCGTTGTAGGAGAACCCGCCGATCAGAATGGGCAACAGAACTAGATAGGCATAACGTAGTAATTTGTTTGCCCCGGTCTGGGCATCCAAAATGTTCATGATCGGCTGCTTAAACTTCTTCCAATCTTCTTCGTTCGCGGAAACCCACATAAACACAGCTATGAGGGAGACGGTTCCGTACATAGCCCGAACGCTGAACGGAATCGGCGGATAGACCCGATATTTCAAATACAGGAGAATGAACGACCAGAATAAAATCCCCTGCCAGAAGCGAGGGACCGCCATTCCCATGGAACCCAACATGTAACTGAGCCCTGTAAAGCCCGCGACAAACAGCGTGAGCTCAAAGAGCACTTGCATGGGCATGTAACCTTCGACCAGGCGCACCGTATTTGACGGAATGATATCGACAATCATTCCGGCAAGCAGGAGTATCCCAACTGCTCCTATGAGTGCCGCGACTGACATTAATGCTTTCATCGGCAAACTCCCTTTGCTGAACAAAAGAGGTAGACAGACACGATTATGAAATCTTCGGTGGTGGCGATCCCGCCTTCACCTGCGACAGATAGTCGACGATCTTCTTGAGCGCCCCGGCGCTGAGCTTCTGCCCGAACACCTTCGGCATCGTATTATCCGGGAATGGCTTCACCACATAGGCACTAGGCGAAACGATCGACTCCATAATGTAATCTGGAACTGTCTTGGCCGTTCCCTTATAGTCCTTGTCCTTGATGCGAAGAGGAGCATTCGTGCCTTCTTCGAGCTTAGGACCAATCGTACCGACCGCCCCTGGAATACCAGGAATCGTATGGCAGGCCACGCACTGCGCCTTCGCAAAAATCTGGTCTACCGGCTCGGTTCCATCCGCCATCAAGGCACTTGCCGGCCCGGCAGCCTTCTCTTCCTGCTGCTTCGGACGGTCAGCCTCCGGAATAAACTTCTCATACGACTTCACGATCTCTTCGTATGTCGGAGCGTCTCGCCCTTCGCGGATATAGAGCCACGTATCAACAGCCGCTAACTCTGGGAGACTCAGCGAGATCGGTGGCTTGTGGATGGCAGGCATTGGGCTTTCTTTATCGTTTGTACCCTTGACGCCGAAGCCGGCAACAACGTAACAGCTCGGGCAGGAATGGGACTCAGCGATATACTCTTGGCCATTCTCTGCGGTGCCCGCTCCAGGAAATGCTTCCTTCTGAGCATAGTCTCTACCTGCAGGCTTCCCCTTGCTGTACTTTGGATCTTCCAGCCGCTCCTTACCTGCACGCTCAGGAATACCGTCAAGGTTCGGCGCTCGCTCCCCCAGCATTCCCTTGTGGAACGCATGACAAAGAGGACATTGCCCTTTCCCAATTGCGCCCTGAACCTTATTTTGCCCAATCCCTCCGAAGATGATCTTTTCGCCTTCGTCAGCCAACTGCTGCGAGGTCATTGCCTCATACTGAAGCTTCTCTTCTTTCGGAGGAAACCCACCTTCGACCTGCGGCAACCAATTGCCATACCCTGATAGGCCAGCAGCAACCAAGAACATGAAGCCGCCGATCTTGAGCAAAGCAGCTTGATTGGGGAAGTAGATCCCCATCATGAAGCACATCGAGGTAATAAGAACTAGAGAAACTGGCAACATTCGATTTGCTTCATAAAAGCTGGTCTTATAATGCGCAATTGCCACCATCAGCATGAAGGATGCAATGATGCCAATAAAGAGCTTGAAGGTTGCGCGTTTTTTTGCCACAGGATCGCTAATCGATACCAGGGAATACACGAGAAGCCCCGCCAGCAGCGCGAACAGCGGCCACCCTATTGAAATCGCTTCGTTTATCAGATCGCCCACGATTGTAACCTCCTGAGGTTTTGGTAAGAGCGGAGGCACGTACGACGCGCCTCCACTCCCCCAAGCAAGATCCTAAAGATGATCAGTGGCTCCCAGCCGGCTGTGCAGCCCCACCAGGGACCCCTGCCTTTGCTTCAACTGGCGCCTTCTTTATCCCAAGGCTGCCCAGCCAGAAGACAAAGAGAATGCTGATCCAGAAGAACAACACATTGAATGAAATCATATTTGCGGCAAATCCCACCGTATGGGTATAGGCCCAAGGTGAGTTGTCGCGCATAATCTCATTCACGTGCCAGAACAATCGGACCGATGAGCGAATATACCCCATCAACCCCATCATCCAAGTAAAGGCCGTCGCGAGCATGATTAACGCATATTGCGAACGAGCCGAGATCTTCCCCCACTCGATGGGGCCCATCTGCTTTGCACCCTTCATCATGAAGCTGTTGAGCGCAAACATGAAGAAGAGGCAGGATAGGGTCGTCGCCACCTGAGGAACCGATAGACCGACTCGCACGTTTGCCGGAATATAATATCCCAGGACCGCGAGTCCGACGATATTCACATAGGCGCAACCGAAGAAGCAGCCCATGAAGATATTGCCAAATTTCGACCAGGATACCGTCGAAACCTTGTTGCCTCGCATGTACCACACGAAGCTCAGAATGGTGGTCGTAATAATGACGTTGATGCCGCCGTTCTTAGCCGACATAACGCCATAGTTCCCCAACACCGGGTGCTGCTGGCCACCCATCGCCTTGAGCTCAGCGGGAGTCATGACGATCGTGTGAGGAGTAATGAACACCAGGTAGCCGCAACAGAGGACGAACACGAGATACTTGATGTAGCGTTGATACTTCTCGGCGCCACGCATCCGGCCGAGAGCCTGCCAGAGATAGTAGTTGGTGCTGAGGAAGAGAATGCCGATCATCGTAGCCTGAATGATGAAGAGCCAAGCCAGAAGACCGCCCATGAGGGTAATACCCATCTGTTGACGATAGGCATACACTTCACGCATCAGCCAATACCCGGCAAATGGCAAGGGGATCAAGAACGCCACGCCGAGCGCCATGGCGATATAACCCATCCAATCATAGTGCGCACGATCCTCATCGGTCTTGGAGGCCAAGAACTTGTACGCCGCATAGGCCGCCACGACACCACCGCCGAACGCCATGTTACCCAAAATGCGATGCACATTGAGCGGATTCCAGAGCGCGGTATGAATGACGTGCCAGATGTTCCCAAGATAGCGCCCCTGCTCATCGACACCGGCAGGCGACATCATGAACCCGATCCAGGAATTCGCCAGGAACATGAGCAACGTCCCGATCACGTTCAAAATTACGGACATGCTCAAGTGAATCCACTTGAGGAACCCTTCCCGCATCTTGTCCCAGCCGTAATAATAGATGTAGAGGGTTCCGCTCTCCGCAACGAACATCAATGCATAGATATGCATGACTGGGCGGAAGATGCTGGATAAGTAACCGAAGAAGGCAGGATAGAGAGTCAGGAAGGTGAAGATCAGGATACCACCGAGAATGGCGGTCAGCGAATAGGCCGTCAAACTGATCTTGATGAAGTCGTAGGCCAACTGGTCATACCGCTTGGCCATCGCCTTATCCTTCGTCACCACTCCCATGAACTCGATGACCATGCAGAAAATCGGAACCGCGAGTACAAAACTTCCGTAATAGAGGTGCTGCTGATTTGCGAACCAAAGCAACACGCGACTCTCGAAGTTGTATCGCGGATAATCCCGAGGACCATCGACCGTCTTCGGAGCAGGAGCGCCGGCAACGATACCCTCGGTCTTATAATAAACGTCTCTCCCCTTCTCGACCTTCGCCTCACCATCCTTTTTCACCGCATCAGGCGCATCCGCGCCCATAGCCAGTGTTGGAAGCGATACAGCGATGGGGAGCAGGAGAAGGCCAATCATCGCGCAAAGCGCCATGATTGAGAACAGCTTCTTCCCAGCCACTAAACCCATGGGATACCTCCTTAATGCATTCCGGAAAAGACTCATCACAATTCCCCGCAAACTCAACTCAGCACAGAATAGACCCAGAACCTACTTCCGGAACAAATACCAGAAGTCCAGCCCCTGCGAATCCATCAAAAAGTGATCCACTGCCGTGAAGTAGGCGACGCAAATAACGAGCGACACCACCACATAAACGATTGTCTGACCCATGAGAATCCCTCCCTCACAACTTGCAGACGTTCAAGAAATCCCAGAAAAACAGCGGCCCTCTCCTAGCAGGGGCACTGAATTCCTGCGAACCAATAAAAAAACCACAAACCTGCCGCGCAGGTAATGTAGAAAATCATCCGACCGACCTTAACCTTAAACTCGCTATCTACTTCTGCTGTTGCCATCGTGTCTCCTTCTCCTGATGGAAATAATACGCGCCTAATTCAGCTCAGCGAATTCTTGACACACAGATATTCATATGTTATTCAAAATTCTTTGCCGCACACGAAATATCAGGGGAAAATCGATGATTGCAAACTCAAAAGTGTTCGACATTATAGTTTTGGCCGGAATGGTTGTCAATATAATTTTGGCCGTGTTCCTCATTCTCTACCACTTTGATTTGTTGTAGATTTCTTTCGGTTTCAGGCTCCAGTTCCGCGCTCATTTCACACCTGAAACCGCACAGCGAAATCCAATAGTTTCATCGCGAAAGTCCTGCACCATCTTGCTCCGGCTGGTGATACGAATATCAGCCCCTGTGGTCGCGTATCCTCCCCCTCGGAGCGCCCGAAAGGTGCCATATTCAGGGCTCTGAGGGTTTTGTTCAGGCGCTTCCTTGAAGTAGGTCTCCGCATACCAGTCACTAACCCATTCCATCACGTTTCCCGCCCCATCCATGACGCCATACGGGCTCGTATCGGGCAGGAAGGCACCGACCGGCGCTGCGACCTCGAAGCCATCCTGCACCCTGGCCCAATTCGCTCCATTAGGCTGCTCCACGTTGCCCCAGGGCCAGAGACGGCCATCCGTTCCCCTCATCGCTTTCTCCCACTCAGCCTCGGTGGGAAGCCGCTTTCCCTTCCAATGGCAAAATGTCTCCGCATCGTCCCATGACACGTACACCACAGGCTGATTCATGCCGCGCATCTTGCTCATGTTCTTGGCGTAACGGGAAGGAGGGCCAGACTTACGATGGCCGGTCGCATCGACGAATTGCTGATATTGAAAATTCGTGACTTCGTACCGATCGATCGCAAACGCATCGAGCACCAACGTGCGCTGCGGCCGTTCATCGAATCCTCCGTGATCGGTCCCCCGAATGAAAGGCCCTGCCGGGATTGAGATCATCTCTTCCCGAACCGGCTCTTCACGAGAAACCTGCGAGGAATCCAGCGGCTCAGGTGAGGACGAATCGGTGGAATCAGGGGAAGCTGCTTCGAACGGGGTGAGCGTCGTGCCACGAATAATTCCCATGATGGGAAGTGCCGCAAACGCGAGAACGGCCAGCAAGAACACAATCTTAAATTTGGTTTCGAGCATGTCTGTTATGACGCCGCAGGGCTATCGCCAACCTCCATATCGCTGGCACAGCGGAACCCGATCGTAATATCCGTCCGCCAATGCTTCGCCGCAAATCGCTTGGAGAGCCGGGCGTTATGCTCAGTCTCTCGCCACGACCCCCCGCGCACCACCTTCAAATCGACATCGTCAGGCCCCTTCGGGTCACGGTAGGGCGCTTTCTGGTAGTAATGCTCATCGTACGAATCTGCGACCCATTCCGCGACGTTTCCCGTCATGTCATAGATTCCATAGGGGCTTCTCCCGGATTCGAACGACCCGGGAGGCGCGAGATACCGATAGCCGTCCTCGCTCCCATCCACATTGGCATTCGCATGCCCCGTCACGAAGATATCGCCCCACGCGTACTTCCGTTTTCCCTCACCACGACCGGCCTTTTCCCATTCCGCTTCCGTGGGCAGGCGCTTTCCCGCCCATTTACAATAGGCCCCCGCTTCATCCCACGACATACTCATCGCCGCAAACTCCGGCTTCAGCAGCTTGGATTGATCGTCTTCAAACACTTCAATCTTCGGTAACGGCCGCTTCGTCATTTTGGCGAACCGGGCATATTCCTCTTGCGACACTTCTCTCTTGTCCAGAAAGAACGCCTTGAGAAATACTTGCCGCTCCGGCACTTCGTCTGGATCACCATCTTTGCTGCCCATGATAAACGGACCTTCGGGGATCTGCACCATCTCGCGCCCCTCATCGCCCATCTTCGTTTTATACATCGAGTAATCCTGCGACGTCACATTGCTCGGCACAAGACGAGTCTCCGTCGTGATCGACAAGGCTAGCGCTTTCATCTGCTTCGCCTTGTACGACTCATAGACCAACAGGCCGACCATCAGGATAAACGATCCAAAGACAAATACGATCGAGCCGATCAACACTTTCTTATCTTCCATGACGGCTCATGCTCCTTCAATTGTGCGTGACACGGAGGGATCAGCCGGCTCAGATGCGGCCTTCCTGGCCGCGTACATATCTAAGAGCATCGAGATCTGCACACCCAAAAATCCACCCATGGCAGCGCCAGCCCCGGCACCGACCGATATTCTCTCAGGACCGGCGATAAACCAAGCCAGCGCCCCGCCCAGCACCGTACCCACCAAGATACTCACCAGGAAGCGCCGCCCCCCCATAAACCCAATGACACCGCCGAGTACCAGCCCCGCCCCACTCGCAAGCGGTAATATGCCGCCGCCCATAATGACCCCGATCAGCGTCCCGACCGTTCCCATAACGGCCACGCCGAACAGGATATCGAGCATCGCGCGGGGCGCAACTTGTGCTGTACCAGACTCGGTCATGCTAATGACAACCCATTTCGTTAGCGGCCAGCGCTCGCAACCATCGATCCAAAGTCGATTTCCACCCCTGGCCCGGCAATGATCGAAATACCCCAGGCTTTCGCCGCCGGTTCATGCTGATGAATCCGCTTGAAATCTTCATAGACGTTCACGCGCTCCTCAAACCACTGACCGACGTCCTTAGTGCCGCTTTGCACCACGATCTCCGAACCGCTGAACATGCCCCCTTCAGTCACCGTTCCCTCAGGCTTCGAGGCACTCCAGATATATTTCGTGAACACAGGGATGAACATGAGATCCGTATCCAGGGAGGCGTAGATCGCCGCGATCGGCTCAGTTCCTGCCGTAGCAGATTTGTGCAGGCGCCAGCGCCAGGTCAGAACCGGAAACGCCTTCGGGTCCCAATCGATCTTCTTCTTCTTGATTCTCTGTCCTGCATCCTTCGCCGCCAGAAAACTTATACCGTTCTCGGTCTGAACTTTATAGGCATCCCGCCCCTTGGACTGACTTCGTTGGTTTTCATGATCCCAATTCAAGGGAAACCCGTCCGCGTCTTTTGCCTGAAAATCTTCAAGGACCAAAGATGAACTTTGAGCCGAGATCGCACCCTGCATCACGACGCTTCCACAGATAACCAGCCCGACTGCGAGATATCGTCGAATCATCGCCCCACCCCTCATACGCTCAACCCTTTCGCTGTTCATGCCTCTTGCGACGACGACGGCGCCAGGACCGTCGCATTTCCTTCGGCCAAGTCTTCTCCCATCACAGGCAACTGATCACGCTGGCACATCCAGAAGAGCGCAAACACCGCACCCCAGAACACCACCATGTTGAGCGTCACCATCTTCGCTGCAAACGCCAGGTCCGGCGTAAACGCCCAGGGTGACACATCGGCCATCACCTCGCTCACATGCCAGGCCAACCGCCCGGAAGAACGAATATAACCCATGAGACCCATGACCCATGAGAAAGCAGCAGCCAGGCCGAATAGGCCCACCATGCCTCTGACCGAGATCTTCCCCCATTGGACCGGCCCACGAACGAGCGCCCCCTTGAGCATCATGCGATTGATCACCAGCGCGCCCACCAGAACCGTGAACGTCGTCACCGCCTGCGGCGACGATAACCCGACGCGAAGCTTCGCCGGCAGATAGAACCCATAGACCGAGAGGCAGATGATGTTGAGTGCGCCGATCAGAAACAGTGCGCCGATCAGAAAATTGCCTTTCTTCACCCAGGAAACCACCATCGTTCGATTGGCCCGCCGGTAGTAGATAAAACTCAGCGTGGTCACGAGAATCAAGATATTGACTGCGCCGTTCTTCGCCGACATCACGCCGTAGTTGCCGACCACGGGATGCGACGAGCCGCCCATCGCCTTCACTTCACTGCCCGACATCATGACGGTGTGCGGCGTCAGCCAAATAAACAAGGCCAAGATCAAGACCCCAAGCAGCGACTGGTAGTACGGCTGATACCGTTCACCGCCACGAAGGCGCGCCATGCTCTGCCACAGGTAATAATTCACGCCAAGAAACAATGCACCGATCAAGAGCGCCTGCACCACGAAAAGCCAGGTGAGCAAGCCCCCCATCATCGTGACACCCATGCTCTGGCTAAACGCATAGACCGACCGCATCAACCAATAGCCGGCAAAGGGCATGGGCAACAACGCGCAGACCGTGACGAACAGAAACACATACCCCACCCAATCGAAATAGGCGCGCTCTTCGTCGGTCTTGCTGGTAAAGAAGCGATAGCAGGCATAGGCCAACACCACCGCGCCACCGGACATAATGTCTGCCAGGAAACGATGGACGTTCAATGGATTCCACAGGGCCGAATGGAGCAAATGCCATCCGTTCCCCAGAAACCGACCCTTCGCATCGACACCGGCCGGAGCCATCATGAAGGCCGACCAGGAATT
>SWDR01000025.1:2658-8555 GCA_005116815.1 Nitrospira sp. | reverse complement strand
TGCCTGCCTCATTGAGGAATCGATCCTTGATGATTAAACGGCCGCCTGGCGCCAAATGGGTCCAGACCCTCTTGACCAATGCTGCGTTCGTCGGAAAATCCTGGTAATGCAGGATATCGGACATCAGCGCGACATCGTAGGGGCCACCAAGTCCATCCTTGTTAAAATCGCCTGACTGCAACGAAATCCTCGATTCCAAGCCGGCCTCTTTCACCGTTCGTTCTGTGAGCCGGAGCGTCGCAGGCAAATCGAATACCGTCGCCGTCAATTCCGGGTAGACTTGGCAAAAGGCAATCGCATTCGTCCCGGCTCCGCCTCCCAAATCCAGCAGACGAATCGGCCCGCTCAGCTGCAGCCGCTTGGCGAAATCCGGCCCGCTCTGTTGCCCGATCCGATGAAGCACTGCCAGCACGTTGAGGCCCAACTCAGGGTCGGTCTCAAAGACATGCCGATCGACAGACCGCTGTCCCGTGCGAATCGTCTGTTCCAGCTTGCCCCAGTTGTCCCATTCAGCATCGTGAAGCAGAAGCAGATGCCCGATATATTGAGCAGAATTGCGAACGAGATGCGTGGCTGCAGCAGACGAGTTTCCGTAGGAGTCCCCGTCCTTTTCCAATAGCCGCATCGCAACAAGGGCATTCAACAAGAGTCCCAATGTCGGCTCATGGGCGCCAAGACGACCCGCCACGTCATGAAGGGTTTTCCGTTTCCCCTCCAAGGCAGAAAACACGTCCAGCCTAATGGCCGTCAATAGAATCTTCGTCTCCCAGTAGTACCCCAGCTGGAAAATTTCTGCGAGCGAGAGTTCTCGTGACACACCACTCCTATCAGGAAAATTGCCTTGAAAGTCGGCATCTTACCTAGATCAGAAACTGAAAGGCAAGGCAGCCGACCGGACGCAGCACTCTACACAAACACAAAGGGCAGCGGATTGCTCCGCTGCCCTTTGATTGCGGGTGACCCCGCGAAGACACAACGTTGGCTTACTTGATTTCAGCCTTGACTGTGGCAGTTCCGCCCTCGGTCACGTCCACGTCAAACTCAACCTTCTTGCCCTTGGCGGCAAACGGATGCCAGGCAACAATCTTATGCTTGCCTGCCGGCACATCCTTGAGCTCGAACGACCCATCTTCCTTTACCACGGCAAAATGCGCATTCGACACCGGGAGGAAGAAACCCTGCATGAACTCATGCTGGTCGCACTGTAAACGGTAGAAGCCATCCTTCTCTGCACCGCCACGGAACACCACTGGCTTATCGAGCTTGTCGCCCTTCTTCGCCAATGCGATGTTGAAACCGGTGGCCGAGCTGGTGCCCTTCACCACAAAGCTATGCGGATTATGCAACACACCTGCGGCCGACTTGGGGTCTTCGGCATCGGCGTCGTGATTTTCAACTTTGAAAGACTTATTGTTCACCACCACACCGGTGAACGGGAGGAACTCGCAGAACTCCGCCACGACTTCGGTGCCGGCATAGGCATCCATGAACGCCTTGTCTTCAATATCGACAACGGCGACGACGGCGCCCTTGAGACCGCCATCCTTGCCCACTTCAAGCTTCTTAAAGAAGCGCTTGTCCCCATCCATCAACGACTTATTGGGGTTCTTGACGCAAAACTTGGGGTTCGGGAACTTTGCAAAGGAAAATTCGCCTTGCTCGGACTTGCCAGCAAAGGTCACTTTTCCGGCAATGGTGCCGCCCGCAAACGAGGTGAGAGGCGCCGCGACAAACGCGACGGCTGCCACGCCTAATACAACTGACAACGCACTCTTCATATGACTGCCTCCTTGTGATGAACAAACTAACTGCTACGTTGATGCTCTCGTTCCCTTAACTCCTACCACCGGCCATGAGGGGAAACGGGAACGCATTCCGCCCTGGTGACTCGAACATAATTGAGATTCGCATTGGCGAGGCTAGTCTCAAGCCGAGTCTGTATACAAAACTCTACCCTACCCTGTCAATCTGAAACAAGAGGGCCGCCCCATCCTGTGGATAAACCTACTTCTTCTGTTGAAGCAAGTGCAACAACGCGCCTGCCGCAGTGGCTCGCACCGCATCGTTAGTGTCGTGAAGTAATTCCTTCATAAGGGGAACCAGCTCCCGGCCCCCCACATGCCCGAGCGATCGAAGCGCCACGATCTTCGGACCGGGAAGCGGATCAGCCGTCAAACTGGTTAACAGCGAGATCGCCCCAGGAGCATTGGCCTTGGTCGCCTTCCCAAGGGCATAGGCCACAGACGCACGCATAGCCGTGTCGTTCTGCTGGGCCATCGATTGTACGGTAGACGCCACGGTGGAGTAGGGCTGGCCAAGTTGGAGCAACCCGGCAATCGCCGAGGCACGGACGGTGAAGCTGCCGTCACCGAGCGCCTGCGTGAGTGCCGGCACCGATTCAGTCCCACCCAGATCCGCCAAGCTCCCCACCGCCGACTCACGCACGCCCGGGATCGGGTCCTTCAGAAGCTGCTCAATCTGTCCCCGCACCTCTTTTCGTCCGAGATGCCCAAGCCCCCTGGCCGCCGCGCCGCGGACGGAGGGCTGCTTATAGGTCAACGACTCAATCATGATCGGGACGCCGCGTTGGTCGTTCAAGTCAGCGATCGTGCGAATCGCGTCGGCTCGATCTTCAGGATTCAGCGACTCTGCGGCCTGATGCAATTGAGTCCAGGCTTCTTTCTTGCCGAGCCTGATCAAGGCCGCATAGGCCGCGATACGAACCGTGCTGAGCTCGTCCTTGGTTGCCGATTCGACGAGCGACATGACGCCTGGATCTCCCGTTCGACCGAGCGTTTTCACCACGCGCGCCTTCACCAATCCTGCTTGATCCTCAATCGCCGCACGCAATTTCGTCGATTTCCGGCCGGCCTCCGATCGCCCGAGCCCCTCGACGGCAAGGACTCTGACCGGTCCTGAACCATCGCTCAACCCGTCCTCAAAATAGGGGACGACTTCGTCAGAATCCACCTCTTTGAGCGCGGTATAGGCAGCCCCGCGCATTTGATCACGCATGTCCTTCACCATCACCACGATGAACCCCAGCGCCACCTCTCGGAGGAGGGGGATTTCATCGTGCTTGAGCGCGAGCTCCAACTTGTCGTACTCACCGAGCGCGTCCTTGGGATTCGCCAGCTTGAGAAAGGAGTGAATCCTCAGCCGTCGGACATCCGGGCTGAGAGTCTGTTCCTTCTCCAGCTTGGCCAACTGATCTAATACCTCTTGGTATTGTTTCTTGTCGTACGCCTCTTGCGCGTCCTTGGGCACCGTTGACGTTCCGGCATGGACCGTTCCATTCCAAAGGAAAAGGCAAGCCACCGCCACTGCGGCGAGCAGATTCAACCGGCACGAACGCCTGCACCGCATCACATCACCCATCGTCTCGCTACCCCCGTCCTTGCGGCGCAATGGCCGTCATGCGTTTTTTATATCCCTGAGGCTCATCGAAGTAATAGGCCGGCTGAGGGGACAGTCTAAACCGTTCATACTCAAACGACCACTCCCGATCCCGACTGACGAGCTTCAACACCACGTTGGTCTCCACGTCTACCCATTCATAGAATCGTTCGACTCGACCGTTATGGTCTACCTGAACTTCGAACAGCTTGGCCGTGCGGCCAGCCGCCGTTGCATCACCGACCAGGGTCCGCTCCTGTTCACCCGGCAACGTTGGGCCGATGGGGAGCAGATCATCTGGGTCCAATCCCGTGACCAAGAGTTCCTTCTGCTGGACCAGCAGATACCAGGTCTCGGATCTATCCAGCCGGATGATTTCGATCGCCGCATACCCGCGTTCTGTTCGAATCGCATACTTATACTCCAGCCGCAACCGGTCGCCCTTCGCAAACACTTGCGCCTGATACCGCTTCCCCTTGACGGTCTTGATTAGCGAACCGGAGAACTCCACCAATGGAGTAGCCGCATCGTCAGCCAAAACATGCCCAGGCATGACCGCCTGCCCCAGACAGAAAGCCAGCAAGAGGCACAGCCCCCACCACCAGGACTTATCACCTAGCCTAATGAACATGAACGTTTAGCATGCTGCGAAAAACTCTGTGGACGCGCTAGTAGTTCTCTGCTCCGCACATATGGCACACGTGAAAAATATTCTCACAGGATGCTCAAAATGCCCGTCCAGCAAGGCCGCAGCGAGTGAAGACCGGAGGCGTACCCGCGGGGGTACGTTGAGGATCTGAGCGACGCGAGAACGCCGCTGGCGGACATTTGCAGCATCCTGTTAGTGCTGATGCTCGACGAGTGGCTGGATGTCGACGGAGTAACCCAGCGTGTCTGGGCCGAAACGGGGATTGTCCATCACTTTGAATGCAGAACGATTCCCCTTGGGAGCGAGGAGAGAAAGACGTTCGACCAATGCACCGTCCGGCTGGATCGTGACCGTCTTGGTGACACCAGGACCGGTCTGAGGATGCCACACGACCAGCTGATAGGTGCCAGGAGGAATGTTCTCGATCGAAAACTTTCCGGCCGAGTCAGTCAACGCATAGTAGGGATTGTTCACCGCCATCGCCCAACTTTCCATGTAGGCATGGAAGCCGCACTGCATGTAGAACGTCCGACGCCCTTTATTCAGATATACCGGACCAACCAGAGACTTTCCCGGTGCATGATTGTGGGTTGCATGGATGTCGCCACGGTGGTGCTGCTGATTCATCACCAGCGGCGTATTGAACAACGTGCGCGCGCCTGATTCGAGCGACGTTTCATAGCCTTGGATATCATGCATCACGGGATCCATGTTGATCACTTCAACGGCATGCCCGTTTCGCACGATCGTCATGAAGGGTTGGAACTTGCAATCACGCGCCTCGATCAAGGGCACGGACGTTTCAAACGGCTTACCGGCTTGAACCCCTTCGATCAAGACGATGGCATCTTGCAGGCCCCCTTGAGGGCTCACGACAAAGTCGTGGAGCAGTCTCCACCCTGAGCCGTTGGAGATACGGCCACAATAGACGGGATCTGGAAACGTGATCAGATTAAAGCCTTTCGGCTCAGGCAAGGGCCCCTCAAGCGTGATCGTACCCTGAACCGTCCCGCCATGCGGCACATCGATCACATCGTACGCCGATGCAGGCCCCAGCAACGGTACACTGACGAAGAAGATGAGGGGCAGGAGTATAAGCCTCACGGGTGCCTCTTAAAGAAGTTTGGTCACGGTCATCGTGGGCGGCATCGTACCAAAAGACCGCCCAAAAGAAAAAGGGGGAGGCCGTTGGCCTCCCCCTCCTTCTGATTCGTCACGATCCTGCACAGAGCAGGATTGCCGATCTTACTTCGATGCGACCGGAATGGCCTGCACCGGCTTCTCAACCGACGCGCTCTTCATTCCTGCGCCAGCTCCGTGCAGGGGCAGCAAGCGCGTATCGCCAGCTGGCAACACACGCACATAGCCCCATTGGCCGGACTGGGAGTACGGCAACCGCTGGTTGCTGTACACATAGTCACCAGGCAGGCGGTACGGACCACCGGCAGATGGCAGGAACGCATCGAGGATCTCCGATCCGGAGAACTCGACCACACTGATCACATCCGCGCCGCGCATGAAGGGCTCAATCGGCCACTCGTGCTTCTCGACGCTGAACATGCCGTTCTGCTCGTTATTCGCTCCAATCACATGGATGCGCACAGGATCGCCCGCATGCGCTTCGATGAGCGGAGTGGCTGGGTCTTCAGGCTTGTCCGCCTTGCACGGCTGGAACATCTTGCCCAGCGAGCAACCCTGTTCCTCACGATACTTATACGGCTCAGACCGGTAGTTAATACCGGTCAGACCGGCGACGTTCTGGGCGCGCTCGAGCAGGGCGGCGAGATTGTCGTGCTGTTTATTGCCTGTGTTTTCCTCCTGTGACGGATATAACCATGACCAGCTTTGCCTC
>SWDR01000025.1:0-2558 GCA_005116815.1 Nitrospira sp. | reverse complement strand
CCCCCGGCTCTCACGTCGTAGTGCGCTTGGAAAAAGGGAACGATCCACCGCCAGAGACGATACGCGACGCCGCCACACTGGCCCTGCTCTATAGCGATCTCAAGAAAAGCGGCAAAGGCGATGTGATCTATACCAGGCGCAAGTGGGTCAAGAAGGCGAAGGGCCAGGCACCGGGTGCCGTGATCGTCACCCAGGAGAAATCCCTGCATGTGAGCCTGGAGAAGAAGCGGCTCGATGCACTCAAGGCCCGATCCGGTCGAGAGTAGCCGCACCGCGAGAAACCCTGACGGCCCCTTCCAGACCAGCGTTGCCAAAAGTAAGGATTCTCTCGCCATCGATTCTGACCGGGTCTATGCTGCAGATAAGGTCAACCCACTATGTCAGAGCAGGCACCCATCGAAACCTCGTCCGCTCCCCAGACCATTCTGGTGGTCGATGACGAGTTGGCTCTCACGAAACTCTGCAAGAGGATTTTGGAAGAGGCCGGCTTTACGGTCCTCCATGCCGATGGCAGTTCGGATGCGCTCAAACTCTGCACGCAGCACGAAGGGCCGATCGATCTGTTGCTCACAGACCTGGTCCTGCCTCCCCCGGGCTTTCAATTGGCTTCAAGCACCAATCAATTTCCACACGTGCATGGCCACGAGCTGGCCCTCCGCGCAATCCGCATACGGAAAGGTCTGCGAGTCATCCTCATGTCCGGCAATGTCGAACAGGAACTGGCAGGCTATGGAATACGCCGGGGAACCCTCCCGTTTATCCCCAAACCGTTTGAGCCGAACGCCCTGGTCTCACTTGTGAAGCAAACGCTTCACGCACCGGCGCCTTCGCCAGAAAGTCTGACGGAGAAACCTCTAGGACTTGCAAGACCCTCTGACGAGTGGGTCGGCTAACCGGCGTCTCACCGCAACAGACAGATTCTCTCTCATATCGCGAATGAACATGGGGGCTGCCATTGGAATATGGCAGCCCCCATTGATTTTCATACGTGGCGAAACCTACGGATGTTCCGTCATGAACCATCCGGCGATTGAAAGCCGCCGCTGATCGCCCGCGACTTGATCCACCCGGCAGACACGGTGAAAACGAGGGACGGTGAACATCACGAGGGAACCTGGACGAGGCTCGATACAATGAGCCACCTCAAGCTCCGGCTGATCGGAATCATGCGCCTTCCGCTTCGCATAGATAATGAGCTCCCCGCCCCAATCCGACTTCCACTCGTCATGAAAATAACTCACCAGGGCGATACGGCGCTTGGGCGCCGCCCCGCCCTGCATCTCATACCCTTGATCGGTATCGTCATGAGTCAACAGGCAATCGCCGGCCGCGTAGGAGTAATAGCTGAATCCCACGTGCCGACCGGTGATATTCGGGAAGGACTCCATGTAGTCCTGAATGCAGGGCAACTGTAACCGCGACAGCAATCGCTGACCCTGGGCCCTGGCAATTTCCGCCTTCGCCCAGTTTCCCGAATTCGGGAAATCTTCCCTGACCTTCGGCAGATCCGCCAAACTCTTCCAAGCCGCCTCATGCATGCCCTCACGGAAGAACTTCCGTTCGTCCGCCGACCAAAAGTTTTCCACGACGAGAACGGGACTCTTGTGAAATGAAAATGACGGTAAATCAGCTACCGATAGGGATCTTGGTATTGTTGCTCCTTGAAAAGGCACCGCATTCCTCCTGAACAACGTGGTGGGACAGCGTCCAGAGTCGCCATCATATCGCACACGGTCATTCGGTTGTTTCGTCAGCCCGGGCGCAAAAAAAAGGGGCTGCTATCTCGACGATAACAGCCCCCATTGAGATTCGCGAGTTTGCGTTAGTAGCGATCGCGCTTGCCGCCGCCTGCGCCGCCTCGGCCACCGCCACCACCAAATCCGCCGCCACCGCCCGTACGAGGCTCCTGGGGGCGAGCTTCATTGACGGTCAGGGTCCGGCCACCCATTTCCGCACCGTTGAGCGCGGCCACGGCTGCCTGTGCTTCCGCATCAGAAGACATCTCGACGAAGCCGAAGCCCCGTGACTGTCCCGTGAACTTGTCCGTAATGATCCGCGCTGACGCGACGGAACCATGCCGCCCGAACAGGTCACTCAACTCCTGCTCGGTCGCTGAATAGGGCAACCCACCGACATAGATCTTTGAACCCATCTGGGGTTCCTCCTTTGAGTATGATGATATTGTCTTGGGCTCGAGGGACGGGGGAAGGAGCGGGCCAAAGACGCAAAGGACGTGGCGACTTAGGTCTGACTTCCGACGAGATTCTCGGGCAAGGCAACATCGATGCTGCAGGCCTGTTTATTTCGCGCCACCTCACCGCCAGGCCCCTGCGAGAAGGTAATCGTAGGCTATCATAGGCCTCAAGAAAATGGCAATCGGGACAAACGCCGCCGCCGAACTACTCCCCAATACGTACCAACAGGCCCCGCTCGCGGCACAACTCGAACATCCAATGAAACCCCGCAACGACCAGACCGAGAAGCACCAAATTCAAGCCGGTTGCCCATGCGAGATGAGCGATCGGTGAGACGGAGGCGTTCAGCACCGCGCGCATGCC
>SWDR01000024.1 GCA_005116815.1 Nitrospira sp. | reverse complement strand
CACGCAGCCTCTCCTCTACACTCGTCCAGTTCGCCAAAAAACCCATCGTCCTTCAATGGACCAAACAGATAGACATGTAAACCGGCGCCATTCTCGTCGATAATTTTCCTGGATCCATCTCGCGAATTACTTGTACCTCCCATAGGGCCTGAGGTAAGATCACGGCTCGCTTGCTGGTTATCCTACGGTCATCAATCTTCATCGTCGATGATTGGGAACCCGGCAAAGAGCTGAGACGAGTGGAGAGGTGGCCGAGTGGCCGAAGGCAACGGTTTGCTAAACCGTCGTAGGGGCAAAACCCTTACCGAGGGTTCAAATCCCTCCCTCTCCGCCACAGCGTGCCCAGAAAGATTTCTCAGAGAGTGGGTGGCACGACAACTTGATTTTTCGTGGTCGATCCTGTAACAGTGCCCTGCTTATCTTGCCCTGTTCCGTGCCGAGGTAGCTCAGTCGGTAGAGCACAGCCCTGAAAAGGCTGGTGTCGACAGTTCAATTCTGTCCCTCGGCACCACTAATCACTTCCCATTATAGATAGATGACCGACTAGCCCAGGGCTACTCCCCTTGGGGAAGTCGTCCGAGATAGAACGTAGCGATGGCTACTGTCGCGGCGACATTTAAGGATTCCACGTCACGACTGAGCGGGATGGTAAATCGAGTAGTGGCATGCGTTCGAATCTGAGATGTTAAACCACGGCTTTCATTGCCAACTGCAAAGACACACTTCCGTGGCACCTGCCGAATCTCATCAATTGGAACAGTTCCCTCACCTGCCACTTCTGCAGTGAAAATCTGGCAGCCCTGCTGAATCAGCCCTGACACATCCTTGATAAAGAATATCGGCAGCGCGAGCAACACCCCGCTCGTGGCGCGAACCACCTTGGGATGATACACATCGGCAGAATCCGGCGTGAGCCAGAGGGCGCTCACGTTGAGACCAGCGGCCGTTCGAATAATTGCCCCAACATTGGCGGGATCTTGCAGTTGCTCTCCGAAAATTCCCAGGACTGTCCGCTGACTCAGAATCGTTCCTTCATTCCATGTCGGCTGTCGTACCAGGGCGAGAATGCCTTGAGGTTCGTCTACATCGGACAGCTTCGAGAATTGGAAGTCAGAACAGGAGTACTGCGGCGTCAAGACAGCCAATCGAACCAATCGATCGCCCTGCCCTTCCTTGAGCAGGTAACCATGGGACGTCACGACAGTCAGGATCTGGTTCGGATACCGGGCTAGGAGATCTCGCACGGCGTGGGCGCCTTCGACCACGAAGGCGCCTGCCTGTGCTCGCACACGTCTATCGAGGAGAAGTTCGCGGATATGCGCCCCTTCCGAGCGCGTCAGGAGGGGAAGTGAGTCAGCCACGCTTATACGTCACGCTGGACACAACCGGTTCAGCGACGTTTCCGCCCAGATGCGGCCTCGGCAGCCCGAATCCGTTGAGCCCGTACTTTCGCCCGCTTGAGCGCAGTCAGCTTCCCACTGGTTCGATCCTGCTCATGCTGAAGCTTGTCGAACTGAGACTGGAGGTGGAGCTTCTCTCGCTTGTGCAACGTGGCGCATTCTTCTTGCGAAAGATGGATCCAATCTCCACTGACCTTGGCCCGCTTAATCCGCTGTTCCAACGACTCACGCAACTGTTTGGAACGCATGCTCAGAAGCGATTTCAACGCCTCCTTGCGCCGCTGAACTTCCTCTTCCTCTGCAATAATTCCGCGAATATCTGTTCCTAACATGACACGCCTCCTCGCTGGATCGGGAATAAACTTGGAGGCGCATTATACCTGATTTCATCACGCATCTTCTACTGGGAGAAAATACTCATAAGCCTTTGTTAATGATGGAGTATCGAGCTATCGCCCCCAAGAGTGCGGTTGCAGAGAGAGAGGCAATTCAGTATCATCGCACCATGGCACTCGGACAACAGATTCAAGCGTGGCGGGTCTCAAGAGGCCTCTCCGTAGAGGCGTTGGCAGCGGCATCTCATAGTCAGACTCTTCAATTAGAGGAAATTGAGGCGGAAGAGATTGACCCATCCGCTTCCACCCTCGAAGCACTCGCAGCTGCTCTGAAAATTCCTCCGGCTTGGCTCTTTAGCCATCCGACTTCATTTCGAACCTTGTTCGAGGATCCAGAAGAGCACGAAAATCCCATCCCCACTGGCCCTGATCCTGTCACAGAACGAATACTCGCGGGATCGCGCATGGATCGCTCGCTCTACGTCCTGCTGACGGCGATTATGCAAAGCGGTGAACCAAAATTACTCCGTGCGGCGGAAGTGAATTTACGCAGCCTCGTCAAGCAAGCCAAACAGGCGACGATCCCCTGGCAGAACCGACCGTCTGGCCACTTCGAACCCCCGAGCGATTAGCGGAACACTGAAAAAGCCTCCCAGCTCGTTCTCGCATCGTTCAGATCCTCAACGTACCCCTGAGGGTACGCCTCGGACCTTCACTCGCTGCGGCCTTGCTGGCAGCCTTTTTGAGTGCCCCGCATAGGGACGGCGACCCTCAATTCACAACACTTGTAGGATAAAACATTTCAGATAACGCGTCTCCGGCATGGTCGCGAAAATGGGGTGGTCGCTCGCCTGCCCGCGCTGTTCAAGCAGGCGAACCTGCCGCTTTGCATCCCGCGCAGCCAGACGAATGCCCGTCCACAACTCTTGTTCAGTAACATGGTGTGAGCAGGAACTCGTGACCAGAAATCCTTCCGGCTTTGTGAGCCGTATCCCGAGCAGATTGACGTCTTTGTATCCGGCCAGCGCACGAGGCACGGCCTGTTTACTGCGGGCGAAGGCCGGCGGATCGAGCAATACCAGATCATAGCGGCGCCCGGCCCGTTCCAACGTTCGCATCTCATCGAAAGCATCGGCCGGTCTATAGACACAACGAGTATCCACTTTGTTCAAGACTGCATGGTTGCGCGCGAGGACCAGAGCCTCTTCACTCACATCCAGCCCTTCGACCGACTTCGCTCCGGCCAACGCCGCATGGATACCAAACGCTCCCGTGTGGGCAAAGACTTCCAGCACTTCTGCGCCGGCTGCGAGCCGCGCCGCCACCAGTCGATTTTCCCGCTGATCGCAAAACCAACCGGTTTTCTGCCCTCGTTCAATGTCGACAAGAAATCGCGCAGACCCCTCATGGATATCGACGATCGTCGCGCCACCGCCACGGAGAAAACCTTTCTCCACAATCACATACCGACCATCGGATCCGCCGTCATCGATCGGCTCCATCAGCTGGGTGTCCGCCATATTTTCGGCATCCCCGGCGATTATGTGTTGAGCCTCTACAAACTGCTCGAAACATCGCCGATCCGTCACATCGGCACAACCCGCGAAGATAGTGCGGGGTTTGCCGCCGACGCCTATGCCCGTATCAACGGCATCGGAGCCGTCTGCGTCACCTATTGCGTCGGGGGACTGAATTGCGTGAACGCGATCGCCTGCGCCTATGCGGAACGATCACCAGTCGTATTGCTCACCGGATCGCCAGGACTTTCAGAGCGGGTTCGCACACCCTATATGCATCATATGGTTCGAGACTTCTCCACACAACGCGAGGTCTTCGAGAAGATTACCGTGGCCGCGGTCTCATTGGATGACCCGGCGACCGCCGAACGAGAGATGGATCGAGCCTTCGCGGCCCTGCTGCGCTATCGCCGTCCCATCTATATCGAAATCCCTCGCGACCTCGTTCATGCGCGGCTGCCGGCGCCGCTACGTCCCCTTTGCCTCGACGATGAGCTGAGCGATACGGCGACACTGAACGAAGCCATCGCCGAAGTCCGAGCCATGCTCGCCTCAGCCAAGCGGCCAGCCATCTTGGCCGGCGCTGAGATCGGGCGATTCGGTCTCCAAGACGACCTGACTCGCCTGGTCGAACGGCTCAATGTCCCCATCGCCTCCACCCTACTGGGCAAATCCGTCATTCGCGAAGACCATCCACTCTACGTCGGCGTATATGGCGGCCTCATCGCGCGAGATGAAGTCCAGCAATACATCAATGAGTCCGACTGCCTCCTGATTCTTGGATCGATCTTATCCGATGTCGAAGACCTCAATGCTGATTCTCCCTTGCTGACAGAAGGCCGTACTATCCATGCCACTGCCGATCGAGTGGCGATCAAGCACCATCGCTATGATGCCATTCGGTTTCAAGACTTCGTGCGAGCCCTGGTGACCAATCCACTCCCGTCGTTTCCGTCACGCCCCCTGCCTGCACCGCCCGCCGTCCCACAAGGCGCCCTTGCGCCGGACGCTCCAGTAACCCTGAATGGCCTCTTTCGCCACCTCGATAGTCTGCTGGATGAAAAGACGCTCGTGATCGCCGACGTCGGGGAATCGCTCTTTGCCGCGGCCGATCTCCATGTCCACCGGCGATTCGAATTTCTCTCTCCTGCCTATTACACCTCGATGGGCTTCGCTGTTCCGGCAGCCGTCGGCGCATCGTTTGCCGACCCCACACTTCGACCGATCGTGCTGGTCGGGGACGGCGCCTTTCAAATGACCGGCACAGAGCTCTCGACCGCCGTGCGATATGGGCAAACGCCGATCGTCATTGTTCTGAACAATCGAGGCTATTCCACTGAACGTGAGATTCTCGAAGGCCCCTTTAACGATGTCCACGAATGGCACTACGAGCGAATCTGCGACATGGTCGGAGGCGGAGTCGGCACAAGGATCACAACCCAAGGGGAATTTGAGCGAGGGCTCACCGCCGCCTTAGCAGACTCCCGCCAACTGCACGTCCTGAATGTGCTGCTCGATCCAGCCGATCGCTCAGCTGGCATGGTCCGGCTGGCCCACCGCCTGGCCAAACGACTCTCCACCGACCGCCCCTAGATAAACGACTTCGTCGCGCTCCTCTCGCAGGAAGTGAAGGGTTCTCCCATCATCTCCTTCACTTCCTCTCCTCCTTCGCATCCACAACATCCAAGAGTTAGAACAATCTCAAGTGGCATGCCATCTGCACTCTTCATTGAGGAACGCCGGTGTGACGCCGCCAAAGTGTATGAGCCGCACGTCTTCGATTCCCGCTCCTGATCCCTCGCACGCCACAACCAGGCCGGCAGGCGACACACCCATCGGAGGTCTCAATGTCAGATTTCTACCAAAATGGGGTCGTCACGGTGTTGCACCGACTCGGGCAACCGAACATTGATCGACTGGAGCAGGAGTTGATGCGTTATGGCCGCGTTAACCCCATCGCCCTGGTCCTCCCCTCCCTCTATGCCGAATTAGGGCGCCCGGCATTGAAAGCCATTGCGGAGACCCTCAAAACCGTGTCGTACCTCAACGAAATCGTCATCTCGTTGGATCGTGCCTCGGCCTTGGAGTTTCGCCTGGCCAAACAATTCTTTTCGGTGCTCCCCCAGCGAGTGCGGATCATCTGGAATGACGGCGAGCGCATCCAGGCCATTCTCAAGCTGCTGGTCGATCACAACCTCGATATCGGCCTGCAAGGCAAGGGACGAGGCTGTTGGACCGCGTTTGGATATGTACTGGCCAGAAATCAGAGCCAGGTCATCGCGCTACACGACTGCGATATCACGAGCTACAATCGGGAATATCTCGCTCGCCTTTGTTATCCCATCGCCAACCCTAATCTTGGTTATGAATTCTGCAAAGGCTATTACGTCCGCGTCACCGACCGGCTGCATGGGCGCGTGACCAGGCTCTTCTTCACCCCCATGATCAGGAGCCTGCAACAACTTGTCGGACCGCATGCCCTGCTGACGTTTCTCGATAGCTTTCGCTACCCGCTGGCCGGCGAGTTCGCCATGGTGCGGGACCTGGCCTGGACGAACAGAATTCCAGGAGACTGGGGGCTCGAAATCGGTGTCCTCTCGGAGGTCTACCGAAACTGTGCGTTGCGCCGCATTTGCCAGGCCGATATTGCGGATGCCTATGACCATAAGCATCAGGAACTCTCCAACCATGACCCCGAAGCCGGCCTCCTGAAGATGTGCGTCGATATCACGAAATCACTCTTTCGAAACCTGGCGAGCGAAGGAGTCGTCCTCTCCGACGGAGTGCTCAAGACTCTGCGGGCGACCTATTTGCAAGCTGCGCAGGAAGCGATCAGCCGCTATGAAAACGACGCAGCCATCAACAGCCTCACGTTCGACCGCCATCAAGAACGGACGGCCGTGGAGGTATTCTTGAAAGGCATGAAGCTGGCCACGGAGGGCTTTCTCGACGATCCCCTTGGTGTGCCCATGATTTCCAACTGGAGTCGCGTGACCCATGCCGTCCCAGACATATTCGATCGCCTGGTCGACGCCGTCGAAGCGGACCATGCCTGGGACCCCACATCTGAACCGGCAGTCCTGCCGTCATGAACACCGGCCTCACACCGCTCACCGCTCCGACTGAATCCCGTATCGACGAGATCGGCGCAACGGACATTCTCGTCGGAATCCCCAGCTACAACAACGCCGATACGGTGGGACATGTCGTGCGGGCCGTGAGCGTGGGCCTTGCCAAACACTTCCCCGGCTGCCGAGCGGTGCTGGTCAACTCCGACGGCGGTTCTTCCGATGGGACGCCGGCCATCGTCGCCCGCACCACCGTCGATTTCCAGCATCTGTTTATCGGGGATCAGCAGAGCATCTTGCATCGGATCGTCACGCCCTATCACGGCATTCCCGGAAAAGGCAGCGCCTTTCGAACGATCTTCGAGATTGCCAGGCGGCTGAAGGCCAAGGCCTGTGCCGTCGTCGATGCGGACCTCCGCAGCATCTCGCCGGAATGGATCGAACTTTTGCTTCGGCCGATCATGGACGAGCACTACGACTATGTCGCCCCCTACTACCTGCGCCACAAATACGACGGCACGATCACCAACAGCCTCGCCTACCCGCTGACCAGGGCCCTCTACGGACATCGCATTCGGCAACCCATCGGGGGAGAGTTTGGATTTTCCGGCGCCCTCGCGTCCCACTATCTCGAACAGCACGTCTGGGAGTCGGAGGTCGCGCGCTTCGGCATCGATATTTGGATGACGACGGAAGCCCTCGTGAGTGGCGCGCGGGTCTGTCAAAGTTTTCTCGGAGCCAAAATCCATAATCCGAAGGATCCGGCTGCCGACTTGTCTGGCATGTTGATGCAAGTGGTTGGAGCGCTCTTTACAGCCATGGAACGGCATGAACAGAGCTGGACCAGCCTGGAGGGATCGCGGCAGGTTCCGATTTTTGGGTTTCCCTACGAGGTCGGCGTCCCGCTTCGCCAACGCCTTGGCCATCGGGATCCGTTCATCGTCGAAAATGGCGGCGCCGTGTTTGTGCCGCATGGCCTCTTCGATTTTCCCTTGGAACGCATGCGGACCAAGTCTCCCTACCAGGTCATCGAGCTGGGCCTGCCCTACCACATGCTGCGGGATGTCCTGAAACAAATTGAAGATGCGATTGAAACGCCATTACAAGGCTTTGGCGACCTGTCGGTCGAAGCCATCATGCAGGCAACCGGGCTCCCCTATGCCGACGCCATCCTCGCCAAACAGCGGGAATACGACGAGCCCTATCTTCTGCAAGGCCCGCAGACCCTCATCGAAGAAGTCTGCCGGCAAATTGTGACCAGGGGACTTCGATGGACAAAGGGGGGGCGGCTCTTTCATCTGATGGGAGAGAACGATAAGGGAACAGCTGCAGCAGTGCTCCTCCGCTGCTACCACCGCCAACAGCGTTTGAGCGGAGAGACGGAACGGATTGAAACGGTCGGAATCGGAGACAGCATCAACGATGCACCCCTCCTTGCCATGGTGGATTACCCGATTCTCGTCCAAAAACCAGACGGATCCTATGACCCCGATATCCACCTGGCCGGCATGATCCGCGCGCCCGGTATCGGGCCGGTAGGATGGAATGAGGCAGTCCTCGATATCTTGGCTCAGGTCACGTGAAAGTCGCCTACCGCCACACGCGCAAATACGACTCCTCAGCCAGGCTTCTTCGTGGCAAACACCGTGGCGTCGCAGGCCAAATACTTGATCTGCTTCATGGGAATGATGAGCACTTCCTTCGCCGAGTCGACCTCCAACACTTCCATATCGTCACTGATGGTATGACGAATCGCATCCTTGACCAATAACTCCTGATTGTCGACAAACACAATTTTCACCCAATATTGCACAGTGCCGCTCCTTCGTTACGAGGTCACCTCAATATTTCCGAACGTATCGCTACCGGCTCTACCGAAAAGATCCATGTGCTTCGAACAGCCCCCGCTCCAGCATAGCTAACCCCGCGATTGTCGTGAGCCATATATGAGAGTGAGGTCCGCGCGGCCAACCTGCGCTGATCAACGCGATTCCACGGGGCGATTATACTGATCGCCTTGCCAACGTGGCAACTTGCACGAACCGACTCACGTTGCGTAGAGTGCGAAGACGATCACTCACACTCCTGACTCATCACAGGGACAAAAGCCCATGACACAACGACCCGCAACCGGATCCGCAACATTGTTGTCCATACTCTGTCTCTCTGGCGGGATTGCGCTGGCCTTAGTCAATATGGTGGCCGCACAAGTAATCGGCAACGAAGCAGAAATGGATCGGTTACAGGGAAAGGCCGAGGAGGCGATGGCAAACGAGGACCCGGAAGGCGCCGCCATGAACATGGGACGCGCGGCACTCATGGCCAAATTTCTTGCCAAGGCCCACCAGGAAGATATCTCAGCCGTTCGTCTATTCCAAGGCGCCGAGCCCCTCTTTCGCTCACAGGAACATAGCTATCGAGCTATGGCTCTTTTTCGCCGGGCTGGCGGCCAACTGCCCGCCTCTTCGGGAGTCTGCGGAAGCCTCTCACTCGCCCAACAGAGCCTCCAACAGGCACTCGCAACGCTCAATGATGACAACAATACACCAGGCCCAGTCGCAACGAAGGCCACCCAACTCCGCGAGGCCGCCACTGACTGGGTGACCGTCATCGACTCGCTAATCGGCGACTATCAGTGCCGCTAGTACCGGTCTCTTCAGCCCACTCTAAGCTCTGCACTGGGCACGTCCCAGATCTAGTCTTCTTCCGGATTAATGATGTGCAGGCCCGCCGAACGACAGGCCGTCAGCAATTGCTGATCGGCACTGACGACCGTCAAGCGTAACGGCTTGAGCTCCAGCGCCAGCGCCAAATGCAAGACCTGCGGTGAGCGAAGGGCCGGATATTCCAGAGCAAGCTCTTTGGTCGCCAAATAGGTCTGCATCGTCGGGGCGATGAACTGGAAGAGGCCCTCCTGCGACTCTTTCTCGAACTTATGAATCACCGAGTAACAATCGTCACGGGTGATGTCCCCGTGATGGGCTCGATTCGAGAATGCTGTATAAAAATCGGTGACAGACCACGTTGGCACAATCGCGACCATGCCCCGCTTCACCATCAGCTTGCCGATGATACGCGTGCCGCGCTCCATGCTGTACCGTTTCACCAACGCCGTTGAGTCGAAATAGTAGTACGGCATGCGCTCAGATCCTCCCCTTCAGAATGATGGCAGCCAAGGGGCCCGGCATTTTCGAGAGCCGATCTTGGATTTCATCAAGCGGCAACTCGTCATATCCCTCTTTCCGAAACTTGTCGGCCAGATTTCCCTGGTTGAACGACGCGGTGTCGTTCTTGAGGCGATCGCCAAGCCGGCGCTTCGCCAAACGGCTGGGGACTCGTTGATGTGTGACCGTCAACCCGCGACCACGGCTCCGTGGTGCACGAGTGGTTGTCTGTCCTGCTCCTGATTTCGCTTTGGCCATACCCTCCCTCTCTCTGAATTAGTGGGGTGCTGACGCCGGCATAGAGACCTGCCCGTCCCGCGGACATCCCGCAAGCTGGCTTGATAATGCCGGCAATTCCGCCTCTCCATACACATGTGCCGCAATGGCCCTCGCCACATCGGCGGAAAACTCATGCTGCATGACACGCACAACTTTCGCGGTCGCCTCACGCTCAGACAAATGGCCTTCCTTCCCGCCCTTTGACAAAGCGCCGACCACTCGCTGGCTGGCGACATCCACGACTTCCAAATCGCTGCACCAACGCACGAACTTGAACTGCGGATCCCGCACATCGATGGGCCATACCCGGACCACGCCCCGCACCAGCAGCTCCGGAGATGGTCCGTTTGTATCGCCGCCCATCGATCGATCTCCACTCCCGGGACGACTCGTAATCTGCAACCCTTCCTTCAACAGACCCTCCGTCAGAGCACGCTGAACCGGTTCAGCCTGATCGCCGGTCACCGCCACCGCGATCACAAGATTCGTTGCGAGGAATTGCTCGAGCTCACGCGTGAGTTCGCTCACGCGGTAGGCCGCAGCTGTGCCCTGCCCACTCGGGCGAATCACACGGAGGTCGGCATTATAGGTCTCACGCAGCACCAAATTTCTGGCCGCCCGCCTTAAGGCTCTGACTTTGGCCAACTTATCAGAGGGGCGGTGAGCCTCACCGACATCGTCTCCGATCGATCGGTCCAGCTCGGTGATCTTTTCCATAAAGGAAGCCTCTGCCTGCGACCGCTGCATCCCCGCCAAGGCATAGTGGAGGCCGCTGTGCCCATCGACCCACCGGTCAACGATCTTGACGTTCTCCAACACTTTGTCGGTCGATACCGTCGTCAGATTGTCGAGGGTCAGACGCCGTTCAGCGTTGCTCTGCCCCCGCTGTTCAATCAGCAGATAGGACTCCCAATCTTTAGCTTGCGCACTCACCTCGGCTTTAAAAATCCTGGCCACCGCGGCATAGGCGCGATCTTCAGCTGTCGCACGATTTTCCGCCTGTCCCACACCCAACAGATATTGTCCGGACGGATAAGCCGTACTCACTCCATCGATCCAGTCTGGTTTCGCATGCCCTCCAAACCAGGCACAGCCAGCGAGAGCATACAACGCAATCAGCGCCATTCCGATCCGGCTCACGAACGACGATCCGTCCCTCATGGCATTACCCGTTGGATCACGACTGCGGTCTCGCCAGGCCCGAGGGACAGGGTTCGCATGGCTTCTGGCTTCAGCGGATCGTGAAGCCCATTCGCCCCACTCTGGACTTGGTAACGACCAGCGGGAACCCAGATCCGCGCAAGATGGATTTCGTCTGGCAATGTCTGCCAGCTCCGTTTGTCTGCCTCTTCGGATGCCACGGCCAGTCCTTTCGTCAATAGCCCGACGAGCAGGCCCACCCAGGGCGCCGCATCCTTCCCCGCTGCCTGCTGCGCTCCTCTCGTCGCTCCCTCGGCCAACGCAAACTTCGTGGCTGCACGGGCAAGGGCTTTCACGGTGATGCCGGCCATTCGTTCTGACAGCGCTTTCTCTGCTTGTGCCGTCACGTTATGCGCCAGCTCCGTGTTCACCGTCACCCGCGTACCATTGTCCGAAATCAGATTGACGGTATCAACCTTCACCTGCGTCTTCTGTGGAACGAGACGTGGCAAGGCCACACGAACGACGCGGCCATTCAGTCCATACAACACCGTGTCCACCCCTCGGTTGGATTGCCGATTCGACTGTGAAATCCCGCGATTGAGGAGCACCAACTGGAGCGCATCGAGACTGATGGGCAAGTCAAGAAACTGATCCTCCTTGTGTGGCGCGCGGCCATTATAGCTGATCACAACTACTTGAGCGAGTTGTTGCAACGCCTGACGGCTCTCCCATCTCGTCTCGGGAAAAGCCTGTTGGTACTCAGCCAACTCTTGCGTGAAGTGCAGCGCCTCGGCCGTTCGGAGCAAATCGGCTCGCAGCTGAGAAGGAACGGCTGTATGGGACCATGCGCGAGTCGCCTCGAGAGTCTCGTATGCCTTCCGATAGGCAATAAACGCATTGTTCACATCCCCGGTGCTCTCATACAGAATGCCGGTCAGATAGCGGGCGAAACCGTCATCCCGATAGGCATGCTTCTCCTTGGTTCGATCCGACAGGACATTGAGCCGATGATCGATACGCCGGGCCTCGACCAGCGCATCCTGCCACTGGCCCATCGTCGCATAATTGAGGGCCTTCAGGACATTGATGAGCACCTGCTCATAGGGATCACCCTCATAGGGTAACGCCGTATCGTTCGTCATGAACGCGAGCGTTTCCGTTCGGATCCTCCTCGTGTAGAGGCGATCAACCTCATCCTCTGCCTGTTCGAGCACCGCGTTACTCTGCTGATAGTCGCCGGCGAGTTGAAGCGTCATGCCTCGGTCCATACCGTAGAGGACGCGGCTTTTCGATCCATAATCCTTCTCAGCTGCAGCGACAATGGCATCGGCACCCTTGTGGTCATGGGCGCGAAGACTGGTTTCAATGAGGAGATACCGATTGACCGAGGGGCCGCATCCGGCCAGCAGCGACAAGGCCACCAAGACCGATAGAAACTGGGTGGAAATAAAAAAGCCCCACCGTACCTGAATAAGGGCGGTGGGGCCTGAGGCAAGAGAGCTCAACGGAGGTTGTGGAGCCTAAAAAATGGAACGTTTCTTTTCGACAACTTTCTTGATCTTCTTCTGGCCATACCAGACCTTGGCGTTACTCTCCAAATCTACCATCTGGAGATCGACCTGGTAGAAGACCGCTTTCGTCCCGTCGGCCTCATCGAGAATCGTCGCAATGCTACCCTTCATCATGTAATCGGCGCCGATCTCTTTCCCCGGCGCTTTCTGCGTATCCTCGCGCGCATACATCGCCTGCTCTTTGCGCTCGGTGCGCAGTTCGTCGCGATCGCCCTTTCCCGCCACGAATGTGACTTTCTGGGAGTTCGTCAGCTCTCGCTCAAGATCGGTCACAAACGTGTTGACGTTGATATGTTCGTGACTGCTGTTCTGAATGGCCCCGACGACCACGACCGGTTGGCGATGCTTCGAACTGGAAAAATTATTGAGCCAGGGATACTCCAACGCCTCTTTAACCATGGATTCCGCGACGATCCTGGAATCGGTATCGTTCCACCGCCCGCTCAGATCCGTGACGACCCCGGAGTCGACTCTGGTAATTTTCGTTTCCTGCGCACAACCGGCCAACAACAGCACCGCCAGCGCCATGACCCCGATTCGTCCACGATCCATCACGATCACGCGATACCTCCTCGCAAATGCAGTCATTGACAGTCGATGAGTCAGATCCCTTACTTCGGCGCCCGTTTATCTTCTTCTTTCTCGAGCCGATCGAAAAGCTTATCGGCATTCTTCCTGACATAATCGCGAACCTGCGCGTTGAGTTCCTTCGCCTTCTCAAGATTATCCTTCATCTCCTCGAGATTCAGCTTGGTCAACACGTAATAGGTGTTCGTTTTTTCGTCCTTGTACCGTTCAATGGGACGCACACCGCTGAGCGTCGTCGTCGTCACCGTCTTGATGGCCCGCTCGACATTCTGCTCTTCTGTGTTCTTCGTAAAGTCTCCGGCTGTCGTGGAGGCCGCATAGTCGCGCATCAGGTAGCCGGTATAGGTTTCAAAGGTCTTGGCGATTTCAGCTCTGGCACGATTTTCAGCGGTGTCCCAAGCCAGCGGCTCATTCCTGACACCCGACACGGACCCGACGCCATAAAAGGCTTTACTGTCTTTCTCGTTAAAGGCTCCTGACCCTTGCTTGACCCACTTCGGAGGCCCGCCACAAGCAACAAGTCCGATCATCAGGGCAACAGCGACTCCCCCCCCGACTAACCTCGACCTGAATCCCAGTACCCTATTCATACCCATGCCTCCTTGGTGATGATCTGGACAGTGAAACCGCACGGCACAGTGGCAGATGCCAGCGACAAACGTTCGAGAATCCAAACGAAATCATGCTAACATGCACCCCTACCTCAGTCAACGCAACAGGCGATCAACGGTTGACCGTCTCAATGTTCTCTGTAAGGAGGATCCCCGTGGCAGACATTCAGATCAATGACGGTATCATTAAGATTATGAACATGGAAGTACAAGATCCCAAAGCAGCCGCGGTCCTTGCTGAATACCCGCAAGTCCGCTGGGCAGAAATTACGCGGAAAGCGGTCAAGATCGGACTGGGCTATCTCAAGGGAGGAGAAAAACCTTAAGGTTTTGAGGGTACGGCAGGAGCGGGGGGTGCTGACGATGCAACAGCCGCTCGAGCACGGGCATGGCTCCCCCCGAGTTCGAGATAGCGCGTGAATGCCTCGACGGATTTGGCCTGATCCTTCATCTCGTCGGCATAGAGAATCCCCAACGAAAAATAGACATCCACATAGTTGGGGTTGACCACCAGCGCCGCCTGCATCGCGCGCTCGGCCTCGGCATACTGCCCTCGTTTTTCGTGAATCAACCCAAGCGTGTACTGAGAGTCCGGGTTCTTCGGCGCATACTGTACCGCCAGCTTCGCCGCCGATAACGCGGCATCAAGGTTCGGTATCACTTCTAACAACACATAACTCTTGAGCACATAGGCATCGCCAAACGTGGGGTCGTATTCCAAGGCTTTGTTCAGCCGCTCCAGCGCTTCCTCCGCCAACTTCCCGGTTTGGAGCAAGGCAAACGCCTGTTCATACTGCGTCTTTGCGGCCTGCCGTTGCTCAGATGGAGACTGAGGCCCTGCCCCTGCGACAAACGCAGCCTTTCGCCCCTCGATCAAGACCGTGTCCCCGTCTCCTTCAAGCTGTGCAAAGAGAGGGTGCTGAGCTCCCTTCGACCGCTCCACAACTTGTTGCTTCACATAGTCCCCAACTTCCGACGCCATAAGCCAGCCATTCTTATTGCCATCTGCCATACCACTCAGTCCATTCACCAGCACCTGCACAAAGACACTCTTCCCATTCTCCTGACTCAGAGACTCGCCCTTATCGCCCGCCGTCAAGAGCTGCACCGCTCGCCGCTCCGTATCGTCTTCCGGGGCCAAGCGCCCTTCAAGGGAGAGGGGCTGAGCCATGCTCACCTCCCACCCGCGAACCGCCGCGTTCACGAGGAAGAGTGTATGTTTAGACGCACTTCGCCGACTGAACTCTTTGAGCTGCTCAAACGTTATGGATTTTGACACGTTCCCGATCTGCGCATCCCACGGCACGAGATACCCTAGCTCCTTGCCGTCAAGATCTTGCGTCATCCCGGCATGCCCAACGAAATAGAGCACAAGCCGATCATGCCGACCGACCTTGCGGGGCAAAAAATCGGAAAGCGTCTGCTGCAGACGGCGAAAACTCACATCCTTGTCGTAGAGTTCCACGACTTCGTCGAAACCTAATTGACGGAAGGATTGGGCCACGGCCTTAGCATCGTCAATCGCGCCTGGAATCTTCGGAGCCAGAAGATAATTCTCCACCCCAATGATAATGGCCCACGACTTGTAGTAGAGCCCTTCCGGCTTTCCCAGTTGGGCGGAGGCCGGCGCCGGACAAAACATCGGCACCAACAAGCAGGCGAGCAATACGAAAAAAAGTGGCCGCGATAGTGGGGACACAATAGGCAACATCAATGAATCCGGCCTCAAGGTATAACGTGTGACAAGTTGAGCCTACTCTCGCCTTTGCGCGACTGTCAAGAAACGGAACACCGCAACAGCAATCGCGGCTGTAGTTGAGTTCCCCCTAGCCCTCCAGCATAATATCGAGGCTGTGCTTTGCCCCTTGATCTAGCAGGTTTCGAAGAAACTATTTTGATTACGCCGACAGGACTTCGATACCCTGTACGCTTGGGGCAAGAACAGAACACCAACACGGATACTCAAAAAGACCGTCCAGCAAGGCCGCAGGCGAATCGAAACCGGAAGCGGACCCTCAGGGGTTCGTTGAGGATTTTGATGAGCCGAGAACGAGGCTGGCGGACTTTTTCAGCATCCTGCTAAAGGAGCCATTGCACCATGTCAGAGAACATCGATACTCTCCTCAAGGAAACCCGTGTGTATCAGCCGACCGCTCAGACTAAGGCCGCGGCTCATATCCAAGACTACGAGAGCGCCTATAAGAAATCGATTGCCGATCCGGAAGGCTTCTGGGGCGCCGTCGCCAAGGAGCTGGAATGGTTCTCTCCCTGGACCAAGGTCTTAGAATGGAACTACCCCTGGGCCAAATGGTTTGTCGGCGCCACCTGTAACATTGCTTATAACTGTCTCGATCGTCATGTCAAAACCTGGCGCAAGAACAAGGTTGCTATCATCTGGGTGGGCGAGAACGACCAGGAACGGGTCATCACCTATGGGGAACTCTATCGACAGGTCAACCGTTGCGCGAATGCGCTCAAGAAGCTGGGCATCACGAAAGGTGACCGGGTCACGATCTACCTTCCCAAAGTTCCCGAACAGATCGTCGCCATGCTCGCCTGCGCCCGCATCGGTGCGATCCATAGTGTGGTCTATTCAGGATTCAGTGCCCCAGCCCTCGCGAACCGCATTCAAGATGCCGAAGCCAAACTAGTCATTACGGCCGACGTCGGATTTGACCGGGGAAAAGTTCTCAACCTCAAGTCGGTAGTCGACCAAGCCGTCGCCAACTCCCCCACCGTCGAACATGTCATCGTTCTGCGGCGGCAAACTCCAGGCGTTGCCCTCTCCTCGCCCAGAGAAATCGATTGGCTCGATTGGCTGAAGGGTGAGAAAGCGGTTTGCGAGGCCGAACATCTGGATGCTGAACATCCCCTCTATATCCTCTATACCTCCGGTACGACCGGCAAACCCAAGGGCGTGGTCCATGTCCATGGCGGCTACATGGTCGGGACCTACATTACGACGAAATATGTCTTCGACCTGAAAGAAGACGATGTCTACTTCTGCGTCGCAGACCCAGGATGGGTCACAGGCCATAGTTATATTGTATATGGCCCTCTCCTGAACGGCGCCACAATCCTCACCGCAGAGGGCAAGCCTGACTATCCGACACCGGGCCGTTGGTGGGATCTCATCGAACGCTACGGCGTCTCGATTTTCTATACGACCCCCACCGCCATTCGCCTGCTCATGCGGTATGGGGAAGACTGGCCCAAGAAATACGACCTCTCTAGCCTCCGCATCCTTGGCAGCGTGGGCGAACCAATCAATCCGGAAGCCTGGGAATGGTTCCATCGCGCAACCGGTGGGGACAAACCGATCATGGACACCTGGTGGCAGACGGAGACAGGATCGATCATGATTACCCCACTGCCGACCGTCCCCTTGAAGCCTGGCTCCGCTACGAGGCCCTTCCTCGGCATCGAAGCCGATGTCGTGGACAGTGCAGGCAACAGCCTACCCGCCAACGCCGGCGGCTTCGCCGTGATCAAGAAGCCCTGGCCTGCAATGATGCGGACCATCTATAAAGATCCGGAACGCTACAAAACGTATTGGAACACCATCCCAAACTGCTACACCGCCGGCGACATCTGCCATAAAGATGCAGACGGCTACATGTGGTTCATGGGCCGCGCCGACGACGTAATCAAGGTGGCCGGCAACCGGCTCGGCACTGCCGAAGTAGAAAGCGCGTTAGTCAGCCATCATGCGGTGGCTGAGGCGGCCGTCATCGGCAAGCCTCACAAACTCGTCGGCGAGTCCATCAAAGCCTTTATTATTCTGAAACAGGGTGAAGTGGAGAGCCCTGCACTCATCCAGTCGATCAAGGATCAAGTGATGAAAGAGTTGGGAAAAATCGCGGTGCCGTCTGAAATCGACATCGTCCCCTCGCTCCCCAAAACCCGGTCCGGGAAAATCATGCGACGGGTACTCAAGGCAAAAGAACTCGGTCAAGACCTTGGCGATATCTCGACGATCGAAGATTGATTCAACCGGCTTCAAGACTGGTGATCAATGAGACGTCTGTGCGCTCTGCAAAGAGATCGGAGGCCGGTCATGAACACAGCAAGAAGTTTCAGCATCACGGTTGCTAGTGGAGTACTGGCAACCATCCTGGTCGCGATGAGCCCGGACGCCATCTGGGCAGCCGAACCAGGCAAGCAGGAGACGAAAGCAAAGAAACAGTCCCAAACCCAGACAGTCCCAAATGCCAAGAAATCGGCCGGTCCGAAATTCGCGTCGGCGGAGACAGCGGGGAAAGCCCAATCCTGTTACGGTGAGGCACCCAAGCTCGACAAACTGACGCCCGACGAAGGAAAAGCTGGAGACAAGGTCACCATCACCGGAACCAGCTTCGGCGCAGCAGCCTGCTTGCGGAGCGTTTCCTTCGGCCCTGGTCATCCAGCACAGTTCCAACAGACCAATGACAGCATTACGACGACAGTACCGAGCGGCGGAAAGAAGGGCCTCGTCCTCCTCACTGTCACCACCGCCTCAGGAGAAAACTCGAAACCGTTCCTGGTGAAATAAAGGAAGGAGGGCGGACTAGATGGTCTCCTGTGCTCGTCCGACGCGCGCAGTGAAGGACAGTTACCCGCTCCCTATGGAGAAAGTGAAGAAATGGGAAGGACCAGTTGAAAAACTCGTCAAATATGAAGCGTAAACCAGGCGAACCGATCTATCTCAAACGGCATATGCTGGGCCTTGCCCTGGCCCTGCTTGCCTCTTTTCTATTGCCGCTCCTCTATCACCGCTATATCCAGCAACTGAGTTTTTCCACCCGCTTTATCGCCGGCCTGTTCATTGCCGCAGCTGGAGCCATTGCGCTGTACTACACCTACCGGGCCTCGGCCCAGAATGAACCCTAGCGCCAGAGATCTCTACCCACAGGATGCTCAACAAGACCGTCCAGCAAGGCCTCATTGAGCAAACTCAGAACGATGAACATGGAACGCTGAGGAGAGAGTGGCTTTTCTGTTCATCGTTCATCGTTCATCGCTCACTCTTCAGCGTTTCAGGCTGGAGGACTGTTTCAGCAGCCCGCTATTTTTTCTGCTCAGGCTTTTGATGTGTCCATGCCAGAGGAGCGGTCGCATCGGCAAGGTAGGCCTGCCCGAATCCAAGAACCAGATGCGCGTCCTGGAACCGCAGTTCCCAGAGTGAGAAGTCCGAAAAACTAAACATCATGGCCGACTGGGGAAAACGCGCCAGATACCGCTCTTTCACTTCCGCATAATTCGGTGCACCAGCATGCAACAACACCGCCTCCCCCTGAAGATTCATCCTTCGGAGCGCCGAGGGATTCTTCTCTGGGCGATCCGGCTCCGAAACAAATAGCCCGACGCGGCTATCCCGCAACAAATGTCCGGTATGCAACGCCAAACCACTCACATGAATATAGGCGCGCGACCACTGTTCGCCAAAGACATAGGGCACATGCGACCCGAACGGCCGCCCGTTTCTAAGCGTCAGCAAGACCCCCGTACGGACCTCTTCGGCTAGGCTAGCCCACGCAGCCTGCACCTCTTCATCCGACAGAGCCTCAGACATCGCCATAGAAATACCTCCCCCGTTACATCACGATGCACATAGATCGAGACTACCACCTCTTCTCAACAGCAACCAGGCTGAGCTGCCTACCATCCACAAATCTTCTCTCTTGAAGTCGAGAACGAGTAACCGTAATGAGCACAATCGACCGGACCCCCAACCACCAAATTCACCAAAACAGCATAAACCCTATGAATTTTTCCTCTTGACACCTGAGTAGTTTTTTAAAAGCTGTGTATAAGTCAGGTCTCCCGTGCGACACCCCACATTCAGACGACTGCTTCAAGCATGAAATCAATCAGTCCTGAAAAAAATCCCACGGCTAGTAGTAAAACGGCTGAAATACCCGTCAAGCCACAAAATGTTGGGGGTCCGTTTTGCGGGCCACAATGCCTACTTTTCAGGCAATCAGCTCACAACTCTCTCCGTATCAGCCATTTCGTCACCAAAGAGGAGCTTGTCCACAGAGTTATCCACAGAAGTTGGGGAACCGAACCATAGAGCCGTCTGCACTCGGCCCAGTAGAGCCAAAACGGAAATTTCATTTCGTCTGAAAATATATTGCAACCATTCATAGATCGGCCAACTACCCGTCTGAAATAACGAGCGAATTTCTCACCTATCGCAACAGAAGGCCATCGAAACGAGGGTGAGGAAGCCCCACATCGTTCAGCTCTTACCAACCACGTGTTATGGCCCCTAATGCAGGATGATTTCTCCAGGAGAAACCGGTATTCTTTCCAGCGAGCCAGTACCATAAGCGGCACCGCCTCAATGAGTGTTCGTAGTGAGAAGGAAGGGAATCCATGAGTTCGACCACAGGCATGACCACAGCACGTCAATTTAAGAAGCTCCTGTTGTCGGAGCAGCTCGAATTCATTTGCGAGGCGCACAATGGCCTCAGCGCAAAAATCGTTCAAGAGGCCGGCTTTAAAGGAATCTGGGGCAGCGGTCTTTCCATTTCCGCGCAATTCGGCGTCCGTGACAACAATGAAGCCAGCTGGACCCAGGTGCTTGAGACCCTGGAATTTATGTCCGACGCCACCACGATTCCCATTCTCCTCGATGGCGACACGGGATACGGCAACTTCAATAATATGCAGCGCCTCGTCCGCAAACTCGAACAACGCAAAATTGCCGCGGTCTGCATCGAAGACAAACTCTTCCCCAAGACGAATAGTTTCATCAAGGGGGACGCCCAACCCATGGCGGACATGCAGGAATTCTGCGGCAAGATCAAAGCCGGCAAAGATGCGCAGACCGACCAGGACTTTTGTATTATCGCCAGAGTGGAAGCCTTCATCTGCGGCTGGGGGTTGGCGGAAGCGCTGCGTCGTGCCGAGGCCTATCATCAGGCGGGGGCGGACGGCATCCTCATTCACAGCGCCCTCTCGGTACCGGATGAAATCCTGGCGTTCAAACAGGAATGGGGTAATCGCTGCCCCGTCGTGATCGTGCCCACCAAATATTACGCCACCCCCACTGACGTATTTCGACAGCATGGGATTTCGATGGTGATTTGGGCCAATCACATGCTTCGATCGGCCGTGTCCGCCATGCAAAAAACCGCACGCACGTTAAAGGAGCAGGAACACCTGCTCTCCATCGAAGACAAAGTTGCACCGGTCTCCGAAATCTTCCGCTTGCAAAACGCCGCAGAGCTGCAAGAGGCCGAAGACCGCTATTTGCCCAAAGGCGCCGAGGGCACCGCGGCCATCGTACTGGCCGCCTCCCGCGGAAAAGAGCTGGGGGAACTCACCGAACAGCAGCCCAAAACGATGGTCAAGATCCAGGGCATCCCCATCCTGTCCCATATCGTCGACGCCTACAATGCCGTCGGGATCAAAGACATCGTGGTGGTCCGCGGATATAAGAAAGAAACCGTCAATCTGCCCAACCTGACCTATGTCGACAACGACGAATTCGCGGACACCGGCGAACTCGATTCGCTCTTGAAGGCCCTCCAATCCCTCAAAGAACCGGCAAAGGACACCATCATTTCCTATGGCGACGTGCTGTTCAATAAATATATTCCCCAGTCCCTCTGCCAGGAAACCGGTGACTGCGTGATTTTCGTCGACAGCAACTGGCAGGAGCAGAGCAGCTATGCCCGCCTCGGCGGATTTACCGAATGCACCATCCCCAATTCGAGAAGAGCCTTTAACGCGAAGATCTTTCTCAAGCAATTGGGCGACAACCTCCCCAAAGAATCCATCCACGGGGTCTGGATGGGATTTCTCAAAGTCTCGCCCAGCGCCGCCACCCTCATCACCGAGATCATTATCGAGTTGCTGGCCAAGCCCGCTAACCGGAAGGCCGCCATTCCCCAACTGCTCCAAGAACTCTTAAAACGGCAGTACCCGATCCGCGTGCTCTATACGGCAGGTCACTGGCTCGACATCAACAGCCTCGAAGATGTGGTGCAGGCGGGAAACTTTTAAGCGTCCGGTTTATGGGGAGATGACGACAGCCGCTACGCCCTCTTCCCCTGCATCAATATTGGAGCCGCCCCCCCGTAGCGTGATCGTCCCCACCCTCGCGACGAACGGAGATTTCCTTGAGCCGCATCCATAACGGTGTATCGTACGGCTTTGTCGCGGGGTATCCCTGTGAATGACCAGCAGACCGCCTCCACGATTCTGGCGCTCGAAGAATGCATCGAGCAGTACATCGCGGACTGCCGCAGCCGCGTAGATGGCTTTGTGGATCGGCACTTCTCGCTTCAGGAAACCATCGCGCTGCAGAAACAGTCGCTCGTGAGTGATCTGCTCTGTCACCCGATCAATGCCCTCTGGTCGATCCCGTCTCTCTTTGTGAAAAAGCTTATCGAGATCCCGGTGAAAATCGGCTGGCGCTCCGGCGCCGACCTAATCACACGGCTGCCCACGGGCCTCAAGACACGGTATCAGATAGAGATTGAACGGCTGATTACGACGGAGTTACTGGAATGGCCTCACACGGCAGGTGATCGACGGGCCTCGTCGAATGGATTATTGGAACGCATCACGCAACACCAACAGCTAGGCCCCCTGCTCGCCTCAGGCGCACTGTCTTATGATGTGCTGAAGGAGCTGTCCGACATCCCCCACCTCATGGCAGAACATGTAGCAAGCCGTGCATTGGTGTTCGATGCCACGGCGACTGTGCTCACACTGTTGACGGGGTGGCTCTTCTTCGGCGATCACTCGCTCGGCATTTCAGGGATCGGCGATCAGATCGCCAGAAACAGAGCCAAGGACCGGGCGGCCTCTACATTCATGTTCGGATCCAGTCTCGGATCGGCTTTCTATTCCGTGTTTCCCCCGAAGCCCTCCTTCTCGCAAGTCGTGGGAGCCACGCTCACCGTGGGACTTTTCGTGACGGCAATGAGCCTGCTCGTCGGCATGTTGAGCGATCCCTGCCTGAAACGGATGGGGCTCCAACACACACAACTAAATATGCTGATCGACGCCGTGGAAGACCACTTGCACCGACAATTACGAAAGCACCTCAAGCCCGCCCTCAGACGACTCACGGCATGAGCACAGAGTGTCTCGGCAACCGCCTCATGGCGTACTGTCACGGAATGGCATCGCACAGGCATGCGATCCATCCACACCCCCTGCGCATGACGATTTTCCGAGATACACGCAGCCACTCAACGTAAGAGACTTCGGCGGAACCTTTCCCCAACGCCCGATCTTCTCACCTGGCTCAGGGCTGATCACAGTCTACGCACCTTCTATTCCGTGACCACCTCAACCTGACCCCATGTCATTTCGGAAGAGAGAAAACTCTTTTCTTCACGGACAACAGGTGATTCACTCAATCCAGGGGAAACATTTGCCACAAGTGATACGTGGGGGCATTGATGAGCACAGACAAACCACAGAGCTTATATCAGGCCGTCGGGGGCAAGCCCACGCTCGAGAAAGTTCACAAAATATTTTACGATAAGATCTACACACACCCCTGGATCAAACAGTATTTCGAGGACACCCCACAACACATCATCGAGTCCCAACAAACGGATTTCATGACCACGTCAATGGGAGGCCCTGAACACTATTTTGGAAAATTTCCTAATCCTGCCCATAAACACATGAATATCACCGAGGAACTATTTGACCTGAGACAAGCCATGCTGAAGAATTCCCTCGAAGAAGCGAACGTGCCTAGGGAGCTGGCGATCAAATGGCTGAAAATCGATGGAGCCTTTCGCAAAGGGCTTGTCAAAGAAACGTTAGCTGATTGCGAGAAGAGATTTGCAACAGATCAGATTCTGAACTTTCCCAATCCATTGGCTTCGTGACAGATACAGATCGTCGTGGGGCGCTGGGTAGAGCAACTACTGGCCATGTGCACCATGCTGAACCGCAGATGCGAAGACGAACATGACGTTTCACGTATTAAATCCGGCCACCTCACTTGTAGAGATTGTGACCTCGCAGTTGTCCCTCCAAGGTAGCCCTCCTCCCCTTCCGTCATGAACAGCTGAGATAGCTGACTGGCGCTCTCGACACCCCTGAAGCGGTATTTTGGCCTCTCTCGTTGTCGCCCCGTCTCTCTATTCTGTCTGGTGCCAAACGAGATAGACGAAACAGGATAAGGAGACCAGACAGGCGAACGACGAGTTATGACAAACGAACCGCTTTCCTCACATCCGCGATTGGGATCTCGCGCCAGGCACCCGGTGGGAGTTCTTCCAATTTGAACGGGCCATATTGAATGCGCCTGAGCCTGGTCACTTCATGCCCCAGGGCCATGAAGAGCCTTCTGATTTCACGATTCTTCCCCTGGACCAAGACCACTTCCAGATGGGATTCTCGTCCGGAACTCTTCTGAATCTTCACGGTATGGCATTGGAGGCGTTCGCCCTCCTCGACCACTCCGGCTACGGCCTCTGTCGCTTGGGCCTCCGTGAACTCTCCCCGCACGGAAACCAGGTAGGTCCTCATCACTTTATGGGCCGGATCGGTGAGATAACCGGACAGGGTCGAATCGTTGGTGAGCAGCAGTAACCCGCTGGTCGCCTGATCGAGTCTCCCGACCGCATGCAGATAGCCAAGGTCCGCCGGCAGCACATCGAAGATCGTCTTGCGGCCCTTCTCATCACTGTGCGTCGTGATGACCCCTTTGGGTTTATGAAAGAGGAAAAACCGTTTGGCCGAATCTTGAATCGGTTTGTCGTCAACCGCGATGGCATCTTTCGGCCACAAGACCCAGGTGGCCGGATCCTGCACGACTCGCCCATTGATGCGCACTCGTCCTGCACGGACCCATTCCTGGCTCACGCTCCGAGACGCCACACCAAGCTTCGAGAGCAGTCGATCCACCGTGAACCGTTTAGACGATATCGAATTCTTTTGTGCCATCATGAACCATTTCCAGTTGTCGAGCCTGGTTACGAGAGGCTGACAGCTAACGATCGTGAATGAACAGGCTATGTTTCTGAATAATATTTATTGAGGATTTAGCGAGGACATGAGCGTACCACCGCTAGCTATTCCGTCAGGCCACGTGCTGCTGGATATGCTTCTCGATTTCCGGCCCGACCAGGCGACTGGCAACTCTGAGATCGAACTCCCCCTGAAGTCCGACCCAGAGTTCCGGGGATGTCCCCAAGTATTTCCCCAAACGAAGTGCAGTGTCGGCGGTAATCGCACGCTTCCCATTCACAATGGCACTAATCCGGCCAGGCGACACCCCAATGTTGCGGGCAAGCCGGTTGATGCTGATATCCATGGGCACCATGAATTCCTCGAACAGAATCTCTCCAGGATGGATGGGATCAAGCAACTTTTTCCGCGCCATTCCACACCTCAATGATAATCCACGATCTCAACATCGTATGCATCACCTTGCGCCCAGGCAAAGCAGATCCGCCACTGATCATTGATACGGATACTGTGCTGTCCCCTCCGATCACCCTTCAGTGCCTCGAGCCGATTTCCCGGTGGGATCCGCAAATCACCGAGCGAAAAGGCGCGGTGGAGAACCAGCAGCTTCCTTCTCGCAATCCGTTCTATGCGACGGAACCGCAGGACGTCCTCGTCGAGAAACAACCTTTCCGTTTCTTTAGAGCGAAAGGAACGAATCATCGACAGTCAGTCTATTCCGCCTCACGTCATAGGTCAAGCGGCACAAACTGTGCCGTGATACAACTTCACGGCCCTACTGGCAGGAGACAACGGGAGAACGGCGCGCAGGATGATCCAAAATCCCTTCCAGCAAGGCCGCAGTGAGTGAGCAACTGTGGAATCTGAATAATGAACGAGGAACTCTACGCGACGATCGCTTTCTGTTTCATCGTTCATCACTCATCGTTCAGCGTCTTCAGACTGGCAGACTTTTGGGACATCCTGTTATAGGAGTCCGCGCTTCTGGAGATAATCTTTGTCGATGACGGGGGTCGGCTTGGCTGAAAGCTGCCCCCTTTCTTGTAATAATCGTTCGACGTATTTCCCGATCAAGTCCGATTCGAGATTGACCTGATCGCCGACTTGCTTGAGGCCCAGGGTCGTGACCTTCGCCGTGTGTGGAATAATCGCGACGGAAAAGCCACGCTCGGTCACCTGGTTGATCGTCAAGCTGATGCCATCGACGGTGACAGACCCCTTCACAATACAATGCCGCAGAATCTCAGCCGGAGCTTCGATCGTGAACAGGATGGCGTTCCCATCCTGCTGGCGGCTCCGAACCGTGCCGATGCCGTCCACATGACCGGCCACAAGATGTCCGCCGAGCCGTTCGTTCAATTTCATGGCCCGTTCCAGATTCAGCGGCGCGCCGGCAGTGAGCTGTCCGAGCGTCGTAACGGACAGGGTTTCTGGCGACACCTCCACGGAAAAACTGGTCTCGCTCTTGTTCACCACGGTCAGGCAGGTGCCGTTCACGCTGACGCTGTCCCCGATCTTCAGGTCGCCCATGACTGTCGAGGCCAGAACCGTCATCCTCGTTCCGACGAGCGTCTTCTCGATCGAGATAATGGCGCCTAATTCTTCGACGATTCCTGTGAACATTACTCGTCCCTCATGATCCGTTTCACCACATAGACAAACAAGAAGATCAGCACCATCAAGCCGATGCCTGCCAAGGTGCCGATGACAATGTTCTCTGACGCGATCTCTTTCATCATCTGGCCATTATATACAAGTGCGGCTAGGCCCGTCTCATCGTCATCCAGAACACCCCTGCTGCGACCAGTTGCAGCCCTGCAATGATCGCAAAGGCATTGGCATAGTCCAAATGCGCGATCAGCACTCCTGCCAACAGCGGCCCACTGGCATGGCCGATATCTCCAATTGTTCCTTGCATGCCCATCCCTGCCCCCAGCGTCTTGAATTCTGAACTATCTGCGACCAGCGCGGACGAGGAAGAGGAGACGACGGCTTCGCCGAATCCAAAGCCGGCTGAGAGCAGCAAGAGCAGCCAGAACATCGACACCTGAGGAATACAGACGAAGGTTACTGCACAGATCACGAGGCCGATGACGATGAGCGGCTGACGCCCGACGCGATCAGACACCCGCCCCATAATCGGCTTGGAGACAAGCGACGTGAAGGCCTGGACTGTAAACAGCAGTCCGACTTCTCCAGGATTCAATCCTACCGAGATCCCATAGAGCGGAAGGAAGGCCATCAAGGCCCCGTTGGCAATCATTTTGGCCGCGTCGGTCGAGCTGGTAATCAGGACCGTGCGATTCTTGGCGACGACCCGAAAGCCCTTCCACATCTCCGCCCACAGCGGAGCCAACCCCTTTTCTTGAATACGCGGAGGCGGCGGCGTGAGGTGCAGGCTATAGAAGATGGCAATGGCGATGCAGCCGAAGAGGCCAGCCGTCACAAACGCAGCGGGAAATCCCGCCGCGTAGATCAGATAGCCGCCAATAAACGGACCGAGCAGGGCACCGGATTGCGTCGAAGCCGTGTAGGTCCCGAGCGCCGCACCGCGCCGTTCTCGGTAGAGGTCTGCCACAGTCGCCAGCGCACTCGGTGCAAAAATCGCCGTGGCAAGCCCATGAAAGAAGCGCAAGGCGGTCAGCCAATCGAGATCTGTGACCCAGGGGTAGAGAAACGGCGGAAGCCCGAATGCGACCACGCCGATCTGTAAGAGAAACCGCCGCCCGTAGATGTCGGACAATGCGCCGGACGGCAACTTGAGGAACACCCCGGTCAGGGTGGACACCGACACGATGAGCCCGATCCGTTCAGGGCTGGCCCCAAGCGACTCTGCAAACAGAGCCAACACCGGCATCCGGACCATGTTGTAGCTGATAAAGCAAAACACGCCGACGGTGCAGAGCAGGGTGAAACTGCGTGTCGTGGTCATGGTGTAGCCGTCCCTGAATGAATCGAGCCGTTGCCATGCGACACACGCTCCAGCGCATGCCGTAAGAAGGCCACCTCGTCGTCCGGCAACGATGGCGGATCGACCGCCTCGAACAGGACTCGGTTTGGATGTTGCCGCATTTCCTGTCCTAGCCGGTTGACGATATTGACTCCTTGTGTGAGCCTCCGTGTCACGGTGTTTCCGACCAATGGACGAATGAGCGACACCAGCCCTGCCAGCAGACGGCTGTCCAATTTCGTGTAGGCCACCAGCGTCGTTTCAACCGCGTCCTTTCCCTGTCCATCTTTCATCGGATTCATTCTCACAAACACGACCGCCTTCCCTTTGACCGGCGGCAAGAGCGCGCCCTCATAAGACCCGTCCAGGAAGTACATCCGATTGGTGCGATCCTGATAGACAAGCTCGACGATTCCAGAGGCCCCCTCCCCATCATCCCCCCAGAAACGAGCTGCACCCCGCTCCTCTGCCTTGTACGGACCCAACTCAAGCCGATTGATTAGCGCGGCGGCCATCGGCGGACGATCCAGCAGATAGAGATAGACCTGTTCGGGAAGCGGGATGA
>SWDR01000023.1 GCA_005116815.1 Nitrospira sp. | reverse complement strand
AATAATGTGCGTTTCGGCCACTGGGATTTGGAAGGACAAACACCGGGACATCGGCCAATTGTACAGACTGAAGTCCAAGGTTCACTCGTTGCCCTCTGGTGACAGGAAACAGCGTCCTGTATATGGTCACCCCGAGCAACGCGACGATTTGTGGGCGATAGCGTTGTACGGTGGCAACAAGCCTCTTTTGTCCAATGGCATATTCACTCGGCCTGAGCTCATCGATACCTGCGCTGGGTCGTTGAATGATGTTGGTCAAACCGAGGCCCCAGTCGGGCAGGCGCCAATCGTCCTGGTAAGTCAGTGGCTCGGATACGAGCTTCGACTCATACAAGAGTTTCCAGAACCGATTCGAGTGACCGGCGAAGTGATGGCCTATGGTTGCCGATCGAAGGCCTGGGTTGATGCCGACGAAGAGGATCCGAACTCCAGGCTGAATATGATCTGTGAGCCCTTTAAGCGAGTGAGTCTTGGATCGCTGTCGTACTGGTGTGCGTGTCATCGTTTCGGTCAAATCGCTGGTTCATTCCATCTCAAGCTCGACCAGGATGTGCCTTTTCTTGGTTTGAGGCGGTTTAGTCGCCGTTCAGCCATCCTGCCACAGAAAAGCGAAGGTGTGGCCCTTCGGATCCGGCCTGAAAACTATTCATAAGGCCTTGATAAGGCTAGAAAGATGTATCTTTTTCAGCTCCGGCACCAAGCTTGCTGAACAATACCAGCAAGTGCCGATCATGGCACCATATTCAATCACTAACAGGGGGTCACATACTATGAAGAGCATGTTGATGGCAATCATGGCAGTGGCAGTGGCAGTGTCGTTCAGCGCGCCTTCCTTCGCCGGCGAAGAGAAGAAGGACAAGAAAGATGAGAAGAAGGGCGGCCACGTCCTCGTGTACGGCGAAGAGAAGAAGGACAAGAAGGACGAGAAGAAGGGCGGCCACGCCGACACGTTCGGCGATGACAAGAAAGACGAGAAGAAGAAAGACGAGAAGGGCAAGTAATCCCTTTTCTCTGGCGAGGCTAGTTGGCTTGAGGGGTCTCCTGCCTAAAGCGGGAGACCCTTCGAGTCCTCACCCTACCTGCTCTTATTCCGAAGATAGACCGCCTGCAATCCCACAATCGATTTCGCATCCCTGATCGCACCAGTCTCAATCATGCCGATCGCTTCCAGTAGGGGCAGTTGCCAAGCTCCGTGCGGTGCGCGCAGGTGCTCACAACAAAATGTCTGACCTCAAGCGGGTGAGAATATGTTCCTCCTCCCCGCCTGAACGCCAGACCCTACTTGTTGTCGCTGGAGGCCGTACGTAACGAGTGGGCCAGGCCGAGGAGGGAGAGCGTGAAGATCAGCCATTTCGACGGGTCGAAGTTGTACCAGCGTGGGCCATTGCGGTAATCGCTTTGATAGCTATGGTGATAGTTATGGTAGCCCTCGCCAAAGGTCAGGAGCGAGACCAACCAGCTATCGCGGCTGGAATCAGCCTGACCATGCGGTTGGCGTCCCCAGAGATGGCAGACCGAATTAATGCAAAATGTCGAATTGAGCACGGCAAAAGTTCGTCCAACGCCGGCAAGCAGAAAACAGCCCAGCCCCCCGATCCAGCCGTTGTACAGAAATCCCACCACGAACGGGAGCGCCAAACCTGAGAGAACGATGGGCAGGTAGTAGCGGTGCTGCCACATCACGAGGGGGTCTTGCCGCAAACGCGATGCGTATTTGTCATCCGCATGCATATCCTTGAAGAACAGCCATCCGCAGTGGCTGAACCAGAATCCCCGCTGGGCGTTGTACGGATCGGCTTCTTGGTCGCAATTCGCATGGTGGCGGATATGATCCGCGGCCCACTTCAGCGCCGAGTTTTCGAGCGCCCATCCACCGGCGATAAGCAATCCCGCCTTCACCCACGGAAGGCAATCGAAGCTGCGATGCGCCAGCAAACGGTGGTAGCCAACCGTAATACCCAAACCGGTCACGACATACAGCACGGCGAACATGGTCCAGTCCAGCCAGGTGAATCCATACGAGTAGGCAAAGGCTGGAACGCCGATCAGCGCACCACACGCGACAAGACCAAACAGAAACGTGGTCAGATAATTCGGAGTGGCTTGTGTACGCGGCAATGCTGGCTGCTGTGACTGTGGCATAGATG
>SWDR01000022.1:273548-274148 GCA_005116815.1 Nitrospira sp. | reverse complement strand
TAACAAGTCACGATTCCCTTTGATGGGCAAACACGAAAAGGTGGAATGCACGAAATGTCACCTCACGCCGGCCTTCAAAGACGCGCCGACGGACTGTTTTTCCTGTCACAAAAAAGACGACAAGCACAAAGGGGCCTATGGAGAGAAATGCGAGACATGCCACGGAGCCAGCGACTGGAAGACTATTACGTTCGACCACGACTTGCATTCCCAGTACCCCCTAAGGGGACGGCATATCGCAACGAAGTGCGAGTCCTGCCATAAGGGGATCCTGTATAAGGAGAAGACTCCGGCGGACTGCCATGCCTGCCACAAGAAGGACGACAAACATAAGGGACACTTTACCGAGAAATGCGAACGTTGCCACACCGAACGGGACTGGAAAGTGTCCCTCTTTGAGCACGATCACGATACGGCCTATCCCCTGAGGGGAAAGCATCGGACGGCAAAGTGCGAGTCCTGCCATACGGGATACCTATATAAGGACAAGACACCGGCCGCCTGCTTTGCCTGCCACAAGAAGGACGACAAGCATAAGGGACACTTTACCGAGAAATGCGAACGCTGCCATACCGAACGGGATTGGAAAGTGTCCCTCTT
>SWDR01000022.1:252462-273448 GCA_005116815.1 Nitrospira sp. | reverse complement strand
CGTTCACCTACGAGCCTCTTGTCGATCAGTTGATCATCTTGCCGTGAAAGAGGTACTGTCGCAGAGGTCCACAGCGCGAAGACTACATATTCCTAACCTGTTTCAAAGGATTATCCCGTGGCTCATCATCCTCTCGCAGGTCAAGCGGCACCGCCATCGATGCTAGTCAATATCCCTCGCCTGATCACGGCCTACTATACGGAAAAGCCGGATGTAAACGTGCGCGAGCAACGCGTCACATTTGGGACCTCCGGTCATCGAGGAACATCCTTCAAGCGATCCTTTAACGAAGTGCATATCGTCGCAGTCGCACAGGCCATTTACGAATATCGCAAGATGGAAAATATCAGCGGTCCACTCTACCTGGGGATGGATACACACGCATTATCGGAGCCTGCCTTTGCGAGCGTCCTAGAAGTGCTGGCGGCCAATGGCATTGAGGTCATGGTGGACCAGGATTGCGGCTATACGCCAACTCCGGTCATCTCCCACGCCATCCTCACCCACAATCGAGGCAAAAGCTCAGGATTTGCCGATGGCATCGTCATCACTCCCTCGCACAATCCGCCGGAGGATGGCGGGATCAAATACAATCCTCCACATGGTGGCCCGGCCGACACCGCGGTGACGAAGTGGATCGAGGATCGTGCCAACGCCCTGATGAAGGTCGACCTCCATGGAGTGGCCCGCCTCCCCTATGCCCGAGCCAGACGAGCAGCAACGACCAAGCCTCATAATTATCTCGGCACCTTCATCGATGATCTCGCACAAATTATCGACATGGAAATGCTTCGATCATCCGGCTTGAAACTTGGCATCGATCCGCTGGGCGGATCCGGCGTAGCCTACTGGCAACCGATTGCAGAGCGGTATGGCTTAAACATTGAGATTGTCAATCCTGCCGTCGACCCCACCTTCCGTTTCATGCCGCTCGATTGGGACGGCAAGATTCGAATGGACTGCTCCTCGCCATTTGCGATGGCGAACCTCATCGCGCTGAAGGATCGGTTCGATGTCGCCTTTGGCAACGATGCAGACAACGACCGGCATGGCATCGTCACCCGCTCCGCTGGCCTGATGAACCCCAACCATTATCTGGCCGTCTCAATCTCCTATCTCTTTGCAAGCCGTCCCGGCTGGAAGACGAATGCCGCGATTGGGAAGACGTTGGTGAGCAGCAGTCTGATCGATCGTGTTGCGGCCAAACTCGGACGCACATTGATTGAAGTGCCGGTTGGCTTCAAGTGGTTCGTCAAGGGATTGTTAGATGGCTCGGTCGGCTTTGGTGGTGAAGAAAGCGCGGGGGCGTCATTCCTCCGTCGCGACGGCACGGTCTGGTCGACGGACAAAGACGGCATCATCATGAACTTATTATCCGCAGAGATGATGGCCAAGACCGGCCGCGATCCTGGTGAACTGTATCGAGACCTGACCAAAGAACTCGGAGAGCCCCTATACGAACGAATCGATGCGGCTGCCACGCCTGCGCAGAAAACGATTCTTTCGAAACTCTCGGCTGACCAAGTCCAGGCTGTCGAATTGGCAGGCGACAAAATCGTAGCCAAACTGACGACAGCCCCTGGCAATGGTGCCGCAATTGGTGGGCTGAAAGTCGTCACCGAGCAAGGCTGGTTTGCGGCTCGCCCGTCCGGTACCGAAGACGTCTATAAGCTCTACGCCGAAAGTTTTCGAGGGAAAGCTCATCTCACGCAGATTCAGGATGAGGCCAAGGCGCTGATTGCACAGGCACTGGCGTCTGCCACGTAAGAGGAGCTGTTGAGCATGAGCAGCACGGCCATGCTCATGTGGAGCATGATTTTCGGATCAACGGATTCGGCTTCGTCCTCTATGGAAAGAAGCAACGAGCTGTCGTGCCGCTCTTCACCGGGATTACCCTCTGTCTCATCCCCTATTTCGTCAAGGCGTGAAGCTGGACTGAGATTCATATGAGTTCAGGCCTTAAGTTGCGCCATCATGCGAACGGGATCCCAATAGCCCCACATCGTTTGAATGGTGCCACTGTCGTTGACCTCAAAGACATCGATGCCCTCACAGGTTGCTGTTTTTCCGTTGGCTGCGACTCCCCGAGCCGTAAACTTCATGGCAGCGCGGTTGCCTGTGATAGCAAAAAAGTCTTCAGTGAACCCAATCTCCGTGAATGCGGACGTGACAGATAGGAAAAATGCTCGGAGTGCATCCTTCCCCTGGATGGGCGGCGCCCCATAGGGGTCGTAGCTCATGGCATCATCCGCAAAGCAGGCCAGCCAGGCCTCGACATCCATTGCGCGCGTCGCGGCAAAATAACGGGTGATGAGGATCTGCATCGTCTCAGGTGTCATGAACATTCCTTCACGAGATGTCCCGGTTGGGCTATGTCTCGGTCTGACTGCTCCTACGCGGCATACGCCATATTGGATCTATGCTGAATGACCAGTAGTGGAGAGATGCTGTTCCGCATGGTAGGAGCTACGGACCAGCGGACCTGATTCGACATGGGTAAAGCCGAGGGCCATCCCCTCCTCTTTCAAGACCGCGAAGTCGCTGGGATCGTAGTAACGAGCCACGGGCAGATGCTCTCTCGTCGGCTGAAGGTATTGACCGATCGTCATGATATCGCAGCCAACGGATCGCAGATCGCGCATGACGTCGCGGGCTTCATCCAGCGTTTCGCCCATTCCCAGAATGAGACCTGATTTGGTCGTCATTCCCAGTTGTTTCGCCTGGGCCAAGACTGCAAGAGATCGTTGATATTTCCCCTGTGGTCTGAGGGACGGGAACAACCGTCTGACAGTTTCGATGTTGTGATTGAGAATCTCCGGCTTCTCGGCACAGACCGTCGCGAGGGCAACCTCATTCCCTTCGAAATCCGGAATCAACACTTCAATCGTGCAGTGCGCGTTGAGCTGCCTGGTGTGCCGGACTGTTTCGGCAAAGATGGCCGCGCCGCCATCTGCTAATTCATCCCGGTTCACCGATGTGATCACCGCATGTTTCAGGGCCAAGGCATGAACCGCCTCTGCGACCCGCCGTGGTTCTCCACGATCGATTGCCATCGGCCGGCCGGTCTCCACGGAACAATAGTGACAGCGTCTAGTGCAGATGTCTCCCAGGATCAGGAAGGTCGCGGTGCGCGCATTCCAACATTCCCAGCGGTTCGGGCAACGCGCTTCTTCACAGATCGTATGGAGCTTGAGCCGGTCCATCGTCTGCTTGATATCCAGGTAGTCCGGACCGGTTGTTGCTTGGACTTTAAACCAGGGCGGAAGGCGCGTGGAAGGGCTCACGGCTGAAGGCTGAAGGCTGCCAGCCTGGGCTGAAAACCGAAGCTGGTCGAGAGGGATAAAGCTCATGGCTATGACGATTCGTGAGTAGTGCGGATACGAAACCAATTCAAGATTCTCGCGATGAATCCGAGTGGCTCCGGCGCTGATACCGGGTCTGGATATTCCACCCAGGCTTCCTGTGAGCCGAGATAGACTCCGTTCCGAAAGCTCATCTGGGTCCGGAGTTGCCGATAGCCGTCGGAGTGCAAGAGGTGAATGAGCCAGCGCAACGCGTCATCCTGTGAGGAATGGGGATCTGTTTCCCGCAGGATCGTTTCATAACGCAGGATGGCTCGATAGCCTTCCCCCACCTGGACGAACAGGACAGGCCGGCTAAAGCCACGCTCTCGGGCATCGAGCCCAGCCAACTGATGTTTGTCGAAGCGCTCCTCCATACCGAATACCGATCGACAAGCGTTAGTCCATGGCGCGGAAGACGGCGACCAGATCGCTTAACGCGACAGTCTTATTTTTGAGAATGGTCCGTTCCGCCTGGATCGTGTCACGGGTCTTGGTATCTGCCGCGCCGCCTTTCAGGCAGGATGCACCCAACGCCAGAATACGATCACAGTCCTGCGCGAGCTTGTTTTTCACGACTGGATTGACGGCCAAAATTTCCATGAGTTGACGTCTGGTCTCAGTCAAGTGTCCTTGCAGCTCTGAGTCTGGATAACTTTTACGGGCTGCTTCGTCAAAACAGCGGTCGAGGTATTGCGCCAGGAACACATACAGCCGCACAAGCGCGGCGGTCACATCAATGAGCTCTTTGGTGGAGGTTGCCATATTGAGTGAGCCCCCTTTCTTAATAAGAGAGTTAGAGCCGCACCTTCACGTCGTTGCCTTCGACCTGCACGTCGTATCGTTCCACTTTTGCCGATGGGTTGGCCACGCAGACACCAGTGGTGACGTCGAATTGCCAACCATGCCAAGGGCAGGTGACGACAGATCCCTCGACATCCCCCTCGCCAAGCGGGCCGCCCCGATGGAGACAGGTGTTATCGATGGCGTGAAAGGTGCCGTCCACATTGAACACCGCGAGGGTCTTGCCATTCACTTCTGCGACGATCCCATGGCCTGGTCTCACATCTGCAGTGCCGGCCACCCGTACGAACTCTCCCATCGCCAGTCCCATCCTTTCGCCTGTCCGTTATGCCTTCGTAAAGGGTTTCTTGAGTTTGCTCAGCAGACTTTCGATTGGTGGCACGCCAGTTTTGGCGCCGGTGACTGCCGCGATAATTTTCTGCGCGATCTCCCGGAACGCCGCCGATTGTGGTGAGGATGGGTCGGCCACGACGATCGGATTGCCGGAGTCGCCGCCATCGCGAATGGCCGGATCGATCGGGATGCGACCGAGAAACGGAATGCCGACGGTGGCGGCGGCGCGCTCCCCTCCTCCGTGCGAAAATATTTCCGTCCGCTCGCCGCAGTGGCCGCAGAGGAAGTAACTCATATTCTCCACGATGCCGAGGAGCGGCACGTTCACTTTCTGGAACATCATCATGCCCTTGCGGACATCGTGCAGGGCCACTTCCTGAGGCGTCGTCACGGTGACGGCACCGGTCAGCGGAACCAGCTGCGTCAGGGTGAGCTGCGCATCTCCGGTGCCAGGAGGCAAATCGATGAGCAGATAATCGAGCTCCCCCCACAACACGTCGCGGAACAGCTGCTGAATAGCTGTGTGGATCATAGGGCCGCGCCAGACGACAGCCGTGTCTTCTGGGACGAAGAAACCCATGGAGATGAGTTTCACACCGTGACTTTCGGCGGGAACGATCTTGCCGTCTTTCTGTTCCGGTGATTTGGTCACACCCATCATCATGGGAATGTTGGGACCATAGATGTCCGCATCGAGTAGGCCGACTTTGGCGCCTGTTAAAGCGAGAGCCACGGCCAAATTGACGGAGACAGTCGATTTACCGACTCCGCCCTTGCCGCTGCTGACTGCGATCACGTATTTGACGCCTGGAATCAGATTGTCTTTTCCGTGACCAGCCTGTGGTCCGGCAGCATGTTCATCAGCCATAGAATACTCCTTCTCTAGAGGCACAGAGGAATTCAACTGACTCTTGGGCCAGCTCCGCCATCATAAGCGAATAGGAGGGTGAAAGAAAATGGGCCTATTGTGCGAGGGGGAGTAGCTCAATGGGGGAATCCACCGGAGGACGATGGATTCCCATGAATCGAATGTGTCGTAAGAGGTCTTACCCGACGGTGGGATCGTTACGGCGAAGATTGTGGGCCAACCCAAGCATCCAGAGGGTGTAAATGATCCACTTTGAGGGGTCGAAATTGTACCATTTCGGTCCATTGCGGAAATCACGGGCATAGGTGTGATGAAAATTATGATACCCCTCGCCGAAACTGACAAAGGAGATTAGCCAGCTATCGCGGCTGCTGTCCTGTGTGCCGTGGGGTTGAGTCCCGATCATGTGGCAGAGAGAGTTGATGGTGAAGGTCGAGTTCAGCACCATGAACATGCGGAAGAGGCCTCCCAAGAGGAAGGCGCCGATGCCGCCTTGCCAGCCACCATGCCAGACACCAAGGGCAAAGGGCAGCAGGAGTCCTGTGACCACGATAGGCCAGTAGTAGCGATGTTGCCACATCACGACAGGGTCACGACGCAGACGGATCTCGTATTTCTCCGTGCGATGGGGGGTATTATAAAAAAGCCAGCCGCAGTGGCTATGCCAGAACCCCTTGGTCACGTTGTAGGGATCTTCTATTTGATCGGTCTTGGCGTGATGGCGGATATGGTCACCGCCCCACTTCAGAGCTGAATTTTGAAGCGCCCACCCACCGGCGACGAGGATAGCGGCCTTGACCCAGTCAGGACATTCGAAACTCTGATGCGACACCAGCCGGTGATAACCGACGGTGATGCCCATCCCCGTCACGATGTACATCACAAAGGACAGGATCCAGTCAAAGAGGCTGAATCCGTAGTAATAGCCATAGAGTGGAATGCCGACCACTGTGGCGGCAACGATCGCACAAAACAACACAAAATTGAGCGGGACAAACACATCTTCGGTCAATGCGGTATCAGTTGTTGTGGCAGCCATTTGATCTCCTTGGAGAGCTCTCCCATCGCGTCATCTGATCTCCTCATGAGTGAGATGACGCACTAAAATATCATACTTAATTTATCCAAATGTTTCAACAGAATGCTCAGAGTGTATACTGACGGTGTCCCTTCATCTCACAGAGAGTGGGGTATCGATGTCGATCGCTTCATCTCCACTTGAATCAGCTGTTCATCGCATCGGTGAACAACTCGCTCGCCTCTCTGCCGGTCGAACGCCAACCGTCTTCACGCGCCACTGGTGGTCTCATCAGGCCCTCAACCTGGCCATGCATGACAGTGCCTTTAAGACACAGTTGTTTCGATTCATCGATGCTCTGCCTTCGGTCACCGACGATGAACAGGTGGTGACTTTAGCTCGCGAATATTTAGGCCATGGAGAGACGCAACTCTTCGGCGCGCAATGGGGACTCAACGCCCTTGCCTCCACCAGCCTGGGGGCTCGTCTCAGTGGTAAGGCCATCAGAAGCCAGGTCGAGCAGATGGCGAGGACCTTTATTGCCGGAGCGACGGTCGAGGATGCGAGGCCGCAGTTGGCAGGCCTCTGGCAGGAGGGCCGAGCCTGGTCCGTCGATTTGTTGGGTGAGGCCACCACCAGCGATGGCGAAGCTGATCGGTATCGCGACCGCTGCCTGAATGCCCTCACCCAGTTGGCACGAGTCGCAGAGGGCTGGCCAGCGATCTCCTTATTAGAGCGAGATCATCTCGGGCCCATTCCTCGAGTACAGCTCTCGCTCAAAATCTCCGCCCTCTCTCCGCATCTAGACCCGATCGACCCGGAAGGGAGCTACCGCTCAGTGGCGGCGCGGCTTCGACCCATCCTCGATCTGGCAATGCGTCTCCCCGCTTCGTTGATCTTCGATATGGAGCAAGCCGATACCAAAACCTTGCTGCTCGACATCTTCACCAGGCTTTTCGCCGAGCCGTCTTACAAGGACTATCCTCATGCGGGTCTGGCGTTACAAGCCTACCACCGCGACACGACGCGAGATATCGAGGGTCTGCTGTCATGGGTTCGTCGGCGTGGGGCGCCCATCACCATTCGGCTGGTGAAAGGGGCCTACTGGGATTCGGACACGATCCGCTATCGGCAACGAGGCTGGCCTGTTCCGCTCTTTGAACAGAAGGCGGATACGGATGCGAATTATGAGTCGCTGACACAGCTCCTCTTATCTCAGTCATCGTGTATTCGACCGGCCTTCGGCACACACAATCTCCGCACATTGGCCTATATCGAGGCGGTGGCGGAGTCGCTCGGACTCTCACCTGAGACCTGGGAGTATCAGATGATCTATGGCATGGCTGAGCCCTTTCAGCATGCTATCGCACAACATGGGCGGCGGCTGCGACTCTATACCCCGGTGGGCGATCTATTACCGGGCATGGCCTATCTCGTCAGGCGATTATTGGAAAACACGTCGAATGAATCGTTCCTCCGCAAGGAATATGTGGAGTCCCAGTCGCTCCGCGCACTGTTGTCACCGCCTGTTCTTGAGGGACCACGTCAGACGCAATCCCTCTCATCTCAGCGAACCGGCAGGCTTGAATTTCGGAATGAACCACAGCAGGATTTTGCGCAGGCAGACCATCGAGAGGCCATGCAAAAGGCCCTGGCGACTGTGCGGTCACAGCTGGGCCGGCATTGGTTATCGTCGTTCAAGGCATTGCGCCTCACGGGGCCTCTCGTTGAATCTCGTAACCCGGGCCACCCTGATGAAGTCGTGGGTCGGTTGACCAGCGCGAGCATGGCTGATGTTGAACAAACTGTAGGCCGGGCGATGCAGGCATGGGATGCCTGGCGTGCCACCACAACAGCACGACGGGTGGAGATTCTGCGTACAGCCGCCACGCTCATGCGAACACGGCGTCACGAGTTGTCTGCCTGGGAAATTCTGGAATGCGGGAAGCCTTGGCGTGAGGCGGATGCGGACCTTGCCGAAGCCATCGACTTCCTGGAGTTTTATGCAGCGGACTGGCTGAGGCTCGCTCCCCCAAGACAGTTAGGACAGGAGCCAGGCGAATTCAACCAGCGGGTCTTTCATCCTCGTGGAGTTACAGCCGTCATCGCCCCGTGGAATTTCCCATTCGCGATTCCTGCCGGGATGGTGGCGGCAGCACTCGTGACGGGAAATCCTGTCATCTTCAAGCCCTCCGAACGTTCGCCCATGATGGGACACTGGCTCACAGAGATTTTGCACGAGGCCGGTGTGCCTGAGGGGGTACTCAGTTGTTTGCCGGGTGGGCCGGACGTCGGACAGGCATTAGTCCGCCACCCAGCGGTCGCCACAATTGCCTTTACCGGGTCGAAGGACATCGGGCTCAGCATTCTAAAAGACGCCGGGACTCTTATCCCAGGGCAACAGATGGTCAAGCGGGTGCTGGCAGAAATGGGAGGGAAAAACGCAATTATCGTGGATGCGACTGCCGATCTCGATGATGCGATTACCGGAGTCGTCGCATCCTTCACCGGCTATGCAGGGCAGAAATGTTCCGCCTGCTCGCGGGCGATCGTCCATGCGGCGATCTACGACAGTTTTCTCGTTCGCCTCAAAGAGGCGGTACTGAGCTTGAAGGTCGGAAATCCAGAAGAGCCTGGCACCCAGGTTGGGCCGGTAATCGATCGTCGCGCGCAGGCAAAGGTGCAGGACTACATCGAGATTGGAAAGAAGGAAGCCCGCTTGCTGGTGGAAGGGGCTGTGACGGGGCCAGGTTGGTATATCGGACCGACGGTCTTTGCCGATGTCGCGCCGACCGATCGAGTCGCCCAGGAGGAAATATTCGGACCGATTCTCGCGGTGATGAAGGCGGCCTCATTTCAGGAGGCGCTCACGCTGGCGAATTCGACGGCCTATGCCCTCACCGGTGGCGTCTACTCACGAAGCCCCGTCAATCTGGAGTTGGCACGGCAACGGTTCGACGTCGGAAATCTCTATCTGAATCGTCCGATCACCGGTGCGTTAGTCAGCCGCCAGCCGTTTGGAGGCCATAAGCTCTCCGGCGTCGGAGCGAAGGCCGGAGGTGAAGAGTACCTGACGCAATTCGTCGTGACCCGTGTGATCAGCGAACAAACCCTCCGTCGGGGATTCGCGCCGGCCGAGTGAGGCCTTCGATGACTTGATCTCGTAGGACTCCAGCTCCTCGCTAATATCCGTGATCACGCCCCGGTCTTCCAGCGGAGAGAGTTCCTGCCGTTCGACGTACTTAACCAATCCTACGCCCTTCACAAACCATGCGGTCATCACATCGGTGCCCTGCGCTGTCTTGTTCGAGCCGGAGAGATGAATTTGCATATACATGCGCGCTTCCACCTTCACCGCGTCTTTGAAGGTGCCGGCCGGCACGGTCACTGACTCCTGCCCCACCACCGTGGAGTCGCCCTGTGCATCGACCTTTTCATTCTCGCCGTCGCGATCCATATCGGTGCCGAAGTCCAGCCCTTTGCGGTTGAACTGCTGAAACGAGGTGGCAGCCTTCATGGGGAAACGGACGATCTGATAGGGCACGAGCTGTTTCTCCAAGGGCGTACCAGGCTCAGACCCGTAATAGACGATGCCCACGCTATCACGCCGGTAGAAACTGTCCGAGGGGCCATGGTTGCCTGGATTCGTATCGTGGAACACAGTGGCCGTCATGCCTTTGATGGATTTCGTGCCGGTGACCGAAGACACGTTGGAGAAAAACTTATGTTCAATCGTTTGTAACGGCCCTTCAGTGATCTGGCCGCGATAGTGCCATTCGTTCCCGATCTGGTCGGGAAAATAGTCGGAGGACTGCGCAATCATACCGACCTCTTCTGCTGCGAGTGGCGTTGACCAGGTCGAGCAAACAAGCAGCAGAACTGCGCCTAACATGATGGCCCTTCGGAATCCAGGCGTATTGATCGACATGCGTGAGGTTCTCCACTGGTTGAGCGATCCTGTGACCGTACCATAGGAATCCTGGAGGCAGCAAGAACATCGACGTACGTTCTGGTCGAGCTGGAGGCTTGCCTTCATCTGTTATCCTCCCCATAATCGCATCTCTATGAGAAGCCACGCGGTTACAAGCCTCTCTCAACGTGCCGTACTGGTGACCGGTGCATCCGGCGGAATTGGGCGAGCGATCGGCCTGGCCTTTGCTGCCGATGGCTGGACGGTTGGGGTGCATTACCATCGTAATAAATCAGCGGCTGAGGACACCCTCTCTCACGTGAATGCTGCTGGGGGCAGTGGGGCATTGTACGCCGCCGACATTCGCGAGGCGCAGTCGGTGCAACAGATGGTGGAGGCCTTCTGCCGACAGGTACCGATGCCGTCGGTGTTTATCTGCAATGCTGGAATCGGAGGGAGCCAACTGCTGCTTCGACAACAGGAAGACGCATGGGCCGACGTGGTGGCCACGAATTTGACAGGAACATTTCACTGCCTCCGCGCCATGGCTCCTCCCCTTCTCGCTCACGGTGGCGGGTCGATCGTCGTAATTGGATCGCATGCAGGATTCCAAGGCTCGATTGGGCAGGCTGCCTACGCTGCGTCAAAAGCCGGTCTTATCGGTCTGGTGCAGACCGCAGCCAAGGAATGGGGAACAGGCAACGTCCGCGTCAACCTCCTCTTGCCGGGCTGGCAGCAGACAGGATTGACCACTGGAGTCATGCCGGAAGGCGACGATTGGAAAGACCATCTGTTAGGCCGGCCACCGTCACGCGAGGAAGTGGCCAAGACCGTCTTGCATCTGGCTCAACTCAATGATGTGTCGGGACAGGTTTGGAACTGCGATAGCCGAATTTTGTAGCAGGACGCTGAAAAAGTCCGCCTGCGGCCTTGCTGAACGGCCTTTTTGAGCATCCTGTGTAATCAGCGCCATAGAGATTTTTATAACCTGGTGGTTTTTATCTATGCGAGGAAGCAAAATCAATCATCATGATTCCGGCCCGCGCGGGGTCTTTATCACCGCGACCGATACTGGTGTCGGGAAAACGCTCGTCGCCGCTGCGCTCGTGTCGCATCTGAGGCAACGAGGAATCGATATCGGTGTCATGAAGCCGGTTGAGACAGGGGTGTCGCGATCGAACAGAGCTGGGTCTGATGGCGCACGCTTGCGCCGAGCCGCTGAATGCCATGATCCGATGACAGAAGTTTGTCCCTACGTCTTTCGGCTCCCGATGGCACCACTCACTGCTGCGCACGCGGAACAACAGACGATACGGATAGCCACTATCCTGCGAACGTTCCAAGCACTCTGTCGGAAGCACGATTTTGTGGCAGTGGAAGGCGTCGGTGGAGTGCATGTGCCGATAACGGACCGTATCGATGGGTTAGACCTCATACAGCGCATGGGACTTCCTGTTATCGTGGTGGGCCGATCAGGGCTGGGCGGGATCAACCATGCATTATTGACACTTCATGCACTCCACCAGCGAAAGGTCCCTGTCGTCGCGTTGGTCTTGAATCAACCTATGCCTGTGCGTACGAAGATCGCTCGCATGCAAGAAAAATCGACCCTCACCCTCCTTCAACGTCTCGCGAAAGTTCCTGTGGTGGGTCCAATCCCCTATAGCTCGCGCATACAACAAAATTGGAATGAAGGTCTCGTCCAGCTGGCGTGGGCGGTAGAGATTATGAGGCTGGCGAAGCTGGTGACGGCATCCGGTCGAGAAAACTCCTGACGGCCTTTCGAATATCTGTGGCCTTCAAGATGCCTGAGATGACGGCCACTCCGTCCGCTCCTGCCTGCATAACTGCCTGGACCTGCTCGATCTGAATTCCCCCAATCGCAAAGACGGGTAACGCTGTGAATGAACGTATCGTCCGTAACCCCTCAAGCCCAACAAGCGGGTCATGGTCCTCTTTGGATCCAGGCTTGAAAATTGGACCAAAACCAAGATAGTCCGGTTTTCCAACCGTGGCTTCCATGACCTGGTCTACATTGTGCGTAGAGATCCCGATCAACTTATCCGGCCCCATCACCTTCCTTGCCATATCGAGTGGCAAATCACCCTGCCCCAAATGGACGCCATCAGCATCCACCGCCAAGGCCAAGTCGCAGCGATCGTTCACGATAAAGAGGACCCCTGCCTGTGCTGCGGCACGTCTGAGGACCAAGGCCTCCTCATAGGCTACCTTCATCGAAGCGGACTTGTTGCGATACTGAAAGAGCGAAGCGCCGGCCTCAGCTGCGATCATCAGGACCTCCACCAGGGGGCGGTCAGGACAGACCGACGGATCGAGAATGATGTAGAGGCGGTTACGCATGGAGTGGATTGGTCCGGACATTCTGGAAGAATTGTAGCTGGAAGCAAGACGCACTGCCAGTCAGTTGCCTGGTGTCGTCAAACCGGCTGGATTAACTAACGAGGAATCGTTCGAGGAACGTGGTGGAGACGTGCCCCTTCTGGAAATCAGGATCGTTGAGAATGCGCTTGTGCAATGGGATGGTCGTCTTGATGCCTTCGATGACGAATTCGTCGAGGGCACGACGCATGCGGGCGATGCATTCCTGTCGGTCTCGGCCGTGAGTAATGACCTTGGCGATCATGGAATCGTAGAACGGAACGACCATCATGTTCGACTCCATGGCCGAATCGACACGAACGCCGAACCCTCCTGGCGCGCTGTACTTGGTAATCATCCCTGGGCAAGGTGTGAACTTTTCAGGATCTTCCGCGTTGATGCGACATTCGAGGCTATGACCGTTGAGCTTGATGTCTTGCTGCTTGAATGAGAGAGATTGTCCATCCGCGAGTGTAATCTGCTCCTTGATGAGATCGATGCCGGTCACCATCTCCGTGATCGCATGCTCGACCTGGATGCGGGTATTCACTTCCATGAAGAAGAAGTTTCGGTCCTTATCGAGGAGGAACTCGACGGTCCCGACATTCCGGTAATGCACAGCTTTGACGGCTTCGACCGCGACGCGGCAGATTTCACGGCGGAGTTTCTCGTCGACAGCGGGCGACGGCGTTTCTTCGAGCAGCTTCTGATGCCGGCGTTGGATCGAGCAATCGCGCTCGCCAAGATGCACGACATGCCCACGGTGATCGGCGGCGATTTGCACTTCGATGTGGCGGGGCTCGAGGAAATACCGTTCGAGATAGACAGCATCGTTGCCGAACGTGGTCTTTGCCTCTGCTTGCGCGGCCTGAAATGCACGCGCGAGGTCTTCGGCCTTGTTCACGACACGCATGCCGCGCCCGCCCCCACCGGAGGAGGCTTTGATGATGACGGGATACCCGATCTTGGTGGCGGCTTCGAGCGCTTCCTGCTCGCTTTTGAGCTCGCCAGGGCTGCCAGGCGTGACTGGGAGGCCTCGACGGGCGACGATTTCTCTCGCTTTGGCTTTATCGCCCAGGAGCGCGATGTGTTCGGACGTCGGGCCGATAAATTTGACACCGATGGATTCGCAGACTTCGGCGAAGTGGGCATTCTCGGAGAGGAATCCGTACCCGGGGTGAATGGCGTCCGCCCCGGTAATCTCGGCGGCGCTCAGGACGTTGGGAATGTTTCGATAACTGAGTGCTGCGTCAGGAGGCCCGACGCAAATTTTTTCATCGGCTGCGCGCACATGGAGGCTCGCCGCATCGGCCTCGGAGAAAATTGCCACGGTCTTAATACCGAGCTCTTTGCAGGCGCGAATCACCCGGAGGGCGATCTCACCGCGATTGGCTATCAATACTTTCTTGAACACGCAAGTACTCCGATGTGGGTCGAGGGAAGAGGAATTAGGGTGTGGCAGTCGGATCGACGAGGAAGAGCGCCTGGCCATACTCTACCGGCTTCGTACTTTCAGCCAGAATTTTCGTGATGCGTCCTTCTACCTCGGATTCGATCTCGTTCATGAGCTTCATCGCTTCGACGATACAGAGAACCTGGCCTTTTTTCACAAAATCGCCCTCTTCGACGTAGGGATCGGCATCCGGTGAGGGGGAGCGATAAAACGTGCCAACGATCGGAGATGCGATGGTGATCATGCCGGTCGTATCTTCGGTCTGTACCGCTGCCGCACCAGAGGGCTGAGACGCGGAGGCCGTCCCGGTTGAGCTATGGTCGGTAACGCTGGTCGTGATCGTTCTGACCTCGACTTCATGGCGCACACGGATTCTGAGGCCTTCTCGCTCCAGCTCCAGTTCAGTCAGATTGTTCTTCTTGAGCAGGTCGATCAGCTCTTGGATGTGTTTGCTTTGCTGTCCAGATAACAGAGGTGTGCCCTGGCCACTTGGAGGGGTCGCAAAGGCCTGAGGGAGGATAATCGGCTTCCCTCGTTTCGTTGACTTGCTCGATTTCTGTGTGCTCACCGAACACGCTCCACGTAGGCCCGCGTCCGCGTATCAATTTTGATCACGGTCCCACTTTCTAAATAGAGCGGCACCTTCAGGGTGGCGCCTGTTTCAAGGGTAGCGAGTTTCGTGCCGCCCGTCGCGGTATCGCCACGGAAGCCCGGCTCGGTGTCCGTCACTTTTAATTCGATAAAATTCGGCAGCTCAACATCGATCGGGCGATGCTCGTAGACGAGAATCTTCACGATCATGTTTTCCTTCAACAGATCTGCATTATCGCCGAGCTTGCCCTTTTCGAACGTCAATTGCTCGTAGGAATCCGTGTCCATGAAGGTATAGGCATCGTCGGTTGCGTAAAGGAATTGCATGTCCCGTTCATCGAGCTTCGGCTCTTCGAACCGTTCCCCTGACCGAAAGGTACGGTCGATCACACTACCCGTGAGATAGCCCTTGAGCTTGGTACGTACGAAGGCTCCACCTTTGCCTGGTTTTACATGCTGAAACTCAATGATATAAAACGGCTGGTTATCGACCATCAGCCGTACACCACCGCGAAAGTCGGTCGTGGAAATCACTCGATACTCCCTTCACCCTGTATGCGTCCACTCGACGCGCTCCGTAATTATTTCGTTCCTATTGTCGTCCGTCGCACTGTTGCTGGCACTGCTGTCTTCTTCTGGCGTTTGGATGCGGTGAGATGGTCATGCAACCCACGAAGTGCGAGGAGATAACCCGTCACGCCCAAACCGGCAATCTGCCCAAGCGCAACTCCTGCAATATATGAGTGATGGCGAAACTCTTCCCGCTGATGGATATTGGATAGATGCACTTCAATCGTTGGCAAACTGACTGCCGCAATCGCATCCCGGATCGCAATGCTCGTATGGGTATAGGCGGCCGGGTTGATGATGATTCCATCGTATGCTGCCCGCGACTCTTGAATCCAGGTGACCAACTCTCCCTCGTGATTCGACTGGCGTATATCCACCTTCACGGCCAATTCTTTTGCCAACTTTGTAATGGTTGAGTTGATGACATCAAGTGACAGTGTGCCGTAAACCGACTGCTCTCTGCTCCCAAGGAGATTGAGATTTGGACCGTGCAATATTCGTATGCGTAGCATGACTCTATTATTCAATTACTTAATAGGGAAGAACGACTGCTCCTGCCACAGTCTAGCCGGGCCGCATTGTAGCAGTCCGACTCAAACCGGTCAAACTCGCAAAATTATTGGGAAGTCTTGGAGAGGGGCCTATTCGTCGTGTCAGAGTCTCGCCGCCGTGATTGAATATTTCGAAGCCAGGCTTCTAATTGAAGCACGACGTTAGCATGAGGGGAAGGAGAAGGCATCGCCTCAACGGCGTTGGCCTGAGGATCCTCTGTGGGCACCGCAAGTTGTTTGCCAGTGTGATCCCGTGTGTGGAGCACCGTTTCCATCAGCTCCGAAGCCACGATTAGTGGGTCGGGCGCGACGGCCTCTAATTTGACTGACGTTGAAACTGATAGGCCTTCATGTTGCGCACCAACTTCCGGAATGGCTGCCTTGAGTGGGTCGGAAATAATTGGAGCGGCCAGCACATCTTGCACGGAGCTGTTTTGTGTGACTGGATCAGCGGGCTTTAGTCTCTCCGGCTCTTTTTTGAGAGTCAGGGGTTTACCCAGCGCCGATTGGACTGAGAGCGCCTCCTCATCCCGCGGATTGACTCTCAAGATGACAGCGCAGGATTGCAAAGCCAAGGCATGTTGTTCCTGGCTCACATAGATCTTGATCAAGGTCCGGTGCGCACGCAGGTTTTCAGGACTTAATTTGATGGATTCTTCCAGAATCGCTTTCGCCTTGGTGGGCTGTCCCATCTGATCATAGGCACGACCGAGCGCGACCATCGCCGTAATGAAGCCGGGATAATATTTCAACCCGTCTTCGAGAACACCTGCGGCTTCCTGCCACATGCCGACTTTGCCATATTCTTCAGCCAAGGGCATGAAGACCTTGGATTGCGGATCTTTGGCCAATTGGGTGGCCAGTCGGTCAATCTCCATCGCCGTCTCGGCTGATTGTTGATTCTGTGCCATGGTGTATTAGCGTCCTCCCACAACCGGCTTTGGCGCCTGTTGCGACTCTCTGGTGCGAAGCAGTTCATGCGCCCGATTCAGGATTGCGTCAGCAAGCGCACGCTTTGGCATCAACGGCAATTCGGTGATAGCCCCCTCCCGGTCGATTAACGTCGCAGCATTCTGTTCACTGCCGAACCCCGCGCCTTCGGTCGTGACATCGTTTGCCACAATGAGGTCGAGCCCTTTGGCCGTCAGCTTGTCTTTCGCGTGAGCGATCAGATCGCAGGTCTCTGCGGCAAAGCCAACGATAAGTTGTGTGGTCCGTTGGGCGGATAAGGAGGCCAGGATGTCGGTGGTTCGCTCGAGATCAAGCGTTTGGTCGATCTGCGCTTGTTTCTTCATTTTTTGTGAAGCAGGATATTTGGGGCGAAAATCCGCGACGGCGGCGGCCATGATCACAGCGGAGGACCATGCCAGACGCATCGATAGGGCTTGTGTCATTTCTTCAGCCGTGGCGACCGAAACAACCTCGACGCCTTTCGGAAGAGGAAGCGCCGTAGGCCCAGTCACAAGGACGACCTGGGCTCCCCTTGCCTGGGCAGCCTCGGCGAGAGCGTAGCCCATTTTTCCGGATGAGCGGTTTGAAATGAATCGTACGGGATCGATCGGCTCCTGCGTTGGGCCGGCCGAAACCAGGATGCGGTGCCCCTGCCAATCGCGCAGTGGCGACAAGGCTGTTTGAAGCGCCTCCAGAATCCTGCTTTCCTCTGCCAAGCGGCCGTGACCGATCCGCCCTGAGGCTAGTGGGCCTTCTTCGGGATCCACAACCACCGTCCCCCTGGCACGCAATGTCCGCACGTGCTCGGTGACTGTAGGATGTGTCCACATCCCTCCATCCATAGCGGGCGCCACAATCAAGGGGCATTGTGCCGTAAGCAACATGGTCGAAAGTAAGTCGTCACCAAGCCCCAGGGCTATCTTGGCCAGGCAATTGGCCGTGGCCGGCGCTATGACAATGGCATCGGCCTGTTCAGGCAACGATAAGTGTTTCATCTCCTGATGCGCCTCGAACACCTCCGTCGAGACGGGATGGCCTGAGAGCACTTCAAACGTCAGCGGAGTAACGAATTTCGTAGCTGATTGCGTCATCACGACGTGCACGACTGCTCCTTCACGGAGCAAGGTTCGGAGCAACAAGACCGCCTTATAGGCGGCAATGCTGCCCGTCACGCCGAGCACGATCCGCTTCCCGATCAACGTTGGCCCTGTAGAGCCGGAGATCTCCACGTATTACTCCTCGCTCGTCCCCACTACCGCCTTCGGGGTATCGTCGACATAGACGCTCAGCTCTTTCTTGATCTCCTTCGCATCGTCGCCGGTCATCATGGCGATGCGCTCCATTTCACCTTCCTTGCCGCGCTTCGATTCCTTCATCGCATCCCGGGCCTCTTGACCGACGAGGTACGTCGTTTGGCCTCGAAGGACTTCATCGAGGGCGATGGTCGTTTCCTTGTTGAAGCGCGAGGCGGCATGACGCGATCCTTGCAAGATATGCTTCGCCCGCTGACCCGCAATAATTGCGAGACGGTGGCGGGAATCGAATTCACCTGGTGCGTATTGCGGCAAAAGTCTCAACATGTCGATCATGGCTGCGGTGCTCCTTTGTGTGATGAACAATCGTTGCGAATTCAGGATTTCTGTTCGTCGTCGAGAATGAAATTATTTTCGAGCCAGGTCATATTCAATCGTTTCGTCTTCAGACGCTCCGACCAAAAAATACTTTCGAGGTCTCGAATCGATCGGTTGATATCGTCGTTCCGGACGATGTAGGCGTACTCCCGATAGCTCCAGACCTCTTCTTTGACTTTATGCAAACGCCGTTGGATCTCTTCCGCCGTGTCCGAAGCTCTGGTTTGCAGCCGGGATCGGAGGACGGCCATTGAGGGAGGAAGAATAAAAATCGATACCGAATCCTCAAACCGCTTCCTGACCTGCATCGCCCCTTGTACGTCGATCTCCAGTAAAACATCGATCCCCTGATCGATCTTTTCGGTCAGCGATTTCCATGGTGTGCCGTAGAGATTCCCATACACGCGGGCCCACTCGACAAACTCATTCCGATTGATCATCTCTTGGAACGGCTGTTCGTCGATGAAATAATATTCGCGCCCATGCTCTTCGCCAAGCCGTGGCTGCCTTGTCGTATAAGAAATTGAGTGCCACAGATCGGGAAGGTTCGTCGTGAGCTGCTTGCAGAGTGTGGTTTTCCCGGTGCCAGACGGGGCAGAGATAATGAAGAGAATCCCACGACGATCCGTCGAGGATCGCGGTTGGCCTGACACAGTCGCGGTAGAACTTGTGGTCGTACTAGTACTCATTCGACGTTTTGGACCTGTTCGCGAATACGTTCGAGCTCGGCCTTCATCTGCACCACATGACCGGCAATTTCTGCATCGTTGGCTTTGGAGCCGATCGTGTTGACTTCCCGGCCGATTTCCTGGAGCAGGAAGTCGAGGGTCTTGCCGACAGATTCTGCACGTGTGAGCGTCTGCTCGAACTGTATCATATGTGAGTCCAATCTGACTATTTCTTCCGTAATGTCGCCACGATCCGCGTACACTGCCAATTCCTGATACAGCCGCGGGGGATCTGGGATTTCCGATCCCAGGAGCTTCTCCACACGGGTCTTCATACGGACAAAGGCCTCTTGGGCCAACAGCGGGGTCCGTGCTGCGACCAGGTCTTTGTGCCTCCGAATGGTCTGAACCCGCGCGCGCATATCCTCGGTCAAGGCCTTCCCTTCGTTCGTGCGCATCTCTGCAAGGTCCGTCAAGGCCTTGGTCATCAGTTGCTGCACGAGCTTCGCCAGTTTCGGGTCTTCCGTCGGCTGATCCGAAACCGATACCACGTCACGGAGCCCAGCCATTAGCGCCAGATCGACCGACCCGCTCAGCTTCAGGGATTTCTTGAGAGTGAGGAAGGCCTGATGGTACTGCTTTGCGAGCGCCTGGTCAAGATTGACGCTTCCGGCGCGGCCTTTGCCGGCCTGGATCGTCACGGTGATGTCAACACGGCCGCGGGTGCAACGTTGCTGAATGGCTTTCTTAAAGGCGTCTTCCAGATGGCTCAGGGGCCGGGGAAGGCGGCAGGCAATTTCAAGAAAGCGATGGTTCACGGAGCGCATTTCGACCGTGACGGATCCATCTTGCCAAGGAGCCTGCCGACGGCCAAAGCCGGTCATACTATGAATCATTGAGGGCCTTTCTCTTTCCAAGAGCACTGTTGGTAAATCGGACAGGTACCGCACCGGGGCTTTCTTGCCAAACAGACGTATCGGCCGTGTAACAGCAATCGCTGAGAGACGGGCGTCCACTGGGATTTCGGCATCAGTTGTTGCAGGTCATGTTCTACACGTTCGGGATTGTCAGATTTGGTCAAAGCAAGTCGCTTGGCCACGCGTTTTACATGAGTATCGACAGCGATACCGGGCTGGCCGAAGGCATTTGACAGAATGACATTCGCCGTCTTTCTGCCGACACCAGGCAGGGTAACCAATTCCTCCATTGTCTGAGGAACCTTTGTATTGAACTGTTCAGTTACGGCCTTGCCGCAGGCAAGAAGATGTTTGGCCTTATTCTTATAAAAGCCCGTCGACCGTATGAGTTGTTCGAGTTCCGACAACTTGGCGAATGCCAGTTCTCCTGGTCCGGGATATCGGACGAAGAGTGGAGGGGTCACCTGATTCACCCGCTGGTCCGTACATTGTGCTGAGAGAATTGTCGCCACGAGCAGCTCCCAAGGGGAACGATGGTCGAGCTCCATTTTCGGTGTCGGCATGGTGCGCTGAAGTGCCTTGGCAATGCTTTTGAGGCATTTTCGGCGACCCATAGCTGGTAAGGATTTCGTAGTCATGGCTGGTAGACGACGTGCGATTGTGCCGCGAGTTAAGACTGAGATGCAAGCGGGCCGGGGGACGTTGATTTCCTGGAAGAGCCACCCTCCTGGACGAGTACGGCCAGCCGCTCTTCAAGCAGCTTGATCAGCGGGCGTAGGGTCTCAGGATGTAGCGCAGCAATCCCGATCGCCCCGTACCGTTGACAGAGCACCTCTGCCTGCCCGGATGGAAGTTGATCGCATTTATTGAAAACCAGGATCTGCGGAAGCTCGTCGAGAGTGAGGCTTTTCAGCACGGTATCGACAGCGGCGATATGAGCGTCCAGATCTTTGGTCCCTGCATCAACCACGTGGAGAAGGAGGTCGGCATCACGCAACTCG
>SWDR01000022.1:225215-252362 GCA_005116815.1 Nitrospira sp. | reverse complement strand
CGCCAGCACGGATGCCGCGGTTTCATCACAGGACGTCTCGATGCCAAGGATAGGCCCAGATATCCAGACGTTACGCGGCTGATCAAGCGTTGCAATCATGGCCTACCACGTGAACGAAAGGACGAATGAGAGCTCAAGTTGAGAGGCAAATAACATGGCCCTTGTGGCTCTGATGCCACAAGGGCCATGTCGTACTCAATATTCTAATATCGGACAGGTCAAAGCTGAGCGTCTAGACGCCAGCCATGGCCTCCTGCGCAATGAATGCCGGAGCGCCATCGCGAAGCACGACGCGGATTTTACGGCATTCCTTAAACCGTCCCTTGATCATTTCTTCAGAGAGCGGATCACCGATCGCACGTTGAATCGTCCGGCGCATCGGCCTGGCTCCATAGAGCGGCTCATAGCCTTCCTTGATCAGCCATTGCTTCACGTCATCCTCGACTTCAAGCTCCACACCCTTCTCCAAAAGACGAAGATTGAGTTCACCCAACAGGATGTCGAGAATACTGGTGAGATGAGTCTTGTCCAGTTGGTGGAAGACCACAATTTCGTCAATCCGGTTCAGGAATTCCGGGCTGAACGAACGTCGCAATTCACTCAGGACTTCTTCCTTCTTATGGCGATCCTGGTCGCCTTCCGTGCTCTGGAATCCGAGTGAGACGCCCTTTTGGATCATCTTCGTCCCGATATTAGAGGTCATGATGATGACGCAATTCTTAAAGTCGACTTTGCGTCCAAGGCTGTCGGTCAACACCCCGTCGTCCAATACTTGGAGCAGGATATTAAAGACATCCGGGTGAGCCTTTTCAATTTCGTCGAACAGCACCACGGAATAGGGCCGACGGCGAACTCGCTCAGTCAGCTGACCACCCTCTTCATATCCCACGTATCCAGGAGGCGCCCCGAAAAGTCGCGTACTGGTGAACTTTTCCTGATATTCAGACATGTCGATTCGAATAAGCGCGTCTTCACTATTGAAGAGGAACCCCGCCAACGTCCGTGCCAACTCGGTTTTCCCAACCCCGGTGGGTCCCAGGAAAATAAACGAGCCGATCGGTTTCCGTGCCTCTTTGAGACCTGCACGTGACCGCCGAATGGCCCGCGCCACCGCCGAGATGGCTTCATTCTGACCAATCACGCGCTTGTGGAGGAATTCCTCCATGCGCAACAGCTTATTCGATTCTTCTTCTTCAAGCTTGAAGAGCGGAATACCGGTCATCTTGGAGACGACATAGGCCACATCTTCCTTGCCAATCGTCGGCTTATTTTTCTCCTGATTCTTCTTCCACTCGCGCTTGGATTCATCGAGCAGCTTGCGCAGCCGTTCTTCTTCCTCGCGGTGACGAACGGCTTCCTCGAAGTTCTGCAAGGAGATGGCCTGTTCCTTTTCGCGAGAAACCTTTTTCAGCTCTTGCTCCATGGCCTTCAGCTCCGAGGGCAATGCATAGGTCTGCAATTTTGCCCGGGAGCCAGTCTCGTCGATCAAATCGATGGCCTTATCCGGGAGAAAACGATCGCTGATGTAACGGTCGGATAACTTCACTGCTTCGAGAATAGCCTCTTCGGATATTTCGACGCCGTGATGCTCTTCATACCGATCACGAAGTCCCTGAATGATCAATACCGTTTCATCAATGCTGGGGGGCTGAACATGAATCGGCTGGAATCGCCGCTTGAGTGCCCCATCTTTCTCAATATGCTTTCGATATTCATCCAGCGTCGTGGCACCGATGCATTGAATCTCTCCACGCGACAATGCTGGCTTGAGCATGTTGGACGCATCGATCGATCCCTCTGCCGCTCCAGCTCCCACCAAGGTATGAAGCTCATCGATGAAGATAATGATGTTTCCGGCCTGGACAATTTCCTTCATAACGACCTTCAGCCGTTCCTCGAATTGGCCGCGATACTTCGTTCCAGCGACCAGCGCTCCGAGATCCAATGCAATGACGCGGCGTGAGAGAAGGTTGTCCGGCACTTCAGACTGAACGATCCGCTGGGCAAGACCTTCGACAATAGCAGTCTTTCCGACGCCAGCTTCTCCGATGAGCACAGGATTGTTTTTTGAACGGCGGCTCAAAATTTGTAATACACGCTCGATTTCGTCGGCGCGACCGATGACAGGATCTAAATGTCCCTCTTGGGCCAGCTGGGTCAGGTCACGACCGAACTCGTCGAGAGCCGGAGTGTTGCTCTTCCGGTCACGCTCGCGAGGGGCGGATTTCCGCAAGAATGTGACAGTCAATTGTCGGGCGGTCAGGAGATTGGCGCCTAAGCTGCGGAGGATTTTGCCGCCGATCCCTTCCTCTTCTCGGAGCAGCCCCAATAAGAGATGTTCGCTGCCGATATGATTGTGTCCAAGGAGACGGGCTTCTTCGACCCCGTATTCAATGACTTTCTTGACCCGGGGGCTGAATGGGATTTCCCCAAAGGTCATGGTGGTCCCTCCGCCGGGCAAATTCCGTTCAATTTCTAAACGGATTTGTTCGGTCGAGAGTCCCATCTTTTTCAAGATCATCAGCGCAATCCCGTCGGATTCACGGAGAATCGCGAGGACGAGATGCTCGGTTCCGAGGTAATCGTTTTGGTGACGCTCAGCCTCTTCCCGTGCGAGGATGATGATCTTCCGACCCTTGTCCGTGAATCGTTCGAACATCCTGCCTCCTTTTAGGTGAAACCTATGACCAGTTCCATCTGCGCAAACCTATCGAAAAACTTGACCTAATCTTAACTAGAAGGATTTTGGGTGTCAAGGCTACGAGACAATCACACAAGCTTGGAATTCGATGAGATCCCATCCCTAAGATCGCGGCTTGAGTGGCTGCTGTTCGTTGACTTCAAAAGAACCCTCCCGATACAATCTCGGACTTTTTCACCAGTATCTTAAATCGCTGTTCGACAGGGCGCTACACATGAAGAACAAAAGTATCGGGATCTTGACCAAGCCCAAGTTCCCTGAGATCAAGAACACATTGCTCGATGTGGTGACCTGGCTGAGGGCTCGAAGCATTGGCGTCATCTTGGATACGACATCGGCAGCCTTGCTCGGCGAGCAAGGGGGAGTCCAGAAAACTCAACTAGCCAGCAAGGCGGATGTACTATTGGTCCTGGGCGGCGATGGAACCATGCTCAATGCTGCCAGGCTTGCCGGGGAACGAAGCATTCCAATCCTCGGCGTCAATATGGGCGGCCTAGGTTTCTTAACCGAAGTCAGGCTGGAGAACTTGTACCCATCTCTTGAACGCGTGTTTGCCAATGACTTCGTGCTCGACGAACGATTGATGCTCCAGACGCATATTCATCGGCATGGAGAAACCGTCGCGCGTGGAGTAGTGCTGAACGATGTCGTGATCAGCAAGGGAACCCTGGCCCGGATGATCGAGGTGAAGATTTCGATTCAAGGCCAGTTCGTCACGAATTTGCGGGGCGATGGCGTCATCGTCAGCACCCCAACGGGATCGACCGCCTATTCTCTGTCGGCTGGAGGGCCCATCATCGATCCTGCGGTCCAATCTCTCATGGTGACCCCGATCTGCCCTCACACCCTGACACACCGTCCCCTGATCGTTCCAGGAACCGCAGAAATCGAAATCACGTTGACGAGTAGAGACGATGGCGCGATGGCGACGTTAGACGGTCAGGTCGGCGTGGCGATGGTGCAGGGCGATACGGTGGAGATCAAGATGTCCGAGCACCGGACGAGACTGATTCGTTTCCCGGAAAGCGGATACTATGAAGTCTTGCGTGAAAAGCTGAAGTGGGGGGACGGCTAGCGCAAGCCGATGGCTCGCGGCCTCGTTACGATTTCCCCTTCTCGATCAGATCGATCATCTCCCGGTTGCTTGCGTATTTGAACTCCCCAATACAATCGGTCGCACCCTGATGCTTATGCTCGATCGATTCGAGCGAGCGGAGGCCCTTCGCATCGACCGGGTGGCTCTTATGGTTCTTGAGGGCCATCGCCAGCTTATCGAGGACAACCTTCGCGCCAGTGTGACTATGTGGGGCGCTGCTTGAGAGGTAGCGAGTCACAACTTCAGCACACCAGTCCCCATCCCGTTTGGCAATTCCTACCAACCCATCGCTGGCCTTCCTGGCCCAACCAGTCAGGAACACACCGTCCACAACTTTCCCAGTGGCCTCATCGAAGGCCTGAAAGAGCGCATCGTCTGGATCGTTGGTGGTTTTGTTGGGGTTCGTCACAAATAAGCCACTCTTGTAGGGAAGTCCCACGGTCTCATCGACTTTGTCGCCGACGGCAAAGACGACGGCGTCGCAGGGGAACTCATAATATTGCTTCAGGCCCACAGCCGCGGTATCGCTTCCCTTCGGCTCCAGCTTGTTATCTTCCATCTCCAAGCCACGGACGCGGTTATTGCCATCCACCAGAATGCGCTTCGGAGATGCCAAGAACTTGAAGCCCATCTTTGTGTCGCTGACTTTCGGTTCGCACTTTACAAACTCGTCTGTCAGAGCCTTGAGTATCTCGTCTGCATTTTGGCCCACCGCAGCGAGGCGGTCTTTGATCCGAGCTACTTCATTAGTGATTCCGTCCACATCCATATTGGAGCAGACTGCACGAATTTCTTTCGGATTGTACTTACGCTCGGCAGGCCCACGCCGCACGATCGCCGTGACGCGCTCTACTTTTTTGTATCGAGTCAGCCAATGGGCGATATCGACCATCACATCGCCGGCTCCGATGATCGCCACATGGTTGCCCATCTCGAACGGACGATCGCCAAATCCTGGGAGCCGATTGAAATGGTAGACCACATCCTTCGCATGAAACACGCCCTGGGCCGAATCCCCTTCCACGCCGATCGCTTTCGTGCCCTGCGCGCCGATGGCAAAGACGACCGCACTCGCGCCAAGGGCACGAACATCCTCTACGGTAAGGTCTTTCCCCTTGCCGATCGAAACATTGCCGAAGTAATGGACATTGGGCTGCTGGAGTAGCTCCCAATATTGTTTTTTGAGACCGCCGCGCAGCTTGAGCTTCGCCGGGAAAATTCCGTATTCGGCCAATCCACCGAACTTGATATCCCGATTGAGAATAATCACTTCATGGCCGGCCTTTGCCAAAGAGCTGGCCGCCGCCATACCTGCCGGCCCAGCGCCGACCACAATAATCACATGCGAGTTCGTTGCGCTCATGCGTAATTTCCTAGATGAATTTGAGAGATAAATGTCTAGAAGCTCAACAGTTACGCGGACTTTAGCATAGGATATTTTGAGCTGTCAAAGGAAAGTCTATCCTCCTGCACTCCCCACTGGTCCGCCAGGCATCGTCATGCGCCAGGGGTCGAGGAGTTCGGTGAGGCGTTTGTCCGAGAGGACTTTCTGCTCCTTCGCCATCTCGCGCACGGTCTTGCCTGATTTATAGGCATCCTTGGCGAGTTTTGCCGCAGCTTCGTACCCGATCTCAGGAGCCAATGCCGTACACATGGCCAGGCTTTCCTCGATCAAGCTCCGGCAGCGCTCTTCGTTCGCTTTGATGCCGTCGATACACTTGACGGCGAAATTATTGGAGGCGGTCGAGAGGAGTTCGATGGACTGTAATACGTTGTAGGCCATCACCGGCAACATCACGATCAGCTCGAAGTTGGCCGCCTGCCCTCCAACGGTGACCGTCACATCATTTCCAATCACCTGGGCGCAGACCATCGTGACGGATTCCGCAATCACCGGATTGACTTTGCCCGGCATGATCGACGAACCGGGCTGTGTCTCCGGTAAATTGATTTCGCCGAGTCCACAACGCGGACCGGAACCGAGCCAGCGAATGTCGTTGGCGATCTTCATCAGGCTAACCGCGATGGTCTTCAATTCCCCGCTCGCCTCGACCAGCGAATCCTGAGCGGACTGCGCTTCAAAGTGGTTCTTCGCTTCTTTAAACGTGCAGCCGGTTTCTTTCGACACGATGGCCATGACTTTGGCTGGGAATTTCGGATGGCAATTGAGCCCTGTACCAACCGCGGTGCCGCCGAGCGCGACTTCGCTGAGGGCTTCTTGCGCTCGGCGGACTCGTTGAATGCCCAATTCTATCTGACGTGCATAGCCGCCGAATTCCTGGCCCAAGCGTACCGGCGTGGCGTCCTGCAAATGGGTGCGGCCGATTTTAACGACCTTATCGAACTCCTTGGCTTTGCGAGCAAGCGACTTCTGTAAACGGGTGAGTGCTGGAATGAGCTGCTGTTGCATCATCTCCCCGGCGGCAATATGAATGGCCGTGGGAATGACATCATTGCTGGATTGGCCCAGATTGACGTGATCGTTGGGATGCACTGGCTTTTTCGATCCCATCTCCCCGCCCAGCATCTCGATGGCGCGATTGGAAATCACCTCGTTGGCGTTCATGTTCGTCGAAGTGCCTGAGCCGGTTTGGAAAATGTCGACGGGGAACTCGGCATCGAGTTTCCCGTCGACGACTTCAGTTGCAGCCAGCTTGATCGCATCTGCAGACTTCTTATCGAGGAGACCCAAGGAGTGATTGACTGTTGCAGCAGCACGCTTGACCATTCCCATGGCCCGGATCATGGCGCGGGGAAATCGTAACGAGCTGATCGGAAAGTTCTCAATGGCGCGGGCGGTCTGCACACCATAATAAGCTGTGGTTGGCACGGCCAGTTCGCCCATGGTATCGCGTTCAATTCTGGTCGAAGGGGATGACTGAGTCGGTGTTTTCTTCATGGATACTACTCCGGTGTAAGAGTGCAAGCTGTCGCGGGCGCCATAATAAACGTTGGCTACCTGCTTACACAAGAGTGTTGGCAGATCGAGCGGATGCTGAAATGCCCGTCAGCTGCGTTCTCGCCTCGAAAGCATCCTCAAGGTTTTCCGCCTGCAACGACTTTTTTAGCCGTCCATGGGAATGGTGGGAGTAGCCAGTCAAAAGAAGAGGCCCGCCGAAGCGGGCCTCTATTCCAGCCAGAAGGGATAGTAGACGATTAGCCGACTGTGACCTCGATCGCTTTCGGTTTCACTTTTTCGGACTTCGGCAGCTTGAGATTCAAGACTCCGTCCTTGAACTCGGCCTTCACGTTCGCCTCATCGACGAGATCGGGCAAGGTGAAGCTGCGAACAAAGCTCCCGTAGGACCGCTCGACCCGATGGTATTTCTTCCCCTTCTCTTCTTTTTCAAACTTGCGCTCGCCCTGAATGGTGAGCACACCCTCTTCCAGCGTCACCTTCACATCCTCTTTCTTCACGTCCGGAATCTCCGCCTTAATCTGGTACTCTCCGTCCGTTTCGCTGACATCGACGGATGGCGCCCAGTCGGCGACGACGATCGCTTCCTTGCCGTTCGTCTGCGGCGCAGTCGGACGGCTGTACATTCGATGTAACCGATTCGACATGTCTTCAAGTTCACGAAACGGATCCCACCGTACGAGTGTCATAACAGACCTCCCTTATATATATGGACTGTCTCAGAATGACTCTGTGCGCGCGCCGTTCGTCTCTCTAAAAAGAGAGATAACTCGGACCGCCGCAGAGTCAAGGGGCGGGAGGCTAACGTTCGCCGATGGGGACATAGGTTCGATTGTGCTCGCCGGAGTAGATTTGATCCGGCCGGTAGAGTTTATTTTCCTTCAGCTGTTCCAGCCAATGGGCCAACCACCCGGACACTCGAGCCATAGCAAATAACGGGGTGAAGAGGTCGGTCTCGATGCCCATTTTCTCGTAGACGATTCCGGAGTAGAAGTCGACATTGGGGTAAATCCCTTTCCCCTTCAGCCGCTCCTCCGCGACTCGCTCGACCTCCAGCGCAACCTCATACAACGGTGAACTGCCACATGCCTTGAAGAGCCGTTCGCAGAGCGTCTGGAGGATTGTCGCCCGGGGATCTTTCACCTTGTACACCCGGTGCCCAAAGCCCATCAGTTTCTGCTTCTCGCCTCCCCGTTCTTCAAGGTAAGTCCGAACCTTTTCCGGTTCGCCGATCTGTTTCAGCATTTGCACGACTTCTTCATTGGCTCCGCCATGCAGCGGGCCCTTCAGGGCTCCAATCGAGGAGGCGACAACTGTATAGGGATCGGCCAGCGTCGAAGCGGTGACCATGCCGGTGAAGGTTGAGGCATTCATCGTGTGTTCCGCATGGAGGATCAGACAGTCGTCGAAAATCTCGGCCCAGAGAGGAAGCGGCTCCTTCTCCGTCAGCATATAGAGGAAGTTTTCGGAAAAGCCCAGATCATCGCGCGGTGGGATATATTCGTTTCCATGCCGAAGGCGCGCCCAGGCTGCAACGATCGTGGGTAATTTGGCCACAAGTCTGACGGCCGACCAGTAGTTGTTCTCGATGTCCTTCACGTTTCTGCCAGGATAAAACATGCCCAAGGCAGCAACGGCTGCTTGCAAGGCATCCATCGGATGGCCCTGCTCCGGCAGGCATTTCAGGAGGTCGACGATCTTGAACTTGATACGGCGGTGATGGACGATATCTTCCTGCCATCGCGCAAGCTCCGGTTCCGTGGGAAGGTGACCGAAGAGCAACAGATAGGCGGTTTCGAGATAGGAGGATCGAAGGCATAACTCTTCAACACGAATGCCGCGATATTCCAGCACACCTCGTTGGCCGTCTACATCGCTAATCGCGGATTTGGCTGCAGGAACACCGGCGAGCCCTGGCATGAAATCATGAGGCATAATCGTGCTCCTTCACTTGAGTCGCAGGAGAGAGGGCGAGTCGAAACAGTGTATCATGTTTAGCCTGGCGTGATCTTGAAATGGCTTCTACCGGTTGGCATACTGCATTCGTTAGCAATTCATAAAGAGGAAGCGCCCGATGTCCTTACGGGTCATGTTGTTCCTGGGAGTTCTCGTTCTCATTTTTGGTTCTCTGGTGTCCTGGCTCGCGCCGATGACGACATCGCAGCCTCGATCGCTGACGTCGATCGGTACGACCACCGTAAGCCATGGACGTCCGTCTTCCCCCGTCAGCAAGATATCTCGCGAGGAAGTGGATATACCGAGGAGGTAAGTGATGACCCAGAAGCTGTCGTTACTGCTCGCGCTGTCCTGCCTGATCGCTGTCGGGACAGCCTCCTTGGTTCAGGCTGACGGCGAAATTCTGGCGTTTGCCGTCGTGAGAGAGGTGCCGAAAGACAAGGCCCGGATATCGGCGAAAGTCTCCATGAATGACGCCGTTTCGGACCTCAAGCTACTGGCGTCGGAGACGATCCTGAATAATCTGATTTGGAAAAAGCTCGAAATCTGTCATGCGATGAAAATTCAAGGATACAAAGTGGCTGAAGGTTTTCAGGTTGTCACGGTCCATGTGATCGACGCCAGCATGTTGCCGATGTCGCTGCAGTCGTTTGCGGGTGATTGTCTGATTAAAAAAGCGATCGAGATCGCACCGCTCGTCGACTAGATGAGGTATGGCTATGCGCCGCGGCATTCCGGACAAGCGGTGGGCTCTTCTGTGGCGTCGCATTCCTGGGCTGTCAGGGCGAAGAGTTGTTCGCACTGCCGGCAGGGGCGAATTTCGAAGTAGGCAATGCCTTTGTCGTCGATGTCCGTGGGTAAGAGCAGCTCTAACGGATCATATCCGATCGCACCGCCATCGGAAAACTTCACGATGGCGAGACGGTCGTTAAAGACCTCGAAGACACCTTCCTGCCCTTTTCTGGCCAACACATGGCCCAGGACGAAGACCGGCTGTCCCTTCCGCTTCGTGCGGAGATCTCGTAAGGTATGTTGCGTGTCTGTGGCACAGGAAAACTGACCGGTAGAGCTAGTTCCGAAGATTGGTGTTGGCATAGTAGACATTCAGACGAGGCGATCGTTGATGATGTATCACATGGGCAAAAATGGCGTCAAGGCAGCGAGGACGCTGGAACAAGGAGTGTAGCATGGCCGAGGTGACGATATACCAGAAACCTACGTGCAGCACCTGCCGTCAGGCGGTGCAGTTGTTAAAAGAGAGCGGAAAGCCCTTTACCGCCATTAATTACTACGAGAAGCCATTCACAAAGGCACTCCTCAAGAGCCTCTTAAAGAAAGCGGGACTCACACCCAAAGATGTCTTGCGGACCAAAGAGGAGATCTACAAAGAACTGGGGTTGGCCAAAAAGAATCTGTCAGACGATGAATGGCTCGATGTGATGATCGCCCACCCTGATCTCATTCAACGTCCGATTGTCGAAAAAGGCGAGAAGGTGATCTTGGCCAGACCGGCGGAGTCGGTGAAAGACTTATAGCAGGATGCTATTGAGAACAGTTCGGCAGCATCCTCATTCTGAGCTGCCGAGCATATCGTCGATGAGCGGTCGATTGATATCGGTGCACCCGATGCAGATCGTATCGAAGAGCGCTTCGTGGTCTGCGATAAAATTCCTGGCGTCGGTTAACTTCTCTTCTATGACCTGGTCATAACAGGTATCGCAGAGCATCATGAGCCCGCGAGAGACGGAGAGGGTTTTTCGTCCTGCACTTCCAGCCATAACGTCTACACCGACCCTTTCTGCCTCGCGAGCCAAAAGTCTTCGGCTTCGAGGTCGATTTCGCACACCGGACATTCGTACACGGATTCACCAGCCGGAAGTTGAATTTCCGTCTTAATAATTCTCCCGCGACAGACATGATAGAACCGTCCGCGCGCGTCTTCGTCATCCAGGGGGTCGCTTTCGTAAATCAGCACCATCGGTCAATTCTCCATCTCGTGAGGCTCAGTATACTGGCGGACCAGCTCCATCCGCAACGGCCTGGCACTGCACTGCTGAGCGCACGGTATAAGACCGATCTTGCAGGATGCTCAAAAAGCACGCCAGCAAGGCCGCAGCCGATGAACGCACCGGAGGCGTAGCCTCTGGGCTACGTTGAGGATGCGTTCGAGGGGAGAACGAAGCTGGCGGGATTTTTCAGCATCCTGCACTAGACCTGGAACTGGGCATCATAGAGCCGCGTATACACCCCTCCCAGTCCGATCAACTGCTCGTGCGTCCCGTCTTCGACGACGCGACCGTGATCGACGACAATGATCCGGTCCACGCCGTGAATTGTGGAGAGTCGATGGGCGATGATGATCGTTGTCCGCCCCTTCGTGAGATCGTCCAGCGCCTCACGGATCTTGACCTCGGTCTCCGTATCGATATTGGACGTGGCCTCGTCGAACATGACGATCGGAGGATCCTTCAGGATGACACGGGCGATCGACACCCGTTGCCGCTGCCCGACCGACAGCTTGACGCCTCGCTCTCCGATCCAGGTATCGTAGCCTTCAGGAAGTGCCATGATGAAGTCATGGGCGCGAGCGACCTTCGCCGCAGCCTCAACCTCTTCCTGCCTTGCCGACAGATCGCCATACAGGATGTTCTCTCTCACGGTACCGTTAAACAGGAACGGCTCTTGTTGGACTAGCCCGATCTGACTGCGAAGAAAGGCGAGGGGCAGATCGCGGATATCGTACCCATCAATGGTGATGGCGCCCTCTGTCACATCGTAAAACCGCATCAATAGTTTGAGCGTCGTGCTCTTGCCCGCGCCGCTCGGACCGACCAGCGCAACCCGCTCTCCCGCACGGACGGATACGGTCACGTCGTGCAAAATCGGCGAATCGGGACGATAATGAAACCCAACGTGAGCAAAGGCGACTTCCCCTCGTACCCGAGGCACCGGGATTTTCGCGTCAGGACGATCCCTGACATCCGGCACGAGGTCGAGGACTTCGAACACCCGCTCACTTGCGGCCAAGGCATGCTGCAGCATGTGGTTCACCGAGTGAATCTGATTGATCGGGACATAGAAGAGCGCCAGGTATGAGGTGAACATCACCAGTTCACCCACGGACAACCGATGCGCTAACACTTCTGCTGTGCCGAACCAGAGCACCATCGCCCCGCCAAGACTCCCGATCAGCATCATGCCCGGGGAATAGAAGGACCAGAGATACATGGCTTTTAACGTATCTTGTCGGCAGCGGTCGCTCTTCCGATCGAATCGCTCCTGTTCGTACGGCTGACGATTAAACCCCATCGTCTCCCGGATACCGGCCAGTACATCTTGCAAGAGGGCGTTCAATTCGGCTGCGCCCTTTCGAATCACGCGATAATGCCCATGGACACGTTTGGTAAAGAGGGCCGCACCCACGATTAAGAGAGGAATCGGCACAAGGGCCAACAAGGCCAGCTTCCAGTTGAGCATGAACAGCACGATCATGATCCCGATCAGCGTCAATCCTGCCGTAATGATCTCTTCGAGGCCGTCGACGAAGATACGCTGCATGTGCTCGGTATCGTTCAAGACCCGAGACATGATCTCGCCCGTCGGACGATTTTCGTAGAAGCTGATCGAGAGTCGTTGGAGGGCGGAAAACACTTGAACATGCAGGTCATGGACGACTTGCTGCTCCAGGCCGTTATTCATCCTGATGCGCATCGATCCGCAGAAGTTCCGCAATAGATAGGCGGCACAGAGCGCGAGAAACACCCAGGACAGGAGCTGGACTTGTCCTGCCTGAATCACGTCGTCGATGATCACTTTGATGAGCCACGGGGGCACCAACTCGAAGGCGGTGGCTAACCCGGCGAACAAAAAGGTGCCGACCACCATGGCACGGTGCGGGCTGAGGTACTGGAGCACGCGAAGGAGGGTTTTCACAAGGAGGGTCTATTCACGGCTGGTTAAATGACCGGGGTCGAGTCTTTTTGCCAATAGCGACTGAACTCGTCGAGTTGCGTCAGCGTCGACATATCGGTCATCCGGTCCAGGAACAGTTTGCCGATCAAATGATCCATCTCATGTTGAATACAGACCGCATAGAGACCGGTCGCTTCGATATCGATCGATTTGCCGTCACGATCCAGCGCCTGCACTCGCACCACAGCTGGACGCGTCACCTTGCCGCGCAACCCGTCGACACTCAGACAGCCTTCCCAATTCTCCTCCTGCTGCGGACCATAGAATACGATCTTGGGATTGATGAGCACGGTATTGGGGAAACTGTCCTCACCGTCACCCTCACAACCCAGCACCACCAGTTGGATCGAGCGAGACACTTGTGGCGAGGCCAACCCGATACCAGGCTCATCCAACATGGTTTCAAACAGATCGTCGATGAAACGCTGCAGCTCTTTTGTGCGAATATCGCGAGGATCGACCTTCGCCGCGATCTGGCGGAGGATAGGATTACCGAGCTTTGCAATCGGAAGAATAGCCATGGAACGAACCTCTAATCCTTCTAGCACGTCATGAGAGGAGATCGCTGACTCAGAAAATATAACACAGGGTTTTTCAGCCCCGCAAGGCGGAGGCCGAGGGGAGAAGAGAGGAGGGTCCCAAGTTCAAGGTTCGAGGTGTACGGAGCCTCGAACTCTGAACTTCGAACCGCGCAGTCGCTAGCGATTACGCCCAGACCTCTTCGGATCCGGCATTTCGAACGTATCTTTTTGCCCGTTCCACCATTCAGACCATTCGACCGTCCATTCTTGACGGTCTTGCTTGGACGAAGTCTCCCAATCGTGGAACTCGCTTTCATGTCTGGTCAAAATCCAGAGGGACTGCACCGCCGAAAGGGCCACGAAACGTTCCTCATCGCCGATCGTTCCGATCAAAATGGGTATGACAGCTTTCTCCCTGACATAACGAGACTCAAAGGCGGCCGCTTTTCGAATCGACGAATTCTGATCCTTCGCCATCACCTCGATCGCCTCCACGGCTTTGGCCGCGTCCAATCGCACCGCCACCCGCAACGCATGTTCGCGCACCCGCGGGATCTCATTCGGCTCCTTGGCTGCGGCGACGAGAGCTGGAACCGCCGAGACCGCCTTCAACATCGAAATCGTTTCAATCACATTGTAACGAATCCGCGGGCCCGGCATGGTCAAGCCCTTCACCAGGACCGGCACGGCGGGCTCACCGAGATGCACAAATTCACCCATCGCCCAAAATTCTTGCTTACCCTCAAGCAACGGCAGGAGCGCTTCCGCCCGCTGGACTTCTTCAGCCGTCAACGGTTTCGTATTCTGTGGAACGGACTCAGCCAGAACGTCTTGTCCCTTTGGAGGCGCCTCGTACGGTACCTGAACCAGGATGGCCCGTCCTGTTCCTACAGGGTCGGCCCACAAGGTCTCGGGCACTCCCAGTACCACCGCCAACACCAAGACTCCCCAGGAATACAGATATCGTTTCTGCACCATCATCCCCTTTCCTTCCCTTCACCAATACGCTCATCCCGCCGATGAACAATTTCGTAGAGTACCGGCAGGACCACCAGAATCAGGACGGCTGCCGTCAGCATGCCTCCGACCACCACTCGTGCGAGCGGTTTCTGCGCCTGCGATCCAATGCCGGTTGCAAGCGCAGCCGGCAGCAAACCAATCGCGGCGCCCAACGTCGCCATGAGAATCGGCCGCATCTGCACGTCGGCCCCCTTCCGAACGGCCTCCCGAAGGGTTAACCCCGTGCGCCGGAATTCTTCGATGCGTGAAATCAATAACACGCCGCCAAGAATCGCCACACCCAGCGTCGAAATGACGCCGACCGCGGCAGAGATACTAAAATTCGTATTCGTGGCAACCAGAGACAACACCCCGCCCACTAAGGCAAAGGGAACCGTGCTCAAAACCAGGAGGGCGTTCTTGATCGAATCGAAGGTCGTGTACAAGAGAAACAAAATGATCACCAAACTGATCGGCACCACCTTGGCCAATCGTTTTTGTTCTTCTTTCAACTGATCGTATTGACCGGCCCATTCCATCCGATACCGCTCGGGCAGCGTGACCTCCTTGGCCAGAAGCGCTTGGGCCTCTTCGACGGTACTTTGAAGGTCGCGATCCCGGACACTGAACTTGATCGGAATATACCGCTCGTTGTTTTCGCGATAGATGATGAAGGCGCCGGTCTGCGTCGTAATGGAGGCCACTTGTTTCAAGGGAATACGTGCCCCATCCGGCGTACTGACCAAAATATTGCCGATCGCGTCAACGTCCTGTCGAAACTCCGGAAGAAAACGGACAACAAGATCGAAGAGCCGTTCGCCCTCGTACACCTGCGTGACAGCCTGGCCTCCGACAGCCGCCTGGACCACGGCGTTCACATCCGACACTTGCAGCCCATACCGAGCGCTCGCCTCGCGATCGACCTGGATCAGCAGATTCGGCTGTCCCACCAGGCGGAAGATTCCCAAATCTTTGACGCCATGGATGTTCCTCATGACATGTTCGATTTCCATCGCCTTCGCTTCCATGGTCTTCAAATCGGACCCGAACAGCTTGATGGAGTTCTCTCCCTTCACCCCGGACATGGCTTCTTCCACATTGTCCTGAATGACCTGCGAAAAATTGAAGATGATTCCGGGAATGACTTTCAGCTTCCCTTCGATCTCTTCGATCAGTCCATCTTTACTCAAGCCGGAACGCCATTCTTTTTCCGGTTTGAGATTGGCCAGAAACTCGGCATTAAAAAAACTCGTGGGATCGGTGCCGTCGTCCGGACGGCCCAACTGCGAGACAATCGTCGTGACTTCGGGCGACTCCCGGAACAGACGGCGAATCTCGCTCGTGAGTTTTGCAGCTTGGTCGAAGGAAATATCCACGGGCATCGTGGCACGCACCCAGAGATTGCCCTCTTCCAGCGCCGGCATGAACTCCCCTCCAATCGACTTGAGCGCGACAAAGGTGACGGCTAACAGGCCCATACAGGCCCCGACAACAACTCTCCGATGATCTAACGCCCAGTCCAAGATGCCGTTATAGACACGACGAACTCCGCGCACGATCACCGTATCGTCTTCACTGATCATGCCCTTCAGCAGAAAGGAGCAGAGGACGGGCGCCAACGTAAAGGCCATCAAGAGCGCGCCCACCAAGGCAAACCCATAGGTGATGGACATCGGTGCGAAGATCTTCCCCGGCACACCCGTCATCGTAAAGAGCGGGATGAACGCCACCACAATAATCGCCGTGGAGTAGAAGATCGGTTGTCCGACTTGTCGAGCAGCCCTCACAATCTGCTGGTGGACCGTCAGGCCATGCGTCTTCCCGTGGGCCAGATGGAAGAAGATGCTCTCCACCATGATCAGCGTCGCATCGACGATGATGCCGAAATCGATGGACCCGAGGGAGATCAAATTCGCCGATTGACCGATCGAGACCATCATACCGAAGGTAAACAACAAGGAGAGCGGGATGGTCAAGGCGACAATTAACGCCGCGCGCAAATGACCCAGGAACACAAACAAGATGATGAAGACCAAGACCATGCCGCTGATGAGGATGTCCGTGACCGTCTCCACCGTCGTATGAATCAGGGCCGTACGATCGTAGAATGTTTTGACCTTGATGCCGGCCGGCAGCTTCCACGTATTCAGGTCCTCGACTTTTTCTCGCACCTTCTCCAGGACATTGAGTGCCTTATACCCCCGCTGGAGCAGCACGACACCTTCGACAACGTCGTCGCGATCATCGATGCCTACCTTGCCCAATCGAACGCGAGGACCGACCGCGACCGTCCCGAGTGTCTTGACGAAAATCGGGGTCCCGTCTTTTTCGGCCACCATGACGTTTTCGATATCCGAGATCCCGTTGATCAAACCTAAACCACGGATATTGTAGTTCTGCGCGCCGATCGTCAGGTAGTTGCCGCCTACGTTGGCATTGCTGTTAGTTAAGGCTGACATGACTTGTGACAGACTGACGCCGTAGCTGATCAATCGCCCCGGATCGATGTCGACGTGATACTCCTTGGTCGTACCGCCAAACGCGGTGACGTCGATGACTCCTGGAATGCGCCGGAACTCTCGACGGACCTGCCAATCCTGAACCGTTTTCAAATCCGTGAGCGTGGTCTCGCCCGCACCCGTGAGTTCATATCGATAGATTTCGGCAATCGCCCACCAGGGAGACAGCGACGGCGCCACACCAGGAGGCAGTTGCACCGAGTTCAACCGATTCAAGACTTCCTGACGGTCGCGAAACACTTCCGTATCGAAATCGAAATAGATTTTGATGTCGCTCAGCCCGAAGATCGAGAGGGAGCGAATGTCGGTGAGACCGGGCATGCCATTGAGAGCGACTTCAATGGGAATCGTGATCTGGCGCTCGACCTCTTCTGCCGACCACCCCGGTTGCTGGGTGATCAGTTCGACCATCGGCGGCGAGGGGTCGGGATAGGCGACGATATCGAGCAGATGAAAGGCGTAGAGCCCGCCGAACAGGAGGAGAAAGCCCAGGACACAGACCATGACCCGCTGGACCAGAGAGAGTTCGACAATTCGGGCTATCATGGGGTGCGATTAGATTCCAATTCGAAGGAGGACAACCACCACGTGCAACACTATCCCTTCACTTCCTGTCCCTTGATCAACACGGCACCTTTGATCACGATGCGCTGGCCCGATGCCAGGCCTTCCAATACCCGCACATGATCCGGTGAAATCGTGCTGACCTTGACTTCCCGTTTGACATATTGATCGGCACCTTCGACGACGTAGACAAACTGCTTCCCGTCCACTTCCAATACCGCTTCGCGAGGAATCATCAGCAGCGGGGTCGACTCTCCGACCTGGATATGGAGGCGCGCAAACATTTCCGGCTTCAATCGATGATCTTTATTATTGACCCAGGCGCGCAGCTTAATGGTCCTCGACGTCGTGTCGACGACATCGCCGATGGTGGCCACGGTCGCGGGAAAACTCACGTCAGGGTACGCTTCCACGCTCACCGTCGCAAACTGTCCTTCTCTGACAAGCGCCAGATCCCGTTCATACACATCCGCCACCACCTGCAGCATATCGAGGTCGGCGACCGTAAAGACGACTTGGCCGGAATCGCCGCCGATCGACTGTCCGGGCGTGACGTTCCGCTCCACGACAATCCCGGTCAAGGGACTCTTCATGTCGAATCGTGATGTGATTTTCTGCCGATCGAGCGGTTTATCCAATTCCTGAGCAGGCACCCGCAAGGACAACAACCGCTCTTTTGCGCGGCGAAACTCTGCGCGTGCCTTGGTCAGTTCGTTCTCGGCTTGTTTAAGATCCTTTAATGGCAGCGCTTTATTCTCATACAGGTCCTTAGCCAAATCACGGGCACGAGTCGCATATTGGAGATCGGAATCTTCCTTGACGTATTCTGAATAGGCCTGCGCAATTTCCTGGCTATCCAACACCAACAGCACGCTCCCTGCCTGCACACGCTCGCCCAAATGCGCCCTGACTTCGAGAACGCGCCCTTGAAGGGGAGAGGAAATTCTGGAATAGCGATCTTCCCCATAGGCGACCTTCCCGGACAAGGTCAAGTCATGAGCCCCCGACCCGACTTCAACGAGAGCCGTTTCCACACGCGGATGCGACTCCTGGAATGAACCGGCTTTTGGAGGAAGAGGGCTGGCAGCATTGGAGACTGCCGGTTGCTCTCCTCGCCCACAGGCAACAAGAAACAGACAGGCGAAGGCGACGGTTGAAACCGATCGCGCAGACAGAAATCCGAGAGATTCCTTTATCCGCTCAACCGTTGCCTCTGCTGGAACAAAGGTTCTCACGATGCAATCTCCTGCCCCACGGCACTTTCTAGTTGGAACAACTGATGCTGATAGTTAAAGAGCGCTTCGATATAATTCTGCTGAATCATCCGCGAGGTGCGAGCCGCATCCAGCAAATCGAGAATCGTCGCGCCACCCCGCTCATAGGCCCGTTCGACAATCGTAAAAGTTGAGCGGGCATCCTCCAACACTCCACCGACATAGGCCTCGACCAACCGCCGGCTCTGTAACAGGTTGCGATAGGCAACTTCCACTTCATTTTCAACTAGATTGACGGTCTTATTCAAGTCGGCTTCGGCAGTTTGTACTGCAACCTCGGCTTGGACGATGCCACCCTGATTCCGATTGAATATAGGAAGCGGAAGGCCCAAGTTGAGAGACCACTGCTGGGGGTTGTCCGGCCCCTGCGGCCCCTGAACCGCATACCCGGCCCCGATCGTCACGTCTGGGATGCGGTACGCCTTTGCAAGCTTCAGGTCGGACTCACGTTGCGAATAAGCAAACCGCCGCGCCTTGATATCGGGACGAAGATCGAGCGCGACCATCCGTAGCTTCCCGATGTCAGGATCGATGCGCCGAAAGTCTAATTCCGTCGTCAGTTCCAGTAGGGTAATCGGCGAAAGTCGCAACAACAGTCGAAGATCTCCGCGGGCCGACTCCCCTTCCTGCAACGATTGAATCACTTGCGATTGAAAATCGACCATCTGCAACCTGATACGGATGAGGTCGACCTCCGCAATATACCCTTTCTTAAACCGAATCGTATTGATGTCGAGAATACGGGCAAAGCGGTCTCGATTCTCTTCGGCTAAGATCAGGCGCCGCTGAGCCAACTGGATTCGGTAGTAGGTGTCCTTGACGGTGAACCCCAATTGGCGCACGGCATCTCCAAACGACGCTTCCGCGGACTGGATGCCATAACCAGCGCTTTCAATCCGGTAACCCCGTTTTCCTGCCAACTCGAACAACTGCTGGATTTGACCGGAAAGCGCTCCGCTACTCGAAGATGTCCGCCCTTGTGTAAACGAACTGAGCGTGCCGATCGTCGCCACAGGATTGGGAAACAACCCCGCAGTAATCTGCTGTCCCTTGCTGTACTCAATCCCATACTTGGCGATCAGCACATCGAGGTTTTGATTGATGAACAATGCCAGCGCATCGTTCACGCTAAGGCGAAGCGCCTTCGGCGGCACAATGGTCTGTTCGGACATTGAAGACGGCGAGGCCGCACCGGCAAGAGATCCGGACATACCCAGAACGCTGATCATTGAAAGGAAACACATGAACACGAATCGTCGATCCGGCAACACAGACAGGCTCCTAATTTATGGCCAAAGCACATTCATCCTAACCGAAGTGTCATTATACAGGGTACGTAGGCCGAAGCAAAGAACCTCTTGATAAATAAGCACTTATTATCCCTTATCGATCCCCCAATTAATAAGCGAGAAAAGGCTCTCCCGCTAATGCATCTTGAGTTCTGTCCAAGCCCGATCGTACATTCGAAGTGCCGCGCCGACGTCGGTCATCCATTCCAGACGAGGGAGCAGATCGAGGGGCGGATAGATGGCTGGATTATCCAAAATACGTGAGGGCACAAAAGGCCTAGCTGCCTTATTCGCCGAGGCAAAGAGCAGGCGCTCTGCTGTGCGCGCTGCGACTTGTGGCTCCAAGAGGTAATTGATGAACTGCGTCGCCAGCTCTTTCCTGGGAGAGGACTTCAGCACGACCAGACAGTCCGCCCAGAGAGTCCCGCCTTCCTTCGGCACGACATAACGAATCGACGGGCGATCTAACATCGCCCTGGCAACCGGCCCTCCCCACCCATGAGCCAGCACCACATCGCCCGACGCCAAGAGCTGGTCGTAATGCTCGCTGGCATAAGCCTTCACCAAATGTTTCTGCACCAACAATCGCGCTTTCGCCGCCTCAATCAACGCCGGGTCCTTCGTATTCATGGAGGCCCCCATCAACCGGAGCACCGCCCCGAATACTTCCCGCTGATCGTTCAACATGCTGATCTTCCCTTTGTAGCGGGGATCCCATAACACAGCCCAACTATCCGGCGGTGTCGAGACGACGGCTGAGTCATACCCTATCCCGACCGTCCCCCAGAGATAGGGAATGGCATACCTCTGTGTCGGATCGAACGGAAGGTGCTGAAGATGGTCTTCCAATGTAGCGGCATTAGGCAGCTTCGTGGAGTCGAGTTCGGCAACGAGCCCCTGCTGGATCATGATCGCTGCCATGAAATCAGACGGTACCGTGACATCGTAGCCTGTGGCTCCGCCCTGGAGCTTGGCCAATAGTTCTTCGTTACTGCTGAACGTATCCACCACGACATGCACGCCATGGCGCCGCTCGAACTCTGCCAGCAACTCGGGGCCGACATAATCGGACCAGGTGAAATAGTGGAGCGTCTTCTGCCCTGCATCCCCGGAGGTTCGTTGACAGGCCACGGTCCCCCAGAGCAGGAGCGTCAGCAGGCAGAGGGAAAGCTTTATCCCTTTGATACGCATACGTGCCCTATCGTCGTTGCAAGAGAAGGGACAAGCCGATCAACCCCATGGACACAATCACGAACAGGGCCGACAGGGCGTTGATCTCTGGAGACATACCGGATTTGATCATCGAATAGACTTTTAGCGGCAGGGTCGTCGCCCCGGGACCGGCCGTAAAATAGGTCACGATGAAGTCGTCGAGCGAAATGGTAAAGGCCATGAGCCCTGCCCCGAGAATGGCAGGCCTGAGCAGCGGAATCGTCACATGACGCAGCGTATTCCAATAGGTGGCCCCGAGATCCGCTGCGGCTTCCATCAGCCGTGGATCTAGTTTTTTAAGACGAGCTCGCACGATGATCACCACGACGGGCACGTTGAACAGAGCATGACCCATCATCACTGTTATCAGACTGAGGGGGATTTGTAGCAGGACGAAGAACAACAACAGCGAGACCCCCATCATGACTTCGGGAATCACTAGCGGTAGCAGCAGCGACTGCTCGATCTGGCGCTGCCGTCGCCCTGACAGACTGTCCAACCCCACTGCGAGTCCAACACCCAAGAACAGTGCAAGCACCGTCGATACCGTCGCCACCCGCAGGCTGTTCGCCGTGGCATCGAGCAGCGATTGATTCACCCACAACGCGCGATACCATTGCCACGTCCATCCTTGCCAGGTCGCGGACAGTCGCGACGCGTTGAACGAAAACAGTATCAACAGGGCGATCGGTCCATAGAGAAAGAACAGATTGGCCAAACTCACGCGCCACAACCAGCCCCCAGCCTGTTTCATGACGCATCCTCCTGCCGGGGGCGTGATGACGCGGCGTGAAGCAACCAGCGCATCATGCCCATCACGAACAGCATCAACAGACAGGAAATGGCCGCGCCAAGCGGCCAATCGCGTGCGACCAGAAACTCATGCTGGATGAGGTTCCCGACCATCATGCTCCTGGCGCCCCCGAGAAGATCCGGCGTAAGAAAGGCCCCCAGCGAAGGAATAAAGACAAGGAGACAACCGGCTATAATTCCTGGACGAGCCAGCGGCACAATAATCCGCCACAGCACCGCCCATCTGGTCGCGTAGAGATCCCAGGCCGCCTCGACCAACGTCCGATCCACTTGCTCAAGCGCGACAAACAACGGCAGCACCATAAATGGGAGATAACCGTAGACCAGTCCGATCACGACGGCGGTATTGGAGTAGAGCAGCTCGATCGGAGCCGTAATCATTCCCAGCTTCAGTAGCAGCGTATTGAGCAGACCTTCTGTGCGGAGGATAAACATCCAGGCATAGGTACGAACGAGGAAGTTGGTCCAGAAGGGGATCATCACCAGCAGCAACAGAATCCCCTGCCGTCGCGGCGTTGTTCGCGCGATGTAGTAGGCCAAAGGGAAACCCATGATCAGGCAGAGCACAGTCGTCACGGCGGCCAGAAGGACCGATTGGCCAAGAATACGAGCGTAGAGAGGGTGGAGAAGGTCGAGATAGTTCGTCAGGCTGAACGACCAAACGATCCCGCCATAGGTTCCCCGTTCGGCGAAACTGATCACCAGGACAAGACTGAGCGGCACCACAAATAGCAGCCCCATCCAGAGCAGACCTGGTCCGAGCAGCCACCAGGATGCCACAGGACTTGAAGCCTCTGCCCGTCCGGCAGGAGGAGAACTGTTCATTCGCTCAACACCACGGCATCGGAGATTTGCCAGCGCACGGACAGGTTATCGCCAGGCACGAGCCCGTTTCGACCGGACTCATCGTTCGGCACCCGCACGTTCCAGACGACATGCTCACCGAGCCGTACCAGATAGCGCCGATCGCTCCCGCTATAGAGCACCTTGTCGACTGAGGCGGCCAGACTCTGTTCACCGCTCAGCCGCTGAACGGTGGTAGAAAGGCGAAGCCGTTCAGGCCGTATCAGTACCGTGACCGGACTTCCCACCTGAATAGGCAGATGCATGGGTAGAACAATCTGGATCTCTCCAATGCATTCCGGAGATTGCACGATCGCTCGCTCCCCGTCGATGCGCCGAACGATTCCACGCAGTTCATTCGAGACTCCGATAAACCGGGCCACAAATGCCGAACCTGGCGCCTCATACAGGTCTTGCGGGCTACCGACCTGCAGCACCCGCCCCTGATGCATGACCGCTACACGGTCCGACATGGTCAGGGCTTCTTCCTGATGATGCGTGACGCAGACGAAGGTGCAGGCCGCTCGTGCTTGAATAGATTTCAGCTCAACCTGCATCTCTTGCCGGAGCTGTTGGTCCAACGCTGAGAGCGGCTCATCGAGTAAGAGGACAGATGGCCGATTCACCAAGGCGCGGGCCAGTGCCACGCGTTGTTGCTCCCCGCCCGATAGCTGAGATGGCAAACGTTCCTCTTTCGAAGAAAGCTTCACCATATCCAAGGCAAGACGAACGCGAGACGTAATGTCGGCGCGAGAGGCCCCCTGCATCGTGGGGCCGAAGGCCACATTTTCAGCAACCGTCATATGGGGAAAGAGTGCGTAGGATTGGAACACAAGATTCACGGGACGGCGGTTCGGTGGAACCGCCTCCATCGAGCGGCCGTCGATTCGAATCGTCCCCTCGTCCGGCGTTTCGAATCCTGCGATCATCCGCAAAACGGACGTCTTCCCTGCTCCACTGGGACCGAGGAGCGAAAAGAATTCCCCTCGCGGCACGGTCAACGACACATGGTCGACCGCGAGCGTCGCACCATGTCGCTTCACCAAAGACGCGATGTCGATGCTCGCTGATTGATCAACCATGCTGATCCATGATGATGTCACCGGCATAAGAGCGATGCAGCAAGAACGAGGCGGGCTGGGTCTGTTCGCAATCCTGAGAGGAAGGTCCCGCGAGGAGGAATCGATGGCACAGGATCACCGGCTTAGGAATCGAGTCCTACTTTGGAATTCGAATCACGGAGATGTTTCCGAACCCGGACTTGCTCATGGTGCTTGCGCAATAACTGCCGCCGAATGACTTCGCGATCTTCTGCCACGATGCGCACCAACCGATCGACATCCTCCGCATGTTCACGGACCAACTCGGACAACTTGGCCATTTGACTTTCAAGATGTTCGACCCGCGAGAGCGCATCCTTGCTGCGATCCACAACCGGCCTCTGAACCGACTTTTGAACCGACTTCAAGATCGGCTTCTGTCTCACCAGCGACGTGACCAATACATCCCGCTTCATACCTGCTCCTTTGATCGACGACTCATGCATCTGCCTAGGCTGTCTCGCGTAGTATCGTCTCAGATCTTCGCGATGTCAACGAGTCTGCTTTCTTTCTATTTCCTCTGCGTCCTGCTACAATTCCCCGCAATGCAGAACATCTTCACCATGGTGCTGGCGGGAGGAAAAGGCGAACGGCTTCAGCCGCTCACCGAACATCGCGCCAAGCCTGCCGTGCCCTTTGGTGGAAAGTACCGCATTATCGATTTCACACTCAGCAACTGTCTCAATTCCGGACTTCGCAAAGTCGCCGTCCTCATCCAGTACAAATCCCATTCGCTCGACAAGCACATCCGGACAGGCTGGAACATCCTCAATGCCGAACTCGGGGAATACATCGCCTCGATTCCACCCCAGCAACGGATCAGCGAAGAATGGTATCAAGGCACTGCCGACGCGGTGCACCAAAACCTGTTTCTCCTCGACAACGAACAACCTGACTATGTCCTGATTCTGGCCGGCGACCACATCTACAAGATGGACTATATGGAGATGTTCCATTGGCTCCTCGCCAAAGGTGCCGATGCCGTGGTCGGGGCCATCGATATCCCGATCGAAGAGGCCCACCGCTTCGGTGTGATCAGCGTAGATGAAGATTTCAGGATTACGAACTTTGAAGAAAAGCCGCCGCATCCGCAGTCGGTCCCCAACGACCCGACCAAAGCCTTTGCCTCGATGGGCATCTACCTCTTTCGCACCAAGGTCCTCCGTGAATATTTGATTGCCGACGCGCAAGAGGACGGAAGTCACGACTTCGGGAAAAATATTATTCCGCGTATGATTCGCGATCGCCGTGTCTATGCCTACAACTTTGTCGACGCGAACAACAAAGACGTGAAATATTGGCGCGACATCGGCACCTTGGACGCCTACTGGGAAGCGAACCTGGACCTCGTCGCGGTGGACCCCCAGTTTAATCTCTACGACCAGCAGTGGCCGATTCGCACCTATCAAGGTCAATTTCCGCCGGCCAAATTCGTCTTCGCACAAGACTATCAGGGCGGCAGAATGGGCGTGGCGTTGGATTCCATCGTCTGCGGCGGCTGTATCGTCTCGGGTGGCCGGGTGCAAAACTCGGTGCTCTCACCGAACGTCCGCGTGCTGGATCATGCAGACGTGCGTGAATCGATCGTCATGGAAAACGTCGTCATCGGAGAACAGAGCCGGATCAAACGGGCCATCATCGATAAGGATGTCGTCATCCCGCCCAACACGGAAATCGGGTACGACCGGGCGGCCGATGCGCAACGTTTTAAAGTCACCGAATCCGGCCTCGTCGTGATTTCAAAGGGAATGAAACTGCATGCCTCCCTCGATTCATCCAGTTGACCTGATCCTAGCCCTTCGCGAGAAGCACTTGACCCCTGCCATTGTCTTTCTGACGTCGCGCCGGGCGTGCGATGAAGCGATGCAGGCCTTCGACCATAGCCACATCTTCCTTCCGCCGCCTCGGCAGGAGGCGATCGCCGCCGTGCTGGACAAGGTAATCGCCCAATATCCCAGCATCGCCGAGCATCCGCTGATTCCGACCGTCACACGCATCGGCGTGGCTGCGCACCATGCAGGCCATCTCCCCTCATGGAAAATCGCAGTCGAGGAACTGATGCGCCATGGCTGTCTCGACGCCGTCTTCGCCACGACTACCTTAGCCGCCGGAGTCGATTTTCCTGCGCGCACCGTGATCATCACGCAGTCCAGCATTCGCAAGTCGCGCGACTTCATGGACTTGACGATCGGCGAGGTACAGCAGATTGCCGGCCGCGCAGGACGACGCGGAAAAGATCTCGTGGGCTTCGCCATCGTCACGCCGTCGCCTTACATCGACCTCAACGTGCTGACCAAACTCATGGTTGAATAAAATGCCGTTACAGGCAAAGAGGTCGTACGCCTCTCGATAATTGACCGTAATCCAGTAGGAGTAAACCTTGGCGGCCCCATAGGGACTGCGGGGATAGAATGGTGTGGTTTCCCGCTGAGGCACATCCTGCACTTTGCCGAACATCTCGCTCGATGATGCTTGATAGAACTTCGGTTTCAACCCTGCTTCCCGAATGGCTTCCAGCAGGCGGATCGTTCCGAGTCCGGTAATCTCGCCTGTATACTCGGGAATATCGAAGCTCACACGCACGTGGCTTTGCGCCCCCAGATTATAAATTTCATCCGGCTGGACTGTTCGGATAATGCGGTTCAGCGAGCTCGCGTCGTTGAGATCGCCATATACTAAATGGAGCCGTCGATGGGGAACATGGGGGTCTTCATAGATGGGGTCGATTCGTCCAGTATTGAACGAGCTTGATCGCCTGATAATGCCGTAAACCTCATAACCCTTCCCGAGAAGAAACTCCGCCAGATACGATCCATCTTGACCTGTAATGCCACTGATTAATGCTTTCTTCACAAGAACTCTCCTTCGGTTACATCAGAAGTGGGATGAATTATGTCTCGATTCAAGAGTCTTGTCCACACAGGAGAGGGTTTTGATCGTATTCCTAGCTGCAACAGGCCTTCACTCATTCCCTGCCCCGTGATTCCTGCCGTCATATCAGGTACCTTCTCATGAGAGGCCCTGGAATGACACAGGAATGGAGTGACGGGCAAGCAATTGCTATGTCGCAAGAGTACAAAGGAAGAGCGCTCAGTGGTAACCTGTTTAATGGTTCAACACCGTATGGTATTGGCAAGAATGATGGGCTCGTCTCCACAAGAGATGCGGGAACTTCTGTAGATAGCAAGTTAACTTGTCCGGTTTATGTAGCCCATGATCTGTCCGGTCCCTTTCTGCTTCTCAATCGGTCATCGGCGTGCTCGGCTCAGCGTGGACTGCGGCCGTGTTGTCACGGGGGCCTCCTGCAGTATCCCCTCGGCACAATACCGGGCCAGACACCGAGGCCCGTGAAACACGGCCAAGGTTCCATC
>SWDR01000022.1:149790-225115 GCA_005116815.1 Nitrospira sp. | reverse complement strand
GTAGAGCTCCTCAAACCGCATCTGTCGCACCTCCTGTAATACGGTCGCCCGTGTCATGGTGGCCCTCCTTGAGGGCGCACCCTAAACCGGACAGATCACGTGCTACAAAAACCGGACAGATGATGTGCTATCTACAGAGATGCGGGAACTTCTTGCACAGGACCTTGTGCCGCACTAGAATGTAGAACTGGACAGGATACGTGATACGGGGTCGAGATCGAAGACCATGAGTTTGCGCAGGGGTATTATATTTGCCTATATTGTATGTGGCACCTTGCTGGTGGCGCATATCATCAACGCAGTGATTGCGGAGGCGTTGTCTGTTCCTGTAGGGCTGGTACGACCATCACCGGCTTTCGACCAGGAGACTGAGGTACGGACCTCAGTGCCCGCGATGGTTGAGCATATTCGAACAAGCGGACTTTTCCCACTCCCCTCTGACCCCCTCGGCATGAGCCCCATCGCAGGGACTGGCGCAGCCATTCCACGAGTTTCATTAAATCTGGCGGCGAAACTGAAGCTGCTCGGAGTGGTGATCGGCGATCATGGAGGGGTCTCAGTCATCGTAGAAGAGCTGTCCAGCAAACGACAACTATTCTTCCAGTTGCACGATCTCATACCCGATGTGGGTGAGATCAGCGAAATCCGTCGGGATGGGATGGTCATTCGGCAGGGCGATCAGCAAGAGTTACTTGAACTCGCCGCCTCACAGGTTGAGAAGCCACTGACTCCCCCTGTCATCGCAGGATCGCCCGTCGCTCAAGCGCCTGGGAGTCCTCTGCGTACCGTCCTCGATCGGAGAGATGTCGAACAAGCGATGGGTGACTTGCCCAAGTTATTGTCCCAGGCGAGAGCCGTACCCTACCTGGTCAATGGAGCGATGAATGGTTTCAAACTGGATTACATCGCCCCTTCAAGCTTTTATGAAAAGATTGGGTTGAAGTATGGGGATGTCCTCCAGCAGGTCAATGGCGTCAACATCCGCGATCCAGGCACGATGCTCACGCTCTTCCAGCAGCTTCGCAACGAGAAGACGGTCAAGCTTGACGTGCTGCGTAACAATCAGCGAACCGCGATGACCTTCGACATTCGCTAAGCCTGCTGTATCTTCATTTGCTTCAGCTCCTTTCTGCTTTCGACAGTTCGCTGTCATTCTGGAGCTTTTGTGAGCGGATGGTGAGGCACAGCTCCCGTTGAAACGCGAAAGGGAATGGCCTGCATGACCTTGTCCAGCGATATCAGCCAGAGACGCTCCATGTACCTCACAAGGGTCTATGGTCTTGCTCCAAGGCCTGTGACCATTCCAGAGACGAGCAATGTCATCATGGATATTCTGAAATGAACGACGAACATAGTAGTCGACCGCTCCTAGGCGCGATACTCGAGGACCGATTCGGCGTGCTCGACTCCAAGTTGCTTGAGGCGATTAATATTCAAGGAACCAAAGGGGGGCGTCTCGGCGAAATTTTGATCCGCCTCAGGACGATTACCGAAGATGTCCTGTTACAGGCGCTCGCGATTCAGTTCGAACTGCCCTGGCTCCCGCACCTTGACGTGAGCCAGGTCGACCACGAATGGGTCAAGAAAGTTCCGATCCACTTCGCGCGCCGCTATCACGTACTCCCGCTCAAGACAGAGGATGGCGCGGTGCTTGTGGCAACGACCGACCCCATGGAAACGGCGGCGTTGGACGATCTTCGTCTGTTGCTCGGGCTTCCGATCAAACCGATACTGACGACCAGTTTGTCGCTCTTAGCCTGCCTGAATCGTGTCTATGACGACGCAGCAAGTCCTGCAGGCGCAGAGCAAGTCATGGAAGATATCGCAGCCAGTGAAAGTCTCGATCAAATTGCCCATGAGTTAGATGAGCCGACAGACCTGCTCGACGCGACGGACGAAGCCCCCATCATCCGCTTAGTGAATTCCGTCCTCTTCCAAGCGGTGAGACAGCGAGCCAGCGATATTCATTTCGAATCGTTCGAACGGGGACTGGTCGTACGGTATCGCATTGACGGAGTACTCTATCCCGTCCTTACCCCCCCCAAGCATCTACAGGCGAGTATCATCGCGCGATTGAAGATCATGGCCGGCCTGAACATCGCGGAGAAGCGTTTACCACAGGATGGCCGGTTTCGAATCAGGACGGCGGGGAAGGATGTCGACCTGCGTGTCTCAGTATTGCCGACCTCCCATGGAGAACGCGTCGTGCTGCGTCTCCTGGAGAAGGAGAACCGCCTCCTGAATCTCTCCGAGATGGGATTTTCGCAAGATCGGCTGGGGATCATCCAACAGCTGATTCACTTGTCACATGGCATCATTCTCGTGACGGGCCCGACCGGGAGTGGGAAGACCACGACGCTGTACGCCGCGTTGACTCAGATCAATGCACCGGACAAAAACATCATTACCGTAGAAGACCCCGTCGAATATCAACTCGTCGGTGTGGGGCAGATGCAGGTGAACCCCAAGATCAACCTAACGTTTGCTGCGGGTCTGCGATCGATTCTCAGACAAGATCCCGATGTCATTATGATCGGGGAAATCCGAGATCGTGAAACCGCTGAAATTGCCATTCATGCTTCGCTGACAGGGCATTTGGTATTTTCCACATTGCATACCAACGATGCCGCGAGCGCGGCCACTCGATTAATCGATATGGGCATTGAACCGTTTCTCGTCGCCTCCTCGGTGGTCGCCGTCTTAGCCCAGCGGTTGTTGCGGCAAGTTTGTTCGGATTGTAAGCAGCCCTATCAGCCGACAGACGAGGAACTCATTCGCATCGGCATCGTCCCCCCAAAGGCGCGCCCCACTTTCTATCGCGGTGCCGGGTGCCCGGCCTGTTCCCAGACCGGTTATCGAGGTCGGACAGGAATTTTCGAACTCCTCGTCCTCGACGATGAAATCCGTCGCCTCATCGGCAACAAAGCGGATTCGGCGACGATTCGTCAAGCGGCGATGACGAAGGGCATGGTGACATTGAAAGATGAAGGCGCGGAGAAAGTGTTTCATGGGCTCACAACGACTGAAGAATTGATGCGCATTACCCAGCAGGAAGTCGAGATCTAACCGGATGCCGGTCTACCACTATAAGGGCTATAAGAACGACGGAGGGTCCGCCACCGGCATCATCGATGCCGAAAGCCCAAAGGTTGCTCGTGTCAAATTACGGAAGGTCGGCGTGTTTCCGACCGATATGGTGGAGCAAGGCACGACTTCGAACGCAGACGTTCCTGGCACCTCTTCCTCAGCGATCGGTCGCTCCCCTGCCCTCAGCACGACGGATGTCGCGATGATGACCAGACAACTGGCCACATTACTGGTGGCAGGTCTGCCGCTGGTCGAAGCGCTCGGGGTGATGGTCGATCAATCCGAGAAGAAATCCGTGAAGAGCCTGATGGCCGATATCCGAGAAGGAATCCGTGGAGGCAAGTCCTATAGTGCGGTGCTGGAAGGTTATCCGCGCGAGTTTTCCCAGATTTATGTACACATGGTCAGAGCCGGTGAAGCCAGCGGAGCATTAGATCAAATATTATTCCGCCTCGCAGAGTTTCTGGAAAAGCAGTTGGCGCTCAAGCACAAAGTCACCAATGCCATCCTCTATCCAGCCCTGATGTTGATTGTCGGGGTATCGGTGCTCTTTTTCCTCATGACCTTTGTCGTACCGAAAATCACCGCGGTCTTTACGAGTTTGAAACAGGCCCTCCCCTGGCCGACTGTCGTCTTGATGAGCATCAGCCATTTTCTAGCCGACTATTGGATTGTCATACTTGGTGGGGTGGCACTCGTCGTCTGGTCGGTGCGGCGGGCCATGAACACGGAAGCGGGGAAGCTCAAGTCCGACCGATGGCTGCTTAAAATTCCACTCATCGGCGAAGTGGCCAGGATGGTCGCCATCTCACGCCTCACCAGCACGCTGGCCACCATGCTGGCGAGCGGTGTGCAGTTATTGGATGCCATGGACGTCGCAAAACGTGTCATGAATAATCGTGTCCTAGAGCAAGCCGTTGAGGGGGCCAGACAGAATATTCGCGAAGGGGAAACGATTGCCGAACCGTTGAAGCGCAGCGGAGAATTTCCCGCCCTGGTCACCCACATGATTGCAGTCGGTGAGCGGAGCGGTGAAATGGAGGAGATGCTGCGTCGAATCGGACAAATTTACGATGGGGAAGTGGATCGGGTGATTACGCGGTTTACATCGCTGCTGGAACCCATCATGATTCTCGTCATGGGTGTATTGGTATTTTTTATTGTGGTGGCCATCCTGTTGCCCATCTTTGAGATGGGCCAGATGGTCCGCTAGAAACCGTGATCAGTGAAGAGTGATACGTGATGAGTCAAATGGGAGGTGTTCGATGAGAGGCAAGGAACAGTTCGAGCGCGCACAGATGACGTGGAACAACAGGCACCGGCTGCTGGGTCCTCACCTATCACGCATCACGCATCACCCTTCACGCTCTATCCTCCGGAGTGAACGTGGCTTCACATTCATCGAGATTATGGTCGTGGTGGCTATCCTTGCCATTCTTGCTGCCTTAGTCGTTCCTCGCATCATGGGACGAACGGACGATGCCAAACGTACGGCCACCAAGGTGCAGATTCGCAATATCGAAGGAGCCTTACAACTCTATAAACTCGACAACGGTGTCTATCCCTCAACAGAACAAGGATTAAAGGCCTTGATCGAAAAACCTTCGGTCGGGGTCATTCCGAAGAAGTGGAAGCTCGGAGGGTACCTCCCCAAGCTCCCAGAAGACTCCTGGCAGAATCCCTACAAATACTTGAGTCCCAGTCCAAAAGGCGATTACGAGATCATCTCCCTCGCGACTGATGGTGAAGTAGGCGGCGAAGGCATCAATGCGGATATTACCAATTGGAATCTCGATAAGGACTAGAGGATGTGGCAAGAGGCGAGGGGCATGGGGCGAGGGATAAGAGAAAAGCATCTGCTGGCTCCCCTCGCCTCACACCTCGCGCCTCACGCCTTACGGTCCTCGCATGGGTTTACGATCCTGGAAATCATCCTTGTCCTCTTTTTGCTCGTTGGTTTACTGGGTATCGTGTTGCCTCGAATATCGCTGGAGGAGAATCTCGGCTCAGTGGGCCGGCGGATGGTCGGGACCGTGCGATCCCTTCAGGGTATGGCGATGTTGACCCAGAAGACGGTCCGCCTGTACGTTGATCTGGATCGAGGGATCTTTTGGCCGGTGATCCTGGATGGGAATGAAGAAAAGGTACCGACCGATGCCACCTGGGCCACGCCGTTGAACCTTCCAGAACACATTCGCTTTTCGGACATGCTGGCAAGTCAGGGGAAAAAAGAAACCGGCCGTGTCGATCTGTTTTTTTATCCGACAGGAAGGGTCGATCCGATGACGATGCACCTGGTGGATAAGAACAACAACGTGCTGGCCATTGCCATTGAGCCGGTCACAGGCGCGATCCGCATGAGCGATGAACGGATCGAGCCTACGAAGCCCCTCACGATTCCCGACCGTGTGAGACCGTTGCTTCAAACCCCGGCGTCAGTCAGATAATGAGACGACCGTGAGAGCGACTTGTCACGCGTAGGATGTTCTATGGGAAACGAGCGGGGGTTTACCTTACTGGAAGTGCTGATCGCGCTCGGCATTCTGGCATTGGCGCTGCCGATCTTGTTAGGGCTCCGTAATTGGGACCTCGACCTCCATGCAAGGGCGAAGGAACTGACGACCGCCACGGTTCTCGCGCAAGAAAAGTTGATCGAGACAGAAATGGGGATGCTGTTGCCCCTCGGTGAGACGGGTGGAGAATTTCAATCGATCCCTCTGGGATCGCAGGCCACGGCCGAAACCGCGAATCGCCCGGCCAATTATCGGTGGAAACGAATCGTCGCACCCACGCCATTGCCGATCGTACAGGAAGTGAAGATCCAGGTGTTGTGGCCACGAGGTGCCACGGAAGAAATGGTCGAGGTCAGTACCTATGTCTTTTTGTCAAACTCCCCTTCGCCGTGAGGACGGGTTCACCCTCATTGAAGTCCTGCTGGCCGTGTCTCTGGTCGCCATGATGGCGACCTTGGTCTTTGGGTCGCTCTATGTCACGACCAGTGCGATCGAAGCCGCACGCGCAAGCTCAGCCAATGAGCAGATTATTCGCAGCACGTTACGCGTGATGACCGATGAATTATCGGTCGGCGTGAGCCTGGCTTCCGGTCCTTGGATGGGGATCAACGGCCAGCAGGATGGCCAACCGGCCGATTCGATCGCCTTTCTTACGATGGGCCAGTTTCGCGGAGCGGAGTCGACGAAAGATACCGAATTGGTTCGCATCGTCTACACCAGGGAGGGCGAACGGCTCCTTCGCTTTGTGCGGAGAAACCTCTACGGACTGACAGACGAGTCAATCGAGCAAGTCGAGCTCGCCAGCAAGGTCAAAGCCTTCAACGTGCGTTTCTATGACAGCAAGAACAATCTCTGGGTAGACGAGTGGGATGGTCGTGGACGATCAGGGACTCCGAAAGCTTTGTTGATCGAACTGACACTCCTGCAAGAGAATGCCGAACTTCAGACCGTCCGCCAATGGGTCGCGGTGGGTGCATCATGACGGCATGGCCCATCACCTGGCCGGAAACATCGAAGCTGAAAGGCCCTCTTGGCTGGGGGCTGGCGGCGCTAGCCGGCTTCATCCTCTCGCTGCTCCTGACCTTTCCCTATGGCCCACTCCAGAATCGTCTGCTGGCTGAGTTTCATCAGACGAGTGGATGGGAGATGCGTGCTGCGGATTGGTCTGTCGGATTTCCCGCATCCATTGAGTGGCGTGATGTGGTCCTTGCTGGCCCCACTATGGGGGCCATTCCACTTGAAACCGTACGGACCACCATTGGAGTCTTTCAGGCATTGTTCGGCCATCTGGTCATAGACTATGTCGTGCAATTACCAGGTGCAGCCCCCGTGGGCGCTGGGCGAGCCACCGGATCTCTGACTTACAGGCCGCAGGATGTAGTACCCGCAGAGGAGGCAGAAGAAATAGAGAAATGCCCAGCCCACCGGGACGGCTTCGTCCGGTTCTGCATCGGTCACCGAGGGGAGCACCTTTCGAAGCCACGCCATAGGACCGGCATCCTGCCGTGACAGACTCTCCCGCGCAAGGAGAAAATTTGCTAGAATGCGCGCGACTCACGATCGTAGACACACATACGGACATCGAATGATCGACCTGCGCAGCGATACCGTCACCAAACCCACCGACGCCATGCGAAAAGCCATGGCCGCGGCAGAGGTTGGAGACGACGTCTACGGCGAAGACCCCACCGTCAATCGCCTCCAGGATATGGCGGCCGCGATGTTCGGGAAAAAGGCCGCGCTCTTCGTGCCGTCCGGCACCATGGGCAATCAACTTGCCATTCGCCTCCACACGCAACCGGGCCAAGAAGTCATCGTGGAGCAAACCGCACATATCGTCCGTTACGAGCAGGGCGCTGCCGGAGCGCTGGCAGGCGTCCAACTCCATTGGGTCGCGGGAACTCGAGGTCTCATCTCAGCGGAACAGGTCGAGGCCGCCATCCGCCCCACAGACCCGCATACCATTCAAACAGGATTGATCTGCCTGGAGAACACCCATAACAGCGGCGGCGGAACGATTTATCCGCTGGCGACAATTGAGCGGATTCGTGCGGTGGCGGCCACCCATGGCATCCCGATGCATTTGGACGGCGCACGGTTGTTCAACGCCATCGCGGCCACCACCTTGCCGCCAGCCTCCTATGCCCAGCACTTCGACACGCTGTCGGTCTGTCTCTCGAAAGGCTTGGGCGCGCCGGCCGGTTCACTGCTGATGATGAACGATCTCGCCCTCTTCGAGCGGGCGAAGCGGCTGCGCCGGATGTATGGCGGCGCGATGCGGCAGTCCGGCATTCTGGCCGCTGCAGGCATCTATGCGCTGGAACACCATATCGCCCGGTTGAAAACGGACCATGTTCACGCCAAACAACTGGCGCGGCGGCTGCAACGGATTCCGACGGTCAAGGTCAACCCTCAGGATGTCGAGACGAATATCGTCATGTTCGAGGTCATCGGCCACCGCCTTACGCCCCCTGCGATCGTCGCCGCATTGAAAGAGGAAGAGCTCTTGATCAATTCGGTCGGTGGCACGAAGTTTCGGGCCGTCACCCATCTGGGTATCTCCACCGCCATGACCGAACAGGCCGGCGAAATCGTGGCCCGCCTGTTGGGAGAGTGATTCACTCGCGCATTGACTCCTCTCCTACCGAAATCTAGAATGCCGCAGATCATGGAGTCCCAATGCCATTAGAAGTTGTATCGTTCAAACAGATCGGCCGGATCCTTGAGGTCACCGACTCGCTCGGCCTGAATCGCGAATGGGTTGAAATCCCATTGTCCCCGGAAAGCCCTGGTGTTGTCCGGCGATTGACCAATGGCAAACTGGAAATCATCGTCGATGCGGACGAACCGTTCGAGGACTGGCTGGGATCGCTCCCGAAACATATTGAGCTCGCACAGAAAGTCTAATCATGGATAGCCCCGTGACCCATCCTACTCCGACGTCAGAAGAGTTGAACGCCGAACTGCTGGCCATGCCGGAACCGCCGGAACAACCTGACCCCATCACCGAACCGGGATTCGAAGAGCTCGTCACGGTGGCCTTGCGCCATGTCCGCGGCCGCCGCGGAGGCGATCTCGTCAGTGTGATCCTCGTGGGGTCTAGCGTGCGGCGTGCCATTACGACTCACAGCGACATCGATCTCATTGCGCTCGTGAAAGGACAAGCCGACGGCCATGAGATCGTCCGTGTCGCCGATCGTCTGGCCGACATTCGTTATCGCGGACATCATGAGCTCGAAGAGGATCTCCTCTACTCCCCGCGCCTCCCCTCTCTGCTACGAAAAGCCCGCATCCTCTTCGACCACGAGGGCATCGGCGCCAAACTCCTCGAACGAGCCAACCAACGCTTCCGGCAAGGCCCCCCCGCCGTCAGCATCAATGAACAGATTCGCATGAAAGCAGAATGTTTTCATTGGCTGGGAAAAGCGCGAGACTTGGCCGATAAACCGGCAACCGCGCAATATATTCTCTCGTTATTTTTCGAAGACATCATTAACGCGTTTTTTAGACTTCGGGGCTTCTGGTTGACCGCGCCGGTCGAGGCGCCAAAGTTCATCGCCTCCCGCGATGCCACACTGGGTGACCTGGCTGGACGGTTTCTCACCGCCGCGACTCTGCCCGAGCGGCTCAACTTAGGCCGCGATCTAGCCGATATCCTCTTTAAGGACGTCCCGAATCCTGCCAGAATCGACTGACAGGCTCCGGATCGATCATCAGACTGCCGCCTGACGAGGCCCGTCAACTATTCATTCATGCAGGCCTGATAGAACACAGGCTCCGCATCAGGCCCGTGATCTGCGTAACGCCGTCCTGTCATGACCGCACCAGAAGGAGTCACTATGGAGATCGGATTCATCGGGCTTGGGAAGATGGGCATGAACATGGTCACCCGGTTGCAGCGCGACCGGCACCGGGTCGTCGTCTACGACCGATCGGCGGATCTGATCAAACAGGCCGTAGGTGTTGGCTGTGTCGGTGCCTCCTCGTTAGCCGACCTGGTCGGCCAACTCAAGGCTCCACGCGCGGTCTGGATCATGGTCCCCTCCGGCGCCCCGACAGAAGAGACCGTACAGGCCGTCGCGGCGCTACTCCAGCCGGGCGACACGGTCATCGACGGCGGCAACACCAGATTTCACGACGATGTACGACGGGCCGCGGACCTCAAGAAGAAACAGCTGCACTATGTCGATGCCGGGACCAGCGGAGGCGTCTGGGGGTTGAAAATCGGCTATTGCCTGATGGTCGGTGGCGATGAGGCGCCGGTCAAACAGCTCGCGCCCATCTTTACGACATTGGCACCGGAGCAGGGCTGGTCTCACGTCGGTGGAGTGGGCGCCGGGCATTATGTAAAAATGGTCCATAACGGCATCGAGTACAGCATGATGCAGGGGTATGCAGAAGGCTTCGAGCTCATGGCGAAAAGTGACTACAAGCTCAACCTCGCTAACATCGCGGACCTCTGGATGCACGGGAGCGTCGTCCGTTCCTGGCTCTTGGAACTGGCAGCCGGCGCCTTGAAAGAAGATCCACGGCTGGAACAGTTGAAAGGGTACGTGCAGGATTCCGGGGAGGGCCGCTGGATGATCGCCGATGCGATCGAGAAGGATGTCCCGGTCCCGACCCTTGCGACGGCCTTGTTCACGCGATTCCGATCGCGACAGAGTGAATCCTTTGCAGAAAAGATGCTGGCGGCCCTGAGAAATGCCTTTGGCGGCCATGCCGTCCGCCGATAACCAAGAGCCCTATGCCACCGACTAGTCCACGTATCGATATCAGCCCCTCCGAGGAAACGATTCCTCCGGTCGAGCCCTGTACGCTCGTCATCTTCGGCGGATCCGGCGATCTCGCTCGTCGGCGGCTGATTCCCGCTCTCTATAACTTGCTCCTCGACGGGCTCCTTCCCTCGAACTATGCCGTGATCGGGTTAGGCCGCAAGTCGATGACGGACGAGGAATTCCGTGCCACGGTTCGTGAGGGTGTGCTCGCCCATTCCCGGCAAGCCCTAGCAGAGGACACCTGGAAGAACTTCGCGCAACATCTCTTCTTCGTATCGGGTGAAAATGAGGACCCGAACACCTATACCAGACTGAAGTCACGGGCAGAAGACATCGAGCGAAACCTCCGGTTGCCCGGCAACCGGATTTTCTATCTGAGCATCCCTCCCAGCTCGTTTTCCTCTGTGTGTGAGGGGCTCGAGCAAGCAGGATTGGCCACGAAGCCTGCGGCTCATACTCCCTACGCCCGCATCATCGTCGAGAAACCGGTCGGGCGCGACCTGACATCCGCTCAGGCCATTAACCAAGTCACAGGACGTGTGTTCGACGAATCGCAGATCTTCCGCATCGACCACTATCTGGGGAAAGAAACCGTTCAGAATTTGATGGTCGTCCGGTTCGCCAACAGCATCTTCGAGCCGATTTGGAATCACAAGTACATCGATCATGTGCAGATCACGGTAAGTGAGGCTGAAGGTGTCGGAACAAGGGCCAGCTACTATGAAGAAGCCGGCGCCCTGCGCGATATGGTGCAGAACCACATGTTGCAGCTACTCTGCCTGGTCGCGATGGAGCCCCCTTACTCGCTCGATCCTGATGTCGTACGCAACGCGAAGATGGAAGTCCTCCGCTGCCTCAGGCCGATCACCGATCAGGATGTCGAACAGGTCACCGTCCGTGCACAATATAGTGAAGGCACGGCCCATGGATCACCCATTCCGGGGTATCGCCGCGAGAACGGCATTCATCCTGACTCCAAAACGGAAACCTTTGTCGCGCTCAAATGCTTCGTAGAGAACTGGCGCTGGGACGGCGTGCCCTTTTATCTGCGCACCGGGAAAGCTCTCCCCCGCCGGGCCAGCGAGATCGCCGTACAATTCAAAGACATCCCGCATATCCTGTTCAACACCAACGCACAGCAGCGACAACCGCCAAACGTGCTGGCGCTGCGCATTCAGCCGGAGGAAGGGCTTTCGCTCCGCATCGTCTCGAGGGTGCCAGGCACCCGCGCACAGACCCACCCAGTGGAAATGGATTTTCAATACAGCGACGTCTTCGGACGCCCGTCGCCGGAAGCCTATGAGCGGTTGCTCCTCGACGTGATGGCCGGCGATGCCTCACGGTTCATGCGGCGCGACGCCGTCGAAGCCTCCTGGGCCTGGGTCACCAAGATTCTGGAAGGATGGCAGAAGCAAGGGTTGCGCTGGCTGCCTGAATATCAGGCCGGCACTAGCGGACCGGTCGAGGCCGATCGCCTCATTGAACAGGATGGACGGACCTGGCGGACGTTGTAGTGACCTCTCTCATGTCAATCGCAGCTGTGTAAGAATCTCCGCTTGTGTCCCCAGCCCGCCGATAAAACGCTCGAATATTCCCTGACGATAGAACGCGAGCACCGGTAACGAGTGAACCTCCAGCTCCGCCGGGATCTGAAAGTTCTCCTCCACGTTCATGGTCAGGATCAGCACCTTACCGGTCACATCGGGCTCCAGTTTTTCCAATTCCCGCATCAGCGCGCGACACCCTCCGCAGCCCGGTTTCCAAAATTCCACCAACACCGGCACCCCTGCCTGTTCCACGACCTGATCAAAGTCTCGATCGGTCACCTCACGCATCACGATCTCCGCTCGTCACGACAGACTCCCCAGTGTTGCCGCAAATACCTCCTTGTACAAACGCTCCGCCAATAACCGATAGCCAGCGGTGGTCAGATGCAGACCGTCGTTGGAATACCGGGCCGCCAGCTGCTGTGTCTCGGATTCCGCCGTGGCGGTAAAGAGATCGAAGGCCGCCAGCCCCTTCGATTCGGCATAGCGAAGAATCAACCCGTTGAGCCAGCGCCGCCGATCGAGATGCTCGGCACACCACCGGCGCCCCTCTTCACTCTGCAGATCGTCTCCCACCCTGATCGATGGCACAGTGACCGGCACCGGCGTAATCCCCGCTGCGGCAGCCAGCTCATACATCTTCAGGAGATTGCGCATAATGTCGGCCGGTGCGGCATTCCACCCAAGATCGTTCGTCCCGCCGAGGATCACCACGTGTGTCGGTTGATGGCTCAGCACAGCCGAGCGAAATCGCATCGCCATTTCACCGGTTAGCTCACCACAGATGCCGCTGACTGAGACGCGCACGGAAGGTCCGGTCAATTCTTGAAGAAATCGCCCATAGGGCGTCTCAGCTCCTTGAGGATTATCAGCAGTGGGCGACTGAAACCCTGCCGTAAGGCTGTCACCAAAACAGACAATGTGACTGGACGTATTCATCACGATGAACCGGATTCTACCGACCGCACCACGGGGTTCACAATGCCCTTGTGCAGTGGCAGAAAGAAGGAGGAATCCCTCAGTAATTCCTGGAGGAGCAGTCGGTGAAGAGCGGCTATTTTCTTGACGATTCAGCACCTCCAGGATACGACTATTCACTATGGACGATCTCACAACAGAGGGCAGTGCCCTACCCATCGCACCCATAAAAGAGCCGCCAAACCCAGAATTATCCTCCGTCAAGCGGCTCCTGACGCTCTTGGACAAAACCGCGAAGTCCAGCCGGACGTATGGGGCTGCAAACCCTGTGGCGCAGAAGTTCTTCCAACAATTATTCGAAGGACTCACGGCCCACCTCGCCACCTACTCCAAATTAGCGTTTCTTGTGCAACGGTCTGAGTTGTACTTCAACGGGGAAGTCGTCTATCGCGCTGATCAGGGCTCGAGTACGGAAAGCGTCGCGTTCAAGCTCTACTCGGACGGCATCAGGGAACTGACATTTCTCGAAGGACTTCCCGCTGAAGACCTCTCATTCTTGCTCGACTCCCTGTGGGGTAGCCTCGATCCGAGCGAAGAAAACGATGAAGATATTGTGACTCGTTTATGGTCAAAGAACCTCTCGACCATCACAGTCGTCACAGCCGAAGAGATCGCCAAGGCTTCGACCGGTGGCGATGTCTTTGCACTCCCTACGGCTGGAACCATGGAGGCGCCGGAGTCAAGCCTCAGAGACCTTCTGGATCGGGAACGGGCCAAAGCCAGAAAAGAGAAGGGGATTGGAGGCGATAGCGGCAATGCCCCGGGGGACAAGCCGGCCGGAGGGGCAGCCGGCGGAGGGGCGAGCCGCTTCCAGTCCGGTCACGTAGGTTATGCCGTGACCGAAACGGAGTTAGCCGAACTGGCAAGGGAGATCGAGGCCGAGAGCACCAGGGATAACACGACCTATCTTTTGGACATGCTCACCGCGATCCTGGCATCGGAAAAATCTGCGGCGATTCTGACCAAGCTCCTCGATCTTTGGGGAAACGTCCTCGACTCATTGACAGCCCAAGGCAAATGGGTCGTGCTGGATAGCGTGCTTGGACTCTTGCATGTCACCGCTGAGGTCAGACCGGATCTCGGCGAAGATCAGAAGACACAACTAGCGGCATTGCTCGACAGCCTTGGCCGCCCCGAACGCATGAAGATGATCGAGGCCTATTTGAATAGGATCCCCGGCGCCACCACGGAAGGATTGCCGGCGGTGCTGCTGTCGATGACGTCGGCAGCCGTCCCTGCCTTATGCACCCTCTTAGCCAATCTGGAGACACCAGCCCATCAAGCGATCGCAGCCGAAGCCCTCGAGGCACTCGCGAAGGATCAACCGGATCACCTGCTTCGCGGATTGACAGACCGCCGTCCCCGCTATGTGAAAAATCTGCTCACGATCCTGCTCAAATGGAACGATCCACGATTTGCAGACGCCATTGAAAAACTGGTGCGCTATCCGGATATCCAGGTAAGAAAAGAGGTCATCCGAGCGATCGGGATCTTCCGTCCAAACGGTAACGGCATGAAACTGATTGCGTTCATGCACGATGCCGAGGAGTCGGTGCGGTTCGCAGCGCTCAAGCTGCTCATGACCGGTCAATATAAGGCGTCCTATTCCGCCTGGTCACCCCTCATCTCGGCTGACACTTTCATGGATCGAACCCTGAGTGAAAAACGCGCGGTGTTTCTGGCCATGCGCGCCACCAGTGGCGATGAGGTCATCCCCTACTTTGAAAGTTTGTTCACCGAATGGTCCTGGACCAACCGGAAGAAGAAGGAAGAGCTCGCCGCCCTCGCCGCCGAAGCATTGGGAAAACTGGCCAGCCCGGCCGCGCTGATGGCTCTTGAGTTGGGGCAGAAAAAAGGTGGCGCCTCTGTGCGGCAAGCCTGCACTGCGGCACTCGCCCAAGCTCAACGACAGCAGCAGCTCAAACAGGCTGCATCATAAGTAAGGAGCCGTTGCCGTGAGTGACTTCAAGATCAAAGAGACCCCAGCCGCGGACGAACAGGCCCAGCCGATCCTCACTCACGAAAAGTCTCTGTCTCAGAAAATCGCCCGCGGATCGGAGGCCGGGGACATTCTCGACCAGCAAATGGTCATGCTGGGCATTCAGCTGGTCACACAGCTGAACGTCTTGCTCAAGAGCTCCCGCATCTATGACCGCACCAACTCAGCATTGGATAAACCCGTGGATACGATGCTGACCTTGATTAAAACCATGGCGCACGATCATCCGGTCACCCTCCGACTGCAAAACGACTTCTTGTTTCTTGGGGACAGTCACTTAAAGGTGAACGCCCAACAGATGGCCGTGGCCACTAGTATCATCGACGTCTTGAACCTGTGGAAGATCGGCGGCATGACCTTCTCCATGACCGCAGAGTCGAAAGATCTTCGTGAGTTTGCTGCGCTGTTTGTCAGCCTTGATCCGCACACCTCAACCATCGACGACCTTCAGAAAGCATTCACCGAGCGGGGGATCACCGGCATCGAGTTAGAAGAGCAGCGGCAGCTGAAAGTCCGAGAAGGAGCCGAAACGGGTGGAATCAAGGGATCAGACGGCACGGAAAATACCGACCCCAAAATTCAGCGGAAGGCAACCGCCAAGAACGGCTACGCCAAAGTCGCAGGATCAGTCGGCGCACTGACACAATCAGTCCGTGAGGGAGGAACGGTCAGCTTCAAACAAGCGAAGCGGGCGATCCAAAACATCGTTGATCTCATGATGGACGACGAAGCGACGGTTCTCGGACTGACGACCCTTCGCTGCCACGATGAGTACACCCATAACCATTCGGTCAATGTGTCGCTGCTGTCCATTGCGTTGGCTAATCGCGCCGGCTATCCCAAAGCCGAGCTGGCCGACCTGGGACTCGCGGCGTTGTTCCATGATATGGGCAAATCCACCATTCCTATCGAGGTGCTGAACAAACCGGGCGAGTTTACCGATGACGACTGGGTCGCCATGCGCAATCACCCTACTGAAGGGGTGCTGACGCTTTCGAAATTAAGAGGCATCACCAATCTCCCGGGCCGCATGGCCGCGGCCTCCTTCGAACACCACATGAACCTGGACTTTTCCGGCTATCCAAAGCTGACGGTACCCTGGACCGTCTCACTGACCGGTCGCATCCTCACGATTGCAGACTGTTATGACGCCATGACCTCTTCCCGCGTCTATCGCCGGGAGCCCATGTCCCCCTCGAAAGTCTTGAACATGATGTTCTCAAAGTCCGGAAAGGCCTTTGACTCAGTACTGCTCAAACTGTTCGTCAACTGTGTCGGTATCATCCCCATCGGTAGTCTGGTAATGTTGGACACAAGCGAACTGGCCGTCGTGGTCAAGCCAGCCGTAGACAAGGCAAATGCCGAACGGCCATTCGTCAAGATCATCACCGATCCGCAGGGGGACCCCGTCGAGCATGGAGGGGAGATCGACCTCACCGAGAAAGATGAGATCGGAGATTTCCGCCACAACATTATTCGTTTGATCGACAACACGGAGTATAAGTTCGATACCAGCCGCTACTTCGTATAGCAGGGTGTTCAAAAAGTCCGCCAGCTTCGTTCTCGCATCGTTCAGACCCTCAACGTACCCTATGGGTACGCCTCGCCCCTTCACTCGCTGCGGCCTTGCTGAACGAACTTTTTGAATATCCTGCCTCCGCCGATCTCTTGACAGCGCCTCCCCCCCCAGTTATTCTCGCAGCCGTTCTACTCATCGCAGTTTTCACCAACAAGGAGCGCGCGTGATGCATACAACAGGAATTCTCTTGGGGCGGATCACCCTCCCCCTGGTCGCCGCAGGCATGTTGCTACTCGGATCTCTCCCTACGGCACAAGCCGCCGAGGCCTTCAAAATGGGTGTCGTCGATCCTCAGTCAGTTCTAGAGAAATCAAAAGCGGGCAGAAAGGCCTTGGACGGGCTCAAGGAATATGTCTCCACCAGACAAAAGTTATTGTCACGGGATGAAGAAGATTTGCGCAACACCGAGAAGACACTCAAGGAACAAATCGCGAAGCTCAGCGACGCCGAAAAGAAAGAGAAAGAGACCCAGTTTCGTGCAAAGATCCAGGACTATCAGAAGCGTGCGCAGGAATTTAATCAGGAGTTACAGGGCAAGCAGAAAGAGTTGGTCGATGACTACATGAAGAAAATTGCCTCGGCCACGCAGACCGTGGCGGAAAAAGGCGGGTTTTCCATCGTCGTCGATAAGGGCAGCGAACAAACGGTCAAAATTGTGATCTACAACAAGGACACCATCGACCTCACCGACCAGGTGATCAAAGAGTTCGATCGCACCAACAGCAAGTAGTCCTGCGACCTGCCAAGCTCGAATCCGCGATCTAATATTGATGGGACCTCGGCCTCTCTGAGGTCCCATCAACGCTCCATCGGATAGCCCGCATCCCGCCAGGCTTTGATGCCCCCATCCATCGATACCACATTCGTATAGCCCATCTGCTGAAGCGCATCCGCGGCTAAGACAGACCGGTAGCCCCCTCCGCAATACAGCACAATAGCCTCATCTTTATTGGGAATGAGCGTTTCGACATCGCGCTCGATAATTCCTTTCCCCAAATGCCGGGCACCCTTCGCATGATCCTTCGCAAATTCGAGATCCTCACGCACATCGAGAAAATGTAGCGCCTCACCCCGATAGAGCCTGTCCTTGGCCTGTTCGATCGTACATTCCTTCACTCGCCCTCGTGCCGCATCCACTAGCTTGAGAAAGCCCGGGTTATGTTGCATCCTCGCTTCTTCCCTCCCCTGCTAAAATAAGGCCATTTGTTCGATCCCTGGCCTGCGAAAGGTCGTGGGAACCGTCTCGTCGCGCAATGCCGGAAAGCCCGTTTTACGTTTGGCCACAGTAAACAATTGTTCGATCATTGCCCAATAGGGACCTGCGCCACGGTGGCGTTCAAAGAAGGCTCCCTCACTCATTGCGCCACCGCGCACCTCCAGAATTCGATTCATGATCTTGGTGATCCGATCGGGAAATGCCTCTTCCATACGCTCTAAGAACACCGACTCTACAGGACCGGACAAACGCAACAACGTCGCCATCGCCTCCACCGCCCCGGCTTGTTTCGCTCGAGCCAACAGATCAGGCACATCCTCATCGTTGAGACCAGGAATGAGTGGAGACAGCGAGATGCCGGTGGGAATGCCAGCGTTCGCCAAGGTTGCCATCGCCTCAAAGCGTTTCCGGCTCGATGGCGCATGAGGCTCGACCTTGCGCGCGACCTCATCGTCGGAAAATGGGATGCTGAAATACACACGAACCGACGCAACCTCATGCAACCGACGCAGCAAATCCAGATCACGAAGCACCAACACACCTTTTGTAATGATCGCGACCGGATTCCGATACTCAGCACAGACCTCTAGGCAGGCCCGCGTCAGCTCCAGCGACGCCTCCAGAGGTTGATAACAATCGGTGTTCCCCGAGAACAGAATTAATTCGCCCTTCCAGGAAGGCTTCTCGAACGTCCGGCGGAGCAACGTGGCGGCCTCACGTTTGACAATAATCTTGGACTCGAAGTCCGTCCCGGCGCCGAATCCCCAATACTCATGTGTCGGCCTGGCGTAGCAATAAGCGCACGCATGAAAACAGCCACGATAGGGATTGAGACTCCATCGGAACGGCAAATCAGGACTGTCGTTCCGGCTGAGAATGTCACAGGTCGCATCCTCAAACATCTGCAGCGCGACATGAGGCGCAGGCTCCAAGAGATCCCGGTGTTGTGAGTCAAATGGATTAGGGGGGTTCATCACCGTGCGCATGGGATATGGTCCTCGATCTGCCGACTCCTGTCAACGGGACGAACCCTGCCAGCCCGGACAGCCTTCACGCTCCGATTGATTGACTAAGCCCTACCCCGATGTTAGATTCCAGCGCTTTCAGGAACAGACAGCCATGTACGATCTACGCCATTTACGCGACAACCTAGACAGCACCAGGGAACAGCTCGGCCCCCGCGGAGCCGACGTCCCATGGGATAATCTGCGCACGCTGATCGAGCAACGCCGCGCCTTGACCACCCAAGTCGAGCAGCTTCGTTCCGAACTGAAAAAGGGATCGGAGGACGTCGCCAAGCTGAAGCGGGAAAAACAACCGGCAGATGCTGCCATGGCCGCCATGAAGGCGGTCGGCGAGCGGATCAAGACGATTGAGGACGAGCTGCGTGGCGCCGAAGAGGCCCTGACCGATCTGAATCTCCGTATCCCGAATCTCCCCCATGCCTCGGTGCCGGCAGGCAACAACGAGAGTAGCAACGTAGAGGCCAGACGGTGGGGAAGCCCACCCACCCTGACCGCACCGGCCAAGAGCCATTGGGATCTCGGCGAAGCCCTCGGCATTCTGGACTTCGACCGGGCCGCAAAAATCGCCGGTGCACGGTTTGCGGTCCTCACGGGAGCCGGTGCGAGACTCGAACGGGCCCTCATCAACTATATGTTAGACCTCCACACGACGCAGCATGGCTATCGAGAGGTCCTACCGCCGCTCCTCGTCAATCGAACGAGCATGACCGCGACCGGACAGCTGCCCAAGTTCGAAGACGACCTGTTTCGCTTGCGCGACGAAGACTATTTCTTGATCCCAACGGCAGAAGTGCCGGTGACGAACCTCCACCGTGACGAGATACTTCCCGAGACCAGCCTACCGATTCGGTATACGGCCTATACTCCCTGCTTTCGTCGCGAGGCAGGTTCCTATGGAAAAGATACCAGAGGGCTCATTCGCCTCCACCAATTCAACAAAGTCGAGTTGGTCGTGTTTGCGAAACCGGAACAGTCGTATGAGGAATTGGAACGGTTGACCGGCCATGCCGAAGCGATCTTGCAAGGACTGGGACTGCACTACCGGGTAATCACGCTCTGCACCGGCGATATGGGGTTCTCTGCGGCAAAGACTTACGACATTGAAGTCTGGCTACCGTCGCAAAACCATTTTCGAGAAATTTCATCTTGCAGCAACTTCGAAGGGTTTCAAGCCAGGCGCGGCAGCATTCGATATAAAGGCCCAGCCGGGAAAAAAGATGCGAAGACAGAGTTCGTCCATACCCTCAACGGGTCCGGACTTGCCGTTGGACGTACTCTCGTGGCCATCCTCGAAAACTACCAGCAGCCCGATGGAAGCATCACGATTCCGGACGTGCTGCGTCCCTATATGGGAGGGCTTGAGCGGATTCTCAAAGAATAAGATATGATCCAAACATCCTGAGCGTGCATCATGATGAACGCTCACGGGTACAGAGGTTGAGTTGGAGGGGTGACGGAGCGGCCGAACGTGCCAGTCTTGAAAACTGGAGACCTCGCAAGGGGTCCGCGAGTTCAAATCTCGCCCCCTCCGCCAACGCCTCAAATAGATCCATGCCTTCTGGCAGTCGTCCTCTCGATTTGCTGATATCCCTTCCAGAGCAGAACGAAGTGCTCGCGTCCTCTCTGAGATAGCAACCTCGACCCACGTTTCCAATCACCCCAATACGTATCACGCATATTCAAACAGCACTTTCAACGAGGCATTCAGCTGCGGACTGAGGCATGCCACAACAATACATAATCTAAAAAATTATACTACGAGCTCTAAGCGCTTAATAGTTAACATGTTTTATAGGCAATTAACGGCCTAGTCATTTCTAGAAATTTCCACCCCCCATTAGTTCTACCCCACCTACCTCTACGGTATTTTCAAAAGTGCGGCTCTATCGCAATATCACACGCACAACGCGCCTCAACGGGCATCACTTCTTGAAGGAGCGATCGATGCACAAACAGATCGGGAAGATCGGGGCCATTCGTCGAGAGCTGGATGGGAATGCCTGTCCATTTTGTGGTGGATGCAAATACCAACTCGTGCTCCGCGGAAGCATGCAGCCGCAGCCGGGCGAACTCTTCGCCCGTTGCTCTCAATGCCAACGTCCCCACGAACTCGATGACAAACTTGGCCGAATACTCTGGATGTAACCATACTTTCTCATCACCTGAACAGAGAAGGAAGACACGATGCGACCTGGGCTCTCATCTTAGCGACGGCACGCCGCGTCGTCGAAGGCGATGCCCTCGTCAGATCCGGCCAATGGACGGGATGGAGCCCTACTCAACTCCTGGGAGCGGAAGTGTCTGGAAAGACCCTGGGCATTATCGGCATGGGACGGATCGGCCAAGCGGTCGCGCAGCGTGCGGTGGGGTTTCGGATGCCGGTGCGCTATCACTCACGGCAACATTTGGCAGCCTCATCCCCCTCTTCCGGATGGGAGCCCCGCTCGCTAAGAAATCTCCTTGAAGAAGCCGATATCGTCACAATCCATGTTCCGCTTACAACGGCCACGCACCATCTGATCGGAGCCCGTGAGTTAGCCTGGATGAAACCGACCGCTTTCCTGATTAATACTGCACGTGGCCCGATTGTCGATGAAGAATCGTTGGTAGAGGCTCTCAAGAATGGAACGATCGCCGGAGCGGGACTCGACGTGTATGAACAGGAGCCTGCCCTCTACCCGGCTCTGGCTGAACTGAAACAGGTCGTACTGCTCCCACATCTGGGCTCAGCGACACTGTATGCCAGGGTTCAGATGGGATTGGTCTGCGTGAAAAATATTCATGCTGTACTTGATGGCCTTCCAGCTCCGAACCTCGTTCAGTCGTAGAATAGACGCACGAAGCTGGCAGGATTAGCGGGAACGATGCGACGAGAATCGGAGGTGTGCTGGTTTCGACGAGTTGCTAGTTGGCGTAGCGTAATTCGGGTGCAGGTGCGGGCGCCTGAGTTGTTCCGAGGTGAACACGAACCGAGTCGAGTCGTTGCGGTACATCGTGGAAGGTCGGAATCGTTTGATAAATGATGGCCGCGTGACTCCATCGCTCTTGGGCTTCGTAGAGTAATCCCAGTTCATAACTAATGGCTTGCGCCTTGGCGCCTTGACACTTCGGATTCTGCAGCAGCAGCTCAAGCTGTTGACTGGCCAACTGACCTTCTCCCTGCTCTTTCAAGCAGACCGCGATCATCAGACAGGAGTCCAGGAAAAAATCAGAACCCTTCATCGCGCAAGCAAACTCTTCTTTCGCTTCGTCTAACAGCCCCATATTTTTGTACGCGACGCCCAGCGTGTAGTGCGTCTCAGGGTCAACCGGGTCCGCCGGCGCCGGACAGACTGGAGCCTCAACGGCCTGTATCGTCACTTCCGTCTTCGGCGAGAACGTCGCAGCCCATTTGGCGACTAATGGACTGGCTGGAGCCAGCTCTTTGACCTTGGCATAGAGAATCGCCGGCTGCGGCGCATCCTGTTTCTCCGGATCTGCCAGAAGCAATTCGAGGGCTCGCGAATATTGCAAGGCGGCGCCGGCGGTATCGCCTTTGATCTCAAGCAAGTACCCAAAGAGTTCCCGGGCTTCAGAATGATGAGGCTCTGCTGTCACCAGACGACTGAGCCATTCCTCAGCCTCAGCATGTTGCCCCGCCGCCACATAGGCTTGAAACTGCTCGCTCGTGGAGAGGAGAGGCTCGATGGGTACTTCCGCCACCGGCTCGGCAATCGAAAACGAAAAACCGCTGCTCGGTGTAACCGGTTCCGGTTCTACCGACTGAACCGGCTCCAGGTCTGGCACTGGATCCGGTTCCGATCCAGCGAGGGAGAAATGTCTATCCTGTTGCGGGGCGATCGTCGAGGTCAGGCTCCTGGCATCGTCTGGAGCGGCATCGGCAATCGAAAATGTACTCGTGTCCTGAACTGGGATCGATGGCGCGGCTACCACGATAGAAACAGCTGGCTCTGGTTGAACCGGAACAGGCGGTGCCTCCATTGGAGCGCCATGCATCAGTGCCGCCAGTTTTTTCACCGTGGGACTATCCGGCGCGAGCGCCGTGACTTTTTCAAAGAGCTCCTCATGCAGCGTCGGCATCCCTGGCTCGGGATGCTCCAACAATAGCTCAATCGCCTTCCCATACTGAGCCACAGCATTGTCGGCATCGCCTTTCTCGCCGTAGAGTTCCCCATAGAGTTCAAGCATCGCCACCGACTGGGGTTCGACCGCCAGAAAATCGGTGATCAGGGTTTCAGCCTGTGCATAATCTTGCGCGCGTAAGGCCGCACCGGCGAGGTACCGATATTCGCCGAGGGCGACCTGGAGATCTCCACGCTGGAGATGCAACTTCGCGAACAACTGGCAGACATCCGGATTGCCTGGCTCCTTGGTCAGCAATTGATTGAGAATGGCCTCCGCGCCGGCAAACTGTTTCTCTTCGATCCGGCGAGTCGCCTCCGACAACAGATCGAGCGGCTCCGTACTCTTTGATTGCTCGCCCCCTTGAGCCGAGCTGGACTTCGCTGGTTGCCCAGAGGCGCCACCGGTCTTTTCGAAATGGTCGATGAATTGGGCGGCCTCGCTGTTGGCAGGATCGATGCGCAAGACAGCCTGATACGCGTCCTTCGCCTCCGCATACCGCTGCTGTGCCGACCGTTCGCGCCCCAGTTGCAAGTAGACTTTCGTGGCTTCGTCCTGCATGTTTTCTTGCAGGCACAGTTCCGCCACCCGCTGCTGCGCATCCAGGTTCGAGGGATCTTGTGTGACGATCCGCCGATAGATGTCCAGCGCGTCTTTGCTTTTACCTTCTTTGAGATAGTGCTTCCCGAGGGTGAGATAATCCTGCACGGCACTGCTCAGCAAACCTCGTTCGGCATTGAGATCGCCGAGATGCCGATAGACGTCGTACCGGGACGGATCGACCTTCAAAATTTTCTTGAATGTGGCAATGGCCTTCAGCGTGGCGCCTTCTGCACGAAAGGCGTTGGCGGCCTGCAGAAAGGCCGCGACGGCGTCGTTGGTCGCACTGCGCTTGAGATGCAATTCTCCGATTGAATTGAAGATGCTTCCGTCGCCTGGGGATTCGGCGGAAAGCTTCTTCCATTCATTGATGGCTGCGTCAAATTGCCCTCGTGACGCAAAGAGCTGTGCGCTATGCAGAACTTTACTGCGGTCGATCGCCAAGACGAACCTCCACAACGATCAAACGCTAACAGTGTCATTACGTATTGTCAACGAAATGGGGTTTTCTGATGCGCGCCGCACTCCGCAAAAATACGAAGGCCTGCTCCCGATGAGGAGCAGGCCTTCCAATTCGAATGTTCGGATGGGCAAACTAGGACAATTCGGCGCCGGCGGCTTTCAATACATTCGACGCCTGAGGCCCCTTGGCGCCTTGCACCACTTCGAACTCCACGTTTTCTCCCTCTTTCAACGTCTTGAATCCTTCTCCTTGCAGGGCGGAATAATGTACGAAGACATCATCTCCACTCTCCAAGCGAATGAATCCAAACCCTTTGCGATCGTTGAACCACTTCACCGTACCCTTTGCCTTCACAGAACGCCTCCTTTCCTCAACGGACACGTGTAGTTACGTGACCGATCCCGGAGCCAACTGAGTGACACATGTGATGAAAAAAAGACTGCACAACGAGCGGGGTGAGCATGACGGGCTCATTGGAGAGACAAAATCAGTCACAAAACCCATCTTGGTTATAAATCGCGCAGCATGTACCATGGCGTTTCCAATCTTGTCAAGCCATCCCATAGCATTCGGCGCGAGAGTCCAGCCGCCTCTCCGCTAGACAAGCCTCGCCTGCTCGCCTATAGTGTCGCACCGTGCGAGGAGCATGATTTGTCGAATGTTTCTACGAACGCTGCTAGATCGTTACATCTTCACCGAACTCCTGTCCCCGTTTAGCTTAAGCCTCGGAGCCCTCTGCTTTGTGATGCTCACGCGGGAACTCCTGCGCCTTGTGGAACTACTGGTCTCCAAAGGTGTTGGAATCGTGGCTGTGCTGCAAGTCTTCGCCCATCTGATGCCGTCGTTCCTCGTCTTGACCCTCCCGATCGCCGGGATCATCGCCTCGATCACCGCATTCGGACGACTTTCCTTCGATAAGGAGTTGGTGGCGATGCAGGCGGCTGGCCTGAGCCTCATGCGATTGGCTCGCCCCGTCATCCTCTTTGCCCTGCTCGTGTTCGGATTGACCTTGTGGCTGTCGCAATGGGGGCAACCCTGGAGTTCCACCAATCTCAAGAAGGTGGCGCTGAATCTCCTTCGAGATCAGCTGGTGCTGGCGCTGGAGCGGGGCACCTTCAACGAGCCCATCCCCAACATGACGATCTATGTCCCGGATGGGGACCCCAAACAGGCCACGACCGGCATCTTCGTCTCCGATGAGCGAAATCCGGACAATCCCCGCATCATCGTGGCGCAACAGTATGAAGTCTTGATCGACAGCGCCAGCAATCAGGTGGCCTTACGCCTGCAAGAGGGCGTGATTCACAGCAGACCGAATCAAGCCGATCAATACGAGCAGGTGGCCTTCACGAGTTATGACTTGAAACTCTCGTTGAATCAAAGCGGCTACTCCTCGACGGAGGAACGCCCGTCGTACGAGGCCATTGTCGCCCAACTCACACAATCTCAATGGCGCGACCCCACCGCGCTCCGACGATTGATGGAATATTATAAAGATCTGGCCTTTCCCACTGCCTCACTGGTGTTTTGCCTGCTGGGCGTTCCAGTCGGCATCGTCTCGAAGCGGTCAGGAAGCATGGGGGGCTTTGCGGTCGGCGTAGTTATCGTCGTCGTCTACTACATGCTGAATGTCGCCTGCGAATTTCTCGTCACGACAGCAGTCCTGCGACCATTTGCCGGGGCCTGGCTCCCGAACGGCATCTTTGCGCTTACCACGGTCGTGTGGTTTTACATCATGAGTCGGCGGTAACCCTATGCCTATTCTCTTTCGTTATCTCCTTCGCGAATACGGCAAGATCTTCACGATGTGCTTCAGCGGATTGATGACCATCTATCTCGTCATCGATTTCTTCGAGAAGGTGCGCCGGTTTTTGCGGTACGATGCCAACTGGATCGACGTCCTGACCTATTTTCTACTGAAAGCGCCCGCAATTTCTTTCCAAATTGCGCCGCTGGCGATTCTCATGGCCACCCTCCTCACGTTTGGCCTGCTCTCCCGCGGCCACGAAATTACGGCGATGCGCAGTTGCGGCATCAGTTTGCCCTGGATCACTGCCCCATTCATTATTTTTGCCGCAGGGATTTCTCTTGTGCTCTTACTCTTCAGCTCCACCGTCATCCCGTTAGCCGCGAGCAAGTCCGAAGAGATTCGAACCACGCGCATCGAGAAAAAGTCTCCTGCTGCGGCTGTCAAACTCCAGCAGCCCTGGACAAGAGTGGGAGCCGACAGTCTCATGCATGCGACGAGCGTCTCCGTCGACGGAGAGCGCTTGGGCGGCGTGCGCCTCTTTCAATTCGATCGTCATTTTCAACTGATCGGCATCACTGAGGCCGAGGAAGCCCGCTATAGTGATTCCAGCTGGTCCCTGTATCAGGGACAGCACCGGCTTTTTTCCCCCGATGGAACCGTGTCGGCGACCCCATTCGACCGGCAAGCCATTGTATTGACCCTCATTCCAGACGACTTCACCACATGGCTCGCCGGCGATTCCGAAGCGATGACGTTCCATGACATTCGGGCTTATACCAGACGCCGGCATCAACAAGACTCCCAGTCCGCACGGCTCAAGACCGACTATTACAGCCGAATCGCCTTCCCGTTCGTCACCGTGATCATGGTGCTGGTCGGCATTGCGCTGAGTCTGCGTCGAAGCGGGACGCGAGGGGGCAGCATGGCGATGGGAATTGGTCAGGCGCTTGCCGTCGGTTTTTGTTATTGGACGACGCACTCGATCGCGATCGCACTCGGCCGTGGCGGGGTCTTAACGCCGCTGATCGCCGGATGGATGGCGAATATGCTCTTTTTAAGTTTTGGCCTCTACTTGATGCTCAAGGTGCGCTATTAGCATGTGATAGGCTGAAGGCTGAGGGGAAGACTGAAGGCTGAAGTATTCGGACTCTGGCCTTCAACCTTCCCAACTTCAGCCTGTCTCACCTAATCCCACAGCGGTTGACTGATCCGGGCGCTTCCGGTAAGTAGAAGCAGAGTATTTGCAAAAGGATTTCAAGAAGATGCGTTCGCGCGTTGTCGTCACAGGGTTAGGCGTCGTGTCTCCGATCGGTATCGGAGTCGGTGAGTTTTGGAAGGCTGCCCTCGCAGGCCAATCCGGTATCTCAGCGATTACGTCGTTCGACCCCTTTCCCATGGATGGCTATCGCTCGAAGGTCGCAGGTCAGGTGCGCGACTTCTCTGTCGAACGATTTCTCGACAACGCCTATGGCGACCGGGTCGATCGTTACGCCCAATTTGCCCTTGTGGCGGCAAAGGAAGCGCTGGCCGATTCCAGCCTTCAGATGACGAAAGAGAATCCTCACCGCGTCGGCGTGATCGTGGGAGCCGGTATGGGTGGAATGGTCATGGGTGAGCGTGAAATCACGCAACTCTACCAGCACCAGAAACCCCATCGCGTCCATCCGAACTTCATTCCCACCATCACGCTCAATTCTGCCTCAGGCATTATCGCAATGGCCTATGGCGCCAAAGGCCCGAATCTGACGATTTCCACGGCCTGCTCCTCCAGCGCCCATGCCCTGGGACAAGCGCTCCACTGTATCCGCGAGGGCCGGGCCGATGTCGTGATCGTCGTCGGAGCTGATGCCAGCATCACACCGCTGGTCTTCGCAGGTTTTTGCTCCTTGCGCGCCCTTTCGTCTAAGTTCAACGATCAACCGGAGAAGGCCTCTCGGCCGTTCGATCGGTTGCGCGACGGCTTCGTCATGGGTGAAGGGGCCGGTGCGCTGATCTTGGAATCGGCGGCGCATGCCAAGAAGCGCAAAGCGCGAGTCTATGCCGAAATTGCTGGCTATGCCGCGACCAGCGAGGCCTATCACATGGTCATCCCTCGTGAAGACGGCCTGGAAGTGGCCAATACGATGAAGCTGGCTCTTGCGGACGCCGGCCTCACCCCCGGGCAGGTGGATTACATCAATGCGCATGCCACGTCGACGTCGATCGGCGACGCCGTCGAAGCCAAGGCGATCAGGCAACTGTTTAAATCGCGCGCGGATAAAATTGCGATCAGCGCCACCAAGTCGCTGATCGGCCACACGCTGGGTGCCGCCGGAGCCATTGGAGGTATCGCCTCGGTATTGGCTCTCCACACAGGCCAGATTCATCCAACCGCCAACTATGACGACCCGGATCCAGCTTGTGCCCTGGCAGGACTATCCCGCTCGGCACAAGAACGTCGCGTGAAAGTCGCCATGTTGAACGCTTTTGGATTTGGCAGCAACAATGCCGCTGTGGTATTGAAGCAGGCGACCACCTAAGTACACCACTGAGAGAATCGACCTATGGCAACCGACCCCACTGTATCGCTGAAGATCCGCACCTCCTTGGGTGAGTACCTGAAGCGCGATCCAGCCGCGATCCTCATCTCCCAACATCTGCGTGACGATTTAGGTCTCGACTCGATGGCCGTGATCGAATTGCTCTACCGGATCGAGGAAGCCTTCGACCTCCAGATCCCGGACCAAGACCTGGTGGGACTGACGACCGTGGGCCATGTCGTGACCTACGTTGAAAAACGGTTGGGAAAATCGGCCTCGCCCTCCGCGGCCAAGAAGCCGGCAAAACCAGCGAAGCCCACTAAACCAAAAAGCACAAAGAAATCGTAATACCATGGCCACGAGTCCACGTACCCCCATCACTTTGGCACAGATCCATCATGTCGTCGGCGGAGAACTTGTGGGATCGCCACAAGCCAGCATCACAAGCCTAGCCAGTTTTGAAGAAGCCGGCCCGAACGACCTGACCTTCGTCACAGGGGACCGGATGCTCAAGACGCGCGGGCCCACCGCTGCCGGAATGCTCCTCTCCCATCGGCGTCTGGCTGAGATCTCCAATCCTCATATCGTCGTCACCAATCCGACATTGGCGTTTGCGCAAGTCGCCCACGCGTTCTTTTGCCCGGTCGCCCCTCCGCGAGGTATCGACCAGACCGTGGTCAGGGGTATCGATACGAAAATCGGTTCCGATGTCTCAATCTGGCCTGGAGTCACCCTTGGAGACCGTGTCACGATCGGGGCACGAGTGAGGCTCTACCCCGGCGTCTTTGTCGGGGACGACACCACCATCGGGGACGATACGCTGCTCTATCCCAACGTCGTCGTGAGGGAAGGCTGCACCATCGGCGCGAGGGTCATCATTCACAGCGGCACGGTCATCGGAAGCGACGGATTCGGCTATGTGCAGGATCAAGGCCGACATTATAAGATTCCTCAGCTCGGCGGGGTCACGATCGAGGATGACGTCGAACTCGGCGCCAATGTGGCGGTCGATCGAGCCACCCTCGGCCAAACGCTGATCAAGCAAGGCACGAAGGTCGATAACCTGGTCCAGATCGCCCATAACGTGACGATCGGCGCCCATTCAATCCTCGTCTCACAGGTCGGGATCGCCGGCAGTACTCGTGTGGGAAACTATGTCATGATCGGCGGGCAGGCAGGAGTGGCTGATCACATCGTCATTGGCGATCAAGTCATGGTCGCCGCTCGTGCGGGCGTGAACCGCAACCTCGAACCGAATCAAATCGTCTCCGGGGCTCCCGTCATGCCCCATGAAGTGTGGGTCAAAGCCCAAGCCGTCATTCCACGGCTTCCCGAACTCCGACAGGCGGTTCGCACATTGGAGGAAAAGATGAAACAGATAGAGGCACGAGGCAAAGCGCCTCAAACCTCGAAGCCAAAACCTAAGAAGCGAACCAGATAACGAACCGATCGTCTCCCCCTACCCGATAATTCCACGCCACCCAAACAGCTTGGCCCAGTAGAATCCCGCCCAGGGAATCAACACAGCCGGGAAGGGGTCAAGGTCCCCCTGCAGCATGGCTGCGGCCGATGCGCTGAAGATCAGTGCCACCGCGGCGACGGTCAGTATCGGAACGAAGCCTCGTCCTGCATGGGTGATTTCCGGCATCTCCGGCGCAGCCTTGGCCTTCTTGCTGCCTTGCACCACCGCCGTTCGCATCCGCGCCGCATACACCTCCGGAAAGGCGGCCAACAGATAACGGTGATACCGAGTCTGCCCCCACCCGAACAATGCGCCGATCAGCAGCAGCCCTGAGCTGGCGAGAAACGTTAGCGAGGTATAGGTATGGTTCGCCAGCAGTTGATAGCCAAGCGATCCAAGCCCTCCAATCATACAGACCAGCCCAACCACCCCGGACGGCATGAGGATATACGACCGCACATAAATACGAGCTTGCTCTTGAATTTTCTCGGGTCGCAAGACAGTCACAAGTTTTGGCATTAGCCGTTCCCCCACCTCATTACGCTGACAGGCTTCTCGTCCTCGACGAAGAAAGACCGTAAATCGGCGGCATCATACCATCCTTCCGTTGTTTGTCGCATGCAAGGAAAGAAGAGAACGATCTTTTCTGCCGGGCTGATTAGCTGGGCGTCCAATCTTCGCGGCTAGCTGATGGATTGTGGATAGCACCTGAGCAACCGCAGACGGGACAGCTGATTGTGAGAAGCTAGATAGCCATCGACTGACTCCAGGGGATGACGGCAGATGTCGACAGCAAAGCGGCCTTCTCCCAGCAGTCTTTCACTATCAACCTCATGAAATTCCGCACTGGAAAAGGCTAAAGAGAATGAAGCTGTAGGTATCGATAGGCTCGGTGTCCACAAAACATGTGCACGGCTTGTGGATAACCATGTGGATGAGCAGCTAATACGATGTTGGAACAGCGCACCACACTGATTGCCCAATCGGTAGGCAATACAATCCATGTAATTCCATAGAGATGCGGCGACGTTGCAGAAATGAACAGAGGAGAGAGGCACCATTTCTATACGATCAGAAAGATTCTCTCGTCACAATCGTACAGAACTGTGCAAGTCGGCAGGACGACACTAGACTGGCAAAATGTTACCGATGGCCAATCGCTCGGCACGCCCGATATTGACCCATTGCTCCGCCATGGGAATCAACGATTGAATCCGGCCCTGGACGGTTTCCAGTCGTTGCGACAACGTCGAAGTCTTCCGATAGGCAGCTACCATGAGAAAAGAGCGCAGACCTTGCAAAAACATCGTGATCATCGTCGCTTGCACATGGCTGGCCATGTCGTAGAGCACCTCGACCTGCTGGACGATCGGATCGAGCTGAGACGCCGTCACAAAATCCATCTGTCCTTGTGCGCGCAGTTCTTCAAGCGCACGACTCATGACCGGAACCTGGCGACGAACTTCTTGAAGAAACTCATCGTCGAGGCTATCGAGCTCTGTCAAAATCTGTCCAACGGCAGTCACGTCGAGATCATCGGCTTCCCGCTCGGCTCGGTTGATGACGGCCTCCAGCACATCACGCGCCGGCTGCATCGACCGAGCACGAGCCTGTTGCAGATCCCGTAGTGCATGAAGAAGCGGCGGGCTGGAACCCCCGGCAGCGACAGTGGACTGCTGCGGAAGAAGCGCAGAATCATCCATGGCCATAGCAGGAGATATCTCCAGCGTTTCTTCCACCGCTCCAACAGAAACGCCATCCTGCTCAGCCGCAGGATCGTCCTCTTGAGTTCCTGCTAATCGACGCACCGCCACATTGATCCGATCCAATCCATCCTGAAGCGACTGAAGCGCTGCCGTCATCGCACGCGGTTCCTGACGTCCCACATCATGGAGAATGGGGAGCAGGTTCGAGGCCATCTGCGCAATCGCATGGAATTGTACCGTGGCCGCGGACTTGGCAAGATTGGTAATACCGTGCAAGAGAATACCGTAGAGCTTCGGGCGCACCGATTCGTGAGTCCCTTCACCCAGTTGTCTCAAGGCCGCCTGAATTTGAGCCAGCCATTCATGCGCTTCGAGGGCAAAGAGCCCGATCACTTCTTTCTCAAAGCTTGGATCCGTCAGATCCTGCGCAGAAGAACGAACAAGCCATCTTCGCTCACCCGACAACGACGTCGACTCCTGTTCTCGTACAGGAGTCTTGGACTCGACGGCGCCTTGAATCGCACTGGCCAGCGCATCCAACCCTTCCAATAACGAGGTGAACTGATCGGATGCTGCGGGAACAACCGCAGACGGCATTGGACTTTTTTCAATTGCCGGAAAGGACAACCGCGCGACGTCAGGCGGTTCAAGCGTTTGCACGATGGACACGAGCGGGGTCAAGCTCAAATCAAGTTGCCGTGGTTCCTGGCCGCGAATTGGATCACCCTCAATCCATACGATCGGACGTAGCGGATAGTTCGCATTGACGCGCTTCACGGTCCCCACCTCTCCGGTGGTCAACCGCACCGAGGTGCCGAGCGGATAGGCCGACAGTTGTTCGACCAACGCTTTCACCACCTCGCGCGGGAATGCCGTCCGTTCCGCCACCATCAATTCTCGCACCGCTTCATGCGGAAAATATCGCCGGCGATAGCCCCGTGGGCTCACCAAGGCATCGAACACATCTACGACCCCGATGATTTGGGCAAACTCGCTGATCTGCCGCCCCTTCAGTTTGTTGGGGTATCCCTGCCCGTTCCACCGCTCATGGGCTTGACGCACCACTTGCGCCAGCCACTCATATTGTGGTCCAGCCTTTCGAATCGCCTCAGAGCCGAGATCCGGATGCTGTTCGATCAGCATCCGTTCATCATGGGTCAACCGGCTGGATTTACTGATGACCGACTGCGGTACGGCAAACAGACCGATGTCGTGCAGGAGCCCTGCGAACGTCAACCGCTCTAACTCTTTCCCGTGATATCCCAGCCCGGCCCCGACCTTCGTCGCAACAATCCCGACATTCACAAGATTGGTAATCAGCGGGGGACCAGCTGGCCCGCTCATCGCCTGCACGAGTAATTGGTCACTTCTCCTGAGTGCCTCCCCAATACCCGTTGCCAGGGTGGAGATTGACTCCAAGTCGAGTGCATCCTGCCGCTGGACGGCCAGAGCCACGCCCGTCAGGTGATCCAGTGCAATCCGATACCAATCGGGTACGTTGTATTCGTTCATGGCCTTCAGCCGTTCTCTTTGAGCATTCGACGATACATCATCGGCATTGCCCGACCCGCTGAACAAGCCGGTCATCGATCTCTACCATGTTTTCGAGGGAGCCGGCAAAGAGGCATTGATCACAGAGCGCATTGATCAGCCTCCCAATCCCCTGAGTCTGTTCGTAAATGGCTGCCACGGCCTCTTTCGTAAAGACATCTGTTCGATGAGTCGCGATGCCCATTCTGGCCTTCATATATGACGTCGTCTCCTCTGCCGTGAAGGGGCCCAGGTGGGCGCGAACGGCAATGCGCTGGTTGAGTTGTGGAATGTTCGCCACACGATGGCGCAATTCTGGCTGACCGATCAACACCACGGTCAACAAGTATCGGTCATTGAGTTGGAAATTTGTCAATAATCGCAGCTCCTCAAATCCTTTGACGCGTTCAATCGCTTGCGCCTCATCCACAATCAAGACCGAACTGATCCCGCGTTGTGCATTCAGCTGCAATCGTTCATTGAGCTGCTGCAATCGTCTCGCTTTTGATCGCACGGGATCGAGTCCGAACTGAGACAACACCTCATCCAATAATTCTGATGGAGACAGTGCGGGATTAGCAACAAGCGCAATATCATACTGTGCAGGCGACAGCCCGCCGATCAGTCGGCGGCTAAGCAGCGTTTTTCCGCACCCGATGTCGCCGGTGAGCAGGAGCATGCCCTTGCGGGTCTGAATCCCGTAACTCAACCACTGATAGGCCGTGTCATGCTGGGTGCAGGGCACATAGAATCGCGGATCCGGCACATTGTCGAACGGGAGGGTTTGGAGTCCCCAATACTTCGTATAGTCCACGTCTGTCGTCATAGGGTCATCATTCTCGCTCGTCGATTGCGACTCCCGCGGACATTTCGACGAACCTCTGTGCGGGGATCAGGCATAGGCTCACGACTGGCTGGAGGGAAGCAACTGATGGATTGCGGCACGCTGAGCACGCCCATGCTCCGCCCACTCGCGGATCGCTGTACCCATGCTGTGAAGCCGTGACTTCACAGTTTCCACCCGTGCGGCAGCCAGACACACTCGACGCTGCGCCACCACCGTCAGCAAACTGTGCAGCCCTGTAAAAAACAACATAGCCGCCCCCGCGTTCACCTGTTGCGCTTCGATCCGAAGCCGTGCCACGTCTTGGAGTGAGACGTCGAGGGCTGCCATGCGTGAGGCCGGTTCGTCCCCGTCCAGCCCAAGAACATTCAGCTTCTCAGAAATCGCAGGCATCTGCTGGCCGATGGCTTCCACAAACGACTCTTCCGCTTCAGACACGCGCGTCAGATAGCCCTGGATCACCGTGGCATCCACTTGCCCAACGCCGGCCTGAATCTGCCCTTCTATCTGCTCGATCATGGACCGGATCACGTTCCGCCCGGACATGGCCACCTGCGGCTGGCTCTCCTCCAGCGCCTGTAAGGCCTGCAGAAACTCGGAAGATGAGAGACTCGAGTAGGCTGCCTCAGCGGCGGCGCCACTCCCGTCATCCTCAAAGGAAATGCCCGTAGCCTGGGTCAAGGCCGTATGAATCTGTCCTAACTGCTTACACAGGGAGAGAAAGTCCTGAACGGAAAGCGATTTGGTCGGATCCTGGAGGGCTTCGATGAAGGGAATCGCCTTGAAACTGGCCTGCTCGACATCCGGGAGATTGATGGTGGCCGCGGATCCTCCGAGGTTCGTCACTCCAGCCGAAATGATCCCAATGAGCTTGGCATGCCGTTCCGGCGCTGGGCCCTGTTGCAACTCGTCAAGGGCGACATGGATGTTCTGGAGCCATTCTTGTGCCTCCTGAACAAAGAGATCGATTAGCTCTTTCTGAAAATCATCTGTCGTCTCAGCAGCCATAACCTCAGTCCTTCACGACTGTCACAGTTCTTACGGGAGGGGGGGTCTATCGGTTCAGGACCGCCGTTTTCCACTCCCCAGCTGAGAGGCCAAGCCTGCGATCTCGCCAAGCTTGGTCGCCATTTCTTCAAACCGTTTGGTTGCCTGCTCAGCTGCCTGTTCCGTATCGGATGCACGCTTAGCCAGAAGGCTATTCCGCTCACGCTCGGTCTGAAGCAACGATTCAAACTCTTGGACTCGTTCCGATGTACGCTGGGACTCGGAAAGGCGCGCAGCCAGGTCGTGATTTTTTTCCTGTTCGGCAGCCAATGTTTGTTCCAAGATACTCATCCGTGCCACAACCTGTTCGTGCTCAGCCACACGCCGAGACAGCTCCTGCACATGCTCTTGCGTCTGCGCGAGTTGCGCGGCTGACTGTCGTTCAGCCTCAGCTGCCTGGCGAGTGACGTCGCTCGTACGTTCCTGTTCTTGTGCCAATTGCTGCGCCAGCTCTTGAGACCGGACCACGGTCTTTTCCATCGCCGTCATCTGTTGGACCAGTTGCGTGGCAGCCTGACGCTCGGCATGCAACGTCGCCTCCATCTCCTGAACACGACTCGCACTCTTCTGCATCTCGGCGAGACGCGAGGCTTCTTGCGCTCTACCCTCACGTTCCTTCTGAAGCGCCTCTTCCAGTTCCTGAACACGGGCCGTCAGACTCTCAACCGCGACTCCCTGTTTCTTGACCTCGGCCGTCTGCTCGCGTTCATTTTTCAATTCAGATTCGAGTTCCTGCACCCGGGCAGTCGCCTGCTCGGCTTCTGCAAGTTTTTTCTTCAACTGAGCCGCCTGCTCTCGCTCTCGGGCCAACATCGACTCAAGTTCCTTTATGTTGCCAGACTGCCCCTCAAGCTGCGCCACTCGTTGAGTGAGTTGTGCCGATCGGTCTCGTTCAACCTGAAGTTCTTCCTCAAGCGGTTTCAATCGCGCAGCCGTCTGCCGATACGTGTCCAATTGTTCATCGCTGATACGCGCCGTATGAATCGGTTCAACCGTCTCTGGCACCGGCTCAACATGCTTCGGAGCAGGAGCAACCGGCGCTTGTCTCTTGGACAATAACTCAAGCACGCGATCCTTGAGAGATGTACCCTGGAACGGTTTCTTCAACACTCCGTCGGCATGACAGGATTCAGCTTGCCTGGTCACCTCCTCGTTGACAATACCGGAGATCAAGAGCACCGGGGTGTTCGCCAATCCGCTCTGCGCGCGCACAAACGCGCAGACTTCATACCCGCTCTTATCCGGCATGATCACGTCTGAGACGACCAAGTCAGGCTTCTCTCTGGCCAAATAGGCCAACGCCTCTTCACCATTTGCCGCAAGAGTGACTCCAAATCCAGCCTCCGTCAGCAACCGCTCCGCGACTTTTCGAACGGCAATACTGTCATCGGCAACCAGCACGTTTGGCATCTCAGCTTCCTTTCCCCATTACCTTGAACCTCGAACGAGGTCCTATCCTAACCGTCCCAATCGTTGCAAGGCCACGATCGTCACATCGTCTCCACCAATTGTGACTGACCCGAACGTTTCAAGATCGCCGCTGACAGTGGGTCGAATCGCTGCGGCATCTACCGTTTCGAGAGATGGTACCGCCGCATCAATACAGATCGCCATTGGTCCATCGACGTGCCGCGCGACCAAGCACAGCAATGGATCTCCCTGCAAGGTGCGACTCAGCCTGTTTGCCAATTCATACACCGGCATCACTTGATGGTCCCGTTTCTGCATCGCCTGCACGAACGGTGTCCGACTCGGCACAGGAATACTGCCAGTCCAGGGTGACACGCCCCCCACATCTTCCGTCCGTGCGGCCAGCTTCATCCCACCAATGGAGAAGACCACCACATTCCACGACCGTTTCGTCGTCTGAGCCTGCTGCTGCCCTCGAGCCGCCCTCAGCATGATCCACCAACTGTGAGTGGACTATCGGCGACCAGCTGCGGGGTCTCCCTCGCGCCAACAGAGACCACCTCTGCCAACTCTCCCAGCATCCAGGCTGGATTCACGATCAACACCAGAAGGTCCTCATACAGCATCATCCCCCCGAACCACCGTCGTTCATCGCATCGAAACTGCGGCGGCAACGGAAGACAATTCTTTCGTTCGACGTCCGTCAGGCCGACCACCTGCTCGACGCGAATCGCGCCATGTGAATGCCCATTCGAATACAACACCGTCCGTACTTCGAGGCCTGACAGATCGGCCACCACCGAGAGCAAGTGCGCAAGATCAACCGGCTGGTAGAGCGTCCCTGTCGCCATCACCGCCTGCTCCAGGCCGGCCTCTTCGGGCGTAAGCACCCCATGAACGCCATCTGCAGGCAATGCCAGATAACTCCCCCCAAGACGAACGACCAAGAAGCTGGCCGTCTCTACGAGTACATTCGCCGATTTAAGATGACCGCGTAAACTCATAATCGTTCCAGTTCTGACAACAGTTCGGCTACAACAACCATTCGAAAAATCAGGCGGCAGAGAGCCTATTGACGCACGGTGGCCTCTTTACCGATCCATCGCTCAATTTCCTGAATCAACGCCCGCTCTTCAACCGGCTTGGGAATATAGGAGCTCGCGCCGATATTCAGAGCCATTTGTCGGTGTTTATCTCCGGCTCTGGTCGTCATCACGATAATCGGCGTCTGCTGCGTCTGCGCCCGGCTGCGTAATCCCTGGATCACTTCATAGCCATTGAGCTTCGGCATCTCAAGATCGGTAAGGATTAATCGGTAGTTTTGCGCCGATGCTTTACGGAGACCTTCTTCTCCATCCACCGCGGTATCGACTTTATACCCGGCAGACTCCAACATACGGCCTACGAACTTCCGGATGCTCAAGGAGTCGTCGATTAAGAGAATCAACGGTTCCGACGCCTTTGGCTCCGGTGCCTCGACGTATGGGATCAGGGCCTCTGCGGAAGCTGACGCGTCTAACGATACCTCTGTTCCTGCCGCAACTGGCGCCTCTCGTGCCAGCAACCGAGCCGGGTCCAATACGAGGACTACGCGACCTTCCGGATCGATAGTCGCGCCGCCAAAGCTGGAACGATCCAACGACTTAAAGGATCCCAATGGTTTAATGACGATTTCCTGACGGCCGAGCAATTCATCAACCAGCAAACCGATCATGCCAGCGGCCGTTCTCACGATGACCACAGGTCTCCCGACTTCTACCGGCACACGATTCCGAGTGAGCAACTGCTGAAGCGGCTGCACCTCAATCGCCTCATCGCCGATATGCAAGATCGACCGTTCGCCCATGCGTTGATGCGAACTGGCTGTCAGCATTGTGACTTCACGTACCGACGGCAATGGAATCGCATACCGCTCACTCCCCGCCTTCACCATGAGCGCCGTGGCAATTAGCAATGTCAGAGGAAGATTCAAGGTGAATTTCGTCCCCACACCTCTAATGGACTCGACATCGATGTGGCCGTTCATACTTTCAATGACACGTTTCACCACATCCATACCGACCCCTCGCCCGGCCTGATCACCGATCTGGTCAGCCGTCGAGAATCCAGGCATGAATATAAACTTGATCACTTCAGACTCTGGCAACACACGGGCCACCTCTGGGCGAATTAGCCCTCGTTCCACTGCCTTGGCCCGGATCTTTTCAACATCGAGCCCCGCTCCATCGTCTTCAACTTCAATCAAGACGGCATTCCCGCGATGCGCCGCATGGAGATAGATCGTCCCGGCCGCAGGCTTTCCCTTCGACACGCGAACCGCTGCAGGCTCGATCCCGTGATAGACCGCATTCCGTACAAGGTGTACCAACGGATCGACCAGCCGCTCCACGACGCCTGTGTCCACTTCGGTATGTTCACCGGAGGTGACCAATGCCACCTCTTTCCCGGTCGCGCGAGCCATCTCTCGTGTGGCGCGGCGGAAGCGGGTGAACGGTGTGCCGACCGGCACCATACGGGCCCGGGCGATTTCATCCCGCATCCCGAGTGTCAATTGTGCCAAGTGGCTCATGTCTTCATGCGAACGGCGAATCGATCCACTCAACTGCGTCATCGACTCGGTAATATCCGCCGTGACCTCGCTGATGCGGCGAGCCAAAATATTGAAGTCGTCGTACTTATCGAATTCAAGACTGCCGAAATCGCTGAGACCGGCCACACCCTGAAGGGGAACAGACGCCGGGCTTGAGGAGGCGGCCGGAAGTGTGAAGGTATGTTTTTCCTCAAACGAACGAACCGATTCGACCAAACGTCCTTTGCAGGCCAAAACTTGCTGAGAAAGATTCTCCAGCATATGCAGCCGTTGTTCGAGTCGTCCTCGGCCGATCACGAGCTCACCGACCAGATTCAAGAGTCGCTCCAACCGATCGCGGCTCACACGGATGACTTCGCGATCTTCCGCCGCTTTACCGTCCACCGTCTTGGCTGGTTCAGCGTCTTGCTGGTCCTGTGCCTCCTGCTCCACCGGCGACGCGACCGAATGAACGGCAGGCCTCGACTCAACGGCCTGAGCCGCCATGGGCTGATCGAGCTGCTTGAGTCCTTGCATAGCGATAGCAAATCGCTGGCGCAGCATGTCGAGGGATGAAGAATCTCTCCTCATCAACAGGCGAACCACATCTACCGATCGTAACAAGACATCCGTATGCCCGGAAAGAATCTTGACGCGCCCCTCGCGCACCGAGGCCATAAAATCTTCGACATAGTGCGTTAAATCTCCGATGGACTGGAATCCAACCGTGTAGGCAGACCCCTTGAGCGTATGCGCGGTCCGAAAGAGTTGATTGATGACTTCCGGATTGTGTTGTTCTTTTTCCAGACGAAGCAGTTGCGCTTCGAGAGACTCGAGATATTCCTGGGCTTCCGGGGCAAAATAGGAGAGCACTTCGGCATCCAAAAGCGGCAACAGATACTCATCGGTCAAAGGGTGCTCGGCAGAAGATATTGCCCCTTCAGGGCTGGCAGATTCCACAGGCCGATCCATGACGGGTGCCGCAACGGGCGCCGCCGGCACGATCGGAGCAACCGCCGGCGCTTCCACCGCTATACCTTCCCCACTGCGAATCAGTTCAAGCGCCTGAGTGACTTGAGGCACATCATGCTGCAATTGCACAATATTCTCGTCGTCTCGACACATGAGCAGACGAATCACGTCCACCGCTCGACCAATCGCCCCGACCAACGTTGACGACATGGCAACCCGTCCCTCACGAACCGCGATCATGCAATCTTCGATCGGATGAGCCATGTCGCCGACAACCTTAAATCCGATCGTGTACGCAGACCCCTTCAGCGTATGGGCAGTGCGATAAAGGGTCTGGATGGGCTCACCATCCTTGGAGTCATGACGCAGACGATGCAGGAGCGACTCGATGGTCTGCAGATACTCCTCCGCTTCCGGAGCAAAATACGAGAGGACTTCAGGATCGAGAGTCGGAACGAGATAGTCCGGCGTGAGCAATGTTGCTTCTGAAGCAACCAGGGCAGGCAGAGACTGGAATAATCTCGCCACTTCGTCTTTCCATCTCGCACTCACAGAGGGATCTTCAGCGCCGCCTTGTGCAACAACTTTCAATTGAGACTCGAACGAGGTCACCATCCCGCGTAAGGCCTCCAATGCTTTCGGCCAGTGCGCGGCCTCGATAGACGGAGCCTCTTCCAAGGTCGATTCCAGCAATGCCCCCAACAGGGCTAACCCCTCGTATCCATAAAGTCCTGACGCCCCACGAATTTTATGGGCCCACACATACTGCTCTTGCAATTGTGCGGGTGTCGGCGTCGTCCCGTCGGACGGATGGAATGCCTTGGTGAGGATGTCCATCGCTTCCGACGCTTCAGCGACGAAAATGTCAACGAGGCCGTCTCGGTCAAGTTCGGAGCTCATCCCTATCCTTTCTTACCCGGAGCATCCAGAGGATGCTCCGGGAAGCAGACCTAGACCAATTTAAACTGGGCGACGGAAGACGTCAGCCCTTCGGCGAGCTTCGCCATATCTTCGACGGTCACGCGCGCAGAGTCCGTCACTTTTTGCGTCGCCGCGGCACCGCCGGAGAAGTCCTTAATCGAGCGACCCACCTGGTCCGTCGACGCGGTCTGGGTGACCGCCGCGCTGGCGATGGTCTGTGCCAACTCTGACGAACGTTGGGCGATTCCTGAGATTTCATTGAACACTTCACCGGTACGCAACGCGGAGGCCGATCCGGCTTCCACCGCCTGCGTTTCCTGTTCCATCGCGACCACCGCATCTTGCGTTTCCGTCTGAATCACCTTCACAAGATCTGCGATTTCGCGCGTCGCTTGCGTCGAGCTTTCGGCCAGCTTTCGGACCTGATCGGCGACGACCGCGAATCGGGCACCGGCCTCGCCGGCGCCGGCCGCCTCGATGGCTGCGTTCAACGCGAGCAAATTCGTCTGATTCGCGATATCTCGAATCGTCGACACGATCTGCGAAATTTCCAAGGACCGGTCGCCCAGCGCCTTGACCTGCTTCGACATACGTTGCACGGCTGAACGAATGCTGTGCATGTCTTGCACGGTTTCTTCCACGGCCACTCGTCCGCGCTCCGTCGCTTGCAACACTTGCTTCGCCGATTCCGAAGACGCGCCAGCGGTTTCTGCAACCTGACGCATGGAGGTGGCCAATTGCTCGACCGCGCCCAACGTCTTGGTGGATTCGTCCGCTTGATGCTTCGCCGTTCCGGCCATCTGTCCTGCGCTTTCCCGAAGGGTCCCGGCTGATTTGTTCACGCGTTCGGCAGCCTCTCGAACCTGCTTCAGCAACTGTCCGAACCGGGTCACCATGAGGTTGAACCCGTCTGCAAGGTTGCCGAACATGTCTGCCGTCACCTCACCGCGTTTTGTCAAATCTCCTTTACCGACGTCCGAGACCAACACTAGAAAGCTCATCAAACGTTTTTGCATGTCGTCGCGCTCGGACTCCGATGTCACCAGGGCCGTAATGCGATCCAACATGGAGTTGAACGAGGCCGCCATCTGTCCGAGTTCGTCCTTCGACGTAATCTTGGCGCGAGCTTGGTAGTTGCCGCTTGCCGCCAACTGTGCGACGTGTGCAACCTGTCCAATACCCAACGCCAATTTATGCGCCACCCAGTAACCGATCGACAATCCCAACAACACCGCGAGTACTCCGCCGATCACCAACGCGAGGGTTGCATTTGCAGCGAGCGACTTTGCCTCATTACTAAGATCCTTGGCAATTTCTTGCATCGTCTTAATCTGTTCTGAGTGGCGGATACTCACTTCATCAAAGGCCGGTGCAATACTCACCGTCAAGGCAAGTTGTCCCAATTCCCGCATCTGTTGCGCCTGTCCAGGCGACAATGCCTTCGATTCAAAACTTTCAGCAATGGCAGCAACTCCAGCTTCAGACTGTAAAAAAAATGTCGCGAGCGCCCCCTTTAATAGCACAAGATCTTTTGCTTCATCTCGTCCGGTGCTTGAGACACGCAAGACCGTCGCCTCATATGCGGCGATCAGCCGATCAACTTCCTGTTTGTATGGCCCGATCTTCGCCACGTCAACTTTGAAGTCAGCGGCGCGAGGCGCTCGAGCAAGGTCTAGAAGCGTCTCATGATACTTATTGACGTTGAACAACATCGTATTGAAGTCGATGAGAGGGACGGTGTAGTCGACGTAGATCGCGTCAGTCTGTTGGCTGATGCGCTTATTGGTCCACACACCCAACGAACTCATAATCACGATGATGACGCTGACGATGCCGAAGGCCGTCAACAGCTTCGTCTGTGTTTTTAAGTCCTCAAACCGTTGCAATACAGTAGGCCTCGCCATGGGAACCTCCTCCTTCTAGCTAGCTAGCGATCGATGCATTCATGTCGTGAACTGCCTGTCATAGTGACGTTTCCGCATCCTTACCCTGCGGTCTCGAAGTGCGAGAGCACCGCTGCGGTTTCTAACACTCCCCGTAACCGGTCTTCGAGTTTGACCACCGTCGACACAAAGGGGAACTCGGCCTCCCCCGTGCCAGTTGGAGCCGGCATGAATTGGTCCTTTGAGAGGGTACGGATTTCCGGGACCGTATCGACCAACACACCCACCTGCCAATTTCCATGTTTCACGACGACGGCATATTGCAACGTGGTCTCTGCGTCGAGCGAGAACATCATCCGCAGGTCGAGCAACGGAATGACCGTTCCTCGCAGGTTCGTGACTCCCACCAAGCCGGACGGCATCCCGGGAACCGGCGTGATGGATTCCACGACAAACACTTCGCGTACGCTTCGCAGGTCGATCGTGAAGAGTTCCCCGCCCATGGAGATGATGGCGGCACGAATGGTCGCTGATCCAGACGAATGACCCGGGCCGGCTCCTGAGCTGGAAGCGGCAGACGCAGGCCTGCTGGAATCTACGGTCATGACATGCTGCATCGATGCCATGGCCTTAGCCCATCACTCGCTTAATGGCCGCCAACAGCTCTTCGTTTTTGAATGGCTTCACAATGTGGCCGTTCGCCCCTTGCTGCTGCCCCCAGAACTTATCGCTCTCATTGCCTTTCGAGGTGCAGAGAATGATCGGAACATTCTTGCAACGCTCATCGCCTTTCAAATCACGGCAGGCTTGGAACCCGTTGCGGCCCGGCATCACGACGTCCATCACGATGAGATCAGGTTTTTCGCTGGCCACTTTGTCTTCGAGCTTCTCGGTATTCGGAAAGGACACCACGGTGTAATTGGCCGCCTTGAGGCATCCTTCGATTAACTGCAGCTCAGCGTACGAATCATCGACCACAACAATCTTGCTCATCTTGCGCGCTCCTTTGGTGATGTAACGTGAATGCGTGCTATGCCATGTCCAGGTCAGGCCCAATGTCCACAGGCTATTTCAGCGGAAGCACCACGCTGATCGCCCCGGCCAACTCCCCTTCTTTCCAGCCCTCTTTCTTCATGCCGGTCACATCGCGATCGCCTTTCGGTGAACCGTGACAACCCAGACAGGTCGGACCGGCATATTCCGGATCCATCATGCGAAGCACCGGCTTGCCGTCGACCATCGTATTCCGGACATAGGATTGGCCTTTGGGGTGACGAGGATCGTTGAACATCCGCAAAACTTCTGCTTCAAAGTCATCCGGCTTATTATTGGCATTCCGGTAGTCGATCCCCGTCAGCTTCATACGGACACCAGACTTCTTGTAGAACTGTTCTCCGACTCTCCTGGCAAATAGGGCAGGGATGAATCCTTTGAAGGAAATACCTGGCTTGTTGATGATCGGCTGGGCTTCGTCCACCACTTCCTTCTCCGCTTGGACTAAGGCGAGATAGAGATTCGCTTGCGGTACGACGTTGGGAATCCGCAGGTCGAGTTTCGTGGTTTTTTTAAACCGTTCCACGACCTGGCTCGCCATGTAATCGCCGGTAAACCCCTTATCGGCCTTGGCCGGGTCATTGATATTCTTCATCTGTTCCGACAAGACACCACGGCCGATCTTGACTAACTCGATGAGATGTTCTGCTACTTCCGCCTCATTCCCAGCCATCACAGGACTGGCATAGAGCGCCAGGACGGTCGCCGTCAACCCGGCTGCCATTCTCCAACTCAGACGTGTCTGTTTCATGCCCTTCCTCCTCCTTGATGCCTCGGAATACGATTCCATCCCATCACTCGCCATCCTGCCCTCTTGATGTCACGCAGCCATCAGTTCTCACCCGTCTATTCCCGCTGAAATATCGCAGCTATCGTCTTCATCACGCGGTAATAGTGCAAAGGTTGTGCTCGACTGAATGCTTATGCAGTCACCACTACAGATACCGTTGAATTATCTCGCTGTTTTGAGTGGTTACTATTCACTCGTGCTCAGACATCCTTCTTGCCACTCCAGCACCGAACTGTTCACCTTGTGACAAAATGATGTCGTCCTGGCAAAAAATGACCATCACACATCACAAGCACAGACTTCGGCATCACCGTCTCTTTGCTTGAGATGCGGAGTCCCTGCCATCTGAGAATCTGCATCATTCTGCTCATACCTCTCGCCTATCGAGAAAAGTGTAGCAGACAATATCGATTTGGCATGTCATTCTCTGAATTCCGACCAGGACATCACTGAGCACTACGCGCAGGGCTCTGACCTTGAGGCCTTACCTCTGTATAGACCCTGATGAGCTGGCTGTTTGAACTCACACAATAGAAGAACCTGCACGACGACCTGGCCTTAGTCCCTAAGGCCAATGGCAAGGGAAGCCCATGAACAGAGGGCCCCCTCACCATTCAGGTTGATAAGGTCACGTACAAAAGAAACTCGAGAGGGATCAAACAAGGATGTCAGACCAAGGAGATGAGGCCACGGTACCCACGGTCATAGATAGGGAAAGTCGTATCGAGGGAAAATGTCGACGGTCAGGAAGTTAATCCGGAGTCTGAGGCAGGAGGCAAGGCGGATACGGCTAACGCAGCATAAACCAGATCCATATTCAGATGCTCGTGAAGATGGTCTGCCCAGCGATCCAGCTCCGCACGAAGTTGGGTTGTCACGAGTTCAGACTCATGAGAGGAGACAGGGAAGAGCCCCTTCCTCTTCCTAGCACGGTTCAACCAGCCGCGACGGAAGCCGGCTTGATCGAATAGGCCATGAATGCTGGTGCCCCAGACCAGGCCATTCTCACTGGCCGCGCCTTCATCACCTGTCGCTTGGGCACCCCAGGTTTCAGCAGCCTCAATCTGAAAACAGGCCGCGACGGCTCCCCGGCTGGTGCGCCCCATATGAATTTCATACCCACGGACCGGCACCTGCTGCTCCACCCCTTGGAGTAGCGACACCGCTTGTACTTGCCGACAGATTTTGGGGGCATCGAGCTCCGTCTTGACATCGAGAAACGCAAACCCCGGCGCGGTTCCTCCCCCCTCCAATCCCTTGGGGTCTGAGATCTCTTGCCCGAGCATCTGAAACCCACCGCAGATTCCGACCAATTCGCCCCCCCTCTGCACATGCGAGTCCAAGGCAATTGAAAATCCAGACTTCACAAGATAATCGAGATCTGCAAGCGTATTTTTGCTTCCAGGAAGTATCACCACGTCCGCCTCTTGCAAATCCTCCGGCGCCGCGGCAAACCGAAGTGCCACATCCTTCTCGGCGGCCAACGCATTGAAGTCCGTGAAGTTGCTCATGCGGGGAAGCAAGACCACCGCCACGTTTGTGAGATTGGGTTTAAACTGAACCGACCGAGAACGAGCGAGATCAAGACTATCCTCTTGATCCAATCGAAGATCGCGCAGATAGGGAACGACTCCCAACACCGGCAGGCCCGTACGAGCTTCAAGCATGCGGACACCATCGTCAAAGAGCCGACGATCGCCGCGAAACTTATTCACGATCACGCCGCACACGCGCGCACGTTCGTGAGGCGCTAACAAATCGAGGGTCCCGATGATCTGAGCAAAGACCCCGCCTCGATCGATATCCGCCACCAATACAACGGAGGCATCGGCCAACTCGACCACAGGCCAGTTCACCATGTCCCGATCGCGAAGGTTGATCTCCGCGGCACTCCCGGCTCCTTCAACGACGATGCATTCATACTCGTCAGCCAGCCGCGCATAACAGTCGCGAACGATCTTAAAGAGGGTCTCTTTCCGCTCATAGTAGGCAAGCGCATTCAGCGCCTCGTAGACCTTGCCTTTCACTACAACCTGAGATCGGGAATCCGACTCGGGCTTGAGTAAAATCGGATTCATGTCCACGGTCGGCTCGATCCCACAAGCTTGAGCTTGCAGTGCCTGCGCTCGCCCGATCTCTCCCCCATCGAGCGTGACGAACGAGTTTAGCGCCATGTTCTGCGCTTTAAACGGCGCGACCCGCATGCCTCTTCGAGCCAAGAGCCGGCAGATCCCTGCGACAATGAGGGTCTTCCCTACATCGGAGCCGGTTCCCAGAATGGCAATGGCTTTGTTTGGCGCACGAGATATCGTCATGGCTTCTTTCCAGAGCGGCGTGGTTCGTGCCGGGCATGCCAATGCAGGTAGCGGGCCAAGCCATCAGTCACCGCCGTCTCAATTGCCCGTCCAACGAGTTCGCCGAGCACGGTGTGGGTTCCACTATATCGCTGGCGAGAGCCATTCCCGCTTACGACCACGACCGCATCCGTCCCCGTTCCCGTGGCTCCTGATCGACCAGTCCAACTCTTCACCTTGGCACGCAACAGGACAGCTGTCTTGGCTTCAGTCGCGACTTGTACCATTCCGACCATCGCGGAAATAGACAGACGAGCATTGGTCACAAGAATCAAGTTGATCGTCCCGGCTTGCGTCTGGCTGTCCATCCGTTGTCCCAAGACCACCGGCTCCCCTGCTCGCACGGCATTCGACGTGCCAACCGTGACAAATCCTTCAACCCACAGCTCATCACGGGCCTCTCGCACCGTAACCAAGTCCGCGAGTGAAACAGCCGTCATCAGACCGACGAAGGGATCGCGAATACCAAGCGAGAGGGCGAGCTGACTGAGTGTTCTCGCAGGATCGGCACAGCGCGCATTCTTCTCACGATCACCCTTCGCTATCGAATTGGCTGCGACTTGATGGTTCAAGATATATCTGACTCGCGTAACTCCACCGGCCCTTGGAGCAGAGGACAGAACGGTTCTCAGGCCCCCAAGATCGACAATAAGCGTCTTTCGGCTGACCCGAAAAGCAGTCTGCATCCTGCCTGTGCCCAGCGTCTTCATGGCTTTTTCTTCCCCACGCAAGCGCCAAGGGCTGTCAGCAATCGCCGATTTTCTTTTTCAGTTTTGACCGCAACTCGAATCATCTGTGATGTGAGGCCTGGCATCGTCGAACAGTCTCGAACCAAAATTCTCTCAACAGCCAAACGTGCCGTTACCTCCGCGGCAGACGTTATGAGTGGAAACTCAATCAGGACAAAGTTGGCGGCTGATGGGTAGATTTTTAGACCGGATAGAGACCGAAGAACGCGCATGACGCGCGATCGTTCACTCTTCATATAGGTGCGACTTTGGGCCGCATAGGCATAATCGCGCAGCACCGCGAGTGAGACCTCTTGAGCCAATGAATTGACCGACCAGGGAGGCTGACGATCGTTCACTCGCTCCACGACCTTGTGCCCTCCAACCAAATAGCCGATTCGCAGCCCCGGCATCGCATAGAACTTCGTCAGACTGCGTAGCACCATCATGCGCGGATACTCTCGCAACAATGGCATGACAGACTGAGCCGGACAGTAATCGATGAAGGCCTCATCGACGATCAACCAACCCTGCCGCCGCTCGACAGCTTCAGCAAGCTCCTGCACAGCCAACCGGTTGATCACCTGACCGGTCGGATTATTGGGATTGCACAGAAAGACGGCGTCGAATCGTGACCGTGTACCGGAAAGTTGCCGTAACGTTTCATTCAATGGAGGGCGAAATTGTTCTTCATAAGTCGCGTGAACATACTGAACCGAACTCCCTGCCTCCGTCAGCGCATGCGCATATTCCTCGAACGTGGGACCTATCACAAGCGCAGACGTGATGGTGAGTGCACGGGGCAGCAGATGGATCAATTCGGTTGAACCGTTGCCGACGAGAATCATGTCCGGATCGACCGCGCATTGTCGCGCCAATGCCTGCCTCAGCGACCAACAATCAGGATCCGGGTAGTGCACAATCTGTTTCAGCGCCAAGCTGATCGCGCGGCGCCCCGAGGGGGGAAAACCCAGAGGATTGATGCTGGCGCTGAAATCCAGGATGCGGCCAACAGGAATGTGTTGTTCCCGGGCGACCTTGTAGACATTCCCGCCATGAATAGGTTGCGTCATCCCTGCACCATTAAAAGCCCCATTCCCAACAAGACACCTAAAAAACTTGCCCAACCCATGAGCCGAAGTGCGAGACCAATATGTGCCCTCGTCAACGGCTGATCCGGATCGCCAAGGCGGGGTCGCTCGATCTGAAGACCGTCGTACCGATTGATCCCTCCCAATTGGACCCCGAGCGCGCCAGCCATCGCAGCTTCAGGGCGTCCGCTGTTCGGGCTTGGATGGGATCCCCCGTCACGCAGCAGAATCCTCCAGGTCCGCCGCATCACGGACCATGATCGAAACAGGATTCCCGCAGACAGCACCAGCAATAGTGCTGTAATACGAGCCGGAATAAAATTTACCAGATCGTCCAATCGAGCCGATGCCCAGCCGAACCATCGGTATCGCTCGTCCTTATGGCCGATCATCGAGTCCAAGGTATTGATCGCCTTATAGGCCAGCGCCAAGGGTGCGCCACCGAGAACCAGATAGAACAAAGGCGCGATGATACCGTCCGCCGTGCTTTCCGCAATCGTTTCCACCGCTGCACGAACGATATCGGACTCCGCCATCTCCTCCGTATCCGCAACTCATCCTCGCCAATTCCCCAGCCCACGAGGGAACGTCGGTCAACTCTCCTGGCAGGTCTTCTGGCTCATGGTTCACCCTACTCCCCGTACCTTCCCAGGTCTGAGTGATGTGTGATGCGTTTGGGTGATGGGTGGAGCAGTTACGCAACCGCTCTTGACTCATCACTTGTCACTCATCACCGATCACTGCATTCCCAGTGGCATTCACGGGTTTCGTCCCCATTTACAGCGGCGGGACCGCGAGGGACTTGCACCCTCTTCCCTGACCCAGGAGTCACAATGTGGAGGGCACTCTAGGAGACAAGGAAGAAGGTTGTCAAGTTCAATAATGTCCGTTCGTCACTCCCCTCCTTATCGTCTGACATATCGCGGATCCGAAGTCTCTGACAAAGAGAGCAAAAGACCGAGGTTTTTCGGGCCGCCTTCCGGCATAGCCCTTGCTCACCTCTGTCCTGCATGACGATCCCACTGTACAGAGCGGCTCCGATGAATGGCCGGTCCACTAGATAACTTCTACTTACGTATCTATGAAACACCTGATCATTGGCGTGCTCATCCTCTGGGCCTTCTTCCAAATTTCAGGCCTGATCTGGTCCTCGAAAGGACAACCGCCCAGCCCAGCCTTCACTCGCCTTCTGGAGCCACCGCAACAGCGTCTCGTCGACCCCTATGAGAATGGCTATTTCTATTTGCTCGGGTTTGCCTCAGCTGCGACGCTCGATCCCGCCAAGACGGGTCATGAAATATGGGTTGAAACCAATGCCGCTCCCAGCAACAGCGACTTCAACTACGAGAAGCCTGGACGTGCGGAACTGCAGATTCAACTCTCAGCCGAGCAAATCCTTCCTGCCTGGAACGCCGAGAGCCCGATGACCGAGTTCAAGAATATGCAGACATGGTTCCACCAGATGACCGGCCGTGACAGGACCTTTCTGACACGATACGAGCGTTGGCTCTCGATGCCATTTGAAGACATGGGGTTCGCGCACAACGCGACACCTCGCTTTGCCGAAATGTTCCTCGCCCATCGCCTCTACATCGCCGACGGATTTTCCCGCCAGACAGTCCTGGGCATGCACCGGATGACGCAGGACCTTCGGATGTGGCGGCATGTCCTTCGAGATGCCACCACCATCGCCACCAAAGTCATGGCGCAAATCGTCATCACCGACGATCTCCACCTGCTCTCGACCTTATTGTCGCAAGCAACCGTCGACAAAACCGTATTGGCGATGACGCCCAATATCGCGCCCCCGCTGACGGCAACCGAGTCGTCGCTCCGCTGGCCGCTGCAACATCAATTTACACTTGGAGTCCAGGCCGATCGTGCCGGGACATTCATCACGAAACGGCCGTCCGAATCTCTCCTGACACCCCAACAGTGGCTGGCAGGCGCCGCCCGGCTACCGGAACTGGCCTTTGAACGGATCGCACATCCACATGGACGCTCGTTGGTCGGCATCCCGTTACAGACCAGAGAGACCTGGGAAATGTACGCGACCTACTACGATGCGATCATCCATGCGACAGAGGCCGGACAGACGACCTTGCCCACACTCCGGGAGCTTTCCGGGACTGCACGCCACGGCATGGCTGAACGCCTCATCAATACCGCACCGTTCGAGCCTGACTGGGCTCCCTTCCACTATCAGCTGAAGGAGACCGATGCCAGGCTGCGGCTCGCCTCATTACAGGTCGTCTTGCGGCGCCCGAGCGCACAAACCACCGTGCCGAATCGACTCGCGGAAGTCGGCTCGTCCTATTACGATCCATTTAGCGGATTACCGATGTTGTGGAGCCCGACACAGCAGAAGATTTATAGCGTGGGAAAAGACCGATACGACGATGGTGGCGACCAGAGTTTCGATGTCAGTGTGCCTGCGATCGTGACGCTCGCACCGGCGCCTACTGAATCACACGGATCTCCTCCAGCCCGTCGCACTAACCGCCACTAGCCCGATACCGTAACTTGAGAATCAGGATCGCCCCGGTCAGAAGCAGGGTCACGGCATTGGTCAAGATGATGGGCCAGGAGTCAAGAATGACCCCGTAAAGAAACCACAAGCAGACGCCTGACGTGAAAATCGCCAGCATGCCCAACGAAACATCGCCCGCGGACTTCGAGGTCCAGGTCTTCTGAAGCTGTGGCCAGAAGGCATAGGTCGTCAATGTCCCTGCCGCAAAACCCAACAGATCGATTCCCGTCATCATGCCATCTCCATTCGCAACCCCGACATTCCCGAAGAACCGCCAATGATTCCCCTCCAACCTGCTTGTCAAGACCGATGGCCCTGTGGTACATTCGCCCGTTCGCAATATTGTCTTGATTCGACCAGATGAAGGAGTGTACCCGTGGCATTTACATGCGACCTCTGCGACAAACGACGCCAATCCGGCAATAACATCAGTCACGCCAATAACAAGACCAAGCGGATCTTCAAGCCCAATCTCCAGCCAGTGAGGGCCTTGATCGACGGTCAGCCAAAGCGCCTTCGCGTCTGCACTCGCTGCCTTCGCAGCGGCAAAGTCATCAAAGCCGTATAACAGATCCAGACAAAGACCGACGTTCGAAGTTCAGGGGTTTGCATCGCAACACCTTGAACTTCGAACTATTTGTTCTCTTGCCCACCATGCAAGTCCCTCGTCTCGCATCTCCCAGAAGACCCTAAGGAGCCGACCAGATCACACGTCCGCTCTGATCGGACAACTTCACGGCAAACCGATCGTCCGGCGACAGGGCCAACGTCCGATTCCCATCACGGCTCATCAGCACCAGACCGACCTCGCCATTCTTGTCGAGTCCCAATCCAGCTCGTGCCTTTCCAGTCTGATCCAGCAGGAGAAACTCTTCCGCATTGACCCCATTCACCTTCTGCGCCTTCGCAGAGTTCGGCGCCATCCACCAGCCGCTGACGGCTCCACCGACGATACTTCCAACGAACGTCACGACGATTAACAATACAAATTGGCCTCGGCTCACAGTGCCTCCTCGTTGATATCGCACAGGCTATCGCCCATGCTGCTGCCTGACTTCGATTTCCCTCAAGGACTGCGTGTACGGCGCACACATCTCTTTCGCCTTGGGAGGCTCATCTTGATACTTGGTCAAACAGAGCCGATAGGCCTTCAGCAGTTCCGCTCGCTCATCCTGCAGATCCGCCGTCGATTTCAGCACCCGATATTCTTCATAGTAATGACAGCCGGTGATGGTGAAGATGCACCAGAACGCCAATCCAAGCATGACCGTCTTTTTCATCACCCCACCTTTGCCTAGATACAACAAAGGACTTGGAAGCGCATGCCTCTCAAGTCCTCCATCTCTTCCGTAAGACGCATCACGCCTCACGTTTCAGTCTTATTTTGGAGCGGGCGAGGGGATTTGAACCCCTGACAACTTGCTTGGGAAGCAAGGACTCTACCACTGAGCTACGCCCGCTCGCTGAATCGAATCCTACGACGGGCCTCTAGGCCAAGTCAAGAAACTCCTCGCACTAACCCTGAAATTCAACCAATGCAAACTTTCGACGACCCACTTTTAGTCGATAGGATTTCCCTGTCACAATCGACAAGACTGCGTTCGCATCGCTCTGCTTCTGTTCATCGACCTCTAACCCACCCTGAATAATCAGCCGCCTGGCTTCGCTCTTGCTCGGAACCAACCCGGTCTTCGCCACGAGATCGACGAGACCGATCGTCTGGCCCTCGCGCAAATCTGCCAGGGTCAGGGTCAAGCGCACGTCAGGCTCCGCGGGAAACTCTCGCTCTGAAAATTTCTGTTGAAAGGCCGCTCTCGCCTGCTGACCGGCTTCCGCCCCGTGATACCGGGCGACAATCATCGCCGCAAGCGCCTGCTTCGCCTCCATAGGATGCGCCGCCTTCACTCCGGCCAAATCCTCTGTCGTAAGCAGTTCGTAGTACCGGAGCATGAGGGCGTCGCTGACGGACATGAGCTTGCCGAACATGTCGTTCGGCGCATCTTCCAGCGCAATATAGTTTCCCTGGCTCTTGCTCATTTTTTTGACACCGTCCGTGCCTTCGAGCAACGGCATCGTGATGACCACTTGCGGCTCTTGGCCATAATCTCGCTGCAACTCACGCCCCATCAGCAGATTGAATTTCTGATCGGTACCGCCCAACTCGACATCGGACTTGAGCGCCACGGAATCGTAGCCCTGCACGAGGGGATACATGAACTCATGGATACTGATCGGCTTCTGCTCGTGATACCGTTTATGAAAGTCGTCCCGCTCCAGCATCCGCGCGACACTGCTATGCGCACTCAGATGGATCAACCCTTCCGCGGTCATCGTACCCATCCAGCGGCTATTGAACTCCACCAGCGTCTTAGCAGGATCGAGAATCTTGAAGATCTGCCGCTCGTAGGTCTTGGCATTCTCCAAGACTTTTTCTTTCGACAGCGCGACCCGCGTATCTGATTGGCCGGTCGGATCGCCGATCATCCCTGTGAAATCGCCGATCAGGAAAATGACTTGGTGCCCCAACTCCTGAAAGTGCTTGAGCTTGTGGATCAAGACCGTATGGCCCAGATGCAGATCCGGCGCGGTCGGATCGAAGCCGGCTTTCACACGAAGTGGACGATTCTCTTTCAACGAACGTGTCAGTTTCGATTCAAGTTCGGCCCGTTGAATGACCTCCACCACTCCGCGGAGGATCAACTCGAGTTGGCGGGAAAGTTCACTCATGTCGTTTTCTTCCCTCTGTCAGGAGATACGGACTCTGGCGTCACCGTGACCAATGAACGGATTCGCTCAAACTTCTTTTTCCCAATTCCTTTGACGGCTCGCAATTCATCGAGCGAGTGAAACGCTCCCACCGATTGGCGATGCGCCATGATCCGTTCCGCCAACTTGGGACCGATCCCAGGCAGGGCATCGAAATCCTGTTCCGTTGCGCGGTTTAGATCGAGGAGCCCCTGGTGAGATCGTCGCGGCGCGGGAGCCATGACCTGCGGAGCTGGCGGCAAGGTCGCAGGGGCCAGACTCACTGCCGCGGCTGGCCCAGGACTTAGCCTGTTGGCAGAAGGCGACCCCTCCAACGATTTCGCGGCAAGATCATGGTCCCGATCGAATGAGGTCGGCAGGGTCCAGCCGATCCAGAACACGACGGCCATGGTCACGGCGAACATCCCGAGCTTGATGAGAAAGGATTGCATCATGACGGCATCCGCTTTCGCATCTGATGAATCGCCTTCCCCTCGACATCCTCCGCCGCTTCCATCAACCCTTCGGCCAGCGTGGGATGGGCATGGATCATCTCGGCCATGTGCGTCACCGTGGCGCCGACTTGCATCGCCAAGGCCGCTTCATGCACGAGGTCGGCCGCATGGGCCCCAAGGATATGGACGCCGAGAATCTTGCCGCTCGGTAACTCGGCGATGACCTTGAAGAGGCCCGTCGTATCCCCTGTCGCCTGCGCCTTCCCCAAGCCGGCATAGCGAAAACGTCCGACCTGAATGGTCTCGTCCGGGTTCTGCCCGGCAGCCTGGGCCCGTTCGCGCGCCTGCTGCTCCGTAATCCCCACACGACCGATTTCTGGCAGGGTAAAAATTCCGGCAGGAATGACGTCGTAGCGAACCGTCGTCTCATGACCCATGATATTTTCGACAGCGACTTTGCCCTGAGCCGAGGCCACGTGCGCCAACATCACTTTGCCGACTACGTCGCCGATCGCATAGATCCCCGGTACCGACGTTTCCATCCGGTCGTTCACGAGGATTTCTCCCCGCCGTCCCACCTGCACCCCGACCTGCTCCAGTCCGATGCCTGTGCTATTGAACCCTCGCCCTACGGATACCAGCAGCTTCTCCGCCACAACCTGAGAACCGTCTTTCAAATAGGCGGTGACAGCAGTCGGTGACCGCTCCAATTTCTCCACCGTGGTTCCGGTCTCGACCGTGACCCCGCGCTTCTTCAGCTCCCGCTCCATCGTCGAGGAGATATCCTCATCTTCCAAAGACAAGACGCGTGGCATCAATTCCACAATCGTGACCGCTGTTCCGAGACCGCTATAGAGGGCGGCGAACTCGCAGCCTTCGACACCAGCCCCGACGATCAGCAAACTCGCAGGAATACGATCGAGATCCAGGAGGTGCTGGCTCGTGAGCAATTGCTGTCCGTCGATGGGAAACTGCGGCAGATTTGGCCAGGATGATCCGGTCGCCACCACGATGGCATCGGCCTGAATATCCCGCACCGACCCATCGGGAGCAGTCACCATCACCGTCTGCCGATCGCGTAGTGAACCGGTCCCCTGCACCTGCTCGATGTTCCAGGCCTTGAAGAGTGTAGCAATGCCCTTCACGAGTGTCGCCACGACTTTATTCTTTCGAGCGACCATCTTGGCAAGATCGTACGAGACCGGCCCCTGAACGAGCAGCCCCATGTCTTCTGATTTTCTAACCTTGTCGCCGAGCTCGACGACCGAGAGGAGAGCCTTGCTGGGAATGCAACCCCAATTCAAGCAGACGCCGCCAAGCGCGTGGGATTCGATGACCGTAACCCGGGCGCCCAGCTGGGCTGCGCGAATCGCCGCGACATACCCGCCAGGCCCGGCGCCGACAATGACGATGTGCTTAGACATGGAAACGAATCAATGCTTTTGCGTGGAGAGAAAGGCCTCGTACTGGGCTGCCGTCATCAGCCCCTCGACTTCACCCGCATTGGAGAGGTCGATCAGCACCATCCAGCCCTTGCCATAGGGATCGGAGTTCACCACTTCCGGGTGATCCTTCAAGTCGGCATTGATCTTGGCAATCGTGCCGCTCACCGGCGTGTAGATCGTGGAGGTCGTCTTGGTCGATTCCACTTCGCCGATCTGCTGACCCGCCTTCACGATGGCGCCGACCTTGGGCATATCGATGAACACGATGTCGCCCAACGCATCCTGGGCAAAATGACTGATGCCGACCGTGGCCTGCGTGCCGCTCACGCGCACCCATTCATGCTCTTGGTGGTACCGGAGATCTTTCGGAATCATGCGCGCTCCTTCTAAAGCAAATGAAGGCCGAAGTGCGGTAAGGCAGAAGCCTGAAATGCTCGCATCGTGCTCCGCCTTCAGCCTAAATCTCGACCTGTATTTTTTGGGATCGTAGTGGTCCGACGCCTCTTTTGTCAAGGAATCGGCGGCCCGTTCATCAGCAACAAATGAGGCCCGGCCTGCCCAACTGTTGCTGCAATGGAGGCTTGCACCGCTGCGACCAACGAGGCTGGGTCCGAAGCACCCAGGGCCATGCCCATCCAGAGTTGCCGTTCATCTCCAGACGTCAGCGCCAATCGTTGTCGCACCCTCTCCATCCCGGCCCCAGGCTCATTCAATCGCTCAGGCGAAATCGGCTCCGGCTGCACGATGACATGTAACCCTCGTTGCTTGGTCTCGAGCAGATCTTCTCCATAGTCCGTCAATGCCTCCGCCGGCGAGAGCACCGCCTGCTCATGCACCGCCACCGCCGTCACAAACCCCGGTCTCGTCTGACGCAACTGCCTGGTAAGTTGTGCAAGAAACCCCAGATAGGTCCTCGTCTTCCACCCGGCCCAGCGCCAGGCATCCGGCGAGACCGGTTGGTCGCGGCTATCGAGAGAAGGGCCAAACATTCCTTCGAACAGCCGTCGCGATATCGGACTCCATTCTTCTGCGAACCCCCGAGCCCTCCTCGCCTCCACCACCAGCCCATCGATGTCGGTGCGCAACAAATCCTGCGCCACGTCCCCGACGGCACGCTGATACTCGGGCTGAAGGATATCGACAGAACCGGCCTGCTGGCCCATACCGTTGGCGATGACCGTACGCCACTCAGGATTCGCCGTCATCCACCCAGGCTCATGGAGATTGAGCGACGCCAAAACCGCCATCCCCTTGGCATGGGCGACCGGCACAATCGCCTTGAGCCGATCCGCGACAACCGGAGCCTTGGTGGTGTGACCAGATACCCCCATCGGGCCTGTCGCCCCTGCCTCGAAAATCAACGAAGTCACACCGGCGTCGGCCAGCTGCGCAATCCAGAGCTCGACATCGGGCGCCGTGAGCCAGTCCTGGTTCGGCAACCAGAGCGCAACCTGCCGCCGTTCCAATAAAGAGGTCGAGCCGAAGCTCCGGCGAAAGGTGTCCAAGCGATTGAGCGCATGAAAGGCATAGGTGCCGGCGAGCGGAACAGATGGCAGCGCCGCCCCAACCACCGTGCGATAGACCGACAGCGCCGCCGGGAGATCCCCACGCTCCTCATTGGAACGTGCAAGCCACCAGCGCGCTTCACTCAACCTGGGAGAGCTGGGATTGGAGTCGACGAATCGTTGGAAGAGCACAGTTGCCAGCGGATACCGCTCTTGCACATAAGCCCGATAGGCGGACTCAAGAAGCTTGGCCTGAGCGTCCAGTGCCGGATCGGCACCGGACGCGACAGACGGCGATGAAGCAGGAAACTGGTGCGCCAGACCAGCGCACCCGGAAAAAATCATACACAGCGCACAAAACATCCATCGAACAAGGTTGGGGCAACGTGGAACGGGAAATCGCACAGCCGTTCACGCCTGCCAACAGGCGTCCTTATTTGACGAGGTCTGTTTCTGGAAAGAAATACGACACCTCAAACTTCGCCGTCTCCGGCGAATCGGATCCATGCACCGCGTTGAACTCGATGTTCGCGCCATGCGCCTTGCGAATCGTGCCCGCTTCAGCCTTGGCCGGATCGGTCGCACCCATCAGGTCACGATTCTTCTTGATCGCATTGTCGCCCTGCAGCACCAGCACCACGACCGGGCCAGACGACATGAACGTGCAGAGGCTGTCGAAAAACATGTGGAGGTCCGAAGAAGGAATCCCGGGATCGTAGGTCAAATCAGGCATCTGCTGTTGTTGGTTGGTATAGCCGGCCCGCAGCGCCATCTCCCAGTTTGGAAGCGATTCAAGCGCCAGCCACTTATATTCGGTGCCAAGCATGACCGCATAGGTACTCTTCCAATTCTGCGGCTGCGGGATCGTCACACCGTTCGCCAAGGTCACGTCGAGATTTCGAACAGACTTCCATCCCACATAATCGACGTCCATCTCCAACTTCCATTCCCGTTCTGACGTACGAACCGGCCAGAGGGCAATGGCACCGGTGATCACTTGCGGCAAGACCAACGTCGCCTTGGCATCCGAAACCTTGGCGCCATTCGCCAATAAGGCTCCACTCAAATGAAGCGTGGCCTGACTGCGATAGACAATGCCGATATTCGCCACCGGCTTCCCGTCGGTATTGCGTAACGCCGTATACAAGAGACTGGCATTGAACCCGGCTGCGGTGTCTTTGCCGGACAGCTCCACCTTCGACCCTGCTGGAATCCCCAGTCCCCCAGGCCACACCGACTGTTTTTCAACCTGACCTTCGCCGACGAGTCCGCTGAACGTATAGATATCCGCACCCAGCCCAAGCGAGAGATTGTCCGTCGCCTTGTAGGCCAGAGTCGGCTTGATATCCAACAGCGGCAACGTGTTGAACGTGGTGGCGGTCCTGAACGGCCCATCGTTCGGCCAGCGGGTGAGCGAGCCGAACGGCACCGTCAGACCGATCCCGGCCGTGAGATCGCCCAAAGCCGTCACCCCGAGATCCTTCAAGTTCGCCGTGATGAATGTGTGCCCGGGAGGAGGCCAGGCGGCGCTCCCATTCCGATCTCCACGAGCAGTCGCCCCTGTCGGGCTGGTAAAGTTCGTCGATCCACCGGCGATCAGCGCCCCCGCCATCACTTGCACGCCCGAAAGTTGCGTCATCCCAGCCGGGTTGTAGTGCACCGCCGAGGGGTCATCAGCTTGGGCTGCATAGGCATTGCTCATCGCTGACGCAGCGGTTCCCTGGCCTTGAATGCGCGGCACCTGTGCCGTGGCCTCCCACGGCAGGCCACCCCAACAGAGCCCTACCAAGAACATCGTGAATGCCCACATCCAGCGCACTGATCCTAACCTGTTCCACCCGCAACCCCATCCTCTTCTCACTATCGTCCTCCCTCTCTCACTCTCCTGGCACGACCGGCCTCACCGAAGACTCTGGCGACCTCTGCTCAGACGATCTGAACCAGCAATCGACAATCCGTTCGAGTTCATCGATATCAAACGGCTTCAGCACATAAGCCTGCGCCCCCATACCGATCGCGCGAATGGCCAATTCCTTGGACCCTGACGCCGTCACCATCACAATGGGAATCTGTTGATCCCATCGCCGAATCTGCCTCAGCACATCCATCCCGTCCATAGAAGGGATGCCGATATCCAGGATCATGCCCTCGAATGTCTCAGCCCGCACGGCTTCCAACGCTCGGACTCCATCCACTTCCAGGTGGACGCGATAGCCTCTGGCTCGCAAACGATCCTGTAAGAGCTGCCGAATATCCGGATCATCCTCGACAATCAAAATGCGCGGCGATTCCGCCGATGTGCCGGCCAGCGGCGCGGCCGGAGCAGGGAGCAACGGAATGGTGAACGAGAGCTCCGCACCCTGCCCCGGTTCACTCTTCGCAACGATCGTCCCCCCCTGTAACTCCACCAACGTCCGCACAATCGACAAACCCAAGCCCAACCCTTTCGTCCCGCTCCGGGCCTGCTTCACGCGAAAGAATGGATCGAAAATTTGATCGAGAAATTCCGGGGATATACCAGGTCCCGTATCGCGCACGGAAACTCCGGCAAGCATCTGATTCTCCTGCCGCACCGTCACCAGAATGCTGCCACCCTCCGGAGTAAACTTCACCGCATTCTGCAATAAATTTGTCACGATCTGAATCAGCCGATCCCGATCTGCCCAGACCATCAGGGGGACAGGAGGAACCACCACATCCAGGGTTTGTCGTTTAGCCTGGGCCAAAAGGCGCAACTGCTCGACCGCCTCGCCGACACAATGCCCCATGTCGATCTCGCTCGGCACGAGATCCAACCTCCCGGACTGAATCCTGGTGCGATCTAACAAGTCCTCAATCATGCGGATCAATCGCTCGGCATTGTCCAACATCCGCGAAAGGTAGCGTTGCTGCTTCTCATTCAGCGGCCCCGTCACTCCATCCAACAGATTCTGCAAGAACCCCTTGATCGAGGTCAGCGGCGTCTTTAGTTCATGCGAAACGTGCGAAAGGAATTGCGACCGCAAGCGATCGGCCTGCTCCAACTCGGCCGTACGTTCACGGACTTTGACTTCAAGGCCTAGGTTCAACTCTTCGATTTGCTCATACGCGGCCGCGTTGTCCAAGGCAATGGCGACTTGATTGGCGACCGTCATCATCAACTCAAGATCGTCCTGCGTCAGACTATGCTCCTGCATGCGATCCACCGTCAGACTGCCAAGAATCCGATCTTTCGTTTTCAACGGGACGGCGATCAAGGCCTTCGCCTGCGTCAACAGGGCCAACTGTTGATTCAATGGATGGATGCGGTCCCACACGGTTTGCAGATCCCCGATCAACAGAGGCTGGCCCTGGATGAGCACAATGCCTTCCGGGCTCATGGGATCGGTCACGGGAATTTCTCGCGCACGCACAAACGCCTGAATCTCTGGCGAGACGCCGAATGCCCGCGCATCCTTGACGACCTGTCTGATCGGGTCATAAAACGAGACCATCACCCGATCGTACGGGAGATCGCCGGTCAGGGTCTCCAGCACTTTCTGCATCAGCGCCTCCCGATCGAGCGTCGAGTTGAAATGTAATCCCGCTCGATGGAGGGCCGTCAACTGAGCGACTTTCCGGCGCAACTCGACCCGCGTCTGCTCCTGCTCCAAGTAGGCGGCACGCAACTCTTCGTGGCGCGACTCCACCACCGTGATCTGCTCACGAATCAGCGCCTCCCGCTGTTGGCTCTCCTGCCGAAGATGCCGGTTGATGAGCATCCCGGCGACGGATATCGGAATGAGACCAGCCAGGATCACTTCCCCGAGACTCATCGACGGGTAGGCCAGGCGCATCAGCCCGGCTGTAGCCAAACCGGCGCCCATCCCCCAAAGAGGCCAGGCTGAGTATCGTCTGGCTTGACGCTCCCAGCGGACCTCCCATTCACAGTAGTCGTCACCCTTCACAATACAGGCTCGGTCGACCACTCGTGATTCAGGAAGGAGATGCAGGCGAGGCGGCACCATCGCGAATCGCCCCTTCGTCGATTCGCAAATTTGCGCGGTGCAGGCCTTCCGATAGGGACCGAACTGCTCAAAGACCCGCGCAGTGAGGTTCATTCTCAGCACCGCGGAGGTGTCCGTCACCTCCAGCACCGAATACTCGAGATCCTTGGCATATTTCCGCGCGAAGTAGGGAAACATGCGATGGATTTGCGCCAGGCTGAACGGACGTCCCAACGTCTGAATCAACGGGGAGATATGCTTCTCTCGACCCACGTTCATGTAAAAGTCAGGATCTCTCGACTGTTCCCGGCAAAACTCACGCAGGTAGGACGTAAACTCATAGGAGTAGCTGTTCCAGACATTCTTCAACTGGTCGAGGGTGACATGATAGGAAGGATCTCGTATCCGGTCATTGAGCAATCGGCACAAATCATCCATCGCTCGGACTGCGGCATCCGCGCCTTTCGTCCGCGTCACCCACTCTTCCAAATACTCCACGTTATCGTGCACGATCATCCCGCTCACATCTTTGATGCGTTCACCCCGCTCGTCGACGCCAAATGGCACAAACTTCATGTAGGGGCGTTCGAGGATGGTCTGTGTTGAAGGGAGAAGCTCTTCGGCCATGAGAGATGCTTTCGTCAATCAGAAATCCGGGACACCGGTGAGGAAGCTGCCACGCTCGTACGCCAGCCGCTCAGGGATATGATAGAGCGGCCAGCGAAACAGATAAGACACGAATACTCACCCTGAAGAAACGCGGGGATTGTGCCTTGCAATTCGTGGAGAGTAAAGAGCCGCCTCCGTCAGGCGGTCAGAAATCCTGTCCAGTGCGATCTGCTAGGCATTCATATTCACTTCAAGGCTCTTGGGATAGAGCTTCCACGGCATCCACGGCTCACCCTCCATCGCCCGCTGAAGCCCTTCCAGCTCCTGTCTGAACGCCGCGAATGCGGCAACCGCCTGTGCGGAGCGTTCCGGATTGGCAGGCTCGGACAACACCACCGCCGTGAGGTCGGCCATCAAGGGGGCACGCGGCGTACTCAACATGAAATTCATGTTCAATAACCGCTGATAGACATCCACCGGTTCACGACTCCCGTCACGAGCCACTTGCACCGGCATGACATTCGTCCAGACCTGGTAGTTCCAGAGCGACGACCCGACCAGTTCATGCTGCACCGTGCCAAGATAGAGGCAACAGGCCGCTAATCGAGCCAACGAAGCCAGAGTCAGGGATCCAGACGTCACGGGCAGACCGTTCGACAAGGCCTTGTCCAGCGCATCCACCCACTCACACATGGCACGATCCGCCCTGACATCCGCATCGCTGTCGTAATAGAGAGCCAGATATCGTGCCGTATGCCGGAGCATGACATCGAACAAGGCGGCCAGATTCCCCTCGGTTGGCTGGTCGAATCCTGCATGCAACACGCCCCGCTTGGCGGCATAACCTTGGGGATCCCAGGCCTTTGCATCAAACCCTCCGACGCTGTCGTCCATGAGCCGATACATCTCCTCATGTGCATAACTGAACACCGACTCGAAGTCGCCTCCAGGAACCACCTGCGACTCCATCCCGAGCCGGTTGCTGGCCTGAGCGCCAAAGATATGGGGCCATAGCAGCCGACAGAATGGATGATCGGTGGGGAGCACATTGCGTGTCACGATGGACAGCGTCTCACCGCCGATCAGGTGCACCCAATTCCAGTGGCGAATAAGGCTCGTATGGGTGGAGAGGGCACAAAGCGCCAAGCGGCTTGCCAAGGCCCAGTTCGCATCGTTGGGATAGGACAGCCCGAGTGCGGACTCGATCTTCGTCGGAGTCAGCCGCTTCCCCATGGGGTCCAACTGAAACTGAACACGCATGCCCAACCGATAAAGCCCTGCCCTGGGATGATATTCGGTCAAATGCCGGAGATCCCATTCAAAGGAGTCCTGGTTCATCACCTTCCTGATATACCCGGCAAAAGGCCCTTGCACCGCCAGGGTCCCGAGATCAGGGCTCCCCTTCAGTTCCTGTGGAAGCACCGGAAACTCCAGCACCTCCTTGGGAAGCTGTCCATGCCGCTTCGCCGCTTTCCTGACCGCCCGTCGATGTCGATCGGTATAGGCCTGGGCCAACGCCATTTGCGGATTCGCATCGATGGGAGGAAGTCCCTCTACCGTGGGAGGGAAGAGGCGATTCAGGAACATGAACAGTCGCGAGAAGAACCGACGAATCCGGTGCCGGACTACAGGATGTTGTTCGTCCAGGGGCGTGCGTTCACCGACCAATACATGCTGAATTGCGATACGGGGAAACAATTGCGCGACAGGAACTGCCTCCAGCTTCCGTGGGTCCTTGATACATCTGGTCACATCTAAATCTCGATTGGTGCTGAACTTCAACGCCAAGATCCGACTCCATAAGCCATTTCGAATTGTCCACCGAAACTGCGCGATCCTTCCCATCCACATCTCCCTACCCTATGGTGAATCACCACCATGCTATTTGCCGCATGAAAATACCCTACAGCATAAACCAGTTCATACTCCCAAGGCACTGACAAACTACGTAGGCACTATCAGTTGGACAACGCAAAGTACATACCTGCACGATACGACCAACGAGAATCGTGGTTTCGTGTAAAAATGATGGGATAATGAAAACGGCGTTCAGGAAATGGGAAACTATTTGATAGTCGTCGTGACGGCAAGTATCCCTTCAGATACCGGCCGTCACGAGAAAGATACAGAGATACAGCCTGTGGTACCGCGCCAGAGAGTTACGTTTTCACTTTCCGTTTAAGTTGTCGTTCTACACTGGCAACTTTGCTCGTGAGCCGGCCCTTGGGGCCTTTCCGGTAGTCGACTTTGATCGTGCAGGAAATACGGCCGCAATCTTTCTTCATCCGCACATAACATTGCTTGACGACGGCAAAGACCTCATCCCATTCCCCTTCGAGCACCGTCCCCATCGGATTCAACCGGTAGTCCACTCCGCTCTTATCGATAATATCGAGCGAGCGCGACACATATTTGCCAACGCTTTCTCCCTTGCCCAATGGAGACATACTGAATTCCAATAAGACCATTGCGACTCCTTCTTCTCCGCATCACCCTTTACGTTCACACCTCACACGGTACGCCGTAACTCCCTTACGCTTCGCCCTTGATCCCAGGCACGACCGCCAGCTTCGCCCGTTCATCCAGCCAGACCTTCGGATACTGGACCTTCCCTAATACGCGAAACCCGTCCAAGGCCTCACGCAACAGGGCCCGGCGTTTCTCGAACTCCGGCTCGTTCGCCTTGGTCTTCTCCCGAAGTTCGCCGAGCCATTCCACAAAGGCGGCAAACTCCTCGCCGAAGATCTTTTCCATGTCTTCTTTCATGAAACCGGACAGAGCCGGAGCCACTCCGCTCGTGCTGATCGCGACACGGAGATGCCCGGACGCCACGACCGCCGGCATCGTCACCGTTGAGCATTCCGGCTGGTCGACCGACCACAAGAGGAACTTCTTCTCCCGCGCCTTCGCGAACAACGCCCGGGAAAAATCCTTGTCCCCCCGCACCATATTCATCACGAGAATCGCACTTTCCAAATCGGTGTCGCGAAAATGGCGCCCACGATGAACCACCTTCGCCGACGCAGCCAAATCTTTGAGCGTATCGTTGAGCGACGGTGCCACGACGGTCACCTTCGCCCCTGCTTCCAACAACCGTTGAGTTTTTTCCGAGGCCTCCTCGTCTCCCCCGAGCACAAGCACCGGGTAACCCTTCACATCCAGAGACAACGGAAAGCCAGAATTTGCTGCCATGGTGGTTCCTCCCAATTCAATAGTGGGGCGTATCATACAACACCCTGTTTTGCAGCGTAAACCGTGCCTTCCCCTTTTCTACCGGCCCCCGCTATAATGCGCCGGTTTGCCCTACACCTTTGCAAAGGAACCGTGCCCATGGCCGCCTATACCGCACGCACACTTGGACTGGCCGGTAGCATTATCGGCCTCGCCGCGATCGCAGCCTGGCTGGGCCTGGCCCATAGCTGCGACCCGGCAACCGGCGAAGCCCTAGTGGCCGGTCGTGTCATCATCGCGCCGGCCTTGGCCGATCAAGTCCGTCCGACAGATGTCCTCTTTGTCATGGTCAAACGACCTGGCAGCCCTCGTCCCGTCGCAGCCACACGAATCGAGCACCCGCAATTCCCCGTGGCATTCGAGCTCACCAACGCCGATGTGATGGTGCAGGGATCAGAATTACGCGGAATGCTGGATGTGATGGCCCGATTGGACCGAGATGGACAGGCAGGCCCGGCTCAGCCAGGCGACATCGAAGGCCGCTACGCGAAAAATCCGACGTTACCGGGCGGACGGGATTTCGAGATTATATTAGATACGGTGAAACAGTGAATGGGGAGTCCTGAGTCCTGAGTCCTGAGTCCTGAGTCCTGAGTCCTGAGTCCTGAGTGCGAAGATCGGGCCCCCTCAGCACTCAGAACTTAACACTCAGCACTGTATTTACGTTTCGGCGGGGTCGGCGTCCAACTCCATATTCCAATAGAGATAGTCGCGCCAGCTTTCTGGCGTATTCCGAATTCCGATGGTAATCGTCACAACCGGGTTCCAACGTGGTTTGACCGGCTTCTTCATCAGCTTCATGCCGGCTTCATCGGGCGTACGACCGCTTTTTTTATTGTTGCAACGCCAACAGGCCGTGACGATATTCTCCCAGGTCTTTCTCCCACCCTTGGCGATGGGGACGACATGATCGAACGTCAGTTCCTCGGTTCTGAACTTGAACCGACAATATTGGCAGGCATAACTATCGCGGGTGAAAATATTGATGCGGGAAAATTTCACGGCCCGGTGAACGTCCTTGAGGCGAACCAGCTTGAGGAGCCGCATAACGGAGGGAAGCTTGAAGGAGATCGACACCGCGTGCACCTCTCGGTCGTAGACCTCGAGGACTTCAACTTTGCCCTGCCAGAGGAGCGCAATGGCTTTTTGCCAATGGACCACCCGCAGAGGCTCGTACGTCGCGTTGAGCAGGAGAGTCATTTCCATGCAGCAACCTCATTCCCAACCGGGGCTCCTTCTGTGAGAAGGCGCTGGTTTAGTCTTAGGACGCGTACCTTTGTCTATGCCATAAGCCTCAGTCGAAATCAAGTCAATGACGGGTCTCGGATACAGACCCGTCTCATCGACCAGACCTCCAACAGGGAAGATCAGCACCATGCCTGAATTTGTCACCGTTGCGAGAGTGGAGGAGATTCCTCCGGGGACCGGACGGACCGTCGAAGTCCAAGGGATCTGGATTGCGCTCTTCAATGTCGACGGATCCTTCTATGCCGTCGACAACACCTGCCCGCATGCGGGAGGGCCATTGGGAGAAGGACATCTGAAGGGCCACATCGTCGAATGCCCCTGGCATGGATGGAAATTCGACGTACAGACTGGAGCAAGGCCCGAGAATCCGAACATTACCGTCGCCTGCTGTCACATCCGAATCGAGGGAGATCACGTGCAGGTGGCGTTGCCGGAGAACTTCAAGTAGGAGACTGTCTGATTCATCTGGTCTCTCTCGTTTGTTTGGTAGGACGAAACTAACCAAATAAACCAGATAGACCAAACGAACAAGCTCAACTGGCGGATTGTTTCAGTATCCTGGAGAGCCGAGAGGCATTGGCGGAGCCGGCATACCGGACGGTTCACTATCCGGTTCTTTAGGAGTCACTCCATCAGCTGGAAGCGACGCGGCATTGACCTTCTTCACCGCAAGATTGGCATGCCAAATGAATTCTCGCTCGAACCATTGACCCGTCACCCCTTGGTCTCGCAGCTGAACCCGTATCTCGTACATATCCCCTTCCACCAGCTTCACCCGCCACTCACCCAGCCGGGCAACCCGATGACGATCGCTCATCGAACGCACGTGCTCGGTCATCGCCTGAAGAATTGTGGGATAACCCAGCGCCCGATGGGTTTGCACCAACGCAAGGGCCTCGGCAGCCCGAGGATCAGCCATGGGATTGAGCGACGGAGGCTTCAGCCAGAGATAATACAGCCCACCCAATAACAGGAGGGCCACCACCGTATAGTGAATCACCTTCACCATCGAGAACGAAGAAGAGACAGCAGGAGAGGACGAATGGTTCTGTGACATGGACATCCTGTACAAGGGGTTCGACGAGAGGACAACAACCACACAGCTCGCGTTGCATCTTAGGAAGAGCAGCAACGCGAAGTCAATCGAACCACCGCCAGTCCGCACGCCAGCCCCGCATGCGGCTTGTGCGCGTGAAAGAGGTTATGTTACAAATATCGGTCTAGTCGACACCTTTGTATCCTGAGGCGGTAAATACCCATGAAATTCTTTCTCTACGGGGACCATCTCAACCCCACGCAGCTGAAACGTCGCGCGCCGGAGCATCAGTTCTTGATGCTCGCCACTATTCCAGAACACACCATCAAGTTTTGCCGATGGTCCTCGCAATGGCGATGCGGCCTGGCCAGCGTGGCCCCCTCGCCGGGAGAGCAGGTCTGGGGAGCGGTCTTCGAAGTGACCGACGAAGATCTCAAACTGATGGACCAATTCGAAGACGATGTGCCGCCAAGCGCCTTTCGCCAAGTCCAAGTGACCGTGCTGACCGAAGCCGGCGAAAAAATGCTCGTCACCACCTATGCTGCCACCCCGATCGGCAAGTTCAAACCCAAGGCACACTATCTCGATTGGGTGATGAAGGGCCTCAAGCATTGGAAGTTGCCGGAAGAAGCCCTCGATATGTGGAAGTCGTTCGCGCCAACAACGTAAACAATCAGTAGCCAGTACCGTCCAAAGGAGAATCTATGCCGAAACCGAAATATCACATCGTCGTGTGCACCAACTCCCGTCCTCCGGGACACCCGAAACCATCCTGCGGCAGCGCCGGTTCCGCCTCCCTCCTCATGGCCTTCAACATGGGCCTCATGCAGAAGGGTGTAACACCGGGCGAGGTCATCGTGAGCGGCTCTTCCTGCCTCGGCCCCTGCGAGCAAGGCCCCACGGTCGTCGTCTATCCTGACGCCACCTGGTACTCCAAGGTGACGGAAGCGGACGTGGCCACCATTATCGATGAACATATCAAGGGTGGAAAGCCTGTCGCCAAACTGAACCCTGACTCAGTCTGGAAGTAAGCTTTTACGCCATGGCCAGCGCCACACATCACGAACACAAATCCCATGCACCCAAGTCCATTGGGTGCATGGTGATTACTTGCAGCGACACTCGGACTCCCGACACCGATACCAGCGGACAAGCCATCCACAAGCTTCTCCGGCAATTCGGCCATGAGGTCGTGTCCTACCATCTCGTCAAAGATGAACCGGCCCAGATCACAAGCCGGATTGAGGAAGGCCTGACGAACGATGCCGTGCAAGCCATCATCATCAATGGCGGCACCGGCATCTCGAAGCGGGATTCAACCTTTGAAGCAGTCGACGCGATGTTGGAGAAGCGGCTCGTGGGATTCGGCGAAATCTTCCGCTACCTGACCTACATGGACATCGGCTCACCGGCCATCATGAGCCGCGCCACCGCCGGCATCATCAAAGGCCGTATTTTGTTTTCCACCCCAGGCTCTGAGAACGCCGTCAGACTCGCGATGGAAAAACTCATCCTCCCCGAACTCGGCCACCTCGTCAAAGAACTCTCGAAATAGGTCAAGGGGTATGCGGCTAGGGGTACGGGGGTAGGCTCGGACTCTTCCGACATTCTCTCTACTTCTTCGCCTTTAACTTTTCCTCACCACAGGATGTTCAAAACGGCCTTCCAGCAAGGCCGCAGGTGAATCAAAACCGGAGGCGTACCCTCAGGGGTACGTTGAGGATTTTGATGAACCGAGCACGATGCTGGAGGCCGTTTTCAACATCCGTCAATCTTGCGATATCTTCGGTTCAGAGTACGCCGCCTCCGGCGCAATGCTCGATTGGGCATACCGTTTATAAAACATCATCACATCCCGCACCGACACCACACCCACAATCTCTCCGGACTTGGTGACGGCGAGATGGCGCACGCCCAAGTCACCCATCATATCCTGCGCCTCATTGACGGATTGCGCCCCCTCGATCGTGCAGATGGGGGTCGTCATAATTTTTTCCACAGTCATCTTGCCAAGCGGCTTGCTGGTCGATACCGCCCGTCTGACAATATCCGTATCGGTGACGATCCCGACCAACTTTTTGCCCTTCTTCACCAGCAGAGACCCTACTCGCGCCGCCTTCATCTTCTTGGCCGCGCTCACGATCGACACACTGGGCCCCACGGTCTTGGGCTGTTTGCTCATGATCTTGGATACGGTAGACATGGTTTCCCTCCCTCTCGTTGGTGGTGTCGAGTGGAAAGAACGCCGGCGCTCGTTCTCCCAGTATGATTGCTAGCCTATTATACTCGCATACGTGGAGAGGATGACTGCAAAAGAGCGCCTGGGTAGGCCGAACAAAAAGGTGTGACCGAGGAATCGTGGATTGCTCAGGGGATCAATCGGAAAAACCGTAGGAAACGCGGCCGCTGAGAGCAGGAACCGTTCAAAACGGTTAGAAGCTACGTCTGTTCAAAATGCTCTTCCAGCAAGGCCGCAGCCGAGTCAAAACCGGAGGCGTACCCTCAGGGGTACGTTGAGGATTTTGACGAGGGGAGAACGCAGCTGGAGGGCATTTTCAACAGACGAGTATGATTTTGCCGAAGAACTTACGGCTAATCATCTGCTCCTGCGCCGCCCTCGCCTCTTTGAGCGGATAGGTGCGGTCGATCACCGGAATCAGCCGCTTCTGCCCCATCAGCTCTGCCGCCTTCACCAGTTCAGCCCGCGTGCCCATGTAAGAGCCCTTGATGGTGTATTGTCGGGAATAGATGTACCGGAGATCGACCTTCACTTCTGCGCCGGTCGTCGCCCCACAGGTAATTAAGCGGCCACCCTTTGCCAGCGACGCCAAACAGCTCTCCCAGACCTCCGGGCCGATATGCTCAAAGACCACATCGACCCCATGGCCTTCGGTCAGCAGCTTCACACGTTCTGCGACATGCTCCTTCGCATGGTTGATCACGGCATCGGCTCCTAGAATGACAGCCTTGGGAATCTTGTCGTCCGACCCGACAGTCGTGATCACGCGCGCCCCGGCGAGCTTCGCCAGTTGAATGGCCATGGTGCCCACCCCGCTCCCTCCCCCCATGATCAACACCGTCTCTCCATGTTGAAGACCTGCCTGAGCAAACAACATGTGCGACGCGGTCACAGAGACGAGCGGAAAGGCCGCCGCTTGTTCAAAGGAGAGGTTCTCGGGCATGGGCAGCACGTTGCGGAACGGCACCTTCACATACTCAGCGTAGCCCCCATGCATCATCGCCCCCAGCAGGCTGTAGGACTTGCAGAAGTTATCCCGCCCCGCCAGACATGGTTCACACTTCCAACAGCTGATCCCCGGCGACACAAAGACGCGCTGCCCGACCGTCACGTGGTCCGCTTGCGCCCCCACTTGCTCCACGATGCCCGCCACATCCGACCCTGACACATGCGGCATCGGCATGGGATAGGCCGGATTCCCCTGGCGTATCCAGATGTCGAGATGGTTCAACGCGCAGGCTTTGACCTTGATCAGCACCTCATCCGGGCCGATCGTCGGCATCGGCAGATCTTCATACGAGAGTTTGTCCGGTCCACCATGCGCCCGAAACAGCACAGCTTTCATAGTCAGCTCCTTGCTACAACACCACGTGCATCATAGAACCAGATCGGAGAAAACCGGCAGAAGCTTGAGGGAGAGAGAGTCCTGAGTCCTAAGTGCTGAGTGAACAAGCAAGAGGCTCAAACTTCCCACTCAGGACTCAGGACTTAGGACTCAGCACTTCCTTAGAATTTCAAGGTGCCTTCGACGACCATGACACACTGCCCCCCCACCTTGACCGTTTGGATAACCTCATGCTCCGTCTCGACCTGCACGAAGATTTGCGACGGACGCTCGATTTCATAGCCCTGCTCCACCACAATTTCAGTCGTCGGAGTCACCTCCACCACTCGATTCTGCACCAGGTAAGCACCCAAGGCGCCACTCGCGCTACCGGTCGCAGGATCCTCAAGAATGCCGATCGACGGAGCAAACATCCGCGCATGGACCGTCGCAGTGGGTTCCACCGTCACCGTCGTAAAGACCATGATGCCATTGGCGCCGAAGCGTCGACAGACATCCGTAATGGCCGAGGCATCGGGACGGATTGATCGCACCGCCGTCAGCGTGCGGACCGGGACGATCATGACGGGCAACCCAGTGGATACGACCTCGATCGGCCACTTCATATCGGCAATGACATGTTTGGCCAGGCCCAGCGCACTGGCAACCTTATACAGATCCTCCGCCTCCTCCACGGGGCCCAGAAACTCCGGCTTGGGCTGCGTCATCACGACCCGCTCCACCAGGCCATCGACCGCATGAAGTTCGACGGGAAACAGACCGATATTGCACTCCTGCATCACCCGCGTCATCGACTCTTTGACCGGGATGATGCCCAATTCTGCCAGGATGAAGAAGGTCCCCAAGACCGGATGACCGGCGAAGGGAATTTCTTGCGTGGGTGTGAAAATGCGCAGTTTGACCACTGCGGCTTTATCCGTCGGAGGAAAAACAAAGACCGTTTCTGAGAGATTCATCTCGCGGGCGATTTGCTGCAACTCGTCGTCCGTCAGGCCCCCCGCATCGGGAAACACGGCGACGGGATTACCACCGAATGGCTCCCCCGAAAACACGTCGGCTTGATAAAATTTGAGTGACCGTCGGTCTGGCATAAGGACCTCCTATCAAGGGACTTCTGTAGTCTCCATGTACGGCACACCGGAATAGGCTTCGCAGGATGCTCAAAAAGGCGGTTCAGCAAGGCCACAGCCGACGAAGGCACCGGAAGCGTAGCCTTGGGCTACGTTGAGGATGCATTCGCGGCGAGAACGAAGCTGGCGGCCTTTTTCAGCATCCTGCTAAATTGGGCGTGGAAGCGCGTCAAACTCCTGCCTCATCGGACTTCGCAGATAGTTCTCCACAAAGTTCTGGAGCGAACCGTTCCGATAGAGCAGCTCATTGGCGTACCGCGTATCGATCTTGTGCAGGACCTTCACCGTCACCTTGGTCTTCTTCGCGAACTGCTCCAGCGTCACGCCCGTGATGTCGCTATAGGGTCCCCGGCCTGACTGCATAATGCACTTGGGAATGTGCACGACTTTTTCCTTCGTCAACCGGCGGGCAATGTCGTCGAACGTCAGGAGGACCGTACAATCCGAATCGCCGCTCAGTAACGTGTTCGGCACATAGAGAAACTTGGCCCGGTTCTTCCGGTACATCGTCAGAATCTTATGCACGCTCGCCGCCGTGACGACCGTATCCTTCTTTTCCAACTCCAATGCATCGAAGGTGCTCACGATCCGTTTCCGGTTGAGAAAGGCCGTCGCATAGGACTCGGTGTGGATCGTCTGGAGGTTGGGCAGCCCCGCCTCATAAATCCGCAGCGCTTCCGCCGGCAGATGCTTCCGCCCCTGCCTCATCAGGCTGGTCGTGTCCTCTTTCAAGCCGCGCACCGGCGTCAGCGTCCCCATCCAGAGCACACAGTTCTGGTTGATCGACGAGATCAGCGCTGCATCCTTCGACATCGTATGTTCATCGAAGGCGTAAAAATTCGCCGACGAGACCGCCGGGCCGTCCAAGACTTTCAGCACATGCTTCACCGAGGGCGCATGAGGCATGAGCTTCTGCCGATAGTCGCTCAGGGTGATGACCGACAATTCGAAGTTGATCCGCCCTGGAAATTGCGACACGAGTTGGTGGATCTTCGGGACGTGCACGTATCCAACAGTAAAGAACTGGATACTCTTGTCCGTGTAGGTGAGAAAGTCCTCGACCCATTCCATCGCCTTTGGATGGAGGAACAGGTCGGTCCATTCCATGTACTCGTTGCCGCCCAGACACCAGAACTGTTTCGGGTCCGTCGGCTTCTTGCTGATGTAGTCGAGGATATATTTCCAGTCATCGTCGCTGGTCTTCGGCGGGTCGAGCGTTTCGCGGTAGGAATGGTCCAGCTCGTAGCAGAACTCGCACTTCACCGGGCAATCGCGCCCCAGGCTGAGCGGAATCTTGCCCGCGTCCATTTCCTTGCGCAGGACCTCACGATAGTCTTTGTTCGTAAAGATGGGAGCGGCTTGAAGGATCGGTAGAACAGTTCCCATAACGTCAGATCAGCAGGCTCGTGGGATGAACAAAAAAACCGCCGGCATGGTTTGACAGGTCCAGTCCAGCTTTGTCACAGTACTATCATGAGCGACGACGTCATCCCCAAAGAAATTGCCCACGCACTGGAGATTCTGGAGCTCACACTTCCCATCACCTCCGAAGACCTGGAGCGGGCCAAGCGCGTGCAGCTCTACAACTGGAACCCTGCCCGCTATTCGAACCTGACCAACAACCCCAAGAAATACATGCAGGCCTACAAGAAGGCAGAAGAGATGACCAAGGTCGTCGAAGCGGCGTACGCCCTTCTCATCGCCGTCCTCGTGCCGGATGATGAAAACGCCATCTAACTGCGTTCTCAGTCGTACGTCTCCCTGCGACGTAGCCCTGAGGCTACCCAATGGCCCTCGCCCTCCGAACAACGAAAGATCACCGCGCAGCCTGCTAGCCAAATCCGCAACAGACGCTATACTTCAACAATATGGTCTGTTTCATCGCACTAATTCGCTCCGTATTCCTGGCGGTTCAACGCAGCGCAATACACTGTGCGACAGAGTCCAAGGAGGGACGATGGGACAGACAGCAACCTATTGCAGCGACTGTTATAACAAGGTGGGACGGACACAGGACCCGCAGATCAAAGCGGCGGAGAGCGACGGCAAGGTTCCGATGACGAAAGAAGGCGCCTGCTGCTCGTGCCAGAAGGCCACCGTCGTCGTCTACTTCGAGGGGTAACAGTCCTGGCCGACCCGAAATCTCTCCCGGCACAAGGAGCCTGCTACACTTACACTATGGCAACGACCTCACCATCCAGTCGGGCTCCTCACCCAGATCCTCTGCGCCTCACGATGCGAGAGGTGCACCAGAAACTCTTGTCGCTCTATAGCGCCTTGATTGTGGCGGAGCGGCTCACCTACGAGCGCATCCATGGCCACGTCGACTCGACGGACGAGCTTATTCACTTGGTGCTCAAAGACCCCTGGTTCACCTGGCTCTGCCCCCTCTTGGATCTGTTGGTCCGGATCGATCAGCTTCTCGAAGACGACGCCTTCGACATCACGAGTGACAATGTCCAACACCTGGTGTCCGAGGTGCGCACCTTGACCCGCCCCTCGATTGAGGGCGACGGATTCGAGCGTGCCTACTACGAGGCGCTCAATCGAGCCCCTGACGTCGTGCTCGCCCATTTCCAGGTCACGCGCGTTCTCTTGGCAAAAGCCGCCTAACGTCCTCCCGCGCAAGCCACTCGCCTCTCGCCAGCTCACGATCTGTTCATGACACTACAGAATAGAATTAAATCTGCCGATAGGCACATCATGACGGAGATCGGCCTTCGGAAAAAATATTCGACGGCCACCATTTTCAAAATAACCTGCTAAAATAATTTCATGGCGTCTGTCTCTCACAAAACCAGAACCCAGCAATCCTGCCCGCTCCGGACGAGACTCCTTGAGGTGCGCGGAGGACTCTTGGGGCTCCATAAGGCCCTCATTCTAGCGGAGCAAGTCACCTACGAACGCATCAATGGCCGTGTGGCATCCAGCGGCCAACTGCTGCAATTGGTGTTGAACGATCCTTGGTTTACCTGGCTGCACCCCATCTCTCAACTCGTGGTGAATATCGACGACCTGCTCGACAATGAGTCAGAACTCTCGCCCGTCGAGGTGGAGCACTTTCTCATAGAAGCCAGAGCCCTCATCCGTCCTTCGGAGGAAGGAGACGGATTCGAACGGTGTTACTACGAAGCGCTTCAGCGGGAACCGGACGTCATCTTCGCCCACGTCGAAGTCAAAAAACTGCTGACCAACATCGCCGCATAACCCTTCTGCGTTCGCCTGTCATCTCACGTCTTCTCCTCACCGCCGTAGCACTTCTGTCTATGCACCTTCGGCCTATCCTCTTCACACTTGTGTTATCGTGAA
>SWDR01000022.1:101417-149690 GCA_005116815.1 Nitrospira sp. | reverse complement strand
AACTGTCTTGGTTGTCAAGCCTGCTGGGCATGGGCTCGCCACGGCGTTCGATGTTTGACCATCGCATTCAAGATGATGAGCAGCTTGTGCATGCAGGCCACCAACGCCACCTTTTTGGCCTTTCCTCTTGCAAGGAACTGGTGATAGACGGCTTTGATGACGGGGTTCCATTTGGTCGCGACGAGCGTGGCCATGTACAGGGCCGTTCGGACCACCGCTCGACCGCCCCAGATGGTGCGCTTGCCGCGGAGCGTACCACTGTCGCGGTTATGGGGCGCCACTCCGACCAGGGCTGCGAGTTGCTTGGACGACAAGCTCCCCAGTTCCGGCCGTTCATGAAAGTCCTGGAACCGTCCCAGCTGGGACAGCCCAAGCGCCGCTTGTATGTCGGTCAGCTTCGCATTACAAGAGGAGGGGTTCAATGTCGATGTCCCGTCATATTCGCGCAGCGACCGAACTCGCTCGAAATCCCCCTTCACATTCGACAGCACCATCCCACCTTCTCCGGCGCACAACAACTTCGTCGCATAGAAGGAGCAGACCGTCAGCCGTCCGACCGTCCCGATAGGACGGCCCTGTTCCGTGACTCCCAGCGTCTGCGCACAATCTTCAATCAACGGAATCCCAATCTGCTCAAGTGCGGTCAGATCGGCCGGCAGGCCGAACAGATGCGGGACAATGATCGCACGGGTCCTCTTGGTCACGGCCTGGCAAGCGGCGAGTGGGTCGATATTGAATGTATCCAGGTCGATATCGACGAGCCTGGCCTCGGCCCCAACTCGTTGCGTCGCGAGCCAGGGCGCGGGACAGACGTAACTCGGCATGATGACTTCGTCACCGGCACCGACATCGAGCGCCCGCAGCGCTAACTCAAGCGCCGCAGTCCCGGAACTGACCGCCACCCCACCCCGCACCCCCACGAACGATGCCATGTCGCGCTCGAATCGCTCGACCCAAGGCCCTTGGGCAATCTGCCCTGAACGCAGGACTTCAGCCGTCGCGCGCAAGTCTTCTTCGTCGATCGCAGGCCGTGAATGGGGAATGATGGTCGCCACAGTGTTCATACGCCGATATTAATAAACAATCGCAGCGGAACAAAGCCTTCTGCGTTTTTCACCCGACCCTGGATACCACGGAAATGCGCCCCGGCCCGAATCACATCCACAATACTCAGACCTTCGATGTTGGTCTTTTTCACCTGCGAAGCATGGGCCTCGATCGATTTCACCTTCTCTTCGACCACCTGGTCGATATCGACAAAGACGGTCGGTGAGAAATTCTGGGTGGTCGGCCCTTCGTAGAACAACACGTTCTTAGTGTAGCGAGTCGCGGTAATTGTACTCATCGCCAGATGCCGATGGTCCTGATGGGTATCGTCGTGATAATGCGAGAAAATAAAGTGCGGCTGCACCTCCTCCACCACCTGCTCGATCTTCTGAATCACGTCCAGCCCCATCGGCACTGCCGTGTCCTTGTATCCGCCCCAGAAAATCTTTTCGACGCCCAATTGTTTCGCCGATCGTGCCTGCTCGCGTTTGCGTATGGCGCTCGATCCACCTTTGTCGCCGGCGGTCATCACCAGAAGAAAAATGCGATGTCCCTTTTGCGCATACTTGAGCAACGTCCCTCCGCACCCCGCCTCGATATCGTCCGGATGCGCACCAATGGCCAGAATCCGCATCGGCACTCTACGCTCGCTTGCCATCCCACCCTCCTCGATTACCAGGATGCTGAAACAGTCCGCCAGCTTCGTGCTCGCCTCGAACGCATCCTCAACGTAGCCCTGAGGCTACGCCTCCGGTGCGTTCGTCGGCTGCGGCCTTGCTGGACAGCCTGTTTGAGCATCCTGCATGACTATACCGATCTCACCACTCGCAGCCATTCCATTGTTCTATGGACATCGTGCCACAACACTTTTCCCGCCGACTCTTACTACTTTGTCACCGCATGTACGTTCTGCCCAGCCCGCGCTTCGCGCAATCGCGTCAGCGCCTCCGGCCCGCAACAACACAACAGATCGATCGCCGACATCGCCGGCATGAACGGTTCATAGACTTGCCGATACAGCGGATGCTGAAACCGTTGCATCTCTAGCTTCAACCCGGACGATTCAAACCGAGGCACGTCCAGATAATCATCCCCGCCGGGACCAGACAGATAGACCGATGCACCTACGGCGCGGCACAGATCGATCAATCGATCGGTAGGCTCTTCGCGCGCCTCCCACTCCGACGCGCAGCGAACAGGCGTCGTAATCCCGAAGGCTTCCAGTAACCAGCGGATCACTGCCAGGTTCACATCATGCAGCCGCTCCCATGGGGCCTCATACATACTGCGCAATTCCGGCAAATAGCGCTCACGAAACGGAGCCTTCGCATAATGGATCTCGAGCGCCCGCAGATGTTGAGCCCGCCAGTTCACGGTCTGATTGATTCGCACATCCTTCACCAATTGGCCGAAGCGATGGATCACCGGCACCGTAATCCACTGGCACCCGTCCGCCGTTCTAATCCGATTGCGATTCTGCCATTCATTCTTTTTGAACTGCACCGTGTCCAACGCAATAAACACGTCCGCCTGATCGATCTTGTCCAGATACCCTAACCAGGGTAGGAACTGCGGTTGATGAATGGTGACGCGCATGGGTGAGCTTTCAGCCATCAGCCTTCAGGTTTCAGCTTCGAAAATGAACTCATGTCTGAGCTGAACGCTGACGGCTGAGAGCTGATAGCCTTCAGATCATGACTCGGTCCCACAAAGATCGGGTTACTCAACAGTTCTCCGCTGCCGGTAATCTCGACGCGATAGGTCGTCCGCTCCGCTGTCGGCATGGAGGTGTCCGGCCAATCGACGAGAAACGGCGTCTCGCCTGCCAGTTGTGCCACGACCTGCCCGGAACGAATCAGCCGCACCTTCACAGGATGACGCCCGTGATCGGCCGCAGAAATCGAGAGACGAACCATCAGATCACGAGCGCCGGCAGGATCCAGCCGATCGCCCATCGAGGCCGATCTGGTTCCGCCCTGGCAGAGCACTCGAAACTCATCCAACCGAAGCTGGACATGGTGATCTCCCTCACCCACTGCGTACGCACGGCCTGCCCTCAACGCCTCCAACACCGCTGGCATCGTTCGTTCCTTGACAGAAATGACCGTGACCAGGCGATGCAGATCCTTCCCGGCATCCTTCAATCCGTGAAACGCCAACTCCCCAATCAACACCGAAGCTGGCCGCTGCTCATCTATCGACAATTGAAGCAACCGATCCCAGAGTTCACCAGGCTTGTTGATGGTTCGCCCATCCTGATAGAGACCGCCAAAACCGGTATATCCGGTCGTCTGCAACAACGATTCCGGGTGAGCCTCCGTCTTGACGGTGACCCTTCCCAATGGCCCGAATCCATATTCATGAAAATCTCGCGCTTCCGTCATCGACCAAAACGACAGTCCGCCCTTGCTCCTCACATCATCGATGAGGGCCTGATAGGGACGATATCCCAGCCCTGCGTCATAGGAACTAAACGCAGGCTGACTCAAGGGCCAGGCATTGGCCACCAACGCCAGCGCCAACACGATCAAGACCACGGACACCATTCGCCGTGGGGATCGCCGGTCAGCCACAGGCCGGAAGGGTCTCCAGAGCCAGACGGCGGGAGCAACCAATAAGATCGGCGCGCCATTCACCGCCATCTGCCAATCAACAATGTACGATCCCGGGTTCCCACTGGCAGGAAGAGACCGATAATCCTCCGGCTTGGTCAGGCCGAGCACCAGGAGGTTGCGTTGCGCATTGTGCATCGTCAAGGTGCCTGCTGCGAGAGAGCCGGTCCAATAGTAATAGGGCGCGATTTCGACACCAGGCACAATGATGAGTTTCGGATGACGGCGCTGCGAAGCCGCGATCTCGTCGAGATACCGTTCAATCCCATAGTCCAACAGGGAGGGAATACTCACTCGTTGTTTCAGGATACCCCGCAAGGGCCAGAGTCCATATTCATACCGCAGCGAGAAATTATCGGTCAGGATCAGGACATCCAGGCCGAGCTGTTCCGCCCTTGCCGCCAAGGCTTCAACCGTCATGTCGCCGGTACTGGCGGTGCTATGAACATGGAACGTGGCCAATAGTTGCTGGCGATCGTCCGATGCGTCGACATGCCCGACAATGCCACAGAGCAGGACCGCCCACACCATGAACGGCAGCATCAGCCGCCCAACCCATCTCAGCTGTCTCTCTCGCTTACCCATGAACCGTGAGCGCCTCGGCAAAGATGGATTCGATGGCATGGACCATGGAGAGCGATCCATATCGGCTATCCACACTGCGGCTCGCAGCGACGCCTAACTGCCTGGCCCAGTCCGGTCGATCGAGCAACCGACGTAACGCCCCTGCCAATGCGCCGGCATCGCCTGGCGAGACTAGAAGGCCCGTTCGTTCGTGGTCGACCACTGCCGGAATACCCCCGACGCGGGAGGCAATGACAGGCAATCCAGCCGCCATGGCTTCGATCAGCGCCCGACCCATCCCTTCGTTGAGTGAAGGTAAGACAAACAGGTCCATCCCCGCGAGGCAGATATCGACATCGTCTCTGTGACCGAGGAGATGTACGGCATCGCGGAGACCGACTGATTCCGCTTGCTGTAACAATGCTGCCTGCCGATCCCCGCTCCCGACGATCACGAGATGGAGGGAGGGCACATCCTGCTTCAATAGAGCGATGGCTTCGATCAGATGTTCATGGCCCTTAATATCGGTGAGCCACCCGACCGATCCGACGACCAGCGCATCTGCGGGACAACCAAACCAGTCCGGACGTTGTTTCCCTTGGGCCCTCGCTCGTCCGAACTTCTCACGATCAATCCCGCTCGGCACGACAGCGAAATGGTCTGCCCTGCCGACTGCACGATCGAGGTGGTCCTGCCGCTCCGCGTCCGTCAATGCGATCAGACGGTCTGTGATCACGCTCAACCCTCGTTCGATCTGAAGAAACAGCCAGGACCGGAAGGAACCAAAATGGCCGTAGAACACATGGCCATGCGGCGTATGGACGATGACGGGCACCCTTGCCAACCAGGCTGCCAGTCGTCCCACCACGCCGGCCTTCGACGTATGGGTATGGACCAATGCCGGCTGCTCTCGCCGGAAGAGGCCAATCAATTGCCACAAGGCCTGAAGATCTTTCAGCGGGTGAACGGCTCGCGTCAGGGAAGGCAGCAGCAGCCACCGAACTCCGGCCTTGTCGAGCCGCCGGCAATTCTCCTCTGTCGCGGCCTGTCCACCTTGCGCATCCCACGATCCCGGATAACCAGCCACCACCAGTGGCTCGAACTGCGTACGATCATGCCCGAGGGCCGTCAACATCGTGTTCTGCGCCGAACCACCATAGTCGAGGCGCGTGATCACATGGATCACCTTCCTCGCCCCGGTCATCGGTCCGTCTTTCGAACCAGCGGCAAAGAGACGATCCAACTGAACCGTATGGGCGTCCCAGTTGAAGCGCCGCTCCACGACCTCCCGGCCTTTTTTCGACAGACGTTCCCGCTCGCCAGGCAGCTCACGAAATCGCGACAGCCATAATCGTAGGGTTTTTGCGAGAGCCCCTCCATCTGTCCCTTCTGTCACCAATAGCGGATCGACCGTGCTCAAGACTTCTGGAATCGCGCCAACTGGCGTCCCCATCACCGGGGTACCGCAGGCCAGCGCTTCGACCGTGACTAGACCGAACCCTTCGAGCTGCAGCGTCGGCATCACGACCAAGTCAGAGGCCTGGAAATACTTCGCCAACTGTTCCTCCGGCACGAACCCGAGCAACTGCACGGAATCTTGCAATCCCTTGCTGCGAATCAGCTCCTCCAATCGCGGGCGAAGCGGGCCCTCCCCGCCGATCAAGAGGAGAAGATTCTGCCGCTCCTCCCCGAGACGCGTCATCGCTTCAATCAGATGTTCCAACCCCATGCGAGGCACGAGATTCCGCACCGTGAACAACATCGTCCGACTCTCGGAAATTTTCAGTTCTCGCCTGACCTCGCCCCGATCCTCCGCCGGATAGAACATGGCAAGATCGGCTGCACCAGGGATCACCGTCATATCCTTCGGTCCAATGCCGTGAACGGCCATGACCTGCCGTTTCATGAATTCGCTCAAGACCACCACATGATGACAGCGGCGCATCACCATTCGTTCAATCCACCGTCTGGCGCGCGCGCTCAGCTTTCGCCTGACCCGTTCCACTGTCGAAGAGGCCCGCTCCGCCCTCGTGAGGTATTCCTCATGGGCCAGCGAATGACAGACATAGACCCAGCGACCGACCCTGCGATAGCGAAACAAGATCGGACCGAGACCAGCTAATGATTGGTGGATGACCCCGACATCGACAGGACCGGTCTGTTCCTCCACATCAAAGGCGCGAAGGGAATTCTGTACCGAAGACCAGACAAAGGCAGGCTCACTGGTTCTGGTCACGGGATAACGCCGTTCCGTCACGTTGCCGATCGAGCATGTCGCCTCGACGGACTCGCAGGGAGCCCGCACGATGACGCGCACGTGATGGCCCAGCTTGGCGAGGCCCAACGATTGCTGCCGAAGGACTCGCTCGGCGCCGCCGATGACCCGCTCGATCGTGACCTCTGAGAATAGAACGACGTTCATGCCGCGCCCACTCCCATCGTCTGGTGAGCGACAGGCTGCATTACCTGCCGATGCCAGAGTTCCAACACCATGAGCGCATAAATCTGATCGGTGAAATTTCGTCTCCCGCTCTGATGCTCAGCCAGCAACCACTGCACATAGGAAGGATTGACATACCCTCGCCGGCGGATCGCCTCATCGGAGAGCAGATCACGGCTCATCTCGCGAAGATCCTCCCTGAGCCATCGCCCCAGCGGCAGCATGAATCCTCGCTTCGGACCAGCGACAATGCTGCGCGGCAAGAGGTCTCGCAGGGCAGACCGCATGAATCCTTTCAGCTGCCACCCTTGCAGTCTCGTGGCAGCCGGCAAGGAACAGGCAAAGGCCAGCAGATGGTGGTCGCAAAACGGCACGCGAAGTTCGAGTGAATGGGCCATGCTCATCCGATCGCCCATCCGCAACAGATCGTCCGGCAGATAGGTTTGCAGATCGACACCCATGGCTCGATCGGCCGGCTCATCAGACGGCCATTGATCGAAGAGACTCCCGATATGGCGGAGCGCCGAGCTATCGGCGACGGCCATACGCAGTCCCTCAGCCAGCAGAGGCCCATTCCATCCGGCTGGTTGAAACGTCGTCCAGCGGAGATATTGTTCATGGAGTGGACGGTTGCCATCGAGCAGGAACCGTTTGATGCGGCCGAGCGCATTGCGGCTCCCTGAGCCATCGGACAGCGACTCCGCGCGAGCGGCGATCCAAGAGCGCATCGCCATGGGAAGCACGGCATACCGAGCCGCCGCACGTATCCCGAGATAGCGGGGATAGCCGCCGAAGAGTTCATCGCCGCCGATACCGGACAACGCCACCGTCACGGACTGCCTGGCCACCTCGGACACCAGATAGGTGGGAATGGCTGAAGAGTCGGCAAATGGCTCCCCCATCCCAGCCACAACACGAGGCAGCAACGAAACCGCATCGGGCCGCAACACCGCTTCCGTATGGTCTGTCCCGAAGTGCGTCGCGAGGAGCTTGGCGGCCTTGAGCTCATTGTACGCTTGGTCTTCCGGCGCCTCGTATCCGATGGAAAACGTTTTGATCGATCCAGGAATGACCTCGCGCATACAGGCCAGAATCGATGCGGAGTCCAGCCCGCCTGAGAGAAACAATCCGAGCGGGACGTCGCTAACCAAGTGGGCCCGCACGGAGTCTCGAAGCTCCTGCAGAAATCGTTCATGTTGGTCGCCGTTGAGTGACTCAACCTGACGATGGACTTCTTCTTCTGGACGATAGTAACGCCAGAATTCCAACCGGCCTCGCACAATTTTGAGGGCCTCGCCCGGCCGGAGCTGATAGACCCCCTCCACCATCGTATCGGGGCCCGGCACATAGAGCAGCGACAGAAAATCTGCAATGGCCTGCGGACGAATCCTCCAATCCGGCAGACCTTCCAACAGCGACGGGAGCTCCGACGAAAAGAGCACGCGATGTGTTGCGCCTGCGCGCCCCGGTTGGACGGAATAATAGAGCGGTTTGATCCCCAAGCGATCTCGGACCAGCAAGACGAGCTCCCGCTCCCGGTCCCAGATGGCATAGGCGAACATGCCTCGCAGGCGATAGACCCCCTCTGCCCCCTCCTCTTCATAGAGATGCACCAGGACTTCGGTGTCGCAATCGGACTGAAAGCGATGGCCTTTCTGGATCAACTCCTTGCGAAGTTCGCGATAGTTGTAGATCTCCCCGTTTAAGACCGCCCAGACAGAACCGGTCTCGTTGCGAACCGGTTGATGGCCGCCACGCGGATCGATGACTCGTAATCGCCGCGCCCCCAGTGACACGCCTACGGCAGAATGCATCCCCTCATCGTCAGGCCCACGATGGACCAGGCGGGCGAGCATCCGCGCAAGCAGGACCGGATCGTTGTCACCCACAAGGCCGCAAATACCGCACATGCAATGAGGACTCCCATGAAACGTGGTTACCGACTCTTCTCCGTCACGGCTCGCTCCCGCCGGTCGTACTCCTCCCTCTCTTTTTGGTGCCGCGGCGAGACCTCCTGAGGCGGCACATCGACCGGCTCGTACCGCATATGTTTGGCAGATCCCACCGAGGTGAACATCGAGCGTACCCCGAGTGCGGCCAATGCGCCAAGCAGGCACAGTGCCACCACTAGCCCCACAAACCTGAGTGAGCGCCTGCCTCGGAGACTGAGCCAATGAGATGTACTCATGACAATCCCTCCCTCCGCCTGGCGATGAGCTCAAATGACGGAGCCCAGACCACACGCCCGCCTGTCACCTTGAAGAGTAACTCTGCACAGGACCAGAACGCGGCCGCACCGATCCGCCACTTCAAGCGGCTCATCCAGGGATTCGCCGGATTGAGCGGCCCTCGACTCGGAACTGAGTTATGAATCGCAATCGTCTCCAATCCGATCCCCTGCAGCAAGGAACGAAGGGTCTCCGGCGAATAGAGAAAGAGATGAAAGGCCTGATCGTAACGCGACCCGACCCATCGAGCCGGTGCCCGCATCGGAAGGTGAAAGGCCCCGTTGGTCGCTCTGATCACTAGAAGTCCTGATGGCGCCAAGGCCTTCGCAACCTGCCGGAGGACTGTCGCCGGACTGGTCACCGTCTCCAGCACGTTCACCAACGAGATCACATCGAACGGTTCATACTCACCGATCCGCTCTAAAGAATCTGGAGGCACCAGCGTCACACCACGACGAATCGCGCGCGCAGCAGCCCTCTTCGACAACTCCAGTCCGTAACAGCTCCATCCCGCAGACTGGCAGAGGAGGAGGAACGCGCCATCCCCACAACCGACATCGAGCAGCCGCCCGGGCGGCTGCCGGTACTGGGCAAGACGGCGCGCGACACTCTCGAACACAGGGTCGCGATCCGACGAAGCCTCCACCTCACCATAGGCTTCGTCATAGTCTTCGCGGTAGAACTCCTCGACTGTGGTCGTCAACGGACGAGGATTCAGAAACACCAACTCACAATCTGGACAACTGACATACCGTCTGGTCGGTGTCTGAAACGCCTCGATCGGCAGGACCTGGCTCCCACAGGGACAGGAGATCTGTTCTGTCTGCGGCATGGCTGCCGTCTTCACGCGATCACCTGCTTCCGGACCGGTAGCGGCCTGCCCGCGTCTTGCATTGCCGCATCGTAGATTGCCGTCGTATTCGCCACCATGCGATCCGCCGTGAACTGCTCTCGTACCACCGTTCCTCCCGCGGCTCCCATCCTCGATGCCGCGGCCGGATCGCTCAACAATTTCTGTATGGCCAGCACCAGCGCCCGGGGATCTCGCGCCGGCACAAGGAGCCCCGTCTTCCCCTCTTCAATCAGCTCAGGAATACCGTTCACCCTCGACGCAACGACAGGACAACCCATCGCCAACGCTTCCAACAGCACAAATGGAAATCCCTCAGAGAGAGAAGGCAGCACAAACAGATCCGCTGCAGCCAGGATATCGGCGATGTCCACACGGACCCCCACAAACCGACAGGCCCGCTCGACACCCAGCTCTCTCGCCATCCGCTGCAACGCGTCTTCTAATTCACCCTCGCCCACAAACAGGCAGCAGAGCTCCGGCCATCTATCGAGCAACGAAGGAAGCGCCGCGAGCAAATAGCGATGGCCCTTCGCGTCGGTCAGCCGCGCGATCGTCACCAAGACCGGCCGCTGTCCCATCCCCAACTCCTGTCTGACTTTCTGGCGATCAGGCTGTGCTGGAAAGGCCGAGGGATCTATGCCGTTGTGCACTACTTGCACCTTCGCTTCCGCAGCAGAACATTCGTCGATCACGTCACGGCGAGTGGCATCCGAGACGCAGATGATCCGTTGGACCAGTGAGAGCGTCAGACGAAGCGCTGCTGCATAGACCCATCGTATGACGGCAGAGACCTCATAGTCTTTGAGTGAATTATGGACGGTCGAAATAATGACCGGGACGCCGGCCAGACGTCCCGCAATCCGTCCATAAAAGTTTGACCGGGCGCCGTGCGTCTGGAGGATGGTCACTCGTTGCTGAACCAACAACCGAGTCAACCGCCAGAGGGCAAATGGATTGAACAAGGGCGCCAGGTGGACGAGGTGTGTCTCCACGCCTCGCGCTTCCATCCGCCCGACAAACGAACCGGGCTCCGGACAAATCAAGAGCGGGCGGTACTGCGTGCGGTCGAGACGCTCAAAGAGTAGCTCCAGATACCGCTCACCGCCTCCATAGGCCGCGGACCCGGCCAGCTCTGCCACCACGACCGGCATCAGGGCTTTCTCCCCAGGATCAACAGACTCCCGCGCAAGTGCGGGACAAGATAAAACGGCACCTTGGCCCAGTCGATTGCGCTCTGGCTGGCGGTCTGTTGGCAATCCTGCGTGTCTTCGCCCAAGAAAAACCTCGAGAGCGCGATCTCGAATCCGACGTGACGCAGCATCTCCGCCAGTTCATGCATCGCGTATTCACGCGCATGGGGTCGCCACTCATCGTTTGGATCGTTATACCCGGGAGGGGCCAGCCGATCGTTGGGCGAACGGCCGATCAGCAGCTTGAAAATATTGCCGATGCGGGTGACATTCGGGGTGGTGATCACCAGATGACCGCCGGACTTCAGCAATCTGTAGGCTTCCGTCATCAAATGAAACGGCGACGTCAAATGTTCGACGATCTCCAACGCAAAGACGAGCTGTGCGGAAGAGTCCGGCAGCGGTACCGTCTCCTGATACCCTTTCGACGTGAACTGTTGCCCGGCAGGATCGAGATTCACGGTGAGAATCTCCACATCGGCATCCTGCTTCATGAATTGCACAAATTCAGGACTCGCCATCAGACCGGCGCCGAACAGCCGCGCCGTCTTCGTCGGCTGAATCCCCCGCAAGAGGCGTAAGAGACTGCCGGGAAATGGCCCGAAGTCCACAATCGTCTGAGGTCCTTCAGGAAGACGCTGCAACCCGCTTCGCAGCGCCACATGGAGGCGGTCGCGAGATTTCAACGCATGATTCATCGGAGTCGTGAAACGCGCGTCTTCCGCGCCAAACGTCTCATACCGCGAGGGCTGGTACGCACGTACCAGGCGATTGAATTGCCTTCTTGTGAGGTCATAGCCCATGGGAATCACGGCCTCAGGGAAAGAGATTACCGATGCGGCACAGAGATTCTCGAGAAGCGAACCTGTGCCAGCGCCGCCACCGACAGCACCATAAGGCACGGTAACACAGGTAAGGCATACCGGCCAGCTTCCACTGTGAATAATACGTAGCCCGACATTAGGCCGATGGGGAACACATAAAGGGGAAGCAGCTCCTGCCAGCGCGTTCGATGAAACCAGGCGCTCCAGATCGCCAACAGAACCAGACCAGGAATCAGCAGCATCCGCTTCCCGACACTGTAGCCCGCCACCAGCCAGCCCCGGTCGGCAACATCCCTGCTGAGACCAGAAACAAATCCCTGATCCGAGTTGACCAGGTAGTAGGAGTTCCCGATCCAGAAATCGAATATTCTGGTCAGGGTCAGCCAGAGGTATCGAACCGGCGCTTCTCTGATACGCGCCCAGCCCTTTTCCCGCAAGAGCCGATCGGTCGACACCTCGTACATTGCATAGGCGTGAGGCAAGGGGGTAATCCCGGCGGTTTCCCAAATCTGCAGCTCGGTCTCATTGGACATGGGCCAACTCCCTCGCGAGACAGGATCACTCCCCATCCAGAGACCGGCCCCGACTCCTGCAGAGACCGGTATGACCGCACCGAACGTCTGATAGTTACGGATGGTCCAGGGCATCACGATCAGCAGACAGGCGAGCGAATAGACCGTTGCGGAGCGGGTCTTGACTCCGATGGTCTCCGGTCCCCCATAGGCCAGCGCTGCGACGCCGATCCCCAGCAGCATTGCAGCCGGCTTACAGAGTACGGTCAGCCCGGCCAGTATGCCCGTGATGGCGAAGTGCCGGAGCCGTCGGGATTCGATCGAGACGATCGTCACCCACAGCCAGGCGCTCACCAGCAATGTCAGCAGGCTCTCACTCCTGATCCTGGGATCGTAGGTCCAATAGGCAGGATAGAGAAACATGGCCGATGCCGCGATCGCACCGGTCCAAGAACCAAACAGTCTCGTTCCCACCAGGTAGATACAGCTGCTTGTGCCGATGTCGAACAGGACATGCAGATAGGGTACCCACTCCGGTCTGTGACCGACCAACTGATAGAACGCGGCTAAGACAGCGGGATAGAGAGGACCGACATGGGCCGAGGCTGTGCTTCCATCCAGAGTGAACGTTCCAATCGATGCAAGATTCCAGGCCAAGGTATCGAACAGATCATCGACGGCATAACCCTGTCTTGGTGTATGGGAAATCGTCCAAACCCTGGCCAGCAATCCCAGCATACCGGCCAGCAACAACAGCACAGGGGGAGACCACCGTCCGGCCGATCGCTCGTCATGGGCCCGCGTCATTTCATGCAAATCCCGATGAGATTCGTATCGCTGGCGACTCCTTCCGCATACTCGATATCTTCCGGAGTCAGGGTCTTCAACGAAGGTCCACCCTGAAGCCGACTGACCACACCGCCGAGCCAATGCCGAACGGGGCGAGGCACGATATTACGGAGCCCCCCTGGGTCGAATCGACGCACGGAGTCCATCGATCGCTCCGCCGCTTGCAATCGTGCGCCTTGACGGCGACCGAACCAGCGGATGCGCGAAAAGTAGGGCGAGAGTATCTCGCGAAACTCTTCCTGGTTGTACTCCCGTACGTGATAGGGATCTTCCGGCTTATCCAGGACACTCTTCCCGTGAGGCGTAAAAATCACGAGCCTGCCAGTCTTGCGCAAGACGCGAGCAACCTCGGCCACGAACCGCCGGTCGTCCACGATATGCTCGATGGTATCTTGCGACAGGATACAATCGAAGGACTCGTCCTGAAACCCGAGCGCACAACCATCCATGGCTAAAAACGACGCACCTGAATAGCCGTAGCGGGCACGGTTGCGGGCGACGATCTGAGGGGCACAGTCCACCCCGACGACTCGACCGGCCTTCCCACTCAGATAATCGGACCCGTAGCCCGTCCCACAGGCAAGATCGAGCACATGCAACCGATCCAGCCCTGGAATCTGTTTGGCTGCCCAGACATAGCCTGACAAGTTCACGATATGTTGCGTGTCGGTCGGATAGGCTTCGCGGCGTTCCATACGATCGTCTTCCCCCTCTACCGGTGCGATGCTGATGAATCGAGCCGCAGCTGCTCAACCGGCAGCGACTCGCTCCACAGTCGGCGGATGACCGCCACACCACTCTGGATCTTCCGGCGCCGCATCTCTGGTGCACAACCCAGCGACTGCGCCAATCGCCACCCGATGCCGCCCGCAATCCACCCCTTCATGAGCCAGCGCTTGACCGGAGAGAAATGCTTCTCGACATATCGGATGCGGCTGAACTCCCACACAAGTTGTAAGGCATCACGATTTCGACCGCTGCTCCGTCCAATCAGGTGCACAATGGCCGCCTCAGCGAGATGCCGCACACGATAGCCTTGCTGGCGAAGTCGCCGGCAGAGGTCGGCGTCTTCGAAATACATGAAGAACGATTCGTCCAATCCCCCCAACTGCTCGAACAGCGATCGCCGGACCATCAAACAAGCTCCATTCGCCCAATCGACATCTTGAGATTGCGTACAATCGACCGCCTGTGTCGCCGCAGCAGCCGCTTGTATAGACGGGGCGACTCGATGGAACAGCGTCGAGTAGAACAGATGATCGCGGATAGAAGGGAAAGGAAAACAGGTTTGGTTCAGATGTCCCTCTCCTGTCCACTGTTTACAACTGACCGCCCCAACATCAGGATGATCGTCCAGGTACCTGACCATCGTCGCCAGCGACTGATCCTTGACCAGCGTGTCGCTGTTGAGCAGGAGCACATGCCTCCCTCGACTCACCGCGACGGCTTGATTCACCGCCTTGGCAAATCCACGATTATCCTGATTCGCAATGATCGTGATCGCAGGATAGGCATCTCTGACTGCCGACACCGTGCCGTCGCGTGAATCGTTGTCGACGACGATCACGTCAAACCTGATTCCAGACGTGTGGGCATGGAGAGCACGAAGACAATCCAGAAGGAGGTCCTTCGTGTTGTAACTCACAATAGCAATCGACAGGTCGATCATCGCATCGTCCATCCGTCAGCGATACTCCCAAAGTACTTTCAATCGTGGAACCTCAATCAGCCAGAGGTAGCTGCTATAGAGTCCACCTGCGGCCAAACAGGCAGCGGCTAATACCCATGAGGATGGCGTGACTGAGGCGGGTCCAGACATCAGCAGAATGGCTCCGGCAAGGGCCCCGCCAATAAGGCAGGCTCTCCCGGTCGACCAGTACACGGCGTCCACGGCCGTACCGATCAGATCTCTCGTCCCGATCCCTTGTAACAGAAGTCCCACCAGGTAACTGGCAACCAGTGCAACCGCGGCGCCAGTGAGACCATACCGTATGGTGAGTGGCACAATCGCCAACGTGTAAAAGAGACATTGCCCGATCCAGCTCTTCATCTGAAGATCCGGTCGATTCGCCCCATAATGCAGGGCGGTCATGACGCTCGAGTACCCCGCGCAGACCGCATATACACACAGCACCCTCAGAGGGTCGACGATAGCAAGCCATTGAGGACCGAATGCCAAGGGCACAATCACCGGAGCGAACACCGCAACTGCAGCGGCCAGCGGAATAAAGATAAATCCCACCAGCCCCATTTGTAGTTCGAATACACGGATCACCCCCGGTCGATCATTTTGAAGCAGCGCGTAGGTTGGCATGCTAATCTGATGGATCAACACGGTGGCCCGTACGCCCAACAGCAGCGGAATCGCTAACGCGATCTGGTAGAGGCCCAGCGAATCCTGTCCGAGCATACGACCGATCATCAGTTCGCCCCCGCTCATAACCACGAAGATACAGAGCGTCGTGACGTTCAGGTGTTTGCCGTACCCCCACAAGTACTCCCGTGCAGGACCATAAAGAGAAAGGCGCGGCTTGAACGGCGCCACCCAGAACGACAGGAGGCTGCCCACGCACATCCCCATTAATTGCCCAAGCAAGAGCGCCCAGACGTTACGGAGCCACAGCGCAAGTGCGATGATTGCACCTGCTTCAATCACACGTCTGACGAGATCCATGGTGACACGAAGGCGCAGGTTTAGACTTTTTGCCACGAGTGCCATCGCCGGACTCTGCAATCCCTGCAGTACGAGCAACCAGGCATGAACCCGCAACAGCGACGCCAATTGAGGCATCTGCATGACCTGCCCGATCACATCGGCCGTTGCCCAGAGACAGGCGGCCATGGCGACTCCCCGCGCGATCGCGATAGTCCAGGCGACCGCTAAGTCCTCACGGTCAACCTCCGTCTTGGCGATCAACGCCGACTCCACACCCAGCTCACTGATCGTCATGAAGGCCAGGACGATGGTCGCGGATGCCGCCATGACACCGAAATCGGCCGGGCTCAAGAGTCGAGCCACCACCATGAGCTGAATAGCGGCGATCACCTTATCCAAGACAAATCCAGCCCCAGCCCATCCTCCAGCCTGAAGAATCCGATGGCGGAGACGTTGCGGGGCCGGCTCTGCCAAGCCCTGCTTCATCTGAGCGTCAGTTAATATCATCTCGCCCTGTGTCATCATGCTGTTCGTTGCGTCGCGGCCAGAGCCGCGAGACAGACCTGCTCTAACTCTTGCGCACGCGCTCCCCACGTATGGGACTGCACCACCGCCATCCGTCCACAGTCCCCCATTTTTTCCCGTGCGTCTGGGTCTTCAAGCAGGCGGACCAGCTGTCGGGCCACATCCTCTGGGTCGTCCCGCTTTGCTGCGAGTCCGCAACCGATCGCCTCCACCGTCTCTCCGTACCCAGGCCCGGCTGTCGTCACGACAGGACGGCCACAAGCAAGATATTCCCATAATTTCATAGAATCGCCGGGATAGGATCGAGTCTGACGATGCAAGACGACACAGACATCGCAGGCCGCAATCCATGTCGGCACCTGCGCCCAGTCGGCCCGACCGACAAATCGGACGATATCCGTCAATCCTCGCTGCCGAGCCAGCTCTTCGAGGGCAGGCCTTGTTTGGCCGTCTCCTACCAGCAAAAACGTGGCGGTGGGCAGCTTGTCTCGGACCAACCCCACGGCGTCAATCAACGTCTCCAACCCGTGCCAAGGAAAGAATCCCCCGACAAATCCGATAAAGGGGCCTAAGGCAGAAAGGCCGAGAACCTCTCTCGCCGCTCCATGCGATTGAGGGTGGAACCGGTCCCCATCGACCCCGTTACGAACGACGAAACACCGCTCTGGAAGGACGCCCCAAGACTGCTGCATCTGCGTCACGATCTCGCCACAGATACTCACCACCGCCTCCACACGGTGCGTCGCGGCTTTCAATGCCGTACGAAGCACCCACCGTACGAGCGGAAACTTCCAGAACCCCTGTACCTCTTCCTCCGGGAATCCGTTAACGAACAATACGCTCGCGCAGGTATGGCCAAACAGGGCGAACAATGGAGCCATCTGCCCTGGCGAATCGAACCAGAGCAGCACATCCGGACGCCACGTTGCCAGTTCTTGCCGAAGCACAGCCCAGGACGCGATCAGAAAGGACAAGGGCCTGAGTCCGGCCACCCGCCAGACCCACACAGGATGGAACGACAGCGAGGCGAACTCCTGCGCGAGTTGATGGCCTTGCACAGGTCGAGGGCCCAGAATTTTAATGGTATGACCGCGTAACGAAAGAGCCTTGGCAAATTCCAGAACCTGCCTGGCTCCGCCTGCTGCAATACTCAGGTCTTCATCACAAAACAGAAGAATGCGCATGGTGTATCGGAGCCGGCCTGGCGGCAAGCCATTCTTTCAAGCGAGTCGTGAGGTGCATCCAACTATAATCCTGCTCAATGAAACGGCGGCCCTGCTTGGCCATATGAAATTGCCGCTCCCGGTCGTCCAGTAATGCCACCACCGCCTCAGCCAATGAGACCGGATCATCAGGCGGAACCAAGGCGACTCCGGCCTCAATAGAAAATATGGCAGAGACTGAGGGAATCGCGCTGGCAATCACAGGCCTTCCGCAGGCCAGGTAATCAAACACTTTGACCGGAGATGTTTCCCCCCTATCCCCTCGGAACGGAGCCACACAGAGCGTCATCGCACCGATCCAGGCCGGAACCTCCCGATAGGGTATCCTGCCTGCCCAGGTAATGCACGAAGTCAGTGCCAAGCGTTCTGCTTGCTGTTTCAACTCCGGTACGGCTTCTCCGTCACCAACTAACAGGAGATGCACAGATGGTCTCGTCCGCCGGACGATAGCCATCGCGTCCAATAAACATTGCAGCCCTTGATAGCGATAAAAACTCCCGACAAAACCGATGTAGTCCCTCTCGGGGTCTAACTCAAATCGGCGACGACAAGTCGTTGCGTTCTGAGGAGCAAATAAGCCGGTATCCGTCCCGCTCGGTACGACGGCCACTCGCTCAGCCGCAACCCGATAACGGTGAATGACGAGATCCCGCAATCCATCGGTCAAGACCACCACTCGATCGCAGCGTCTGAGCGCACACGACGCCAGCCAATGTGTGAGCCTCCGCTTCAGACCTCGGTCGGTCTCCGACCAATCTGGCACCGGCTCCCCATTCACTTCACAGACACACTGCGCTCCGACGAGTCTGGCATAGAGCAACGGATGAGGGCTATTCATCCACCGGTAATAGACGATGTCGGGTTTCGACTTGCAGGCTAGCACCAGTCCAACGAGACAGGACAGCACCGCATAAGACAGCGGCCGCAAGACCGGCCAAGAGAGAAGAGGGATCGGCGCAGTCGAAAATCCTCGTTGAAGCAACGAAGACCGGTATCGCGGGGGAAGGACGGTTACGCTGTCGCCTTGTTCGACCAGCTGGCGTGCCAACGTCCAGATCCTGACAAGCCCGACGGGATCGGATGGCGCATCCGGCTCATACCAATAACAGAAGATGAACCATCTCATGCCCGAGCTCGCTGAAGGGTACCGTCCGTTTGCTCCGATGTCAGACGAGGCAAGATCATGACGAGTCCCGCGCAGAGCCAGAATGGCTCCATGATACGAATGATGATGAAGGTATTGGCTCCCACGCCATGCGCCAGCATCGCCACCATGCCGAGCAGCAACCCATGGGCCAATCCTTTACAGAAGGGATCCTGCTCTGACAGAAAGGTCTCCCGCGCTCGGCGCCACAAGCGGACGATCAGGAAGATGAATGCGACCATACCGGCGAGACCTGTTTCACCGAGGATCTTGACATATTGCGCGTCTGCCCAGGCATAGCCGGTGACACCCCGCCCGAGCAGAGGGCTATGCAACCAATCGTTCAGCACATATTGCCAGGACCGCAGCCGCTCAGTCGTGGACAGATCCAGCCCGACACGCCCGACTTTGATTTCGCCGCCGTACTGCCGTCCGAAAAACGTCTCGTTGACGCGGTTCTTCACATTGTCCGGCACAACAAACGGAAGGGCCACGGCGAGCAGGAGCATCAGCGCGAGCACACCGGGCCTCCGCCACTGCGTCGCAGCGACAGCCAGCATCAAGACACCGGCAGCCAGATACGATGAACGAGACAACGTGGCCATAAGCGCGAGACTGATGAACCCCATCAGCAGCACGAGTACCACACGAATCGGATTGGACTTCAAGTGGAGAAACAGGCCCATGACGATGGCCATGATGAAGACCAGATACCCGCCAAGGGTATTGGGCTCGCCGCTCTCCCCTTCAAACGGCGCACTTGCCCGTTGCCCGCTCGGGATTTGAAGAATGGCATAGATACTGATAACGAAGCAGATGGCAAGCAACGCGGTGACCAAACTGACGACCTGCCGTTTGGTCGACACATGGTTCACCACCATAAAGAAGACGAAGAAATACTCAAAGTATTTCAGGATGAAGAAGAATCCCGTCAGGGGACGAACCCGGCCGGCGATGACGCCGATGAGTGTGGCAAGCACACAGGCCAGCATGTAGTAGGCGATGGGACCATTGAGCGGAGTCTTTCGGATAAGAGCCAGATCGCGATAGATGATCGTCTTCACCAGCCAACTGAATCCGATAATCACCAGCAGGAGATCGTCCACACGCAACGAGAGATCACGCGCCCCGACGCCTCGACCGTCCACATGACCGACCGCAATTTCCGGAGAGAGCAACATGGAAAAGATCAGCAGGAAGAGCGCGGCGGGAACCGAGGCGAAGGCGATCAGGACGATGAGAAAACCGAAGACAACCTGGATGCCGACCATGGGAGTCGTCAGCGTGAGACCGAACGCGAGTACGGCGGCCAACACCGAAACGATGACGGCATCTTGGGGTTTCACCATCGACGCATGCATGGAATCTCGGCTCCTCACAGGATGCTGAAACAGGCCGCCAGCGGCGTTCTCGCATCGTTCCGCCCCTCAACGTACCCCAAGGGTACGCCTCGGGCCTTCACTCGCTGCGGCCTTGCTGGACGGCCTGTTTGAGCATCCCGTGAAAATGTTCGCCTGATGTGCCTGATGTGCGGCCTAAGAACACTCTTGTACCCTAACATGGTTTTCTACAGGCGCACCTTCCTGATCAGCGATATTCGTAGCGATACACACCGTAGTCAGGCGTGACCTCGGACTTCACGTTCGTCAAGACGATGCCCATCACGTTGGCCTGTGCATGGTCCAGAAGGAACTTGGCCCGCTTGAGGGCGTTCCGGCCGATGCGCCCAACTTGGTAGACCAGAATCGTCCCATCGACGCGCGAGCTGAACGCGACCGCATCTGTGACCGGAAGAATAGGGGGAGAATCGAAGAGCACGAGATCGTACTCCTCATTCATCTCATTCACGAGAGTCTTGATCTTGTTCATGTTAAGGAACTCGTTGGGATTGCCGACCTCAGACCCGCTGGTGAGAATATGCAGGTTATCCAATCCCGGCGTACTCATGACACGATCGACTCCCATCGGGCCGAGCATCAGATCCGTGGCGGATCTTACATGGTGACGCCAGGACGTACTGCCGACCAGGGCATCCGCCAGCCCTGGAACCCGCTCGAGCCCCAATCGCTGATGCACGATCGGTCGCCGAAGGTCGGCGTCGACGAGCAACACTCGTTGTCCTTCCTGGGCCAATGTGATGGCCAAATTGGTCACACAGGTGCTCTTGCCCTCTCCAATCCCGGCGCTGGTAAAAAGGATGGACTTGACCTTTCGATCCATACTGGCGAACTGAATATTCGTCCGCAACGACCGCAGACTCTCCGATAGTACGGATTTCGGGTCGATCAAACAAATGAGTTTCGAGAAATTCTCCACGGACGACGCAGAGGCACGGGCTGGAAGCGCCGCACGGGCTGCCGCTTCCATTTCTTTCCCGTCGAACTGCGGGATCACGCCCAGGACCGGCACCTTGAGGAATTCCTCGATGCCTTCGATCGTCCCGATGGAGGTATCGAACGATTCGCGCGCAAACGCGACCACGATCCCGAGAAAGATCCCCATGAGTGAGCCCACCATGAGGTTTAGTTGCGTATTGGGTGCATTGATCGGTCCGCCTGGCGTGATCGCCGGCGCCACGATCGTGACCTCCTCGATCTGTTCCGCACTCTTGATCTGCAGCTCTTGATGCTTGGCCTTGAGCGTCGCCAACAGGTCGGCGTTAACTTTCACCTCACGCTCGAGCCGGCTCATTTGAATCGCCGCGCGCGGGAACTGCAAATACCGTCCACGATAACGATCCCGCTGATCCAGAAGCGTCGCCTCGCGGTCCTGCATGGTCTTGAGCTTGGCTCGAAGCTCAAGGACCATCTCGCCCCTGACGTTGTCGATCTTCTGCTGCTGTTCCCGGACTTGCGGATGATCCGTCGTGTAGTTGATCAGAAGGGTGTTGCGTTCCTGCATGAGATCGAGGAGGCGTTGATTCAGGATCGTGAGCAGCGCATTCTGCTCCTCCGTGAAAATCCGGCCGGTTTGATTGCCAATCACCGCATCGGTTCGATTGAGCACCGAGATCTGCCGCTCGCCTTCCGCCCGCTTTCGCATGACCTCATTGTGCTGCTCTTCCAGCTTGGTGAAGGTCTCCAGCGCAGCGCGCGCCTCATCGGTTAGAAAGACCTGCCCCTCGCGTTCTCGAAAAGCCCGAAGCGCGTCTTCCGCATTGTTCAACTGTTTTTCAAGCCCGGTCAGCTGTTCCTCGACAAATCGCCGCGATTCCATCACGAGCCGATTCCGGGTCATGATGTTTTCCAGCCGGTAGGCATTCGCCACGGAATTGGCCGTTTTTTCTGCCGTCTCCGGTTGATCAGACGTGGCAGTGATACGAATGATGTTTGTATCGCCTTCCCGCTGCGTCTTTATCTCCTGCCCAAGGTTATAGACCATATTGAGGTATACCGCCGACCGCTTCTCTTCCGCCGTCACGGTGGCTGGCACCAGTCCTAATTCCATCGCCACACGCTCCATGACCGGGAACCCGCGAATAAACTCGGTCTGGGAGTTGAGGTCGTTGGCATTGGAGAACGACATGGTCTCGATCAGCTGTTGCGCGACGGTACTCGTTCGGTCGAACTTCACACGCGCCGACGCTTCATAGAGCGGGCTCGGCTTGAACAACTCCGAGAAGAGGAATGTGAACAACACGACCAGACCGGCCGCGAGCAGGATGAGATACTTCCGCTTCTTGACGATCAGCCAGTAATCGATGACGTTGAGTTCATATTGGGCCATAGGATCAGCGTCCTTCTCTCATCTCGCTTGTGACGATCATCGCCCCAACAACGCGGGGATAATAAATGCTGGGTAGAATGGCGCAATCCCGGCCGAAATAATCGGCATGATCATTTTCCCAGCTTCGGAAGCGTCGCCCAGATGTTCGCGCGGCACAAAGACGATGTCGTTTTCCTCCAACGCGAGATTCCTCGTCATATCACCATAGGTAAACATGCGCGCGAGATCGGCCATCAACATATTCGGCTTTGAGAGGTCGCCACCTCGGATCACCCGAACTTCTTCCATTAATGCCGTTTCATGATACATGTCGACTGCGGCAAGGGCCTGCATCACGGTCATATGTCTCGACATAGGCACCACCCCGGGTTTCTTCACATCCCCGAATACGAAGACACGCTTGACCTTTAATACCTTTTTCTTCAACAACACTTGTACACGCGGCTGTTTCATGTAGGGAATCGCCGCTTCCTGGACCCGGGCTTCCGCCACGGCCGCGGTCATGCCTCCGACATCTACTTCCATGAATCCCACGGAAATTTTTCCGTTCTCCCGGACCACGCTGGAGAACTTTTCTTCGCCTGCGCCGCGGCGAATCACCACCTCGAGCGTATCACCAGTCTCAACGGGCGTTTCCGCAGTCGGAACCGTTTCATCGGCATAGACATCGCCCTTCGGCAACGGCGGGACCACCGTTCCTGGAGGACTGATGGCCGATGGAGGCAACGAAGAACTCGCCGGATTGTGGCATCCGATGAATGCCATCGCGCAAATCGAGCCGGCCCCCAGAAAACCTATGAGATGTCGGGATATGAACTGTCGCACGTTCTCATCTCCTCATGTTTTATCGCGACTCAACCGATAAGGAACCGAGAGGCATCACTTCCACAATGTGAAGGGACGTGTCGGCCCGCAAGTCCACCGTCTTTGATACCGGTGACTGACCAGAGAGAGCCTGCTGCACGACCTGCAAAATCGGACGCAACGGGTACTGGCGATTCAGTTGAAACACGATCCCGGTTTCCCCCGTATTCAAGCGAACGGCCGTGCCTAAGGGATAGATCGAGAGTTGATCGATCAACGCCTTCAGGAGATGGTGCGGAAACACCGTTTTGCCTTCGACAAGTAAGGTACGAATCGCCCGGTGGGGAGATCCTCCACTTCGATTGGGTCGCGCACTCATTAATGCATCAAACACGTCTGCCAGCCCGATGATAAGCGCGACTTCATCGATCTGACTCCCCGTTAACTGACTTGGATAGCCGCTGCCGTCCCATCGCTCGTGCTCTTGAAGGATCACTTTTCCCACCCATGGATAGACGTCTCCGGCTTCTCTGAACAAATGGGCCCCATGCTGTGGATGCTCTTTCATCTGTTCGCGTTCTTCCGCGGTCAGCACTCCGGACTTATACAGAACCGAGTCAGGCAGGAGAAACATACCGAGATCGTGCAGCAATCCGGCCAAGGCAACCCGTTCGAGCTTCGCCGGCTCATACCGAAGGGCCTCAGCAATCTTCACACTCACAATGGCGACGTTGACGGCATTCTTGATGAGATAATCGCCTGCTTCTTGCTGCAGAACGGTCTGTACCAGCTTGTCGTGAGCGCCGATAGACGCCACGATACCGGATGCGATTCTGGTCATTTCATCAAGTGGCCAGGGCTGTCTCGCCTGGACCGCTCGTTTGATTCCCTGGAGTTCCAGGCATGCCCGCTGATACCAATTGATCTCTGCAACAGACGATGTCGGTGAGGGAGGTGAAAGAGGAAGGCCAGTCGGCGCAACCGAATGAATGTGATTTTTTGCATCAGGAGCAAGGGCGCCCTGACTTGACTGCTCTCGTAGAAGATCGGTTAACCGCGTCACGTTCCCCCCGGCCTCTTTCATGCTCAAATATGCCACATACGGCTAACGGCTATTCGCACGTCTCCCGACGGGAAAAGGCGTGACTGGCTTCTCTTCCATTTTGGCAAACTCTCGTTCCAACATCGCCCTGATGAAGCCACTGGTGGTGTAGCCCTGCTGTTTCAGGTTATCGAGCTGGGTTTTGAGGTCGAGCGGTAACTGAATCACGATGCGTACGAGTTTTGGCATACCCTAGCTCCCTTAAAAATAGACACACAGATCCTAAGTCACCACGAGTGAATGCACATGCTATGCCTTGCTAGCAGATGATGAAAAATGAACAAAATTGAGGTCTTATGCTATGAAGACTTCACCGTGAGTGGAGGAAGGGACGAAATCCGTCTCACCAGTACTCGAAATGTGCAATCTCTCATGCCCGGACTGACCTGTGAATGGACTGCCATGATCATGTGGAGGCCTTCACGCCAAGCGACAGGGTGCGCATTACCGATCGCGCCACTGAGTCCAGACCAGAGCCCAATTCCTCCGTTCACAGGCCCACAAACACGAGGCGCTATTCGTCGGCTGCCACACCAAGTCGCGTGTCCGATGCACATGAAGCGCCGCCTCAGAAATTCCTCCGTCAAACCATACCCCACCGTCTCGATCCGTTCGCAACACAAGACTCCCTTCCTCCTCATACGCATCAAGCACGGCTGCAGCGGGATGCCTGTAAGAATTATGGCGGCCCGCTGAGAATACCGCATACTGAGGATGTACCGAGGCGAGCCAGTCACGATTCAACGAACTCACCGCCCCGTGATGCGGCACCTTGAGAATCTCTATCGGATTATGAGGCCTCACACTCCTCATCCTGGCCAAACCATCGCGTTCAACATCCGCGGCAAATAGCATCGTGTGGCTGCCGCACGTCAGATGCGTGACCACGGAACGATTATTCAGACCATGTCCACCAGAGGAGCGATCACGAAACGGCGCACCAACAGGCTCATCGACTAGTGGGTTGAGGACCACCATTCGACAAGGACCGGACGAGATAATTTCCTGTCCCTCATTGGCCATCTGCTCTTGCAACCCTCGACTGCTCAATGACTGCTCTAATCGGCGATAAAACAATTCTTCTCTTGTCTCGCCCAAGCCCCAATAGTTCTTGACGCTGAAATGGCGGATCACCCAGGCCAGCCCTCCGACATGATCCAGTTGAGGATGTGTGCCAATCACATGGTCGATGGTACGAATTCCTCTATTCCAAAGGAACGGAGCCACGACCCCGCGGCCCATGTCGAATCGCTCATACGTCGCCCCCCCATCGATCAAGATAACCTGACCGTCTGGCAGCTCGATGACCGCGCTATCACCCTGACCGACATCAAGAAACGTGACTCGGAAGCGATCCCCATCGTGAAATACTCGTGGTGACCAGGCCCACCAGAGTAATAGCAGCAGCACTCCGGCGCCGGCTCCCCATCGTATGGCCGCCAGGCCTACTCGTTGCCACAACAACACAAGACATCCATAAAACAGCGCTATGGTAAGCCCCGAGGGTCCAGCCACATGCCATTCCCCAGCAGGCAACGTTGACAGCAGGCGAACCGCAGCCACGAAGGATTCGAGCAACCACTGATTCAGCGAAGCTATGGGCAGCTGCGTTCCCCCGACCACGATATGCCAGATGCCTGCGGCCAGTCCGATTGGAACCAGCAGAATACCCATCACCGGGACAGCCAGCACATTGGTGAAGACACCAAGCCAGGGCAACTGATTGAAGTAGTAGGCCACAAGAGGAAGCGTCACCAGGGTGACTACTCCACTCATCAGCATCGAGTCTCTCCCCCATTGAACACAGGTCCTTAGAAACGACGGCGCAACTGGTAACTCTTCTACGTCGGTAGCGCTGTGTCGAGAGAGCCATCCGGCAATGGCGATGACGGACACAAACGAGAGCTGAAAAGAAATATCGAATAGCGCCTGCGGGTCGTGCAACAGGATCACAACCGCAGCGGCAGAGAGGGCATGGAACAGACGACGCTCCTGGCCAAGCCAGATCGCACTCAGCCCCACGACCACCATCAACAGCGAACGCATCGTCGCAAGCTCCGCCCCGGCCAAGCAGGCATAGCCAGCCACTGGAATGATGGTACAGACCGCAGCCACGCGAGTCGGTGTGATGCGGCGGGACAGCGCCAGTAACCAATCAGCGGGCAGCAGAATCACGCCCCATCTGACCACCGCGAAGATGAGCAGTGCGACAAGGCCCAAATGACTTCCGGAAATTGACAGGAGGTGGACCGTCCCGGTCACCATAAACTGATCGCGCAGGTCCTGTTCCAAATAGCCACGATCACCGATGATGATGCCGAGAAAGAGTCCCAGTGCCGGTTGTGGAAGGGTCTGCAGCGCGGCGAGCCGGATACCGCTCCTCCACCGATCGAACTGATTCCAGATCGCCCACCACAGATGCACGCGCCCAGACTCAAGAAGCTGTACCGAATCAGCTCCCGTCACCGTACCGATGACATCGATCCCTTGGTGCTCAAGATAGACCGCATAATCGAATCCGCCAGGATTCAATGACCCGCTTGGAGGGCGCAATCGGGTCTGAAAACTGATTCGATCCCCTTGAAAGAAGAGTCGATCAGGAGTCCGCCAGGTCAGCCGGACATGCCTGATGACTTCCGAATCTCCCACAGAGATATCCGGTTTGACGATCATCACCAATCGATCCGGCGACTGTTGCACCGGTGCCACAATACGACCGATCACGTGGGTCATCGTATCGGAAGTTGGCTCGACCATCGGAGTATGCACAGGCAAGTGTACGGCGAGACTCCAATAGACGACGCCTGCTAAGAGCGCGCCGTAGAGCCCTATCGCCTGGGGACTGGAGAGTCGATTAAATCGTTCGAAGAATGTGCTGCCACCGGCAGCCAGAAAGAGAAGGCATGAAACGGACAGAGGGAAATAGGAAACCAGAGATCCGGCGAAGAGCCCGATAATGAAAGCCACAGTGAGGGACGGCAGCATAAGCCTCCCTCAACAAGAATTGGGGAAGACGGCAACTCTATCCTAAATGCGCCTTGACGACGTCGACCAACCGATTGGCCACATCACGAATGGTGTCGTCACGCTCCCCTTCGACCATCACCCGCAACAACGATTCGGTCCCGGAATAACGCACCAACACGCGCCCACTACCATTGAGACGCTGCTCACTCTCACGTATCGCCTGTTGCAGCTCGGGAACTGTTTCGAGTTTCGGTTTCTTCGTCACTTTCACGTTCAGTAATATTTGTGGCACCGCCGTCATGGCTTTGGCCAACTCTGACAACGGTTTGCCCGTGCGCTTCATCAGCGAGAGAACTTGTAACGCCGAGAGTAACCCGTCACCGGTCGTATTATGATCCAGGAAGATGAAATGGCCCGACTGCTCCCCACCGAAGTTGTACCCCTCAGCAGACATCCGTTCGAGCAAATATCTGTCACCGACGGCCGTCCGCGCCAGCGTAATACCCGCTTTCGTCATGGCAAGCTCCAGCCCGAAGTTGCTCATGACGGTCCCCACTACCGTTTGCTTCGCCAACTGGCCCTGACCATGAAGGTCCAGCGCCAACATCGCCATGATGTGATCCCCATCCACAACAGTCCCCTGTTCGCAGACGAAAATGGCGCGATCGGCGTCCCCGTCCAAGGCGACTCCAATATCGGCTCCCTGCGTACGGACGACCTGCTGCAGCAGTTGCGGGTGGACAGCCCCACAGCCGGCATTGATATTCATCCCGTCCGGTTTATCGCCGATTACCTCGACCTTCGCCCCGAGCTCACGCAGTACTTTCGGCGCAACCTTATAGGCAGCGCCATTCGCACAATCGACGACCACTTTGATCCCCTGAAAATCGAGCTCCTTCGGCAACGAGCGCTTGACGAACTCGATATACCGCCCTTCGGCATCATCGATTCGATAGGCTTTCCCAATGGCATCGGCTGTCGGCCGAAGGTGGGCAATCTCATTCGAGACGATCAATTCCTCAATACGCGCTTCCATCTCATCGGGCAATTTCAATCCATCGCTGGAGAAAAACTTGATGCCATTGTCCTGATAGGGATTGTGCGAAGCCGAGATCATCACCCCTGCATCGGCGCGGAGACTCCTCGTCAAGAACGCGATCGCCGGAGTCGGCATGGGGCCGACCACCAACACATCGACACCCATCGAGCAAATCCCGGAGATTAACGCCGACTCCAACATATAACCGGAGATACGAGTGTCTTTGCCGATCACGATCTGATGCCGTCCCGCTCGGCGCATAAACAAATGTGCTGCGGCCCGTCCCAGCTGCATGGCCATTTCACTGGTCATCGGATCGAGGTTGGCGACCCCTCGAACTCCGTCTGTACCGAATAATTTACGCATGCTGAGCTTTCATGGGTTCGATCGTTTCCTGACTGATTGCCACGGTCACCTGCATCACATCTTTCATGGCACGCACATCATGCACGCGAAGGATCCCGGCTCCACGCTCGACTGCCATCGCCACAGCTGCCGCCGTCGCCCACTGGCGATCCTGAACCGGTCGATCCACAAGCTGTCCAAGAAATGTCTTGCGCGACACACCCACCAATAAAGGGCATCCAAAACATGCGAAACGCTGAAGTCGGGCCAACAGCGTAAGGTTATGTACGAGCAGCTTACCAAATCCGATGCCAGGATCAAGCACGATTTGTCTTTGCCCAATCCCATGGGCCGTCGCGAAGCGAATTCGTTCCTCAAAAAATGCAGCAACTTCTCCGATCACATCCTCATAATGTGGAACCTGTTGCATCGTGCGCGGCGTGCCTTGCATGTGCATGAGAACAATCCCGGCCCCCGTACGGGCTATGATCTCGGCCATCGCAGGATCGCCTCGTAAGGCGGTGACATCGTTTACCAGCACGGCGCCTGCATCGAGGGCCGCCTGTGCGACAGAAGCTTTCGAGGTATCGATGGAAATCGGAACCGTGACGGATTTTGCGACAGCTGTTACCACGGGAATCGCACGTCGGAGCTCTTCCGCCTCATCAACGGGATCGGCGCCAGGACGCGTGGACTCAGCTCCGACATCCAAAACATCGGCCCCTTCTTCCACTAGTTGAATGGCATGGGCGACGGCGGCTTCCACATCTAAATAACGACCGCCGTCCGAGAATGAATCCGGCGTCACGTTCACGACCCCCATCATTAATGGTCGGCCTGGAAATTCGATCAGCCGATCCTTCGCCTGTCGCGTCAATGTCCGAAGATCTAACACCACACGACTACTCCTCCACGTATGTAGATCGATCACGCGGCCCCAAATAGCCACTCATCGTAGCCACATGGGATACCTGTCATAGCTGAGCAGCGCGAGGAGTAACCCCCTCTCGCCTATCGGGTTGCAGATGTACTGCCCGGGACTCCAATGCCCTGAGATGGAGTCCCGGAATCAGTGGCTGAAATTAGGCAGGAACTGTTTGAGATGTGGACTGCGAAATGATCTGGTCGATATCGGTTGAGTCGAGCACCTCTTTCTCCAAGAGTGCTTCCGCCAAACCCTTCAAACTGGCCATGTGCTCTGTAAGCAACCGCTTGGCCCGCTCATAGTTTTCTGTCACAAGCCGTTTGACTTCCTGGTCGATCTCCAACGCGATTTGATCGCTGAAATCGCGCCGGCTCCCAAGCTCTCTCCCGAGAAACACTTCTTCCTCTTTCTTGCCGAATGTCAGAGGGCCCAACTTTTCACTCATGCCCCACTCACAGACCATCTTCCGCGCAAGATCTGTCGCCCGCTCAAGATCGTTCCCCGCTCCAGTCGTAATGTGCTTCAATACCAACTCTTCCGCCACACGCCCACCCATGAGAATGGCGAGGTTGTTATACAAAAACTCCTTCGAGTAGTTGTGCCGATCATCGGTGGGGAGCTGCATCGTCACACCCAGCGCACGGCCCCGTGGAATGATCGTAACTTTATGCACCGGATCCGTTCCAGGAATCAGCTTGGCGATCAACGCGTGCCCGGCTTCATGATAGGCCGTCGTCCGCTTCTCCTCATCGCTCAAGATCAGGCTCTTTCGTTCAGCCCCCATCAGCACTTTGTCTTTTGCCATCTCGAAGTCGACGACTTCCACTTCTTTTTTATTCTGTCTTGCGGCCCAGAGTGCCGCTTCATTCACCAAATTCTCCAGATCGGCCCCTGAAAATCCAGGTGTGCCACGTGCAATCTTTTCCAGCTCCACATTCGTGGCAATCGGAACCTTTTTTGTATGCACCTTGAGAATCTCAGTGCGGCCACGCAAATCAGGCCGATTGACAACGACTTGCCGGTCGAAGCGGCCAGGCCTGAGCAAGGCAGGGTCGAGAACATCCGGTCGATTGGTCGCCGCGACTAAAATGACACCTTCTGTCGTATCGAATCCGTCCATCTCGACGAGCAATTGATTCAGCGTCTGTTCACGCTCGTCGTGACCTCCACCCAACCCCGCTCCACGCAGCCGGCCAACGGCATCGATTTCATCGATGAAGATGATGCAGGGCGCATGCTTCTTCCCCTGCTCGAAGAGATCGCGAACACGGGACGCGCCAACGCCGACGAACATTTCCACGAAGTCCGATCCGCTAATGCTGAAGAACGGCACACTGGCTTCGCCGGCAATCGCCTTGGCTAATAGTGTCTTTCCCGTGCCGGGAGGACCGACGATCAAGACACCCTTGGGAATACGTCCGCCAAGCTTTTGAAACCGGCGCGGGTCCTTGAGAAACTCGATGATCTCAAGGACTTCTTCCTTGGCTTCATCGACGCCTGCCACATCGGAGAACATCACCTTCTTCCGCTCTTCGGTCAGCAGACGAGCGCGGCTCTTCCCGAATGAAAGCGCTTTGTTGCCCCCCATCTGCATTTGCCGCATCAAGAAAAACCACAAGCCCAGGAACAGGACAAACGGCCCCCAGGTCACCAGGAACGTAATATACCAAGGGCTTTCGTCGGGTGGCTTCGCCTCAATCTGTACGCCCCGCTCCCGCAACACTTTTACCAACTCAGGATATTCCACCGAGTAGGTGCGAATTCTGGTCTTGTCTTTCAGCACGGCACTGATGTGGCTCGACTTGATGATGACTCGCTCGATTTCACCCTTATCGAGCTTGGCCATAAACTCACTAAAAATGACATCTTCTTCAGGCGCATGAGTCGGTACGCTGAACAGGTTGAACAGCAAAATCATGAAAAGGCCGACGACGACCCAGAATAGTAGATTCTTTGCCCTGGAATTCATCCAGATCTCCTTGTGGATGACACGCTTAATTGGTGAGAAAAACCACGCACTTTGATGATGCTACCACATGCCCATTCATACTGACAACCGTACGACAATACGCTTACTCTTGCTCCTCCTCCACATCCAACACGGCCAGATAGGGAAGGTTTCGATACTTCTGCTGGTAATCGAGTCCATACCCCACGACATATTTATTGGGAATATTGAACCCCACATAATCGATGTCGACGTCGATGGTCCGTCGATCGGGCTTACTCAACAACGTACAGACTTTGATCGAGCGGGGTTTCTTCTTCGCCAAGGTCTTGACCAGATATTGAACGGTCAGTCCGGAGTCGACGATATCCTCAACCAACAAGACATCTTTGCCTTTAATATCCTCGGTCAGTTCGGTGACCATCTTCACTTTACCGGATGTTTTTGCCCGGGACCCGTAACTGGTCACCATCAAAAAGTCCACCCGCATCGGGATCCTGATTGCGCGAGCCAGATCGGCATAGAACGCGTAGGCCCCCTTCAACACGCCGACCAAGACGAGATCCTTCCCGGTATAATCGGTCGTGACCTGCTTGCCCAATTCACGAATCCTCGCACGCATTTCTTCCTGCGTCACGATCGGTCGACCGAAAATCCGTTCCATGCTCCCTCTACTCCTTCTCTGAGTCCCTATGGCTCACCGATACCACCAGACAGTGGGTTGTCCCTCGACGAACCGCGAAGCGTTCATCCTGCCGCATCCCCACGACCCACAAAATCCCTTCGGGCGCGACCAACAATGGAATCTCCTCCCGCCGGCAACGAGCGATCTTCCGATCAGTAAAGAAATCTTGAAGCTTCTGACTCTTCCCCTTCATCCCTCGAGGAAAGAATCGATCGCCGGCTTGCCAGGACCGAACCAGAAGCGGCTCCGAGCACCGGTCGGCATCGAACAAAGCTCGTTGTACTGACGAACCCGCTTCATCCTGTTCCGCATCATGATGAGCCATACGTTGTACATGAATTTGCTGATTCGTTCTAGCCCAATAGACCGTTGATTGCACTGAAAGACGGAGGCTCTCGCCCTTTCCCTGGCCCGCACCAACCGCCCCCTTGGCTGCCCCTGCTACGGGACAAAACTGCACCACCCCCTGATCCAGAATCACGAGGGCCTGGGCCAACAACAGCCGAACTCCGGTCTTTCCCTGGAGCAATACATGCCGAACCGACTCCACCACCCGAAGGCTGCTCGCGCGCCCCTCTTCGTCATAGATCCGTAAGATTGTCCGAACGAGCCGCCGCTGCAGCGCAACCGGCAACTCCATGAAGGCCTGGAGATTGACTCGCTGCACGCCTCCGGAATCAGAACTCACGAGCGCCTGGACCAGATCCCTCGTCACCTGTTCCAAGTACCGTTCGTCTTCACGCACGACATCTGCCTGTCGCTGGAGCACACGGATGGCAGCCGGGGCCAACCGAGTGATCACAGGAAGGAGATCTTTCCTAATCCGGTTACGATAATAGAGCGGCTTCTCATTGCTCGAGTCACGGCGATAGGTCAGTCCTTCATGACCCAAATAGGTCAACACCTCCTCACGAGTGGAGGCCAAGAGCGGGCGAACGATCCCGTCTTCACGCCTATAGGGCATCCCGGCTAACCCGGCCATCCCTGCCCCGCGCAACATCCACATGAGCACCGTTTCAGCCTGGTCATTGGCGGTATGACCGACCGCAATGCGAACAGCTCCGACCTCGTGAGCCAATTGCCGCATAAAGTCATAGCGTGCGTCGCGGGCCCTGGCCTGAAGCGATGAGCGCTGTCGTCGTTTGACCAGCGTGGGCCGATGGATGACAAGAGACAGCTGCCGTTCCTGACAAAACTCCCTGACGAACGATTCGTCGCCGTCGGACTCCGCTCCACGCAACCTATAGTTACAATGTATTGCTGTGAGCGTGAGTCTCCAGGACTGGGCCAGGCGATGTAGCAGAGATAACAACGCGATCGAATCGGGCCCGCCCGATACCGCCACCAAGAGGTGCTGACCGGGAACGAATAGCTGGTGCTGACGCACCGTTCGCACGAAATGTGCCAATAAAGCCGGACGTCCAGTAGGCCTGCTGGACGACCGCGTGATCGCCGTCTCAACGGCCATGGTTACTGAACTCCCTGCGGGATTCGCTGTAAGCTCCTGCGCGCCTGCGCCACATCACGGACGATCTGGTTCGACAGCTCATCGACAGAGGCAAAGGTATGATCGCCGCGCACACGCGCCACAAACTGCACGGTGATCTCCTGGCCATAGAGGTCGCAGCGCTGATCCAACAAATTGACTTCAATCAGGCGCTCCCCCGCGCCGAAGGTCGGCCTGGTCCCGATATAGGCGATCGCATCAGACGTCTGAGCCCCGTGGACCGCTCTCGCGGCATAGACACCATCAGGCGGCACGACGCGACCGACCGGGATGCGTAGATTCGCCGTGGGCCAGCCCATCGCTTCCCCCTGCTGCATCCCATGTACCACCGTACCGAAAATCCCATAGAAACGCCCGAGGAGCGTGGCAGCCTGTTCTACATTCCCTGCCTGAATGAGCTGACGAATCCTGGTCGAACTCACCACGCCTCCCTCAAGCATCACGGGAGTCACAGGATGTACGCGGAAGCCGTACAACCCACCGAGACGTACGAGGTCTTCGATATGTCCTGCCCGGCCCTTTCCAAAGGCAAAATGATTCCCGACAAACAGTTCGGAGAGGGTGAGCGATCGATGCAGGATACCTTCTGCAAATTCGTCAGGACTCATGGCTGCAAATGTAGGGCTAAACTCCAGAAATACGACTTCATCGATTCCTGCGGCCTCGAAGTGCGCCAACTTTTCTTCGGGGCTGGTCAGAAAGCGAAGGTCGATATGGGGTGCGAGGATTTTGACCGGGTGCGGATCGAAGGTCAGGACGAGCGCAGTTCCCTGCGCCTTCCTGGCCGTCTCGACGACCGTCTGCAGCAGCGCGCGATGGCCCAGATGATGGCCGTCAAAATTACCGATCGTGGCGACGGGATACGCACGTGGAGGACATTGACCGGACAGCCCACGCGTAACTTTGAGCATGGTCGTCAGTGAAGGAGACGCGCCGCGTCTTTAGCAAAGTAGGTCAAAATGAGGTCTGCGCCAGCCCGCTTGATCGAGAGCAACGACTCCATCATGGCGCGCGATTCATCGAGCCAGCCGGCTTGGGCGGCCGCTTTAATCATGCTGTACTCACCGCTCACTTGATAGGCCGCCACCGGCAACAACATCTGCGCCCTGGCCGCGGCAATAATATCAAGATACGGCAATGCCGGCTTCACCATGATGATGTCGGCCCCCTCTTCGACATCGAGGGCAATTTCGCGAAGCGCCTCCCGCCGGTTGGCCGGATCCATTTGATACGATTGCCGATCGCCGAATTGCGGGCTTGAACCGGCCGCATCCCGAAACGGCGCATAAAAGCAGGACGCGAATTTAGCGGCATAAGCCATGATCGGCAGCTCAGGAAACCCTGCCTGATCCAATTCCGTACGAATCGCCGCCACTCGCCCATCCATCATATCGGATGGAGCCACCATATCGGCCCCGGCTTGCGCATGGGTTCTGGCCATTGTACGGAGACAATCCAGCGTTTCATCGTTGAGGATGCGCCCGTCCTTGACGATCCCGCAATGCCCATGATCCGTGTATTCGTCGATACAAACGTCGGTGATGACCATCACGCCCGGCACCTGGTCCTTCACCGCTTTGACCGCCCGCTGCACGATGCCGTTCGGATCGAACCCTGAACTTCCCCGCGCATCTTTCCGATCCGGAATCCCGAACAGGATGATCGCGGGAACGCCCAAGGCCACAACCTCGCGGGCCTCTTTGACCAAGAGGTCGACCGAGAGCCGGAACTGGCCAGGCATCGAAGCGATCTCCTCCCGCCGATCTCGTCCTTCGACGACGAACAGCGGATAGATGAAATCGGAAGGGGCCAGGTTCGTCTCCCGTACCATACGGCGAAACGCCTCATGCTGCCGCAACCGTCTGAGCCGCTGAATGGGAAATGCCATCGAATTACTTTCTTGGAAGATTCGTTAAGAACACGACGAGGTCGCGGACGGAAATCATGCCGACCAGCCCGCCATCCCGCGTTACGCCAAGATGGCGAATATGCGTTTGAGCCATCAGATCGTTGGCATCGAGCAACGTCTTGTTCTCCTCGATCGTCAAGATCGGGGCCGACATAATCTGCTCGACCGTCGTCTTATGAGTGTCCGCTCCAGCCGCCACCACCCGCCGCACCATATCGGTATCGGTCAGAATGCCGACAATCTCCTTCCCGTTCGTCACGAACAGGCTGCCGATCCCACGATCTCGCATGATACGTGCCGCTGTCTGGGCATCGGTATCCCGCTCAACCGTAATAAACTTCTCTCTTGGAACCATGAACGACTTGACTGCAACCATAAGAATCCCCCCTCTTACTAAACGAATCAGTTCCGTACCCCGTCGTCTACCACAACCTATCCTTGCACAGAAACCGGCACTCGCACCCCTTCACTGAAATGCCGAACAATGGCCTCAGTCAATGCCGGCACCGTATTTTCAGCCGGCATAATCGTCACCGTCAACCCATATTCTTCCGCCGTACGTGCCGTAATGGGTCCGATGCAGGCGATCGCCACCTGAGCCACGAGTTTCGTGACCGTCTCCTGCCCGCCAAAGAGCTCCACGAAGTTACGCACAGTGGATGAACTCGTAAAGGTGAGCGCCGCCACCCGGCCAGCGCGAAGCTGCTGCGTCAAAGACGCGACATCTACCGTCGGGGCGATCGTCCGGTAGACCGGAATCACATCGACAATCGCCCCCAACTCACTCAACTGTTCCGGCAAGATCTCACGAGCGACCTCGGCACGTGGAATCAACAGGCGGCTCCCACGGATGCCCACCTGAGCCAATGCAGCGATAACCCCTTCTGCTTGAAACTCGGATGGAACGATATCCGCCCTCAATCCATAGATGCTCAATTCCTGTGCCGTGCGCGGTCCAATCGCGCAAATACGAAGCGGCGCCAAAGCGCGCGCATCTTTCCCAGCCGCATGGAGACGATCCATGAACGGCGTGACCCCGTTCACACTGGTAAAGATCAGCCATTGGTACGTATTGAGGCGATTGATCGCATCATCGATCGCCTGCCAACTGACCGGAGGGACGATTTGAATCGTCGGCACCTCTACTGGCTCCGCTCCATAGGCTGCAAGCAACTGAGAGAACTCATACGCCTGCTCTTGAGCCCTAGTCAGCACAATGCGTTTCCCAAAGAGCGGCTTGGTTTCAAACCAATTCAACTGCCCTCGTAGTCGCACCACTTCACCCACGACGATCACCGTCGGCGGTTCGAGGTGTACCGCTTCGGTTTTCGCCACAATATCACCCAAGGTCCCCACGATGGTCTGTTGATCGGCTTTGGTCCCCCAATGAATCGCCGCCACCGGCGTCTCAGACGACCGGCCTTCTGCCACTAAGTGGCTAACAATTGAGGGGAGATTCTTCATCCCCATCATGAACACGAGCGTCCCGGACGCGCCTGCCAATTTAGGCCATTCCAACAGGGTCTCCGGTTTGGTGGGATCTTCATGACCGGTCACAAACGTGACCGTGGAGGCCAGGGTGCGATGGGTCACCGGAATGCCCGCATAGGCAGGCACCGCAATCGCCGCTGTCACCCCAGGCACCACCTCAAAATCGATCCCTGCAGCAGCCACCGCTTCCGCTTCCTCTCCGCCGCGTCCGAAGACAAAGGGATCTCCCCCCTTGAGCCGGACCACCACATTTCCCTCTTGAGCCCGTTCTATCAGCAGCCGATTGATATCGGCTTGGTCTCGATACTGACCACGCCCCCGTCGCCCGACATAGATGCGCTGCGCCGTGGCCGGAGCATACTGCAGCAAGGCAGGATTGGCGAGAAAATCGTAGAGCACGACATCGGCCTGCTCCAGACAGGCCTTCCCTTTCAGCGTCAGGAGTCCAGGATCGCCCGGTCCCGCTCCAACCAAATAGACCTTTCCTGACCTTCTCGATGTCGTCATGCGGTTCCGTAGATCCCTTGGAGAATTCTCTCGCCCCCGCGCGCAAGCAATCGTTCTGCGAGTTGAACACCGATCGACTCAGGATCCTCGATCGTCCCGTCAACAGAGTCACGAATAAGCTCCTTGCCGTCCACACTGGCCACGACGCCTTCCAATCTTACCTTTGTACCGGTCAATGTTGCATGGGCGGCGATTGGGACCTGACAGCCTCCTTGAAGCCGATGGAGCAACGCACGCTCAGCAAGAACGGCGATCTTACTCGGCACATGGTCCAAGCCGCTCAAGAGAGAACGAATGAACGCGTCGTCCTTCCGGCCCTCAATTCCAAGCGCGCCCTGGCCAATCGCGGGCAAACTAATCTGAGGCGCCAGATACTCCGTGATTTCATGCGCCCAAGCCAAGCGTCGAAGTCCGGCTGCGGCGAGCACGATGGCATCGAACTGCCCCTCATGCAATTTCTTGAGACGGGTATCCAGATTCCCACGCAACATCGCAATGGTGAGGTCGGGCCTCGCATGCAGGAGTTGCGATTGACGGCGAAGGCTGCTGGTCCCGATCTTCGCACCCAACGGAAGGTCCAGGAACAACTTTCCGTCACGACTGATCAAGGCATCCCGCGGATCCTCGCGAGGCGGCACACAGAGAATCTCCAGCCCATCGGGCAGTTCCGTGGGGACATCTTTCATGCTATGCACCGCCAGATCAATCTCGCCGCTCAACAACGCTTCCTCGATCTCCTTGACAAAGAGCCCCTTCCCACCGATTTGAGCCAACGGAACGTCGAGAATCCTGTCCCCTGATGTCTGGATCCGCCGCAACGTGACCGTCACATGAGGAGCCAACGCGTGCAACTGTGCCTGCACCCACTCGCTCTGATGCACCGCCAACTTGCTACCGCGCGTTCCCAGCACGACGCTCAATCGTTCATGGCTGACTTTCGACATAGCTCCCTTTCACCGACTCGTATCATGATATGGAGAATGAAACGTCGCGGACCGTTCGCGGCCCGGAAGTTTCTCTACCGTGTTGTGGTCCGCCCGTGACATCTCGCTGGACAGGGTCCCGCTGACGAAACTTCTATAGGAGGACGAGACGAGTAAAAAGCTGATCAACCCAAGAATCGACAAGAGGTAGACAAGCACATCCCACCGGAACCCCTCCCGCTCCCGATAATCGAAACCGCAGGCAGGGCAATCGGGCAGAGGGTCATGTCCCAGGTACGTCTTCCGACATTTGGGACAGGTAAAGAGTTTCGGCCCTGTGCGGGTCTTCCCCATAGAATTGGCACATTCATCGATCCGGTGACTTCGCGCCAGCTTTTGGCGTCGTCGCTTCACGACTCTGGATATTGCTCTCTACTGCACTCCCGTTGACGGTCGAGCCCGCGGCATCCCCAAGGCTGAAGAATCGCCGCGCCGCCTCAACGAATGCAGCCCCGTCCGAAGAATTCACCTCGGCCTTGAGCGTCACCATCGTGTTGTGAATGAGCTTGTTCACGATCGAGGATGCCATCGCCTCGACCAGTTCACGCTCGGGCTCCGAGAGATTCGCCAATCGCCCCAAAGTCTTCTCGACCTCTGCCCGTTTGATCTCATCGGCTTTCGTACGGAGCGCCATGATGGTGGGGGTCACTTCGAGCGACTGGAGCCATTGCCGAACGATCCCGACTTCATCCACCACCATCTGCTCGGCCTTCTCGGCCTCCAACAAGCGCCCTCCGCGGTTCTGCTCAACCCGCGCTTTCAAATCGTCGATGTCGAAAAGAAACGCATTATCCACATGACGCACCGCCGGATCGATATTGCGCGGGACCGAGATGTCGATCAGAAACATCGGACGATTCATCCGCTGTTTGACTGATCGCTGCACGTCGTCCTCGCTCACGAGATAATGCGCGGCACCGGTCGATACCAGCACGATATCGGCAGACGCCATGTCCTCTCGAAACTGTTCAAAGGGAACTGCGGTGCCGCCGAATCGATCGGCTAATTCCATGCCATGTTGAGGATTCCTCGTCGTGACCCGCACATGACGGACTCCGCTGGCAATAAAATGTCTGGCCGCCAACTTGGCCATCTCCCCTGCCCCCACCAACAACACCGTCTTCTCGCTGAGGTCCGAAAAGATCTTCTTGGCCAACTCGACCGCGGCATAACTGACCGACACCGCCATCTCGGCAATTTTGGTTTCCGTCCGCACTCGCTTGGCGACGGAAATCGCCTTCTTCACGACTTTATTTAGAATAATGCCGGTCGACTTGTGTGTGAGTGCGACCTCGAACGCATCTTTAATCTGCCCTAGAATCTGCGACTCACCGACAATCATCGAGTCGAGACTGGAGGCGACACGAAACAAATGGCTGATCGCTCGATCCCCCTGGTGCCAGTAGAGATGGGGTGTCAGTTGCTCTGAAGACAGCGACAGGTGGGCATCGGCCAGAAATTCCTGAATACGACCATACCCGCCTTCAATTTCATCGACGACGGCATACACCTCGACACGATTACAGGTCGACAGCAATATGCCTTCCCGTACCCCTTGATAGGAACAGAGGCGGGTCAAGGCTTCACTCATCCGGCTCTCAGGGATCGCGAGCTTCTCGCGAATTTCGACCGGGGCGGTCTTATGGCTCAGACCGACAACAACAATATGCATATCAAGACACCGGTCCATGGCCCTTGAGGACCACGCCAATGAGGGTCAATATCACTCCGGCAAATCCAATAATCGTCAAATAGGCTGCTCGTTTGGCTCGCCAGCCCACCGTCAGTCGCCCGAGCAACACGGCGAAGTAGAATACCCATGTCACCAAGGCCCACGTTTGCTCGGGATTCCAGCTCAGGTACGACCCTCGCGAGAACTCGGCGGACAACGCCCCAGTGATGATGCCGAGCGTCAGCAGCGGAAATCCCATCACGATCGATTGCTGATTGAGATGGTCGAGAAAATCCAGCGCAGGCAATTTTGAGTAGAGGACATTGAAGCGTTTAGACTTGAGAAGTCCGTCCTGAATCAGATACATGACACCAGCTACAAAGGCGACCGCAAACCCCACGGTCCCGAGCATACTCAGCGTGACATGGACCCACAGCGTACGAAACACAGGACTCAACGTCGGAGCGGTTTCTGGCAAAGCCGCGGCAGAGACGAGCGACACGAGGGCCAGTGGAACGATGAACGAACCAAGCACATGCAGACGATGACGAAACTCTACAGCAAGAAAGACGAGAATCAGCATCCAGGAAAAAAACGACAAGGCCTCATGAAACCCTGGCGGCGAGACGTCTGCCGTTCCGACCATTCTCGCCACCAACGCAATGGTATGAGCAGCAAACCCGAACGCTGTCATGCCCAACGAGGCTTTGGACAGGGCCTCTGAAGGCCACAGCAGGTAGGCAAGAAAAGAAACGGTGGCCGCAAAATACAGGGCCATCGTCACCATGAAAAACATGGCGGCCATAGAGTGCTATCCCCTCAACTTTTCAGGACAAAAAGACACGCATGAAACGAGGAATTATATCGATGGCGCGAGATGGGAGTCAACCAAACGATCGTAAGATACAAGACCGGACCACCGTGACTCATCTCCCCGGCACCCTCTACATCGTCGGCACGCCAATTGGCCACCCTGACGACATCACGATTCGGGCTCTTGCGACGTTGGGCCGAGTCTCGATTATTGCGTCAGAAGATCCACGCGCGACCCAGGCACTCCTGATCCATCACGGCATCACCGCTACGATCACGAGCTACGGCCCGCTCAACCGCCAGGAGAAAGTACCGCTCCTTCTGCATCGCCCAAGTATCAAGCGGCCGCCGATCATGTCGTCGCGACGGATGATCGATCGATCGATCAACTGGTTGAGACGCTTCTCACGTTGGTGTGAGGAAGCGCGACTCCTATCCTTGACAAGGTCTCCTTCGAAGTGTTTGAAATAGCACATGCGCCCGTAGCTCAATTGGATAGAGCATCGGACTTCGGATCCGGGGGTTGGGGGTTCAATTCCCTCCGGGCGCACCATATCTTCCAGTGAAGCCTCACTACATAATTATCGAAGTATCAGAGGCTTACAAGTGCCTCCCCGGTCTTTTTGAGCGGGTTATCCCCCACCAAAGCTGCATAGATTTCTCTGCTCCCCGGCAGTATCTTTACACCAAGAATCGGGATCCATGGGGAGCAGAATATGGTGCTATGCTATAAGCGTGGTTGTGCCGTGCCTCTTCGCGGGAGCCTCGCAGGCCATAAGCACCGACAGGCTTGGACGAGGCATTGTCCCTGTTGTGGACGTTGGTTAACGAAGCAAGAGCCTGCAGCACCATGGGCCTGCTCGTGCGGATGGTGGAGTGGATAGCGCATCGTCACCGAGAGGAAAGGCGTATCATGAACCATGTAGTCCTCCATGACGTCCGGGCTAGTTTCTTTCTAATGGTGGGTCTGGCAATGCTGGCATTTATTTGTGCCGTGGCGGCGTTGAGCACGGTGATGCGTCCGGTTCGGTGGGCGGATCGTAAGTCATCACAACTATAGGCGACTTTTATTCCGGCCCCTTCCTTCCTGTGCGGAATGGCGGGTCGCCTAATATATCGCTCCAATCCTCAAGCGTCCTCTTTACGCCCCTCTTTTCTTCCCACAACAGGCTGATATTTCAGGGGAAATACTCCCCGACTGCCTCTCAATCTCACTTTTTCATTCAAGTGCTATATTTGATTGGCAGAGGCTGAGTTGTGTTTCCGTGTCATTCCAACGATGGGGGAAGAATTATGGTCGGAAGTTCAATGAAAATGAGTACGGTGGCTGCTTTGGGGCTTGTCCTGTTCGTCAGTCAAGGCTGTAGCATGAAATGGTTGCAGTCCGATGGTGAGACGGGAGCAGGGGCGTCGCAAAACGGTTCGAATCAGGGTTTCCCTGGTATGTCTCAGGGTGGTTCTGGCGGAGGGCTCAGCGGTTTTTCTCAAAATCCCTCAGAAGAGCGATTGGGAAAGGGGGGCGATATTGCCTCGCTGTCCTCTAATGGGATGAGTGCCCGCCAGCGTGCGGAATTAACCAGAGAAGAAAAAGCGGCCATCGAAGCGGGCTTGCAGGACGTATTCTTTGGGTACGATCAATGGATGTTGTCAGATACTGGAATGGAAGCATTGAACCGCGACGCAGAGTGGTTGAAGGCCCATCCTGGTGCAGTGATGAAAGTCGAGGGGCATTGCGACGAACGGGGAACGGCTGATTACAACGTGGTGTTGGGAGATAAGCGAGCCAAGGCTGCGCGCAGCTATCTGGTGGAATCCGGTGTGAGCCCCAAGCAGGTAGCGATCGTGTCGTACGGCAAGGAGCGTCCCTTCTGCTCGGATCCGGCCGAATCGTGTTATCAGCAGAACCGGCGTGGGCACGTACTCTTGAAAGTGAAGTAACCAAGCGATTCACGATCTTCACGAAACCCCGGCGCCCCTGTAGGTGAGCCCGGGGTTTCGTGTTTGTGGTTGAATGAAGCAGGCATGGCACTGTTACGGTTCAGCCTGATGATTCACGTCCGAGGCCTCCTCAGCCTCGTATGACCAACGAGGAGCCTTATATGGAAAAACGACAACAGCCACGTTTTACCTCGCAGTTCAGAAGCACATTTTCTGGCGGACAACGAGAAGGCCAGGGCCGGACGTTGGACCTCTCCTCGGGCGGTTGTATGATCGAAACGGATGTGCCCGTTGTTATGGGGGCGTCGGTTGAGTGCCGTATTTATATCCCTGGGCTCGACTGGCCCTTGCGGATCGACGAAGCCCAGGTACGTTGGGTGAAGGCCAAGACATTTGGGATTCAGTTCACGAAGATTCAGCCCGATGAGGAGTCAAAGCTCAAGCAAGTCATTGCCAACCTCGACGCGGAGCGTGCGGCATAACTGTTCTCCCTCTCCTTTTCTGCTAACACCCGAACAGGTCAATCGTGGTCCTTTGATCGCACGAACGAGGCTTCCTGCTGGCGTTCTCGGTCTGTTCGCGACCTCATCGCCTCCTATGGTATAAGGCCTTGGGGGAATCAGAAACAGCGAAGCCCTCGTGCCATACATTTTCAGGTCAGGGAGTGAGAGATTATACGATGGGACAATCATCACCGACAGAGACTGGATACGACATGGCCACCGTCGCCGGCGGTTGCTTTTGGTGCCTTGAAGCGGTCTATGACCAGATGAAGGGCGTGGTGTCCGTCGAGTCCGGTTACCTCGGCGGCCAGATGGATGATCCGACGTATGAAGCGGTTTGTAGCGGCATGACTGGACATGCGGAAGCCGTTCGTATCACGTTCGACCCCACCGTTGTCAGTTATCGCGAGTTGCTCGAAGTGTTTTTTGTCATCCACGACCCTACGACACTCAATCGCCAGGGGCATGATGTCGGTTCGCAATATCGATCGGCGATTTTCTATCATAGGCCCGAGCAGAAGCAGATCGCAGAGGATGTCATGGCGGCGATGACGAAAGAGGCAATCTATCCAGGGCCAATTGTAACGCAGGTCGAGCCAGCGGGGATGTGGTATGAGGCTGAGCCCTACCATCAGGAGTATTTTGCGAGAAATCCCTATCAGGGATACTGTGCCGCGATCGTCGCTCCAAAAGTCGTCAAGTTCCGCAAGCTGTTTGCCTCAAAACTCAAGGCGTAACAGGTTCCGATTCCTCTTCGTGCTCCCTGCTGGCAAGCGACCGTTTGTGTGCGCTCGCGGGATTGAATGACCTAACTCCAGCCGGTATCAGTAGAATGTACAGAGGGGGGTATGTTGTGACGTGATCGAGGTCGGGGCTTCAGATCACGCTTGGTGTTCGTCCAGCCATGTATCCTCCTGCCCCTCTGTCCGGTCCGATGCGCGCAAAGACTTGAAGTCGAACAGCCGTTGGTCCAGGAGAAGCGGCGGCGCCACGTTCGAGAGCGCGGCAAACATGCTGTCGGTGCAACCGGGTGACCGCTGCTCCCATTCACGCAACAATCCTTTGACCTCTTGCCGTTTGAGATCCTCCTGTGAGCCGCAGAGATTGCAGGGAATAATGGGGAACGCGCGTAGTTCTGCATATCGAACTAAATCTGCTTCCCGCACGGCGGCCAGCGGGCGAATGACCACATGCCGGCCGTTTTTCGCACGGAGTTTCGGCGGCATCGTCCTGAGCTTTCCGGTATAGAGTAAATTTAGGAGCAAGGTTTCCAGAATATCATCACGATGATGCCCGAGCGCGATCTTGGTCGCGCCTAGTTCTGTGGCGACACGGTAGAGGATGCCGCGACGGAGCCGTGAGCAGAGCGAGCAGGTTGTCTGCCCTTCAGGGATGAGTCGCTTGACGATGGCGTAGGTGTCTTGTTCTTCGATATGGAAGGGGACTCCCACGTTTCTGAGATAATCGGGGAGCACATGGGTCGGAAAGCCCGGTTGTTTTTGATCCAGATTGACCGCGACAAGATCGAAGTGAATCGGGGCGCGCCGTTGTAAGGCCAGCAATAAGTCGAGCAAGGCATAACTATCTTTTCCTCCCGACAGGCAGACCATGATTTTGTCGCCGTCTTCAATTAAACCATAGGCGCCAATGGTTTCTCCGACGAGGTGCAGCAGTTTGGTTTGCAACTGCTCGGTGGCATCATCGAGTTTGAGATATGTCCGGGATGGGTTTGCCGACTGAGACATGGGCTGGTATTTTACGCGGTCAGCCGTACGGCTGTCGATCTTCATAGAGGACATGTATGGGACAGGGTGAGAGACGTTCAGACGAGAAGCTTCAGTCGGTCCTCTTCGTCTGTACCGCGAATATATTCCGCAGTGTGACTGCCGAGTACGCGCTCAAATTCAAACTTGGGGCACACAGGTCCTGCATCGTCAGCTCAGCAGGGATCGATGCCAAGCTGCAGCCTATGCATGCGTGGGTTCAGGGCCGGTTACGAGAGAAGGGGGCTGATCCCACGACACATGTGCAGCGACAGCTCACTCAGGAACTGGTCGAGGCTGCCGACCTCATTCTCGCGATGGGGCGAGACCACCAGGCCTATATTCGGGAACAGTTCGGGCGAGATGTCCCGCTCTTTAATCAGGCCTGTCTCGGTCACGACAAGCCGGTTCTTGATCTGCACGAAGTCATGCCGGAGTGGGAACGCGATCCTGAACGGGCGCGCGCCTATGTGTGGTCAGTGATCGATATGATTTGGGCCACGGCACCAGCCCTGCTCCCTCGCCTGCGGTAGTTCCTCGTAAAACACTTAATAGTGCTTGTCCCGGTTCATTCTTGGACTTAATCGGACAATTTTTCTCCACTTCTGGGCTGGAGTGAAGGGCATGGCTTCCTGAACCGGGCAATATCAAAGTACGTGCTATATTTCTCACAGCACCTCTTTCGATTCGACCGCGCGGGATACAGCATTGATGCATCGATCACAGCTTCAGGCGCTGACAACTTCTGACGGTCCCCATCACGAGCCGGAATGGGTCTCGTGGTCGGACGAGAAGATTCTGGCCCTTCCTATGTGCCGCCTAGGAATCACCCTCGACGGAGCCTTCCTGTCAGAACAGATCACGCAACTCTACGCCGAACTCGAAGCCAGACAGCTCACATTCCGGCCTCACTTTTGGTTATCAAACGAATGGTTTACCCCCGATGGTGTGCCGGGAATTGCGATCCCATTTTATCTGGCTCACCCCCGTCTCGCGAAACTTGAAATGGGGCAAATGCTTGAAGTCGAGGGAGGGACCGCAGAATGGTGCATGCGTATCTTGCGGCATGAGGCAGGTCATGCGATCGAGAATGCCTATCGCCTTCGCCGGCTTCGCAGCCGGCAACAAGTTTTTGGCCGCTCGTCCGATCCCTACCCCAGATATTACAGCCCAAGGCCCTATAGTCGGAGCTTCGTGCGTCACCTCGACGTGTGGTACGCGCAAAGCCATCCTGATGAAGACTTTGCGGAGACCTTTGCGGTCTGGCTTACGCCCGATTCGACATGGGCCGACCGCTATAAGGGATGGCCGGTTCTCAAGAAGCTTCAGTATGTGAACGGGCTCATGCAAGGGTTGGCTGGTGCCCCTCCCAAGGTGGTGACGAACGAGGAGATCGATCCGTTGCCAGTCTTGAGGAAGACCCTGGGAGAGCATTACGAGCGAAAGCGGAAGCACTATGGGATCGAACGGAAATCGTTTTACGATCCGGACTTGAAACGACTGTTTTCCGATGCACCCGCCCATGCCGACAAGATGAGCGCCGCGACGTTCTTGAACCGTTTCCGAAAAGAGGTGCGCCGCAAAGTCGCAGCCTGGACCGGCGAGTATCAATACACGATCGATCAGGTGCTCGAGGACATGATCCAGCGCTGTCGGCAGCTTCATTTGCGGCTTCCACTTGCGGAAGAGCAGGCGAAGCTGGACTTCACGATTTTGTTGACCGTCCACACGATGAACTACTTGCGCAGTGGGCGGCATAAGGTGGCGGTATGAGACGGCTTCGAATCCTTGTCCTGATGCACGAAGACCTGGTGCCCCCAGATCCTCTTCATGGGCAGGAGATCACGGGCGCCGCGTGGAAGACGGAATACGATGTGGTCTCCACGCTCCGCAAGCTGGGACATGACGTCAAGCCATTAGGGGTCAAGAGTGATCTCGGGGTGCTTCGTTCGGCTATCGAAGATTGGAAGCCGCACATCGCCTTCAACCTGCTCGAAGAGTTCGATGGAGTGGCGGTGTACGATCAGAACGTCGTGTCGTATCTTGAGTTACTGCACGTACCCTATACCGGCTGCAATCCGCGCGGTTTGATGTTGGCGCGCGATAAGGTGCTGTCTAAAAAGTTGTTCTCCTTCCATCGAATTCCGTTCCCCGATTTCATGGTGGTGCCACAGGGCCGGGCGGTGAAGCGTCCGAAGTGGCTGTCCTTCCCATTGATTGTGAAGTCCGTGACCGAAGAAGCTTCGCTGGGCATCTCCCAGGCGTCCATTGTCCAGGACGACGAGAAACTCAAGGAACGGGTGGCCTTTATTCACACGAGCGTGGGGACTGGCGCGCTCATCGAGCAGTATATCGAGGGGCGTGAACTCTATGTCGGGGTGATGGGGAATGGGCATGTCCACGTCTTGCCGGTGTGGGAACTGCTCATGGACAAGCTGCCCGATGATGCCCGCCGAATTGCGACCGAACGAGTTAAATGGAGTCGGGCGTATCAGGAGAAATATGGCATTCGGTCAGGCGGAGCCAAGAATCTTCCTGAAGGGAAAGCGGAGGAGATTCAGCATCTCGCCAAGCGCGTCTATCGCGCACTCGGCCTCAGCGGCTATGCGCGTATCGATGTGAGAATGGATGCGGCGGGGAATGTCTACGTGCTTGAAGCCAACCCGAACCCGCAAATCGCGCATGACGAAGACTTTGCAGATTCAGCAGAGAAAGCCAGCTATACGTATAAAGATCTGTTGCAAGAGCTGATTAACATCGGTCTTCGTTGGCAGCCGGCTAAAGCGGCGTAGCAATAGCCCCCTTCGCATCTCAGACCACATCACCATTCCGTCAGTGAACAGGACTCTGTTGCAGAGCCTGCGCTTCATAGACGTGCGCCGTGTGAACTAGGGACCGAAGCGGAAGCCGAACAGCAGGGCCACACTCGTGCGGTCTTTTTCGGGGAGTGATGGTGCAAGGTTGATGTCGTGGAGATTG
>SWDR01000022.1:92873-101317 GCA_005116815.1 Nitrospira sp. | reverse complement strand
TGACTCGCCCTGCTTCATCGGCTCGCTGGTACGACAGATACAGCCGATTGGTGGCCGAGCGGCTGAGGAGTTCAAATAACAGGACTTCTTCCTCATGCCCGGCTAATTTCTCATCGATCTTATAGCCCAATGTCGATTCCAACACGACGCGTTGACGGTCGCGCAGGAAGGGGTCTTCACGGACATAGCGCGGAAAGAGTTTTTCATTCATGCCCAGCACAAAGAGCGCTCGGACGGTCCTGCCACGAGCCGTCATGGCATCCAGCACCTGAACGCCCTGGTGCCGCTCCTCGTCGATCGGTATGCGGGTTTCGTCTAATACCCGTTGGAATAATTCAACCCACTCTCGCCACGAGAGGTCCCCTCCGAGCGGATCTAATTCACGCAGCCGGTCCAGCACGGTTCGTATGAGCGAACCGACCTTGGTGAGATCGGACAATTCGGGTGACTCACGCGACGACACATCGGACAAGCCAGCCACTGGCACATGAGCTTGCACCAGCATGACGAAGGCGTCGGTCAATGTGCCGATCGATCCTTCCGCCGGGAGCGCCTGGCAATCCTGAATCAGTCGAGACACGAGTTCCCACAAATACGTGAGCTGAGGAGCCTGGCCTGTCTCGCCTCTTGTCTGGTCATCCTCGTCGATCGCTGTCGCTGCATCCTGCAGAATAGACGAACTGGCCGACTCCGCCAACCGTCTCCACTCTGCTTCCCCTTTCGTAATACCCAAGGTGTAGACGAGGGAACGCCAGATATCGGGCCGAAAACCGGTTGTCGAGGAATCGGTTCCCCGTATGCGGTAGAAGGGCGACGTCACCACGTCCAGCATGGCGGAACGGTCGAAATCATTCAGCGGGAGCGAGGCCAGACGCAAGAGGGTTTTGATCAATGGTTCACGCGACAGCGGCTTCCCCGCCGTGGTCGTGAATGGCACCAGATGTTGTTCGAACACCGATTGCAGCCTGGCCTGGTAGGGCTCCAACGTGCGGGCCACCACAGCGATCTCGTCGAAACGATAGCCGTTCACCTCGACCAAGGTCAGAATCTCACGGCAGACCGTCGCTAACTCCTCCTCGACCCCGATCATATGTGTGACGGAGAGTTCGACCCGCTCCGATGTGGCGGTGGAGTCCCCTTTCCCGCTCCGATCCTCATGGCTATCCGCCAACGGAAGGAGATGACGCTCGAAAAATTGGCGCGCAAAGAAATAGGCCGGGGAGTTCTGGAGCGGAAAGTACAGCGTCGACGGGGCGGCGCGGATCACCGATTGAAAAAACGAAAGTTGGACCTGTGAGAGGTCGTAGAAGCCATAGTAGAACAGGCGTTGCATTCCGCGAAGGAACGAGGCGCCAGAGAGATCCCGCCCGAATGTGGCCGCCAAATCATCGGGGGAACCGATCCCGAGCGATCGGCTGGCCTCCATTATTGCAGCATGCAGGGTGAACAGGGCACGGAGCCAGGTCCGATCGTCTTCCTCGAATACCCCTTCCGAGAGGGCGTTCAAGGCAGTCGTCGGATCGATCACCGCATCTTTCAAGTCGCGAACTGTCGCCCACAGACCCTTCCACGTTCCTGGTGACGCCGGCAATCGCGTGAGCGGCTCCAGCCCGGGAAGCTGACGCCGAACTACCTGTCGCACCAATTGCTCGAAGAAGAAATCATCGACCAGTTGCAACGGAGGAGCATAACAGGCCCCGGCCGATCCCGCACAATCATCACGCAGTCGGAGGGCGAGCTGGTGGAACGTCAGGAAATGGATATTGAGGAAGGCTCGCGGCTCATGATGTGTGAGGGACTGTTTCAGCTGTTCGACGAGAGCAGCGGAAGGAACAATGACGGCAAGCGGTGCAAACGGATGATCGGCCTTACAGGAGCGAATGTCCTCGACGAAGGCACGATCAAGTGCTGGATGAAAAGGTCCGGTGACGATGCGAAGCATCAGGAACCGTAACGAGTGATCGGTGATGGGTGATAAGCAAACACGGGACAGAGCGCCATGATGTTCTTATTGTAGCCAGGACGCATCACTCATCACAGATCACGCTTCACTGGCTAGCCCGTTTCAGGCCCCAACAACTCGCCGTTACAATCCACGCAGCACCAGCCGCCATCGATGAATCCCATCGATTCGCCGCACATCGGGCACTCAGGCGGAGGCCCCTTATCGAGGACCGGGAGCACGGGCAATTCAAAATCGTCGTCGTCGTCGTCAACCATGGGAGGATCTTTCTCTTAGTCTCGCGGTTTCATTTTAAGCAGCAAGGCCTTCTCGGCACTCTCGCGACTGGGTACCCCGACAAACGTCAATCGCCCATCGATAATCGTAGCTGGCACGGCCCTCACCGAATGCCGGTCGGCCAGGCTCCGTCCATCCTCGGTGGTAATATCCACCTCGCGATAGCCGAAACTATATTTCACTCGAAGTTGCTTCCAGAGACTCTTCGCCGACGGGCAGGCCCCACAGCTCGGCGAGACTAACAGCACAATGTTCGGCATCGATTTCCTCCATCAGCTGCGGGATCTTAACACCGGGTCGAACGGGGGAGCAAGCAAGGGAGAGGCGGTCGTTTGACTTCCCTCAGTGGAAGGCGCAGCATGGTGGCGCTGTTCATGTATCGTAGAGGTATATCGTGACCCCTTGTTAGCCCAATTTCGCCTGACCATACCAATCTATTCGGAGAGAATGTTACGCCCTCGTGGTGCCCATCGCCATGAGGGCGTTCTTGTCTGTGCAGCAGTCGCCGCTATCGACATGACCCCATGGGCCTTAACCTCATCGAGAAGGAGATTCACATGAACCGACTGATAACCTTTTTAGCCGTACTGATCCTGGGATCGCCCACACTCGCGCTGGCGGTGGAACACAATGCGGGGTATCGAGGAATCGGACAACTCTACTTCACGTTCATGGGCGTCATCTTGATCTATGGCGTCTACGATAGCTTCGGCAAAAAAGCGATGTATGTCGCAGCGCCGATCATCATGATCGGGCTCTACATGATGCTGCCAGATGCCTAAGTCCTGTTTTCGAGACACGTTGAAAGAGAAGGATTGGGCTAGTCCAGCCAATCCTTCTCTTTCAGTTTCCGCGGAAGATATTTCTTCGTGAGATACTGGAAGTCTTTGTTGGCGAGGGCGTCCAATTCATACTTCAGTCCGCTGGCAAGCATCCGCTTAATTTCCTCCTGCCAAGCCGGCTTCTGGAACCACTGATAGTTGAGCAATTCTTTCGCGCGGGCAATATCCTTGTCATTCAGTTTGATCCCGACGTTACGCGGAAGTTCGTACCTCTCAGGGTCGGCGCTGGACAGACCGATGAATTTGGCTTTGGGGATCGCCATGCGTTCGCTCTCGAAGGCCAGATTGATCGAGCCCTGTTTGACGACTGAGTAAATGTAGTACCCCCAGGGGTCGTTGTCGACCAAGACGTAGACTGGGAGCCGATATTCTTCGTGCAGCCGCCGCGCCAAGCGGCGCACCCCCCGTGGGGGTTGCCCATTCCCAGTCAGCAGCACACAGTTATACCGACGCCAGAACTTGTCTTCAGACAGGCGGTTCCACTGGGTACCCTTTTCAACCAACAGCACGAAATCTGCCGTACAACGACGGATCTCCACATACTCCGGCTCGACAATCGACGGGACCGAGTAGCCGCCTTTCCCCAGTTTGGCGCAATCGACGCGATCACCGTCGTCTCCAAGCACAAGCGGGCCGACGACACTTCCGCCGTTCTCTGCACGGACATGCAACTCTTCACGAAGCGCCGCGAGCGACACTTCCAAATCCTCGATGATCGGGTCCGATTCGTCCTGGGTATCGAACGTGTTCTCGTTCGAGTCCTGAATGGTATGTTTGGTCCGGTAATAGATCTCTCTGAGCGAGGTCGTCAGTTCCGCGCGCTGGAGTTCGGAGAGGGCGTCCGCCACGAGCATGGTCTGCATGAATTTTTTGGCCATGCCCACGTTGAAGAAGGAGCGCGCCTGTTTCTTCTTTCCCATCTCGAGCAGGCCTTTGCGCTCGTTGAACGTCACGTTCGAGAGGGCGCGAATCGGGATCGCCATCGTCGGATCTTTGGCCTGCTGGGCAGCGGCAATCACCAGATCGGCCAGCCCGATCAATTTCTTCTCAACCGCCCCATTCCTGGTCAATTTCGTTTTCGCCATGCGTGATCCTATCTGCGCGTTCGTGGTCTGTGAACCGTGCGACCTGCGCGGCTTTTGCTCGCTGGCTTCTTTACGGACACGCTCTTCTTCGGAGCCGATGGAGCAGGTGCGACCGGCGTAGTTTTTTTCTTGCCACGCCTCTGCTTCGGCTTCTTCGCGCCGGTTCGGCTTGAATCAGCAGAGGACTGCGGCTCCTCGACAGCAACGACCTCGACGCTGGCTGTCACAGGTAGCACCTCTCCTTCAATGCCTTCCGCTGTGACAATAATCGAATGCGGCAGACCTTCCGGTCCAGCACCTGTCTTGCCGAGGGTTTCATCCGTCTTGATACCGCCGGTCCGCGAGGAGGCGATTTTCTGCAGCTGCGCCTTCAACTTCTCAGTGGGAAGTTTTCCACCCTTCAACCGATTACAAGCTTCGACGACTTCTTCGATATAGAGTTCAAAAATATTGCGCCGCCGGAACTCACTGGCTGCCCGCTCCCGCCTGCGCAGGAACAATCCGAGCCGCCTGCCACATTCGCGGAGCGCCAGAGTGATCTCCTTGTGAATCTCGTCGTATTCGGCAATCGCTTCCTTGGATTCGCTCGTAAAAGGAACCCACACGGAAGCCATATGTACGAAAATCACCATCGGCCCTGCCGGCATAGCCCCCCGCGACTGGGAAATCCCATAATTGCGCCAGGTCGTAGCAAGCACCGCTTTAAAAGTCGCACAGGACGATTGTTGATAGAGCAGCGGGACCCGGTTCGCGTAGCGAATCACTCGCGCCAGCTCCGAATCTCCCTCCTCCTCCTCCCCTTCGGCCAACGGTACCGCCTGTTTCTCAGGTTTCGTCGCGCTGTCAGGCGCTTTACCAAAGGCCAAGCCTGCTTCGATGATGAAGGGATTGCCGCGATAGACGGCGGGAGGTCGGCTCACGGCCGTATAAAACTCCCCTTTGATCTGCTTGTAGAGGCCCGAGAGAATCGCTTTCTCGCCGATCGGCGAGAGACAATTGGTCGGGGGAGCCATGATCTTCGTCGCTTGAATGGTGTGATAGAGCGTTTCAGCGATCGCACCGCGAACGTCCCTGGGCTTCGCCTTGGGAGAAACCTTCGCCGCTTTGCACATCTCATCTGCGAGCGCAGGCGGCACCCGGCAAAACTCGTTCTCCAGAAAGCTCGAAAGGGTCGAGCTCTTGCTCTCCTGCAGCATCTTGAGAAGCATCCCGAATTCGATGCCGTAGGGATGCGGTTTGATCTCCTTCGGCGAGGGCGGCAGCTCGTGATAGGCGCGCGGATAGTCCTTCGTCTCGCCTTCCGGCGTTCGATAGATCAGTCTCACGTGCGGATTGGCAATCGACGTCTGTTCGAGATATTCGTCCACCGACGCGCGGCCCTTCTGATAACGGCCTTCGACTTCGATCGCCACCTGCGTACCTTGCGGCCGGTCCCATTCGATCTGCTTGTTCTCATGGACCAGCGGTTCGTTCTTCTTCGTATCGATCTGCACTTCGAAGTAATGAGCCGATGCCTTGGGGCCTGTTCGCGAGATAATCTTCACCGGCTTGCCCGTCGTCAGCTGCCCGTACATGCCCGCGGCTGAAATACCGATCCCCTGCTGACCGCGACTCATGCGGAGGCGGTGAAATTTCGAGCCGTACAATAACTTGGCGAAGACTCGTGGAATCTGTTGGCGAACGATACCGGGGCCGTTGTCCGTCACCGTAATCCTGAACCTGGTGGCTTGGCTCGCGGGCGGTAGAGCCGCTGTTCCGATGGCCACGACTTCGAGCTGCACCGTGACTTCAGGAAGAATCCCAGCCTCCTCGCAGGCATCCAACGCGTTATCGACCGCTTCCTTGACGCAGGTCAGCAACGCTTTGCGTGGATTATCGAACCCGAGCAGATGCCGGTTTTTCGTGAAGAATTCGGAAACGGAAATCTCCCGCTGCCTGGCGCCCATTTCAACCGCCGTGACGGCTGGGGCCACACGAGAGTCGGATTTCTTCGATGCGGGTAGTTGCGGTGGTTTCTTCGATGGAGAATCGGATTTCGTAGCAGATGTGCGTGGCTTATGCGTGGCCATTCATCCTCTTAAATATGTACGAGCAGAAACCTGGCGATATTGACATTGGTTGAATGAACCAGCGAAGCCGCTTCGGCAAAGGCAGGGAACGAAGCTGGCGGACTTTTTCAGCAGCCTGTTTAGGGTGGGAGGAGCGCGCACCTACCGAGGACAGCATAGGTACGGCGGAAATCTCGGCGGGACTTTAGGCTTCCCAGTCAAGCTGGGCTTGCACACCATCCCAACGCTCGATCCCCTGATGAACCATATTCCCTCGGGGCGTTAAGCTCCCCCCACAGCGATACGATATTCCCCCGATGGAAGTGAGTCAAGCATTGGCATCATTATGCGTGACCTCCGCCTTCGGCCTCTTCATATTCGTCGATGAGCTGCTCCAACTCATCCAGTTCGCCAGGATGGACATTCTGAAACGAAACTCCGAACGTGTCCTCTTCGACCCACTGGACCCGCGCATCCGCAATCGAAACCGGTTCTTCAGACCCCGGAATGATGAGCCGCACACGGATTACCTTGCCGGGAAAGACTTCGAGGTCGCAGTCGAACTTGGCGCCACCGACTGACAGGTCGAGCGTCATCGCTTCGGTTTCATGCGAATTCCCCGACAAGAACCCCTGCACCTGTACCGGCACCCGCCTGTGTTGGCGACGTTCCATGCAGATTCAAAACTCCTGTCTCGAAACGACTCTGCGGCGAGTGCGATGACCGATCCCCGCATCGCACTCCCACTCAGCAGCGACCATTCCGTTACTTGAGCTTGAGGATCTTGCCATCGAGTTTGGTATCGGCGACGAACTTTTCGAAATTCTTGCTGTAGAGTTCGTTGAGCAACTCCTGCGCATCCTCCGGATCGAACCAGAATACCTGGTTGGTTCCTGTACTGGTCAAGGTCTCGAGGACTTGACTCCCATCAACGTGGTTCTTGACTTGGACCACCATCCGATTCTTGGCATTGAGGGTCGTCTGCCCCACACCGCTCTTCGCCTCGACCCCAACGTCGACCAGTTTTCCGGTTATCGTCATGTTGGCCCCTGTGGCTCCGGTGCCTTTGGCAACGGTCGCATTCCAGCCCTTCGAATTGAGATAGTCAGCAAAGGCCTGTGCCGTGGCATCACCGAGCGTACCGCTTGGGAGGCTGAAGTGACTCTCCCCTCCCCAGAGATGGTGCCTGCTGCCGAGCAGTGATCGGTCTGTGCGATTGTCCTCAAAGGGCTGGATTGAGACGGTTGCGGCATTCTTCGCAACCGCCTTCTCATCGGCCCCGCATGCCATAGGGACGTTGAGGGTGATGCGTTCGCCCTTGCCTGCACAACCAGCCGTCAAGACGATTCCGAGGAGCCCGATTCCGACGATGTGCGCGTGCTTCACAAATGCCTCCTTCGTGGTGAAATGGTCTGACGCAGAGCATGGGATCTGCGACTGTACCCACCCATGTTTATTTCGTAACGAAATGCGCACGGCGGTTCTGCTGATAACATTCTTCGTTCTGCTGCTCACAGAAGGGTCTCGTCTCGCCGTAACTCGTGATCTGGAGCTGCGCGGCTGGGACACCAAGATCTTGGAGGTATTTCTTGGCTGCGCGCGCCCGTTTCTCACCCAACACGAGGTTGTAGGCAAGGGTCCCCCGTTCATCGCAATGGCCTTCGATGAGCGTCGTCTTACTGCCATTGGCACGAAGCCAGCGGGCATTGCTATCGAGGATCGGCATGGCGTCCTTGTCGATTTGGAAACGATCATATTCAAAGAACACGTCACCCAGTGCATTACTGCCTGGCGCTGCTCCGGACAGGAGCGAGGAATTGGATGAGGAGCTGCCTGCAGGAATGGTCCCGCTGCCAGATGGCCGGTCGAGCGATCGCTCCATCGGTATCGTCTTGATCGCATCCGGTTGGATCGACTCGCTCTTACTCTGGCCGGACTTGGAGGACTGATCTCCGGATGACGAAGCCACTTGCTTGCCGGAGCAGCCCACGAACAGGAGCATAACGCTCACAGTGACAGACAAGCTGATGACACTACGATTCATAACGGGCCTCCTCAAATTGACATGATCATAGGTTGAACGGTTTCATCATATTCGGCGTGATCGCGAACAGATTGTCATGCCTCTCTATTTATAGGTACTCAGCCGGGGCCCGTCAACCCATAATCTTTCCCCTGTAGATAGCACATCATCTGTCCGGTTTTTGTAGCACGTGATCTGTCCGGTTTA
>SWDR01000022.1:60293-92773 GCA_005116815.1 Nitrospira sp. | reverse complement strand
AGCCGAACTCGACCACTTCGAGCCGAAGCTCGCCGCCCTGCGGCTTGAACTTCTTTTGTCCGGCGAACTTGATGCCAACAATGCAATTGTGGCGATTCATCCCGGTGCCGGCGGGACGGAATCGCAAGACTGGGCGCAGATGCTGCTCCGCATGTATGTCCGTTGGGCCGAGAGCAAGAAGTTCAAGATCGAGACGTTGGACTTGATTCCTGGAGAAGAAGCCGGAGTAAAAAGCGTGACCCTGTCCGTAACGGGGCCCTATGCTTATGGCTATCTCAAGGCTGAGGCCGGCGTCCATCGGTTGGTTCGCATCTCGCCCTTCGATGCCAACAAGCGCCGGCATACCTCTTTTGCCTCGGTATTCGTCTATCCTGAGGTGGACGAAGAGATCGACCTCGTCATCGAAGATAAAGACCTCAGAATCGATACCTTTCGGGCGGGCGGCGCCGGTGGCCAGAATGTGAATAAGGTCGAGACCGCCATTCGTATGACCCACCTGCCGACCGGGATCGTCGTGCAATGTCAGAACGAACGATCGCAGCTCCAGAACCGCAATGGCGCGATGAAGGTCTTGAAGGCCCGTCTCTACGAACTGGAACTGAAGAAAAAAGAGGCGGAATTCAACGCCATCGTGGGCGAGAAAAAAGACATTGCTTGGGGCAGCCAAATTCGCTCGTACGTGTTCCAGCCCTATCAAATGGTGAAAGACCACCGGACCGGTCATGAAGTGGGCCAGGTCGCCGCCGTCATGGATGGGGATCTGGATGGCTTCATCGAGGCCTACTTAAAGATGAAACAGCTCGGGAAAACCGCACTCAGCTATCAGCAGTCCGGCATCGACGAGTTCGAAAACTGACGACGCATACGAACTGGTAAAGGTACAGATCATGGACGAACTGAACGAACAGCAGCAGCAACGGATCAAGAAGCTCGATGTCCTGCGTGAGGCAGGCGTGGCTCCCTACGGAACGCGATTCGAAGTGAAGGATCGTGCAGGCCAGCTGATCAAGCTCCACTCGGAAAAGACCAAAGAAGTCCTGGAAGAAGAAAAAATTTCCTGCACCTTTGCGGGACGGATCGTCGCACTGCGGCGCTTCGGCAAGGCAGGCTTCGCGGTTCTGCAGGATGGATCGGACCGGCTGCAAGTCTATCTCAAGAAGGACCACCTCACGGAACAAGCCTATCGTGTCGCCGAGCAGCTGGACCTGGGCGATTGGATCGGTGTAACCGGACTCCTCTTTCGCACCAAGACCGATGAGTTTACGGTCGAGGTTACCCAGCTGACCTTCTTGAGCAAGGCCCTCAGACCGCTTCCGGAAAAGTGGCATGGCTTGACGGATGTGGAGACCCGCTATCGGCAGCGTTATGTCGACTTGATCTCCAATCCCGAGGTCCATGGCATCTTCGCCACGCGCAGCCGAATCATCGCAGGCATTCGCACCTTCTTGATCGAACGAGGATTCCTCGAGGTCGAAACGCCGATGATGCATCCGATTCCAGGAGGTGCGGCGGCCAAACCCTTCGTCACGCACCATAATGCTCTCGGGGTCGATCTCTATCTCCGCATCGCACCGGAACTCTATTTAAAGCGGCTGATCGTCGGCGGCTTTCCCCGTGTGTTCGAAATCAATCGGAATTTCCGGAACGAAGGCATCTCGACGATTCATAACCCTGAATTCACGATGCTCGAGTTCTATATGGCCTATGCCGACTATCAAGATTTGATCATCCTCACGGAAGAACTCATCTCCTCCCTGGCACAACAGGTCCTCGGTACCACGGTGATCGATTATCAGGGCAAACAGATCACGCTCACGGCTCCGTGGCGGCGCTGGTCCTATCATCAGTCGATCCTGGAAGTGAACAACCTGGCTCCTTCCGTCCTGCAGGATAAGGATCAAGCGATTGCCGCGGCCAAACAACTGGGCGTCGCGGTCGATCCCAAATGGCCACTCTTCAACATCGTGAATGAACTGTTCGAGGAAACGGTCGAACCGAGCCTGATTCAGCCGACGTTCATCACCGACTACCCGATCGAAATTTCTCCGCTCGCCAGACGCAAAGACTCGAACCCGGCCCTGACCGACCGGTTCGAGCTCTATATCGCAGGCCGGGAAATCGCCAACGCGTTTTCAGAGTTGAACGATCCCCTGGATCAACGGTCACGATTTGAAGGGCAAGCGGCGCAACGGGCAGCCGGCGACGAAGAAGCCCATCTGGTCGACGAAGACTTTCTGCGAGCCTTGGAGTATGGCATGCCACCGACCGCCGGCGAAGGCATCGGCATCGACCGCTTAATCATGCTCTTGACCAACCAAGCCTCCATCCGCGATGTCGTCCTCTTTCCACAATTGAGACCTGAGAAATCACAATGACCGTTCCATACGAAATTTTTGTCGGGCTCCGCTACTTGCGGGCCAAACGGCGCAATCGGACGATTTCCCTCAACACCTTCGTGTCGATCGCGGGCATTACGCTGGGCGTGGCTGCCTTGATCGGCACCGTTGGCATCATGACCGGCTTCAAAGAAGACATCCAGGCGAAGATTCTCGGCACGACGGCCCATATCGTCGTGCAGGACCGCATGAAAGACGGGATGACCGATTACGACAAGGTCGCCCTACAGGTACAGGAGGTGCCGGATGTGGTCGCCGCAACTCCTTTTATCCTGAAGCAAGTCATGTTGACCACGCCATCCGGCGTGCAAGGCGTCGTGATCAGGGGGATCGATCCCCAGCGGGAAGGGAAGGTCACGGAACTGGCCAAGAATCTTTCGACTGGCGAGTTGAGCGATCTTCAAAAGCCGGTCAAGATCAAACAACCACCGGCTGACGATCCAACCGGAACGCCGGTCGAAACGGAAAAGCCCGGTATTATCCTGGGGAAAGAACTCGCATTGCGGCTCGGCGCCTTTATGGGCGATACGGTGAACGTCGTCTCCCCTCCTGCTGGCCCCATTAGTGCTATCGGCATGGTCCCGAAGATCCGGACCTTCGCCGTCGCCGGCATCTTTCAATCCGGCATGTATGAATACGACTCCTCGCTGGCCTACATCGACCTCGCCGAGGCGCAGAAGTTTTTCAACATGAGTGGGTCGGTCACGGGCGTCGAAATCAAGGTGACCGACGTCTTTCGCGCCGATGAAACCGCCAGATCGGTGGAACATTCATTGGGATTCGCCTACGGAGCGAGAGACTGGATGGCGATGAACCGCAACCTCTTTTCTGCCTTGAAGCTTGAGAAGACGATGATGTTTCTCCTGTTGGTCCTGATCACCATCGTGGCGTCGTTCAACATCGTCAGCACCCTCACGATGATCGTGACCGAAAAACAAAAAGAGATCGCCATTTTGAAAGCGATGGGTGCGACGAAGAAAAGTATTCGCCGGATCTTCATGCTGAACGGGCTGATCATCGGGCTGACCGGCACCGCCATCGGCATTCCGCTTGGGTATGCCTTTCTCTGGTTGATCCAAACGTTTTGGACGTTCGACCCGACGGTTTATTACATCTCACGCATACCCGTGCACGTGCTGGCCTCCGATGTGCTCCTGGTTGCCGGCTCGGCGATCCTCATCAGTTTTGCCGCGACGCTGCTCCCCTCTCGTCAGGCAGCCAAACTCGAGCCGGTGGCGGCCCTGCGTTATGAATAAACTCGTCTCACCACTTTAGCCCTCTTGGTGTCTATGATTCATGTCGCTAATCTCTCGAAAACGTTTGTCATGGGCGGGAATGAGCTGACGGTGCTGAAAGGCATCAACCTGGACATTCGACGAGGCGAACTCGTCTCGATCGTCGGGGCGTCGGGAGCCGGAAAAAGCACGCTCCTCCATATTATCGGGATGCTCGATCGGCCCACGACAGGCACGGTCCACTTCGACGGTCAGGATATGTTTCAGATGTCGGAAAATGAGCAGGCAGAATTTCGGAATCGGCGGATCGGGTTCGTCTTTCAGTTTCACCACCTCCTGCCGGAGTTCACCGCACTTGAGAATGCCTGTATGCCGGCCCTGATCCAGCGACGGCAACAAGCAGATATCGAACCGGAAGCCATCGCCTTGTTACAGGAAGTCGGGCTGGGATCACGCCTACATCACAAGCCCGGTGAGTTGTCCGGTGGAGAACAGCAACGCGTGGCGGTGGCACGGGCCCTCTTACAGAAGCCGGATCTCGTGCTGGCCGATGAACCGACCGGCAATCTGGATACGCATACGGGCGACGCTCTCTTTGCGATGATGCGCGAACTGAACAAGGCCCGCGGAACAACCTTCGTCATCGTGACCCATAACGATAAGCTGTCCGGTCAGGCCGACCGGATCATCCAGATGCAGGATGGCCAGATCGTCTAAGACCGCCAAAGTATCTGATCTTTTCGCTCTTACTCCCAAGACAGCACCATCCTCCCGTTTACCTTCGCGAGGGTCCTCTCGTCTCACCTTGACGAGAGCTGTTTCATCCAATAGACTCAGCAAAATACCTCAACTCCTTGGAATTGGATTTCAATGATCTATTTGCGGTTGCTGTACACCATTGCGACTCTGATGGTCTTGGCGATTCCCGCACAAACATATGCGGTGGAATTCGTCACGGTGGGTCCTCGCGCCATGGGTATGGGTGGCGCTGGTGTCGCGGTCACGACCGATGCCTTGGCTACTTATTGGAACCCGGCCGGCTTGGCCATGACGCAGACCGTGGATATCAGGATTGTCGGCGGAGTTCAGGTGATCGATCGTCTCGGCATTGCTGATGCCATTCACGACCTAGAGAAGTTCAATACGTCCGACAACTCTCAAACGAATCAAGATAAGGCACAAGACATTGCCAAGCGAATTAATCGCCCAGGCGCAACAGTGTCGTTGAATGGGTCAGCCGGTCTGTACGTCAAAGGTCACTTGGGTGAACATGCGTTCGGGTTTAACGTGTCAGATGTCGCAACCGGAGGGGGCTTTGTCCTCAATCCGGTTCAAGTGTCCGGCACAGCCATTACGGGTGCAATGGCAATACGCTTGCTCGAAGCCCGTCAGGCCGCTTTCTCGTACGCCTATGCGTTCTCAGACAAGACATTCTCAATCGGCGTGACAGGGAAAATCATCCAAGGCGCCTCCTACAATGGGAGTACGGCGCTCACCGGAGGAAGCGACGTATCGATCAGAGACAACTTTGGAAAGTCCACACTTTCGACAGCTTTTGGCATCGATATAGGTGCCATCTACCGCCCCTCCTCCTGGCTTCGGTTTGCCGTGGTAGCGAAAGATATCAATCAACCGACGTTCAATGCCGCTGGCGGTGGAGAATTGAAGCTGGAACCGCAAATTCGCAGCGGTATGGCCATCAACCCCTACTCGTCTCTTACCTTAACGGCGGATGTCGATGCTATGGCGAATAAGACCTTTGTGCCAGGAGTGAAGAGTCAGGTCTTAAGCCTTGGTGCGGAACAGACCATTTTGTCTGAGTTTCTTTCTTTTCGGGTTGGCGGGTTCAAGAATATGAAAGATGCTAATACTCCCTTTACCCCCACTGCTGGACTGGGACTACGGATCTTTGCCTTTCGCATGGATCTCGGAGGCGGGTATGATTTTCGCGAGAAGGGAGCCCTCGTTTCCGGCTCTCTCTCTTTGACGTTCTAAATGGTATACTGAACCCATGTCCATGCTGCATCACTTACGACGTGCCATCCTCCTCTCTGTACTTCCGCTTCTCATCGCCGGCTGTGGCGGCTTACAGGAAGTCTGGGAAGGGCCAGGGGCGCGAATGTTCCGGCCTCAAGCCATCGCGGTGCTCCCTCCCATGGCCAGCCAATACGACAGCGCTCGCGAGGATATTCAAGAAGTCTTATCCAGCGCTTTGAATAAAGTCGCCAATATCGAGCGCGTCGTGTCTCCGGAGAATGTGACGGATATCTTCCAGTCTTCCAAGGAAGCGTTCGATGCGCTGGTGTTCTACTTTTCGCGTTTGGAAATGACCGGCCAGTCCGACAAGGACTCGGCGCTGAAGCTGGGCAAGGCGATGAACGTGGACTCCTTCTTGGTCGTTCGAGTGAACTCCTGGGAATACATGCGCAAGGAAGGCGATAACGTCGGGCGAGTGGGCCTGAGCATTCGTCTCGTCGATGCCACAACCGGCACCACCGTCTGGAAGGCGCGCCATGAACGGTCGAGCAGCTATATGTTCTACCGGCCGAACTTAAAAGATATTGCGAAAGAGCTGGCAGCAGAGATGATTAAGGCCATGCCTCCCCAAACGAAACGATAGGTCCAGCCCCGCCTGAATTCTTCCTATCACAGTTGAAGCGTCTGACAGGCCATCAGGGATGGAGGAGCGCCGATGCGGGCCTTTCCATACGGAGTGAGTAGAATCGACGACTAGCGGACCTTAGCCAGCGATGCGTTCATCGCTGTTTTCAATGAGCGGACAAACTCTGCGACCTGCTTGACCATATCCGGCTTCTGCTGGTGCGCGGCAATCTGCTTCACGATGGCGCTGCCGACAATGACACCGTCTGCAATGGCTGCCACGTTGGCCGCATCCTCCGGTGTCGCAACCCCAAAACCGACCGCCACCGGCACCTGCGTCACCTTCCTGATCTTCTCGACATTCTTGCCCACATCGGCCACGTTCAGCAGTTTCGCGCCGGTGATCCCTGTGAGCGACACGTAATACACGAAGCCTTGTGATTGGCGCGCCACGAATTTTCTTCTATCAGCCGTACTCGTGGGCGCAAGGAGAAAAATCAATTGAAGCCCTGCCGCTGCAGCAGGGCCTTTGAGGGGACCAGCTTCATCCGGCGGCATATCCGGGACAATCAGCCCATCGACACCGGCCTGGACCGCCTCATGGCAAAACCACTCAGGACCGAATGCATGGATATTGTTGTAGTAGGCCATCAATACCAATGGAATCTGAGTCTTCGTCCTCAGTCTGGTCACCATGGGAAGGATCTTGCGGAGCGACGTCCCGCTGCGCAACGCTCGCTCCGCTGCCTGCTGTATCACGGGACCATCGGCGATCGGGTCTGAAAATGGAACACCCAGCTCGATGATGTCGGCTCCGGCACGTTCTAACTCCACGACCAGTTGTTCTGTCACTTCCAGTGAAGGGTCGCCTGCCATCACATAGGCAATGAGGGCCTGCTCCCCCTTCTGCCGAAGTTGCGCAAAGGTTCGGTCCAGTCTCGATGTCATAACGTGATTCCTCGCATCTTCGCGACCTGTTGCACATCCTTATCACCACGACCGGAGAGATTCACGACCAGGATCTGGCTCTTCTTCATCGTGGGCGCCACCTTCACCGCGTGGGCGATGGCATGAGCGCTTTCGAGAGCCGGCATGATCCCCTCTTCTCTCGCCAGTAAGTCGAACGCCCCCATCGCTTCATCATCGGTCACCGACGTGTATGAGGCCCGACCTTGATCACGCAAATAACTATGTTCGGGACCGACCGCGGCATAATCCAAGCCGGCCGACACGGAATGCGTCAGATTAATTTGTCCGTCCTCATCCTGGAGCAGGTAAGTCATGGTGCCTTGCAAGACGCCAGGCTTGCCTCCCTCAAAACGCGCAGCATGTTTTCCGCTCGCGACCCCCAGACCGCCCGCTTCGACGCCAATCATCTTTACTTTCTTGTCTTTGATAAATGCATAAAAGAGCCCCATGGCATTGCTACCACCGCCGACACAGGCAATGAGGCAATCAGGCAAACGGCCTTCTGCCGCCAGGATCTGTCGTCTGGTTTCACGCCCGATGATAGCTTGGAAGTCCCGAATCATCATGGGATAGGGATGGGCCCCAAGCACTGAACCGAGAATATAGTGCGTCGTGCGGATGTTCGTCGTCCAATCCCGCATGGCTTCGCTGATCGCATCCTTCAGCGTGCGGCTACCGGCATCGACGCCGGTCACGGTCGAGCCGAGCAATCGCATCCGAAACACGTTCAGCGCCTGGCGCTGCATGTCCTCGGTCCCCATATAGATTTCACATTGCAGACCGAACATCGCCGCAACGGTTGCCGTCGCCACGCCATGTTGCCCGGCCCCTGTTTCAGCGATGATGCGCGGCTTCTTCATCCGCAGGGCCAGCAGCCCCTGGCCAATCGCGTTATTAATCTTATGGGCGCCGGTATGACAGAGGTCTTCACGCTTCAAATAGATCTTCGCGCCACCCAGTCGCTTGGTGAGTCGTTGCGCGAAGTAGAGCGAGGTGGGTCGACCGACATAGTGTTTTAAATAATAGGCCAGCTCGGACTGGAAGCGCCGGTCTTTTTTCGCACGGGCATATTCCTCCTCCAACTCAAGCAACGCGGGCATGAGTGTTTCAGGAACATACCGTCCACCGTAGGCACCGAAGCGGCCTTGTTTATTGGGAACTGCGCCCATCGTCACCCTCACATTCGTTTGATGTCGATTCAGTATAAACGGGGCTATGATCGAGAGACAACCTTGGCAGCGCGAATGAATGCGCGCACTTTCTCGTGATCCTTCTTCCCGGGCTCACGCTCCACACCGCTGCTGACATCCACGCCATAGGGTTGCACGGCCTGGATAGCCTTCCCGACATTGTCAGGAGTGAGCCCTCCGGCCAGGAGAATGTTCGCGGCCTTGGCTGCCTCTGCGGCAACGGCCCAATCGATCACCTGTCCGGTGCCTCCATAGGCCTGATCGGAAAAGGCATCCAGCACGAACCCTCGAACGCCGGCTCGTCCACGATACTCCGCCAGCGCAAGAAATGCGCTTCGGTCTTTCACGCGGAGAGCTTTGAGGATCGGACGGCCTAACTCCTGGCAATAGGCCGCAGATTCGCTGCCGTGCAACTGGGCGAGCGAAAGTCCACAGTCATCCATCAAATTCCTAACAACCGATTGCTCTTCATTGACGAAGACCCCCACCGGGGTCACCAAGGGAGGCAGATTCATAATGATGTGCCGGGCCACCGCAGGCTCGATGTATCGAGGACTCTTCCGATAAAAAATGAAGCCGAGGGCGTCGGCACCGGCCTCGACCGCAACTCTCGCGTCCTCAGCGCTGGTGATGCCACAGATTTTCACTTTAGCGATATAGGACATATTAAATGTGAGATGAAGCCGGTGTTCCCATCAGCTCGCGGATCTTGGCCGCCGTATCTTCTGCGCGAATGAGCGATTCACCGACGAGCATGGCATGGATACCGGCTTCAACGAGCCGTTCAACATCAGCACGTGTGTGGATGCCGCTTTCGCTGATGATGAGCTTGTCCGCCGGGATCCGTTTGGCCAATCGCAGTGTCACGCCGAGATCTGTCGTAAAGGTCTTCAGGTCGCGATTATTGATACCGATCAGCCGCGCATCCGGGACACGTTCCAACACCCTGTCGAGTTCTCGCTCATGATGAGTTTCGATCAAGACATCCAGCCCTAACCCGCGAGCGAGTGCATAGAAGTCTATTAATTGCTGCCGTTCCAAGGCTGCGACGATTAACAGGACTGCATCGGCTCCGTAGGCACGCGCCTCGTAAAACTGGACCTCTTCGATCATGAACTCTTTATTCAGGGTAGGCATAGGCACCGACTCTTTGATCTCGCGAAGATAGTCGAGACTGCCTTGAAAGAAATCCTTATCGGTCAAGATGGATAAGGCCGACGCGCCATGGGCATGGTAAGTCTTGGCAATCTCGAGGTAATTAAACCGTTCGGAGAACTCGGGCCGGAGGAGACCAAGACTGGGCGAGGCCTTTTTGACTTCGGCGATCAGCGACGGGCTGCCAGCCGTTTTTGTCGCTTCGAGCGCGACGGCGAAGCCTAACACACCCGGCGCGTCCTGAATTCTTTTCTTCAGCTCAGAGAGGTACCCACGGCTTTGTTTATGCCGGAGTTCCGCCTTCTTATGTTCCAGAATACGAGAAAGAATCACGAAACCGTCATCCCCTATTCGTATATGCGATGAGGCGCGCCAGCTTCTCGGCTGCGGCGCCTGAATCGATGGCCTGGCCAGCCAGACGGAATCCATCTTGAAGATTTGCCGCCTTGCGCCCAGCGACAAGAGCCGGAGCGGCATTCAAACAGACGATGTCCCGTTTTGAGCCTTTACGCCCCTGAAGAATGTCGCGCGTGATTATCGCGTTCTCTTGTGGCGTCCCTCCTGCGAGTTGTTTCGCAGGGACCAGTGCCAAGCCAAGATCCGCCGGGTCCAGAAGATAGTTCGACAGCACGCCCCCTTTGGCCTCCGACACCTGCGTCTTTGCGGTCAGGGTGATCTCATCGAGTCCGTCCATCCCATGGACGACAAAACAATGTTGCGAACCCAAATGCATGAGGACGTTTCCCAACAGAGCGGTCAATCGCCCTTCATAGACGCCGAGCACTTGGATGGTCGCTCCTGCCGGATTGGTCAGCGGGCCTAAGAGATTCAGCATCGTTCGAATGCCCATCTCCTGCCGAGGACCGGCGCAATGTTTCATGGCTCCATGGTAGAGCGGAGCAAAGAGAAAGCCGATGCCCACCTCATTGATACAATCGGCCACCCGCTCGATCGGCAGATCGATCTTCACGCCCAACTCCGAGAGGACGTCTGCGCTTCCCGACTTGGATGACACAGAACGGTTCCCGTGCTTCGCCACGGTGAGCCCTGCCCCTGCGATAACAAATGCGGCCGTCGTGGAAATATTGAACGTATGCGCGCCATCTCCGCCCGTACCGCAGGTATCCACGGTGAGTGGATCTCCGATGGCGATACGGACAGCCTTGGCTCGCATCGCCCGCACGGAACCGGATATTTCTTCGACGGTTTCTCCCTTGAGACGAAGCCCCATCAAGTAAGCGGCAATTTGGGCCGGAGTCGCTGCGCCTTCCATGATCTCCAGCATCACCGATTCCGCTTCTAGCTCGGTGAGAGAAGAGCGGTCGGCAAGTTTAGTGATTGCGTCTTTGATCATGGGTGGGAAACCAGGCGGACCTTCCTACAACTTCAGGAAGTTACGGAGGAGGTCCTTCCCCGCCGTGGTGAGGATCGACTCTGGGTGAAACTGCACCCCTTCGATGCCCAACGTCCGATGGCGCAATCCCATGATTTCCCCCTCCGCCGTCTCGGCGGAGATCTCAAAACAGGACGGAATGGTCTCGCGTTTCACGATCAGGGAATGGTAACGAGTGGCATCAAAGGGATTGGGGAGCTGAGAGAAAATCGTTTTCCCGTCATGCCGGATCTTCGACGTCTTCCCGTGCATCAACCGTTCAGCTCGGACCACGTCACCGCCAAACGCCACGGCGAGAGATTGATGGCCGAGGCAGACGCCCAAGAGGGGAAGTCGTCCGCCGAAATGCCGGATGGTCTCGACCGATACGCCCGCTTCCATCGGCGTGCAGGGCCCTGGAGAAATGACGATACGGCTGGGTTTCAGCGACTCGATCTGCTCAATCGTAATCTTATTGTTACGAAACACCCGAACGTCTTCACCGAGCTCCCCGAAGTATTGCACCAGGTTATAGGTGAAGGAATCGTAGTTGTCGATCATCAGTAGCATAATAGACCGTGATGTGTGATGCGTAATGTGTGATGCGTTAAGGAACTAGTCCCTCTAACTCTTCACAGATCACGCATCACCGATCACTCCTTTTTATTCTAGTCCCTGCTCGGCCAATTGGACGGCCTTCATCATGGCCTGGGCCTTGTTGCAGGTCTCTTCATATTCATGTTCCGGATTCGAATCGGCAACGATGCCGGCCCCGGCTTGGATGAAGGCCTGGTGCTTTTTGACGACGACGGTTCGGATGTTGATGCACATGTCCATGTTGCCGGAGAAACTGAGGTACCCCACCGCGCCGGCATAGGGCCCTCGCCTGGTAGGCTCGAGTTCATCGATGATCTGCATCGCGCGAATCTTCGGCGCGCCGGAGACCGTACCGGCAGGGAAACAAGCCCGCAACACGTCGTACGAGGTCTTCGAGTCATCCAATTGCCCTGTCACATTCGAGACGATGTGCATGACGTGCGAATACCGCTCGACGTGCATGAGTGAATCCACCACGACCGACCCTGCTTTCGCCACACGCCCGACATCGTTTCGACCGAGATCCACGAGCATGACATGTTCGGCCCGTTCTTTCTCATCGGCCAGCAGCCGCTTCTCCATCTGCTGATCTTCTTCAGGGGTGGCTCCGCGACGGCGCGTGCCGGCAATGGGACGAAGCGAGATGACACCGTTTTCGCAACGGACGAGCGTTTCCGGAGAGGACCCAACCAGCTCAACCCCCGCAATACGAAGGTAATACATATAGGGAGAAGGATTCACCACACGTAATGCGCGATAGAGTTGCAACGGCGGCGCTTGCAGGTTGGTCTCCCATCTCTGGGAAACCACAGTTTGGACGATATCGCCGGCCCGAATATATTCCTTCGTCCGCACGACCATCTTTTCAAAATCCGCCTTGCTCATATTCGACGTAAACGTCACCGGCTTCCGGCGTCGATGGGGACGAGTACGGCGAAGTGGACGTTTCAGCCGCGCGATCATGCGCTCGATCCGTTCCGTGGCTAATCGGTAGGCGGCCTTGATGCCACGCTCCCCCTTCGCCGTGATATGCGCAGTGGAGACGACTTTGATCTTCTGGGCGACATTGTCGAAGATCAACATAGTATCGGTGAGCAGGAAGGCACAGTCCGGCAGATTCAGAGGATCCTTCTGCCTGGTTGCCATATCCTCGAACGTACGCACCATGTCGTAGCTCAGATATCCAACGGCACCGCCGACGAACGGAGGTAGATCCGGCACCGTCACCGGGCGATAACCCTCCATCATCTCACGCAACCGTTCAAGCGGATTTCCACGACTGGGAATACGCTTTTTGCGTGTGCCCTGCACGACAACCAGGTCGCCACGATCTTCGTAGACGACAACGGGAGAACCACTACCGAGGAAGGAATAACGCGCCCACTTCTCCCCCCCCTCAATAGACTCTAAGAGGTAAGCCGATGGGCCATGATCGATTTTTGAAAAGGCAGAGACGGGCGTTTCATAGTCCGCGAGAATCTCTCGATAGAGCGGAATGAGGTTACCCTGTCCGGCATATTGCCGAAATTGGTCGAGGCTGAGCGAGTATTGCGGCGGCGCCACGGTATCGTCCTATTATTCTTGGCCTACAATGAGTTTCTGTCCTACTTCGATAATGTCGTCCGGCAGCTTGTTCCACTTCCTGACCTTGTCGACAGTGGCGCCATACTTCCGGCTGATCCGGTAAAGCGTTTCGCCAGGTTTCACGACATGAACGGTGGGCGATCGCAAGCTTCCCATCGACGACGCGACTGCCTCTGGCACAGCCGGCACCTCAGGAGCGCCACCGAGAGCTGCCGCGCTCAGGTCCACGGTCTCGGTCGTATCCAGAGCCGGTTCAAGCGGCAGCGCCTTGCGCACAGGCGCGGCGGCACGTTTCATATCGGCCTTGGCTTTGCGTTCCAGCAGCGCAGACTCCTTCATGGCTTCGGCTTCTTCCTGCACACGGGCCATTTGCTCCCGAACGGCTTGCACCTGCGCCGAGAGCTCACGATTTCTGGCCTCAAACTCCATCAATTCTTTCTTGCCCCGCTTCGCTTCATTATCCAGTTCGCCGGTTCGTTTCTCTTCCTGGGCCAACAGACGTTGAAAGTTCAGGCTGCGCGCCTTTTCCGCCTCGTACTTTTCGGCCATCACACATCCGCTCAATACGAGCATTCCACAGACGATCGTCACACCCTGATAGATGGATCTAGATATTGAGTTGATCACGTAATTCTCCTCTTTCATGGATACCTCCTCTGACAGTCGAGAGGGACTTGCCCTCTCGCAGCAGGAAGTGGACACCGGCTGCTATACACTGAAAAAACGACTCAAATAGAAGCAGTAGAATAATGTCTAACGCAGCGAAAGTCAAAGCGAATATGGCACCTTCGTCGTTTGACCCACTCCCTACCCCTATGGTACGGTTCGAAACTGTCACCTCCTCTGTTCGTTACCATTCAAGCCCTATGGCCCACGCCGACATCCTTGCCAGACTGATCGCGCTCAAAGACGAAATCAGACGCCACGACTATCTCTACTACGTCAAGGATCGTCCGGAGGTTTCCGATTCCCACTACGATCGTCTATTCCGCGAGCTGACAGATCTGGAACAAGCCTATCCGGAACTCGTCACGCCCGATTCCCCGACCCAACGGGTCGGCGCGCCACCGCTTGAGTCGCTGATCAAGGTTCCCCACGAGCAACCGATGCTCAGCCTGGACTCGATTGTCGATCAGGAGGAGGTCCAGGCATTCGATCAACGGATGAAACGCGAACTGGAAACCCCTGCCGTTGAGTACAGCGCGGAGCCAAAGTTCGATGGGTTATCGGTTGAACTGGTCTACGATCATGGAATGTTCACCCGTGGAGCGACCAGGGGCGACGGAATGACTATGGATGAACGGAACCATCACGAAGAGAAGCGGCTTCAGAAGCAGCTCGACGCCATAGATAGGATAGGACATGTTCAACGTCACAGGTATGGCGAACTTCGCCGCCAAGGTCTTTGGAATGACGTCGACGGAAACAAGCAATACAAATGTGAGCAACCCAACGACGACTGCGACGGAATCGTTGAAAAATGTCCGTTCCCCCTCGAAGATATTCAAGGTCAAGAAGGCGGCATACATAGGAATAGCCGTGCTGACGAGACGGTCACCGATAAGTATCGTGGCGAGCAGCCTCTGCGGGTCACTGCGCAGCTGAAGTGCCATCTGTGCCCGTTTATTGTGATTCTGGACAAGCGCCCGCAGCTTCGTATCATTCACAGCAAAGAAGCCGATTTCAGCCGTAGATATCACGGCTGAAATAGTAATAAGGGCTAAGAGAATGAGCACGTCCATAGGTTGCAATCTATCTTAGAGGGATCCGACCCGGTTGATCGGCCGGGAATGCAAGAAGGCCCAGGGGCTATCCCCTATCGCCGTAGACCAGCAATGTGAGATGTGGGAGACCGGAGTAACGTGATAGGGACCTATAGGACCTGTATCCATTGGACTCTACATGTATCATAGGACGGAGTGTCGAGCAAGCACATGATGCAAACATGTCACAATATCAAACAGTTGCGTCGCACGTTCGCAGAATAGCTAAAGAATTGGAATGGCAAGTTTGCTGAAACTGATACTAGGGGTCGTCGCGAAAAACAAAGGATTGGAGCCCTAGGATGGAATCGAGATGAGCTGCGGCAGCTTCTGCCTGGGCCTCCGTCGAAAACTGACCGATCTGAACCCGATATCGTTTTCCTTCAGGCAAATCAACCGTCTGAACTCTGCCCCCCGGATAGAGATGTTTGACCCGTTCTAACAGATTAAGCGCATTTTGCTGATCGGAAAACGCCCCGACTTGTACCCGCAAGACCCCCATATCGGCTGCTCGTCCTTGATACCCCACGACCCGCAATTCAATCTGATCGGTTCCTGCTCCGGTCATCCCGAGCGCTTGCGCCCCGGCGAGTGACAGGTCAAGCACACGACCTCTCGCGAACGGACCCCGATCGTTAATGCGGATGGTCACCTGTCGATCGGTACTCAGCGACCGAACCACCGCAATGGAGCCAAGCGGCAATGTCCGATGAGCCGCCGTCAGCTGATGCATGTCATATCGTTCACCGTTTGCCGTCTTATTCCCATGAAATCCAGGTCCATACCACGAGGCGACGCCTCGTTCGACGAATCCAATCGGATAGCCGGGGAAATAGACCGGTTTGGGAGTGCCTCCACAAGCGGCCATGGTACCGGCCAGGAGGGCGACGAGAAGAAGAACCAGCCAACGAGCGCAGCAGGCCTGAGGTCGGCGAGACATGACTAGAATTCGTCGAGCGATTGATCCTGCAAGACGGTCAGCGCTTTCGCTGTATGAGAGACAGTCAGGACGACGATGGCACGTTTCCCTTCGCGGGAGGGCGTGCAATAACCGCATTTAATATTGATGCGCGACTTCGTCAGCAAATCCGCCACTTCCCTGAGAGCCCCTGGCTTGTTCGTCAGGCTCAAGATCAGCGCCGTTTCTTCAGTAAATCTGATCTTCGCCGCTTTTAATGCCGCACGGGCTCCTTCCAGATCGGCAACCAAGACTCTCAGCTTTCCCGTTCCAATGACCTCCGGAGCAGAAAAGGCCTTAATGTTGACCTTCGCATCTCCGAGAACCTGGGCCACTTGGGCGATAACGCCTGGCTTGCTCTTTCCGCTAATGACCAATTGTGTTGTTGTGGGCATGGTGGGTTACTCCGTAACGTCGTGGTAGGTGAGGATGCTCGTTTCAGCGAGTTTCAAAATTCACCGTTTTTCGCTGAGCGCCGAAGGGAATCATTTCTATCGACACCAATACTTGTAGCGACGATTGATGCGCGAGCAATGTACAGGATTTGCCGCTCCCCTGCTCCTGGCCTTGCAGGGTGACAAGTGCCGGATTGTCATAACCCATAACTTCCACTGAAATCGCTTGGCCAGAAGGGAGAAACGCAACCACGTCCAGCTGTTCATGCGTAGCAAGGTCACGCTGCATTTCTGCAAGACGGGCTTTCAGCCGATTCACAAATTGTTCGGCCTGGCAAGAGTCGTCGGAGCCTCGTGGCTCGATCGCGGGAACACTGATTTGAGGCAGAAGGCTCAAGAAACTCATCTCATCTCCATCGATACGACGACCAAACGAAACAACATTCCGCACCCTTGCGCAGATTATCGGTCAGAGCACCTGACAAAGATCGTTCACGAACGTGTATTCGTAGATCCCACTGCAATGGACAGCTCCCCCCTCTGCCAGCTTCTGTGCCGAATCTTTGAAGCCGCGCGGCACGAGCAGATAAAATGGAATACCGTGACCCATCGCCTGCTGCCATTTCACCAGAGTCTCAGGATTCCCGACTGAGTCGGCTGTCTCCACCTCAGCCATCCATTCCATCGTATTCCCGGTGGAACTCACCTGCCAGCCGACGATATCGCACTGTTGCTGAGGATCCGCCCAGGGATCCTGCTCAAGACTGGTGTGAATGGTGACCTTGCAACGAAAAGCCTTCGCCCATCGTTGCGCGACCAGACTGACCACCTGGTCATGAATGGTTTCGATGCCCTGCTCTCGAAGAATCGTACTCATGGAGTCCTCGCAACTATGAACAACCGCTCGTGGTGCCGCAGGTTTCACACTTCAGACAGGTTCCGTTCCGTACCATGGTGAACTGCTTACACTCGGAACAGGGATCCCCCTCATAACCTTTTTGACGGGCCATTTGGATCGCGGTCAAGGTCAAGGTTTCACGCTTCATTTCGACTGTATGGGTGACGCTCGCATGGCCATTTCCATGCCCGTTGCTCTTATGGCGCGGCGTGGCGCCTCTTCGTGAGGGAAAAATTTCCGTACTGATTGAGGTCGATGCCAATGTTTCAGGCGTGGCCTCCTCATCGACACATTCAGGATCCTGCTCGTCTTTCTTCACCGAATCCATTCGAAGATCCTCTTCCTTGACCTGTGCCAAGTCATAACGGTCGAGATAGGTCACCGCCAGCTCCCGGAAGATATAATCGATGATCGACGTGGACATCTTGATACGGTCGTTCAACTTAACCGGCCCATTCGGCTCGAAGCGGGTAAACACGAAGGCTTCGACGAACTCCTCCAGCGGCACGCCATGTTGGAGACCGAGTGAAATGGCAATCGCAAAACAGTTCATGAGGCTGCGGAATGCGGCCCCTTCCTTGTGCATATCGAGGAAGATTTCGCCACAGGTGCCATCCTCATACTCACCGGTACGGAGATAGAGCTTATGCCCTCCGACGACGGCTTTCTGCGTATACCCGTTGCGTCTGCCCGGGAGCGGCCGCCGTTTTGCGAGATACCGGACCATCACGCGTTCGGTGATCTTTTCCGCAATCGATAATATTTCTGAAGAGGATTCAATCGTCTTGCCACTGTCAGTTGAGGCCGATAACGGCTGGCTCAACTTCGAGCCGTCGCGATACAGCGCCACGGCCTTGACCATGCTCTTCCAGGCAAACAAATAGGAGGACTTCACTTCTTCCAATGTCGCATCGGCCGGCATGTTGATCGTTTTGCTGATGGCGCCGCTGATAAACGGTTGTGCCGCCGACATCATGCGGATATGCGCATCGACGGCGATATACCGCTGACCGATCCGGCCACAACGGTTGGCGCAATCGAAGATCGGAAGATGCTCGGATTTGAGATGTGGCGCCCCTTCCACCGTCATAGTGCCGCAGCAATAGTCATTCGCCGCAGCGATTTCCTCTTGTGTGAATCCCAGCGCCCGCAGCATATTGAAGTTGGATTCCGCCAATTGTGCATCGGTGAATCCCAACTTCTCCCGGCAGAAATCCTCACCCAACGCATACTTATTAAAGGTAAATTGAATCTCAAAGGCCTGCGCCAATCCGCCTTCCATGCGTGCAAGTGCGGCGTCGTCGAACCCCTTCTTCCTCAACGCCTCATGGTTAATGAACGGTGCAGTCTGCAAGGTTTGCCGGCCGACGCAATAGTTCACGATGTCCAGAATCTGAGACTCGGTATACCCCAATGTTCTGAGGGCTTCGGGTATGCTTTGATTGATGATCTTGAAGTAGCCGCCGCCGGCTAATTTCTTGAATTTCACCAGCGCAAAATCCGGCTCGATGCCGGTCGTGTCGCAATCCATCACGAGTCCGATCGTGCCAGTGGGAGCAATGACCGTCACCTGCGCATTGCGATATCCATAGGCCGTCCCCAATTCAAGAGCGCGGTCCCATGCGCGGCGGGCCGCAACGAGCAGCTCGGGCGGACAATGCTCGGGCTGGATCCCGATCGGGGTAATCGTCAAGTCTTCATATTCTTCCGGAGCGGCATTGTACGAGGCGCGCCGATGATTGCGAATCACACGCAGCATCGCGTCGCGGTTTTTGGCATAACCGGGAAACGGCCACAGTTCTGCAGCCATTTCAGCGGACGTGCTGTACGCCTCGCCGGTCATGATGGCGGTCAAGGCGCCGCAGATCGCCAAGGCTTTGGGTGAGTCGTAGGGAATGCCTTGCCGCATCAGCACCGTGCCCAAGTTGGCATAACCAAGTCCCAACGTCCGGAACTCAAAACTCCTCTCGGCGATGGCACGGCTGGGAAACGACGCCATGAGGACGCTGATCTCCAGCACGACCGTCCAGAGGCGGACGGCATGGCGGAAATTCTCCAGCTCGAATTGGGCGTCGGTCGAAAAGAATTGACCGAGATTGAGCGAGGCCAGGTTACATGCCGTATCGTCGAGGAACATGTATTCCGAGCAAGGATTGGAGGCATTGATACGGCCATCCGCCGGACAGGTATGCCATTCGTTGATGGTGGTGTCGTATTGCGTACCGGGATCCGCGCAAATCCAGGCGGCCCATGCGATCTGATCCCAGAGGTCCCGTGCCTTGAGGGTCTTGGAAACTTTGCCATCGATCCGGCGCTTCAGCTGCCAATCGCTATCCGCCTCTAACGCCGCAAAGAATTCGTTGGGAATGCGCACACTGTTGTTGGAATTCTGGCCGGAGACCGTCTGGTAGGCCTTGCCGTCCCAATTCGTATCGTATTCATGAAACGCAAAATGCGTGAATCCCTGCTGCGCGTAAGAAAACATCCGCTGGACATAGGCTTCCGGAACGGCATCGCGCCGAGCAGCGGCCAACGCCTCCTTGAGGATAGGATTCTGCTTGGCATCGATCTCAATTTTCATCTGGCCGGCGCTATCGACGACATGGCAGGCCTTGAGGACGGCATTGAGACGCTGAGCGCAGATTTTAGAGCCGGTCACCATGGCGGCGACTTTCTGCTCTTCCACGACCTTCCAATTGATAAATTCTTCGATGTCGGGGTGATCTAAATCGAGGCAGACCATTTTGGCAGCCCGCCTGGTCGTTCCGCCCGACTTAATCGCGCCTGCGGCACGATCGCCGATGCGCAGAAAGGACATCAATCCTGACGAACGGCCGCCACCGGACAATGGTTCGGCATCGCCACGCAGCTTGGAGAAGTTGGTGCCGGTCCCTGATCCATACTTGAACAGGCGCGCTTCTCGCACCCAAAGATCCATAATGCCGCCCTCGCTGACCAGGTCGTCGTCAACGGACTGAATGAAGCAGGCATGCGGTTGTGGATGCTCGAATGCATTGGTGGCTTTGACAACTTCACGGGTCTTGGGGTCGACGTAGTAATGCCCTTGTGCAGGACCTGAAAGCCCATACGCATAATGCAGCCCCGTGTTAAACCACTGGGGAGAGTTCGGCGCAACCATCTGATGCGCGAGCATGTAACACAGCTCGTCATGAAAGGCTTCTGAATCTTCCGGCGTCTTGAAATAGCCGAAGTTTTTACCCCAGGAGGTCCAACAACCGGCGAGTCGTTCAAAGACCTGCCGGGAATCGTTTTCTCCTCCCAATTTCGGATTGCCGTCCGGGCCGACGATCGGATTTCCCTGCTCATCACGCTGAGGGACTCCGGCTTTCCGGAAGTATTTTTGCGCGAGAATGTCGATCGCGAGCTGGGACCAGGGCTCCGGAATGTCGATATTCTCCAACTTAAACACGGTCGATCCGTCGGGATTGCGAATTTCCGACGAACGTTTCACAAATGGCAGGCCTTCATAGGGACTTTGTCCGCGATGTGTAAATCGGCGTTCTATTCTCACGATTTTCCCTCCCCCAGTCTGCGTAATTGGTGTGGGACTGCTCTCGATCCCCAACAGGAATAATTAAGCTTCAATCTTGATCAGGCTGATATGCGATGAACGCCTAAATTTTGCTATCTTGATGCTTGGTCTATCTAAGGAGCATCTACATATAGCGATCAGGATGAATTGTCAACACCAAGTGTAGTGGGTGGCTGGGGAAACAGAGGAAAGCCTGTGGATATCTGCAAACGATTGGGAATCGCCATCTGCCGGGGATTTAGGCCGACTTATCCACAGACTTTTGATCGAAAATATCGATCAATTTACGAGCGACGGAATACCCATGGAAGAAAAATTAAAATACACGGCGTCCGAGGGCCAAAATAGCTTCGTCCACCCCTTCAACCGGGATGAAGTGATGACCGATGCCGATGACCACAACCCGAGTACCCAACACCGTCGTTTCAAACCGGCTGAAGAGCCCCCAATTGTGACGGATCGTATGCGGACGCACCATGCTATCGAGCAACTCCTGGCTATGCCGCCGAAAGATACTTCTGACCACCGCCCCTTCCCGGTCGGGAGTGGATTGATCCATGCGATCCATGGCCTTGGCAAGTTCGGCTTGGACAAAGATCAGATAGTGATCGGTAGTGGGGTTCGTTTGTGCCAGCACGACACTAACAGCCAGTACCACAACCAGCAGGATTAAACGCAGGAGACTCATCGAAATCCTCAGAGTGACGACTGCCGAGCCTTGTTCGTGGCGGGCGCAATAGGAGCGGCAGTGGGCTGCTCCCCTTTGACAAACGATAGACGCATGATTAGCCTACGCTCCGCATAGCTGCTGCGGCAATGACGCTGCACACATGGCCTGTATCAGGGAGGATCATCATGTTTGTTTGGAGCAAGCAACTTGTCGCAACGTTATTGGGGCTGTTTGTGCTCATGCTGGGAGTCTTTCTCTTCAATGCAGCTCCGGACAGCACGAGCGGCCTCAAGATTCATACGACGCGCTGGATGGCCCTCAACTATGTCGGCTTGATTGCATGGGTGTTTGTCTGGATGATCGACCAAGCCCGCATGCGCGGGAAGAATGTCTGGGTCTGGCTCGTGCCCTTCGTCCTGGCACCGCTTCCAACACTCATGCTATTTGTCTTGTTCCTCCAGCGCCGCATCCAATCGTCATAGATCGGCTGAGCCGACTCTGGTTTGCGCATCGCGTCCGGCTTCTTGATGTAACTGCGCCCGAAGCGCCCACACCAGCCAGATGCCAGGCAAGGCGATGAGAAACGACCAGAAGAAAAACTGTGTCCAGCCGACCAGTTCGACCAAGGTGGCCGACGGACGACCGGAAAACACCCGTCCGAGCGCTTCGAGGGAAGAGAGCAACGCGAACTGCGTGGCCGTATACCGATGGTCGCAGAGCGACATGATCAGTGCGACAAACGCGGCGGTGCCCATGCCTCCGGTGACATTCTCGACGAGAATGGATGTCGTGAGTGCCGCGTAACTCTTCCCCATCCAGGCGAGCCACATAAACCCAAGATTTGAGACCGCTTGCAAGACACCGAAGAGGAGCAACGATCGGACCATTCCGAGTTTGGCCATCGCGACGCCCCCTGCCAATGCACCAATGAGCGTGGCCACGAGGCCAAGACCTTTCACATAGCCGACCTCGCTGACAGAAAAACCCATCCCTCCTATCAGAAATGCCGTTTGCAGTGAGGCCGCAACGGCGTCTCCGACCTTGTAGAGGACGATGAGGGCCAGAAGCCCGAGTACCCCCGGACGGGCAAACAGTTCTTTCAGTGGTCCACCGACTGCTTCAGCCAGGCTTGCCGGTGCAGCAGCCGGTTCATGCGGCTCTGGACTCACGAGGATCGTGAGCACTCCGGTTGCCATGAGCGCAGAGAGCAACAAATAGGTATGTCGCCATCCAATATGATCGGCCAAGAGGAGCGCGCCCGCGCTCGCCAGCAACAACGCACATCGATAACCATTCACCCACACGGCTGCACCGAATCCCCGCTCAGGTCGTAAGAGCAGATCGGTCCGATAGGCGTCGAATACGATATCGAGTGAGGCGGAGAAGAACGCCACCACGAGAGCCAGCATTCCCAATATCTCAGGACGGTCACCTGGCCCCGTCACCGCCATAGCCGCCAAGCCGAGTGCGACACCAAGCTGCATCATGAGCATCCATCCGCGGCGGCGGCCCAGCCAGGGAGGAACCACACGATCCATCAGCGGAGCCCACAAGAACTTCAGTGCATATGGGAGCCCGACGAGCGTAAAGATGCCGATGGTCTTCAAGTCGAAGCCGGCAACGGTCAGCCAGGCCTGCAGAGTCCCGGATGTGAGCGCCAATGGCAACCCTGAGGCGAACCCCAACGGCAACATGATGCCGATGCGCCGGTTCGCAAGCGTCTGCATGATGGATGGGGCTTTCATCGAGTCGTTTCAATAGGCATGGGGGCGTAGCATATCATCGGAAGAGACGAGAGACTCGGAGATTCTCAAAAAAGGTCTGGCGGGAAAACATTGGCCATGAGCCGAGGCACAATAGTCACGCAGTCGCACGGCGAAACTCAGCAGGGTTGCCCGTTGAAGCTGCAGGGCTTATAGCGGGAGATATCGAATTCCATATTTTCCTGATAGACCCGTTCATTGCCATTCACCCCATCCTGCTCCGGATCGTTATACATGGTGTGGTTCCACCAGTAGAACAAGGGATAGGCCTCAGTCTGATAGACAGGATTGCCGTAACTGTTCCTGGAATATTCCTGCACGAGACGCCCGGTGACATAATCGACGGTGCCGTTCCCATGCAGAGAATAGAGCATCAGAAAGAGCCGGGCTTCGTGATCGTAATGTTCTTCGATTCTGGTACTGAGATCCGGTTCGATGGGAAGAATTTCCTTCGTCCACCCTCCAGCCTCAGGGAGGAGGAATAGAAAGAAGGCGAGAATGGAAGCGGCCAACGGCGAAGGTGTCACAAAAGACTCACGGTATAGTGAGCTGGCAACGATGGAGAAGATCCTACCATGGGATACGAAGCCCTTCAACCGAAGCCAAATCAACGATGCCACCTATTCGCTCACGCGCCTTGCTCCTACCAGGAAGATCTTCCTATAATGGCGCATCTATGATCAAACCTCTCGAAATGATGAAGCCCACGATCGCACCAACCCAGGTTCACCTTGAAACCTTCGGTTGTCAGATGAACGAGTACGACTCGGAACTCGTTCGCTCGCTGATGAAACAGGATGGATTTGTATTTACCGACGAACGGGAACGTGCGGACGTCATTCTCATGAATACCTGCGCCATTCGCGAGAATGCCCACAACAAAGTCTATAAACACTTATCTGAGCTGAAAAAACTCAAGCGACAACGCCCATTGGTCGTAGGGGTGTTGGGGTGCATGGCACAAAACCTCAAAGAGGAGCTGACGGACATCCAGCCACTGGTGGATGTGCTCGCCGGCCCTGATGCCTATCGCCAGCTGCCCATGTTGATCCGAAACGCCATGCTCTCCCAAGCAGAAGGAGAGGATCAAAAGGGAATCGCGGTCGACCTTTCAGAATATGAGACCTACCACGATGTCATACCCGATCGAAACGACAAGGTGAATGCCTGGATAGCCGTCATGCGAGGCTGCGACAACTTCTGCAGTTTCTGCGTGGTCCCCTATACGAGAGGGCGGGAACGCTCCCGTGACCCGGAGGGCATCGTGCAGGAAGCTCGACGAATCGCCGAGCAAGGGTTTAAACAGATCACGCTTCTCGGACAAAACGTCAATTCATATCGATTCGACAACTGGGATTTTGCGCGATTGATCACGGCCGTCGCGGATGTACCGGGCATCGAACGGGTGAGATTCACGTCCCCACACCCCAAAGACTTTCCGCTTTCATTGTTAGAGGCCGTCGTGTCGCATCCCCGTATCTGCAAGCAAATTCATTTGCCGCTTCAATCCGGCAGCGACCGTATCCTTGGCTTGATGAATCGGACCTATACCAATAAAGAGTGTCGTACCCTGGTCGACCGCATCCGCACCCTGCAAGCCGACATCGTCCTCAGCACCGATATCATTGGAGGCTTCTGCGGGGAGAGCGAGGAAGACTTTGCCGAGACGTACCGGCTTCTCGAAGACATACGGTTTCACTCGGCATTCATCTTCAAATATTCAGAACGAAAGAACACGATCGCGGCACGCAAGTTCCCTGACGATGTTCCCGATTCGGTCAAGACTGAACGCGTGACGAGACTCTTCGACCTCCAACGGAATATTTCCTACGAACGGAACCGGGAATATCTCAAGCGCACGCTCCCCATCTTGGTCGAGGGGGATGCCAAACGCTCAGCCGCACAGGGCATGGGCAAATCAGATGGCAACATCACCGTCATCTGGGATAAGAGCGCAGTACCGTCCAAGCCGGGAGACATGCTCTCCCTTGCCATTTACGATGCCTCGTCCACAACCTTGTACGCAGAACGTCCGCCAGTGAATTAAATCGTTCCGGTCGTCCCTTCCCCAAAGCCTATTCGGCAAGATACGGATCCAAAAACGAACACCGCTGTACGAGATCTGCCTCCACCACAGTCCATCTAACTCCTCTCCGAAGCAGGCATATTTTGCCCATTCACTTCCCATTCTCGATAAATCTCAGGAAATAAGCAGGCTATTTCACCTTCTCAACCTGCAAGAAATATCTTGCAATACAGTAATTATATTTACGCTATATCAACAGCTTGCAGATACTACCTCGCTAGACAGATCACCTACCTACCTGACGGACAGAGGGAACAGCCTCTCACTACTCGTCCTTCAAGCCCCTCCCTCACCTCTTGCACCAGCTTCCTTGCCATATGAAGGCATAGCCTTTGCTTTACAAGTAATCACTTATACGCATTTCCCACACTCACTCCTTGGAGAAGAGCCATGATCGAGAATCGACATCACAGCGCCAGTGAAAAAGCAGATGCCTCCACCAGCCTTGAGACCATCATTGCGATGGGACTCTTCGGATGGATTGCGCTGAGCGTGACATTAATGGGCCTGGGAATCTGGTAGTTCCGACGCCGTCGAAGCATCGCGGTTCGCCGAATTCGACCCACACACCCGTCCTCAAAGAAGGAGCGCCTCGATGACACACGACCTCAGACCAAGGAATATGCAGCACTCTATCCTCACGGGCTTCGTCGGAATTGCCGCTCTTGCCCTCGCCATCAGCGGCTGTGCCGGCGGGACGAAACTGGCGCACAATACAAAGGGCAGCGTGACCCTGGAGGAAGTGACTGATTGGTCGTTTGAAGCCAGCCATCCGGCAGTGATCGATCAACAGACCATTATCAAAATCGTGAAAGGGATCTACGGCAATGACGGCATGAGCGGAACGTCGAAAATGTCCGCTGGTGGCAGCAAGCCGATGAGAGTATTCAGCGATGAGGATGCAGAGTTTCTTTCTCCCCTGCTCGCACAAGGCTTATCAAAGGCGAAGCCCGAACAGCTTGTCGGGTTCCGCGTATCCTCATCGGCAGGGTCAGGCTCTGAACCCACCACGGGCAGTCTATATGTCTCGAAGGGATCGATCTACCTCACCATAGGAAAGGGCGCCAAGCCGACCGCGTTCCTTCCTGAATCCATGGCTCGCATCGAGCCAGCTCCAGCCTATGTCGCTGGTGGCGCCGTCGGAGCTATCTCAATGGTCATCGACTATCATGCGTTGGCCAAGACGCCGATGCCTGCCGCCATGCCAATCGCAAAAGCCACGCCGAGCGCTCCCATGGCACCCATGACGGCAGCCGCTCCGGCGAAGGCTCAGACGGTGTCGGCCAATATGAGCGAGAGCGAACTGACCGCGCAGCAGATCGGTGAGTTGGTAAAAGCTAAAGAAGCGCTTGCCAAGAAGGATACCGAGATCATTATGTTGCGCAAGGAATCGGAGTGGATGAAGCGTGAACTGCGGGAACGAGCTGAGGAAATGAAAGCGATGACGTCGACCAAGGTATCGGCAAAACCGGCACCGAAGAAGAAAACAGCTGAGGCGACCCACACGCGCTAACGTTCATTAACCGACATTCAGCAATTCCGGTTGGAGTAAGACCACTTCGCTGGACAGGGGCTGCCGGAAATTCATCCGGCTATAACAGGCATACGTCACATACGTATCTTGCAGACAGTACCGAGCCAGCTCGAGCCCCTGTCCCTTCTCCCACATCTCGGCCACCTGCGACCCGCTCCCGGACTTCGTTTCGACGTTCAGCGCTCTCGCCAGCACATCGAGTTTCACCCACCCGCGCGTATCCCAGTTGCTCCAGACTGCCATCGTGTCATAGACGGGCTCCGTCCTGAACTTGGCGAGATTCACCTCGACGCTCGGCTTAACTTGATGGACCATCGATCGCTTTCGAATAAACGGCAGGTCGAAACCCAGGCCGTTATGGGTGATGAAGAGCGACGGGCGGTTCTGCGCCAATCGGCTCCAGAACTGCCGCAGCAGCTCCCGCTCATCCCCTCCAAACCAGGCCACCGCCCCGCGAGGCTCGAGTTGGTCTGAAAACTCCAATAGCCCGATACAGACAATCTGGCTGAACGTACCATCGAAGGCGGACTTCGCATATTGTTCATCGTCGATGCGACGTCGTTCATCGGCAGCCCCAGCCGTAAAGAGATCGTAGCTTCCCTCTGCCGGTTCGAATGCAGTCTCCTCAGGAATTTTCCCGGCCAGCCTGGCCCATTCTTCCCGAGGCGCTTGAATCGTCTCAATGTCCAGAACGACTTTCATAATTCCTGCCCCATAATCTAACGTTGTAACGCCTCGACAACCGGGCGGTCTGCCGGAGGAAACTCAAAGGCATCCAATTCGTGCGGCCAGACCCATCGAATTTCCGCGCAGTCGATCGCTGTGGCATCCCCGCTCTCAATTCGACAGCGGAAAAAATGCAGCTCCACGGTTTTCTCAGGATACTGGTGCCGAATGACCTGGAAGGGCAGCGGCACATCGATACGAATATTCAGCTCTTCGAACAACTCTCGCTGCAGACATTCTTCCAACGTTTCACCGGCCTCGCGCTTCCCGCCTGGGAACTCCCAGAACCCTGCCAAATGCACGCCCGGTTTTCGCCGGGCGATCAAATAGCGGCCGTCTCGACAGATCAGACCAGCGGCAACCTCAATCACCTTCATAGCCAGCCGACATCCCCGGTTACGTCCGATCGAACGGATAGGTCTTACAGAACGGTTTCATCGGACATTTCTCACAGAAGGGATTCCTCGCCGTGCAACAGGTCGCCCCAAAGTCCATGATCGCCTGGTTAAAGTCGTACCCCTTCCCTCTCGGAATCAGCGCTTCAGACAATTCCCAGAGCTTCGGCTTCTGCGTTTTGGGGTCGCCCTTCGCAATAAATACCCGATGCAGCACCCGAATCACATTCGTATCCAGGATCGGCGCATCTTCGTTAAACGCGAACGACCGAATGGCGCCTGCCGTGTACCGTCCAATGCCCTTGAACGACAGCAACTCCTCCGCATCGCTCGGCAGTTGCCCCCCGTAACGCTCCACCGTCTCGCACGCGATACTATGCAGCCGTTCAGGCCGAATATTATATCCCAGCGGATACCACGTCTTCTTCACATCCGAGACCGGTGCGTCAGCCAACTCTTCAAAGCTTGGGTAACGATCCAGGAACTCGTGGTATTTCGGAATGACCCGATCGACCTGGGTCTGTTGCAACATCACTTCAGAGACCAGAATGTGATAGGGGTCGGAGGTCTTTCGCCAGGGCAGATCGCGGCCATGTTTCGCGTACCACTTCAGCAGCCTGGTCTGGAACCGGCGCTTGTGCGACGCATCGAGGCCGAGAGACTTCTTGCGAGTCTTCTTTTTAGGCGAAGCGGTTGTCCGAGAGCGAGAACTGGTGGGCATGACAACGTCAATCCAAAGGCGGCATTTTAGAAGCGCCCCTACCGAAAATCAAATGCCGTTGGATCGCACAGTGGGGTCGATCCATGCACAAGGAACCCTCATCTCGGAGATTACTTCTCAGGCTGCGCTGGGACCGCCCCCCCAGTAATGGCCAGAACGGTCACATCAAAGTGCAATGTCTTCCCTGCCAGCGGATGGTTGAAATCGAGCACGACCGTATCCTCTTTCACTTCCTTCACAATAGGGAATGCCGTCGCCCCGTCACCAGACTGCCCTTGAAGCTGGGTTCCCACTTTCTGCGCGGCAACCGGAATGAGATCCTTCTTCACCTCCCGGATCGCTTCTGGATCAAGAGGTCCATACCCGTCAGCAGGAGCCACGACGATATGCTTCCGCTCCCCTTTCTTCATCCCTTCCATGGCCGTTTCCAAGCCGGGAACAATCTCATGCGCACCCTGCGTATAGGTCATCGGCTCCTTGCCGACGTTGGATTCAAGCACGGATTGATCGTCGAGCATCAACGTGTATTCCAACGACACGACGTTCCCGGCAGCAACAGTCACCCCGGCATCAGGCGTAGAAGACTCGGCCCAGGCCTGAGAACCCATGATGCCCAAAGAGAACACACACACAAAACAGACGCCTCGTGGGAATGCCAATCGTGCCATCACTCGAATCCTCCATGCGGTTCGGTTGAGAATTAGGAAGAGCCAACAACTGCCACAGGTAGAACGGTCCTGCATGCCGTCCGGCTGCATCAATGATTCGCGACCAGGATTTTTATCATAGCCCACTCTCGCTTTCCACTCAGCACCAAGTCTGAACCCTCAGAACGCGACAGATTTTTGACAACCACCCCTTCTCCCTAGTATGTGCAGGAATGCGTAGGTGCCTGACAATAACTGCTTGAATGAAACAACGGTGCCCCCTCGCTATCTGGAGGGATTCCCTGCTACATTTCCAGGAGTTCATCGCCTAGAGAAGCCAACGCCGTTATGGTCACAAGAAAACATCCCAGGTTTCCCGTGTCGCTCTCCAGCACCTTAGTGCACCAGAATCAGTTCCGCCATACAGGGTCAGTCCGAGACCTTTCGGCCAAGGGCTGTCGCGTGGAGAGTCTGATCAGCCCCTTTACCGGCATGCAGATCACCATTCAATTACATATTCCAGGCGAGCCTCAACCGATCCTGATCGACAATGCCACCGTGCGCTGGTCCGGATCCGCCGGCATTGGGGTAGAGTTTCTGACCATAGCCGCCCCACAGCAAGACCGCTTGAGCCTCATGATCAAGCAGCTCCAACCCAAAGCCGGCCTTCAGTAGATCGCCCATCCCCAGTTGCATTTTAGGCATCAGCCTCCGTATCCTCGGTGAATATGGATCTCGCCCAACTTTCCCCGACACAACTGAAAGAACTCGTACGCGGGTTTGTCGACGATCGCCTGCGCGAATTATTGGGCGATCCCGACCTCGGCCTCCAACTGAGCGAGGAGCTGCGTGCCCGCTTGAAAGAATCCCTCTCCAGCACGGAAAGACTCTCGGGTGAAGACCTCGCAGATCAGCTCGGGCTCCGCTGGTAAGCACATCATGGCCTGGTACCGACTCGCCTATCGACCAGCGCTGCTCCACGATCTCACGAACCTGGATCCGGCCATGGCACAGCGACTCCTGGACAAGACCAAATGGATTGCCTCCAACGTCGATAACTTGAGGCACGAACCCATCGCGCCGGACCTGCCAGGCCTTTCGAAATATGCTGTCGAGGATTGGCGAATTTTTTACTCCATCGATCGGAACGATCACCTGGTCGACATCCACCGCATCCTCCGCCAGAGGGAGCTTCGTACATGATTGCCATCACGATTGCCGCCATCGCAAAACTGAAATCGATCCAAGTCGACCATCCCGAGGATCCGATCGTCCGGGTGTCCGTACGAGACCTGGATGAATCACGTTTAAGCTTCAATATTATGTTGGAAGCCACGACCCAGCCCGATGACGACGTCCAGGAAGTCGACGGTCTCACGATCGCAGTGGATCGACGCAGTGCGCCGCGGATGGAAGGGGTGACAGTCGACTACACCGAGGCCGGAGGATTTCGCTTTCTCCACGACGGCGAGGGCCGCAGCCGGCCACTCCTCACGATACCCACACTGAATTAATAAAGCGGTAACAGGTGGCGAAGCCGGGCAGGAAGCGGTGAGCGATGGACGATGAACAAGGGGCCGATTGTTACGTCAGCGTTCCACGCTCATCGTTCAGAGTTTAGAAACTAGGTGAGTCGATCCGAGAGGCTCGCCACATGGACCTGGAACGTGCCCCGCGTGACATCGTCGACGTAACGGCGAAGCGCTTCCTTCACGACAGGGAAGGCGATCTCATCCCAGGGAATGGCGTCGAGCGTGAACAGTTGGACTTCAAGGCTTTCTTCACCGACACCGAATTCAGGTGAAGCCATCGGCCCTCGAAAGACCAGGTACGCCTGGCCGATGTGCGGGAGACTCAGGACCGCAAAGAGAGAAATCCGCTCCACCAGCGCTTGCGCTTCTTCGAAGGTCTCCCGAGCGGCCGCCTGTTCGGTGCTCTCGCCGATTTCCATAAAGCCAGCGGGAAAGGTCCAGAGGCCGGATTTGGGTTCGATCCCGCGCCGGCAGAGAAGGATTTTGTCGTCCCACTCCGGAATACAGCCTGCGACGATTTTCGGATTATGGTAATGAATAGTCTGGCATGAATCGCACACAAACCGAAGACGATTGTCTCCGGCTGGAATTTTTTTCGTCACAGACGTGCCGCAAGCGCTGCAATAGTTCATCGCGAAACTCAGTGGGATGGTGATCGCAAATGGATAGCACAAAACTACGGTTCTTTGCACCCTGCCCAAGTGGGCTGGAGGGCGTCCTCGAACAGGAACTCCACGACCTTGGCGTGCCGATGACCACAAAGACGGACGGAGGCATCGCGTTCCTGGCGCCCTGGGCCACCATGTACTGGGTCAATCTCAAGAGTCACATTGCCAGCCGCGTGCTCTGGGAAGTCGGACAGGCCCCCTATCTCTCGGAAGACGATGTCTACCGCGCCGCCTATAGTCTTGCCTGGCCGGACTGGTTCACCTCGTCACAAACCATCAAGGTCAAAGTGAGTGCGCGCCGTTGTCCCCTCACCAGCCTGGACTTCATCACACTGCGGATCAAAGACGCCGTCTGCGATAAGTTCATGGCCGTGCGGCACAAGAGACCGAATGTCGATACCCACAACCCGAACCTCCGGATCGACGCGTTTCTCGATGAGTCCACGGTGACCTTTTATCTGGACACCTCCGGTGACCCGCTCTTCAAACGAGGCCATCGAGTGGTGTCCGTCGAAGCCCCGTTGCGAGAAAACCTGGCGGCGGGCCTGCTGCGGCTCGCCGGGTGGACGCCCAAGGAGGTATTGCTCGACCCTATGTGCGGCGGAGGAACAATCCCGCTCGAAGCGGCGATGATGGCACGCCGGATCGCACCGGGGCAGTCGCGGACATTTGCCTTTGAGCGCTTGATCGTCCACGACCCCAAACGGTGGGGCCATCTGCGCGAAGCCTCACGGGTGAAACAACTGGCAGAGGTGCCGGCGCCCATCTATGCGTCCGACCAGGATCCCGCTGCGGTAAAAATCGCCCAGCGGACGTTTCAGGGTGCGGGGGTCGCGTTCGATATCCGCCTGCGGCAAAGCGACGTCCTCGACCTCGAAGCGCCGGCTGAACAGGGCGTGATCCTGATCAATCCCCCCTATGGAGTCCGACTCAGCCGGCCGGAAGAACTGGATGCGTTCTATCCCAAGCTGGGCGACTGGTTGAAACAGCGCTTCAATGGATGGCGCGCCTATATCTTTACCGGCGATTTGCGCGTCCCGAAGTTAATCGGCCTCGCACCCTCGAAACGCAT
>SWDR01000022.1:56919-60193 GCA_005116815.1 Nitrospira sp. | reverse complement strand
ATGGGGACGCGAGTGATATCCGGCTCCGAGGCGACCAGCCGTAGAAATCTTTCCATGGCGGCCTGGGAATCGAGCATGCCTTCGTCCATATTGATGTCGATGATCTGAGCGCCCCCCTCGACCTGTTGCCGCGCCACCGAGAGCGCCGCTTCATAGTCGCCAGCCAGAATCAGTTTAGAAAAAGCCGGTGACCCCGTGACGTTGGTTCGTTCACCGATATTCACAAAGTTTGATTCCGGCCTGATCGTCACCGCTTCCAACCCGCTGAGTCTGGTATAGTGCTCGACTGGTTGCGGGACGCGCGGAGGAACACCCCTGACTGCCTCGGCGATCATCTTGATGTGCCCCGGTGTCGTCCCACAACAGCCGCCCACGATATTCAGCCAGCCATTCTGAGCCCATTCTTTTAACTGAGGCGCCAGACTGTCCGGCGTCTCAGGAAATCCCGTCGGCAGCAACGGATTCGGCAGTCCGGCATTCGGATGGCTACTCACAAGGATCGGAGCCAGACGCGAAAGTTCTTCAATCAATGGCCGCATTTCCTTGGGACCCAAGGCGCAATTGATGCCGACGCTGAGCAACGGCACATGAGAGATCGAATTCCAAAATGCTTCGATGGTTTGGCCCGTCACCCCACGGTTGCTGCCGGCTTGAATAAACGTCACTGACGCCATGATGGGAAGCTTCACATGGCGATCTTCAAAAAACGTATCGATGGCAAAGAACGCGGCTTTCGCATTCAGCGTATCGAAAATGGTTTCGACCAATAAGATGTCAACGCCGCCGTCCACTAAGCCACGAACTTGCTCGTAGTACACCGTCACTAGCTCATCGTAGGTGGTGCCGCGGGCACCTGAGTTATTCACATCGGTTGAAATCGACGAGGTCTTCGTCGTGGGACCGATGGCCCCGGCCACAAAGCAGGAGCGACCAGGGGCCGCCGACATGACCTGTGCCGCCGCACGCCTGGCACATTCCCCTCCTGCCCGCGCAATCTCGTAGGCCAGAGACTCCATGCCGTAATCGGCCAGGGAAATGGCTTGGGCATTGAACGTATTCGTCTCCACGATATCGGCGCCGGCTTCGAAATATTGGCGATGAATCTCCTCGATAATCGAGGGCTGCGTCAGGTTCAACAGATCGTTGTGCCCCTTCTGATCCTTCTTCCAATCTTTAAAACGCTCGCCCCGAAACGCCGCCTCGTCCAGCTTCCGCTGCTGGATCATGGTCCCCATCGCCCCGTCGAGGACGAGAATGCGTTGTTGCAGCAAGGTTTCTAACTTTGCACTCATAGAACCTGTCTCCGTGATCGACTACGTCTTCATGACAAAAAATCAGTCGCCATCATAACTGAGCAGTTCCGGCGCCAGCAAGCAATCCCGCTCATCCTGCCTTGACAGGACGGGAGTCCACCGATACCATGCCGTGACTAGCTGGAGAGACACTGTGCTCCTGCGTGATGCGTCCCATACCATTCTCGTATTTCTCGTCGTGTTGGTCTCGACGACCAGCATCTGGCTCCACCACTCCCCAGCCTTCGCGGCGCCCTATTTTGAGGATGGGTACCTCGGACTAACACAAGCGGAACTCCATCAACAACTCGGCATGCCACAGGCGGTACGGGATCGAAAATCCGCGCTACGCGTCTTCACCTATTACGCCATCACCGATTGGGAGAAGTATTTCCGGAAGCTCGTCTCCCCGGAAAACGGCGAGGATGTCTACACCGTGACACGTGAGGGCATCGAGATCCGCTACTCATTCAGTTACACTTTCGATCCCAACGACGAAAACGACAATCGAACGCTCTTCGTTCGGCTCGTCGACATCGAGTTTTCCCCAGCCATTCCCCTCTCCAAGATCCCGGCACTGGTCCCGGAGTTTCACCCTTCAGAGAACCCTACCGCGCCATCATTCCGATCGAACATCTGGATACTGCTCTTCACAGGCGCTTCGTCACCACAGGCTCGCTTTATTGTGAAAGAAGCCGCGAAAGATACGCTTGAATGGAGCCTGGCCTATCAACTGTTTTCGTTACAAGGCCTGCCCGATCCCCTCACGTCTAAGTCACTTGTCGATCGAATGGAAATCAGCACCCAAAGTATCGACCTCGTGAAGCACCGCCAGCGACATACGCATGACCCCATCCTAAATCCCTACTCGCGAGAATTCTCCCAACGTCAACTGCTCCCTCAGATACCCACCGTCAAAAAGATTCCTCTCCCCAAATACGCGGACTAGCCGCGCCTGGTCATTACGACATCGAGCGATGATCAAGGAAAATTAAGGAAGATTCTGGAGACGGTCCTGCTGTTTCTCCTGCGCTTTGACAGCCCGACCTGTGAAGAGATCCAACGCAGTGTCTTGAGAAGTAAAGAGCAAAGCAGGCACAGTCAAACCCAACATGACCAAACACCAGAGAGAGAGGAAGCGGATAGTTTGGCTTCGCGCAAGCAGTCTGGCCAACAGACACACCACCGCAACGAGGCCGCCGACTGTCAGCACGTGAGACTGATAGGGAGTCAATCCAGAAATACTTGGCGCGAATGTACCGAATTGTGCACGAACGACCTGTGCCCAATCTGATACCGACTGCTGCAGTTGTACAGCCTTTGAATGATTGGTGGCGGCTTGGGGAGCATGCTCTGTCGCCTGCACCTTCGCACGATACCGTTCGGGAATGGTCTCGTAGTTATCCGTCATGACTGCCGTGCCTCGTTCATCGATATAGGAATAGATGATCGTGGCAGACGCTGACTCCGTCAACAGGAGGCTACCGATCCAGAGGAGGAAGACTCCTACAAGAACAGCCCCACTGCTATGGAGCAGAAGAGGGCTTCGTTGATCTCGATCAATCGAGTCATGGTTGGATGGATACATCACCATGAGTATACCGACCCCGACCTATTACTCACATCTTATTGATTAAATTGACGCAAACAGACCGGCTTCCTTGACTCTCTCCGATTCACATTGCTACCATGCAGACCATCATGGATCACACGACTGCAGCCGCCCAAGAGCCAATGAACGCCTCATCCACCGATCGCCAAGAACAGACACCCTTCATTCGCCGACGCCCCGTTCGACTTATGATCTATGCGGGGCTTGGAATATTCATGCTCCTCATGGTGATCTGGCCGCTCATCGTACAACTCAAAGATCCTGACTTTCACAAGCATATCGCCGAACATCGCGTCATGGTCGGCATGTCCAAAGAGCAGGTATTAGAGGCCTGGGGAGGCCCCCAAACCATCAACACCACCTTCACCAA
>SWDR01000022.1:10022-56819 GCA_005116815.1 Nitrospira sp. | reverse complement strand
GTTTCATCCGGCCCAGCTTCACCTCTTCGAGCAATTTGGTGAGCGGATCGGACTGAGAGATGATGGCAATCGCGCGCTGCAGATTCGGCTCGCCTGATTCCATGATCAATTGGTGGAACAGGAACCTGGGCCACGCGGGTCACCGCAACTTCCACAGGAACCGCCCCCATTACCCGGCAATACCCAGCCATCCGTGCCCCCGACTCCGAACGAAGAAATTTGCTTCTCCAGCTTCGTCGTCTTGCACTTGGGGCAGGCAGCCGGCGTGGAACCATAGACCAACAGCTCGAACCGATGATTGCATTCGCCGCAGACATATTCGAAGATAGGCATGGGTCGTACTCCTTTATCTGAGGGGTATTATAAGATCGACCAGGCCAGTTCGCAATCAGCGAGGACTTGTATGTATCAAGAAGAAAAAACCTTTACCTTTCGATTCAGCCTGGAGGCCTCCTTTCCCGACGACTATGAGGGCGACGAAGAGGCTCACGCCTGGGTGCGGGAGTGGGAAGCGCGCATCAAGCCGGATCTGCTCAAGGTGCTCTTCGACTCGTTGCGCCAACATAAGGCCTGGCAGCCCCATGTGCGCAATCGCGGAAAATCCCCGGCCGATGAAATAGAAATCGTCCTGTCGCGGGACTTTTCCAAACCCCAAGGATTCAGCCTGTCGTGACCACGTTCCCGCCTCTGGGCCTGTACCTCCACATCCCCTTCTGCCGCCAGCGTTGCGATTTCTGCGCTTTCTATCTGGAAATCCATCGCGAGGAACGGGCTGACGCCTTTGTCCAATCCCTCTTGCATGAGATCGGGCTATCGGCGCAGCAACAGGTCACAGTTGGGCGCCCTATCCAATCCGTCTATCTTGGGGGTGGTACACCGACGGTTCTGACCGTGGCTCAACTCATCGCCATCCTGTCCGAGATTCGGAACCGATTCAACCTCACCCCAGACTGTGAAGTCACCGTGGAGGGCCACCCCTCGACGATCTCCGAACAAGACCTTGTTCAACTCCTTCAGGCCGGTGTGACCCGCCTGAGCTTCGGAGCCGAATCGATGGAGGATGGCGATCTCCTCAGAATCGGTCGGCCCGGCGCTGTCAGTGAGACCATCACAGCCATGGCGAAGGCTCGATCCTCCGGCTTCACAAACATCAACCTTGACTTGATGTATGGATTGCCCGGACAAAGCTTGGCAAGTTGGGAGAACACTCTGACCCATTGTCTTGCACTGCAGCCGACGCACCTCTCTTGCTATGCACTCACAGTGGAACAAGAGACAAGACTCGAGTCGAATATCCGACTCGAACGGAGCCCCGCACCGGACGAAGGGCTTCAGATTGAGATGGACGAGGCTGCGCAGAGGATACTTTCGGACGCAGGATATGAGCGGTACGAAGTCTCGAACTATGCCAAGCCAGGACATGCCTGCCGCCACAATCTGCTCTATTGGACCAATGGGGAATATCTGGGATTCGGCCCCAGTGCCCAGTCCTACCTTGGCGGAACGAGATTCGGCAACGTCGCCGACCTCGATGCCTACAACCGCTTGCTGACAGAAGGCCTCCTTCCCATCGAGGAGCGCATCACACTCTCGAAGGAAGAACAACTCCGCGATGCCGTGATTTTCGGATTACGACTGATCCAAGGCATTCCCTCTCACAACCTGCATCAACATGCATTGAACTATGGACACAGTGCACTCACCGCTCAATTGCTCGCGCAAGAATTGATCGAACAGGACGGGGAACACAGCAAACTATCGGCGAAAGGCCGACTACAGGCCGACACCATCGCCGAGAAGCTGTATTAGAAAAGCTCCAGTTTATTTGGTTCATCTGGTTGCTCTGGTTTATTTAGTTAGTCGGATTAACCCAAATAAACAAGACAAACCTCTCTGGCCATCGGCAACCGCGTGCATTGACTTTTCTGTCAGTCAGAGTGGAAACTGAATGCAGATCACGCCGGAGGTAACATGCCCGTTAATATGGATCCAGCCAAGAAACGACGAAGAGAGCCTATGCCGCCGGAAGCGGTTGCCGCTCCAACCGAGAAAGAGACCGCCCCACCGATTCAAGCGGTTCAGTTCGGCCAAGAGACGGAAGAGGATCGAGTGAAGGATCTGGCGGATGCGGAGCTGAAAAATCTCTGGGAAGCCACCGAAGTTATCGACATGGATAAGGTCTAGAAGAAAAGAGCAGATGGCTTATAGCTTATGGCTGATAGTCGTGGGAAGCGAGCGAATCGGACTGTCTCTGTCCGAGCTATAAGCCATTCGCTATCAGCTCCACTCACCCAGCTGCTAAGCCGGGAGGAAGAAGAAGGCGATGGCCAGCATCACATAGACCCCGACCAACATCACCCCTTCCATCCAGTGCGATTCCCCGTCCATCGCGACGAATCCGACGATGAGGACCGAGATGGTCACAGCAGCGACCTCGAAGGGTGTAAATATCAGGTCCAGCGGCGTCCCGAAGAGATAACTGGCAAACACCAGCAATGGCGCTACAAGCAAGGCAATCTGCAGGCTGGACCCCACTGCAATCCCATAAGCCAGATCCATCTTGTTTTTGAGCGCTACCATCACCGCCGTAGAATGTTCAGCCGCATTGCCCACCAAGGCCACAAGAATGACGCCGACAAATACCTGCGTAAGCCCGAGTTTGTGCGCAGCAGGCTCCAGCGCCCCTACCAACATTTCGCTCATGAGGGCCACGAAACAAGTCGCTACGGTGAGCACGGCAATCGATGCACTCTTCGTCCAGGGTTGCTCTCCAAGGTCTGAGGCATCATGCGACTCTCCGGCAAAGAGATGGCGATGGGTCTTTAAGGAAAACAATAGACTTGCGATATAAATGCTGAATAATACAAGCGCAATAAGCAGACTCAACTCTCGTTCGATCGCCACACCACGGTCGGCTGCGGTGAAATGGAAGACTGCTGGAATGATGAGGCCGACAGCGGCCAGGAGCAGAAGACTGGCACCCGTTCCGGCAGCAGTTTGGTTAAACGTCTGCCGCTCATACTTCATACCACCGGCAAACATTGAGACGCCAAGAACGAGTAAGATATTTCCCAGGATTGAACCGGTCAGCGACGCTTTGACGACGTCGTGAAGGCCTTCGCGCAGCGCTACCAGTGCGATAATCAATTCTGCCGCATTGCCCAGCGACGCATTGAGGAGTGCGCCAATCCCGGCACCGACATGGGCCGTTAAATGTTCGGTGGCTCGCCCGAGCAGGCCGGCGAGCGGAATAATAGCAAAGCAGGCCGAGATGAAAACCAGCAGCGGGTCGGCTCGAAGGACCTCGAGCGCAATCGTCACAGGGACGAAGATGAGCAGAGCATCAAGCCACGACGTAAAGAGATATTTCACGCGCGAAAATTAACATGACTGTGAGACTTTGTCGATGAATCACCGACAACCACCCCACGCGTTGTTCTACCCCTTCCATCTCTGCCACCCGGAGACCCTGACCAGGCTCCTGACTCGCTTTGCCACCGTGCATTTTCGCGACTTCATGGCGATGCAACTGACGCCCATGACAGGCGTCACGGCTTTTCAAGACCGGATGGGCATGAGTTTTCCTGAGCTCATCGAGTCGGGGCGCCTCATACAAGGGTATGACGTGAGCGGACCGCTCACCTCACTGGTGGCAGAGGCCATCGACCGAGATCTCCGAGACCCCGACTGGCGCGCACAATTTCACGCAGCCCTCTGCCGGGACCGCCGTCTTCAGCGTGGACTCTTTGAACCCTCCCATGCGGTTCGCATCGGCGAGACCGTCGTGCCAGGCCCGGCGGCGCTCCTCCATCTCATGGACATTTCGTTCAGAGAGGAACCATTCGACCTCGCGCGGGTACGGACACTCTCGAAGAGGAACCCGACTCTTGAAGAGGGGTATCTCTTTGAATATGGGCTGGCCCTCGTCAAGACATCCGCCTCACTCGTCTATACGCAAATGCTCGCATTGGCCCATCAACTCCAGCCGGCTACAGATTCCCCCGCGCATTTCACGCTCTATACGCAATCCTGCGCCAGGGAGAATTGGGTGAGAACCAACCACCTGCTCACGCGAGTCGGCTATTAACCTCAACTCTTCGTACCGATCTGCTCCGTAAGCAATACAGGAAAACGCACCGGCGCGCTCGTCCCCGAACACTTCGCGACGGCCTGCCGGAATAATCCAGGTTAAAAGTTGTTCCAAACTCTGCTAATATTCGCCCCTATGGCCGGCATAAAAACACCCTTTGCACCACCCGTCCCGATCGAGACGACCAGTACCGGCACCGGGAGTGGACTCGATGCGCGCGTGATCGTATTCAATTGCGAATGTCACACCTACGAGCAAGTGGTGGGGCTCTTCTGCCAATACATTCCAGGCATGACCAGCTCGAAAGCCTTCGAGCTGGCATGGAAAATCGATCATGATGGAGAAGCCATCGTGTTTGCCGGAGGGCTGACACAAGCGGAAGAGATCGCAGCAAAGCTGGCAGGCGGCGGACTACGAGTGGCAGTGCAATAATCGCCCGTTGGCTATTTCTTGCGTTTCGGCTGTGCGGCTTTGACCGGTAGCGCCTTTGCCTTTGGCTTGACCTTCGAGACAGCAGGCTTTACAGCAACTTTCGCCGGTGCGGTCTTTGCTGGAGCGGGCTTCGTCGGCGCAGTCTTCTTACCATGGCTTCCACCGCCACCCTTCACAGGCTTCCCTTCGGCGAGCTGGGCCTGGAGTTTATGCGTAGCGGAGGTCTTATTCAGTTTCTGAACCATGTCTCCACTATGAATCCGCACTTGATACAGCTCTAAGAGCTTGCCAATGGCCTTCTGATCGCCCTTCTTCGCGGCATTCAGCAATTTACGGCGATGATTCATCTCTTCTTCTTCGGTATGGGAAGCAGCCCGTCGTTCCATGTCCATCCTTTCGTTCTACGTGGAGAGATAGCCCCCGCGCGGCGCGAGTATACCCGAAATGCTCAATTTCTTCTAGCGCCTAAGTGGGAACACTGAGCGAGACTGGCGAGATCAGCCCGGTCTATCTCGTTCATCTGGTTTCTCTGGTTATTCTGGTTCAACCAACAAACGAGATTAACCAAATACACTAGAACAACCAGCCACCTCTCACGCCTGCGAGCGCTTGTGGCAGCTTTCGCCCCAAGCGTATACTGCGGTCTAAATCTGGCAGGATGCTCAAAATGGCCGTCAGCAAGGCCGACGTCTCGAACGCATCCTGCCTATTCGACCCAACAAGGAGATCGCCCCATGGAACAACAGAAGCCAAAACAAGAAGAAACCCCGGTCGTCGACGATCCAAAAGCTCGCGAAATGCTTCGGCAAGCCTTCGAGAAGACCGCACGCTGGCCCAAGGACTTCAAGGGATTCACAGCCGACTTGACCGTCAACGTGAACGGAAAAGAGACTAAGGGACCGGTCATGGTCAAAGGCCCGCGTGAAGTCTCGGTCCAACTGGGAGATCCCGAGGTCCAGAAGTGGGCACAGGAGCAGCTCGGCTCGATCGCCGTGCACCGTGGCCCGAGAAGCTTCGAAGAGTCGGACGGCAAATACTCCTTAACCATGGAAGAAGACGGGCATCCCTTCGGCACGAAGCTGAACATTCACGGCTCGAACTCCTTCTATCGCCTTAAAGACAATCGCATCACCCAGATCAATCGCAAGATGGCGCACCCGGGCATGGCCCCCTTCGCCTTCACGATCAATGTCGAGGAAAGCTCCCTCACCCAGGATCAGAAGAACCTCACGACGAAGTATTGCGTCTACTACTACTCCCCGACCGACGGAAAGCTGAACAACGTGGAAAGCTTCACCGATAGCCACGTACGTGTCGGATCATCGGATCTGCCGGCCACTCGCCGCATCATTACCTATGAAAACGGGGCGGTCGTCGTAAAGAGCCTCACGTTCACGAATCACAAACTGGTCTAACAAAGGAGCGGCAAGAGCCCGAGCGATGAGTGTTGAACGATGAACGCAGAATGCAGTAATACATGCGTTCTCTTAATCATCGTTCATCGCTCACCGTTCATCGCTTCTTAAGAGGCGGGCTTTTCAACATCCTGTCATGGATCTACGAACATCATTTCCCCGGAGCATGAAATTCAAGCTGGTGGGCTACGTCCATCTGGCGCGCATGATCGATAAATGCCGCGCCGTGCTAGCCGGCACGGAAGGCGAATACATCTATCCCTGCCCGATGGATGATCGACTGATGGAATTCGCCGGGATCACGGCCGATCAGTTCACCGCAACCGTCACAGCCAACCCTACCGATGAAGGTGTGGCCCAGTGGTTCAGGAAAACTGCGAAACCACACAAAGCCTCTGAGCTCGAGCTCTGGAACGACTTGATGCTGACCCGCGGGCCCAGTAGCCCGGAGAAACAACAGTATTTCAACCAGCTCAGAGACGCCGTTGATCCTTCCCGCACCGACCTCACCGCCTGGTCCGACTTGCAAGACTTGGAAGAAGGTCGAGCCATACCACGAAGGCCATAGCGCTTATTCACACTCGCGAGTACAATAGCTTTCGATTGCGACAAGAGCGTTGATGCAGAGGTTCACAGCATTGGAACAATGATGCAGGCCTCACCGACAATCGTACATCTCATCAAATGGCCGCTTCTCACGATGGCACTCTCGCTAGCGGCCTGTGGGAGCATCGGTCCTGGAGCAACATACCTGGCGACAAATGGGACAGGCGAGAATCTTCAAACCAAGACGACCATCGCTGCAGAAGTCCCCGCCGCGTGCACCACAGCCTCAGTCCCCGTTCCGGTTAGCCCAAAGGGGTTCACCGTCACCTATCGCGAGCCCTCCAGCAATGTGACCGGCGCTCCGCTGACCAACCTCTTGCTGACCTCCATCTATCTCAACGTCCCGAAGGGCCAGACCCAGGTCATTCGGGTCTGGGCGAAAGACCCCCGGGGCGGAGGCATCGTCACCGTACGAAATATCGTTCCATCGGCGCCTCAAGTCAGAATCTGCGTGACCGCCACGAACCTCGCTGGACAAGAATCACCTCCCGTCACGCAACCTCAGCCAAAGTAGGGCTGCCTTACTCAGCCTACCTGGTTCACCGTGGGGCCTACCCTGCTGCCCCCCCTGCGCCTACATCAACGGAGAAGAAGGGAACGAAACCTTTAGAAATGATGCCGGTCGTCCGATAAGAGAAGGACGAGCGACAGACTCCCTCTGCCCAATGCATCCATTCAGATGACTCGGCAGTTGGCGCACAGACAGATACACCTCAGGAATTCACATAGATGAAACGAGTGGTCATCGAGGAACTCTTGCCGGATATGATCCTGGTCAAACCAGTGACCAATGCCAACGGACTTCCCATCGTGGCAGTCGGGACCATACTCGACGCGCCCATGATCGAGCGCCTCCAACGGATGGGAACGACCTCGGTCTATGTGGAGGGCGATGCAGGGGGCGCCGGCGGAAAAACGCTGACGGAGCTGGAGGCTGAACTCGATCATCGGTTCCGGCATGTCACGCAGGACCCTGTCCAACAGCTCATCCTCAAGACTCTCCGGACACATTTGCATGCCACGCATAGCACCGCGTCGGCGACAGAGGGGCCTGCGACAGCATGACCACATTCAATCCGACAGACCTGCGCAACCGAATCGAGAAACTCGGAGACCTGCCGACGCTCCCCCATGTCGTGCAGCGGCTCGCCGCCATGATCGGCAGCCCGACGGTTTCGACCGAGGAGATCGGCTCGATCATCGAAAAAGATCAGGTCCTCGCGGCTAAAGTCCTCCGGCTTGCCAATTCACCGTTTTATGGATTCCCCTCCCGCATCAGTTCGGTGGCCCATGCGGTCATCGTATTGGGATTCAACGTCGTAAAAGGCCTCACCCTCTGCGCCTCGGCGCTCAATATCATGAAAGATGCCGGCATGGATCAGTTGTGGCGACATTCCCTGGGCGTCGCCATCACGGCCAACCTCCTGGCAGCAAGACTGGAGATCAAGAACCCCGAAGAACTGTTCGTCGCGGGCCTGCTACACGACATCGGGAAAGTCGTCCTCTACGTCAAATGGGCCGATGTCGGAGACCAGATCAAAGAGGCCTACAAAGCAGGAGGCGACCGGTCACTCTTCGACGTAGAACAGGAACTCACGGGCCTCTCACATGCAGAGATCGGCGGCTACCTGGCCAATGCCTGGCATTTACCGGTCACGCTCCGCGAGCCGATCCTCTACCACCATGCGCCGACGCTTGCCAAAGAGGCCACGGTGCAAACGGCCATCGTCCATGTCGCCGACATCCTAGTCAAAGGCTTGGCCTGTGGAAACGCAGGGGACGATATTATTCCGCCGCTCTCGAAAGCAGCCTGGGACATGGTGGGCCTCGACGAACAGACGTTGGCGGACTATATCGCCAAGGCTTCGAGCGAGTTTGCCACCATCGACGATTACCTATGAACCCCTCCCTACCAGGACGGCGCATTCTCCTCCTGCACAACGAACTCGCCCCGATCGTCACCTTGACCTCGGCCTTGGAGAAAGCCGGTTTCCAAGTCGTGGAAGGCAACCTCCCGGATCTCGCGCTGCACGAACTCGTCCATGATCCGCCCTGTCTCATCCTGGCGACAGAAGGAGCCGGGGGCCATTCGGCGGAAACACTCACGCGAAACCTCAAGCACGATGCCTTCCTCGGGCGACTGCCGTTGATCCTCTTCGTCGCCCGAAGGCTCTGGTCGCGCCTTTGCGATGCACCACGAGCTCCCCTTCCGGATACCGTTCGACCTTGGCAATGTTATGCGCCACGTCATACACCAGCTCCATGCCCAGGGCCTCGGCGGACTGGCCAAAGACCGTCGCAAAGGCTTCGCGAATCTGATGCGTGATGACCTGACGGTTGGCAAAGGCCGTATTCGCGGCACAGTTCATCGCGGAAAAATACTCCTGCCCCTCGGGAGACCGAAACGGCGCGCAGGCCAGCTGTTGATCCTTCACCGTGATGCCATACCGGCGCATGGACTTCTCAAATACCTTCAGATAGTCGCTCGCCACCTGATGTCCGAACCCGCGTGACCCACAATGCACCATCACCACGATCTGCTCGTGGCCGGTGATGCCGAGCGCCGCAGCCGTGGCGAGATCGAATATCCGATCGTTCGAGACCACCTGAACTTCGAGGTAATGATTGCCCGATCCCAGGGTCCCCAGCTGATTGATGCCTCGTTGAATGGCATGGTCGGTCACGACCGACGCATCGACCCCCTCGATGCAGCCGCCTTCTTCCATGCGGATGAGATCCCGATGCCACCCGTATCCCCGCTCCACACACCACTTGGCCCCATGAGTCATCACGCGACCGAACTCCTCCCGCGAAAGCCGAACGAATCCGCTCGCGCCGACCCCGGCCGGGACTTTTCGAAAGAGTTCGGTCATAAGCCTCTCGAGATGCGGCTGCACATCCGCCAGCGTTAAGTCTGTTCGAATCAGCCGCATACCGCAGTTGATATCGTAGCCGACGCCGCCGGGAGAGATGATGCCATCCTGCGCATCGAACGCTGCGACACCCCCGATCGGGAATCCATATCCCCAATGCCCATCCGGCATACAGAGCGCATACCGTCTGATGCCGGGCAGGCAGGCGACATTGGTCACCTGATCGAACACCCCGCTATCCATGGATTGCAGAATGTTCCTGGTGGCGTAAATCCTGGCAGGCACCAACATGCCGGACTTTTCAGACATGGGGATTTCCCAGATCTCATCGGAAATCCGATTCACGTTCATGTCCGTATTCACTCTCAACTCATCACTCATCACCGCTCACCCATCACTTTTTCATACATCCAACACCACCAATGCCTTCCACTGCCCCGCGTCCTGACTCACATGGTACAGATGTTTCGTGACCCCCTTCACATCGGCATGAAGCTCTTGTGTCTGGTAATCCACTGGCGCGCCGATCAACCGTGCTCGCAGCAACCAGACGTCGCCCTCATGCACCAAGGTGAGCGGTGCCTCCCGGAAGACCACCCCTGCGGCATCTTTCCAATAGACAATCTCCGACAACCAATCAAACAACAGGGCCGAGAGGTCCACATCGGTCCGTTCAATAGACCGCTCCCATCCGCCCGACACGGTAACAGGGTTTGCCAGGCTTTGAAGGAGCGCCTCTGTTGCACCGCGAACAACTTCCTCGGCCGACGACGCGTCGACTTCAAAGGCTGCATCGGCCATGGCAATGTGTTCAGGCCAGCGAATGGTCCAGGCCATCGAGGTTAGACTGAAGGTGTGGCACGTCGCACTCGCCGAATGAGCGCCTGGAGGTGGCTGAGTCCGGGGATCGCATGTCCGAGAGGATTGGGCACTTTCCCTTTGAAGAACATCTTGAGGCCCAGAGGCAGGATGCGCCATACCGCACGCGGTGCGAACCCGACCACTTTCAGCGGCATGATGGCTTCGTTCAAACGCCCTTGCTGTTCGACCAGATCGGCAAAACCGAGGATATGACGGGCACCGCCGGTCGTGGTCAGGCCTCGTTCAAGCGAAGCCCGCCGCAGCCGGATGATTGCCTCCATCGGCTTGACATCTTTCGGACAAACTTCGACGCAGAAGTTGCAGCGCGTACAGTCCCAGATTCCATCTTCACGTTGAAGAGCCGACAGCCTGGCGCGCGTCGCCGACGGGGCTTCGCGTGGGTCAGAGAGAAAGCGATCGGCCTTCGCCAGGGCTGCGGGACCGGCAAATCCTTTCGACACTTCATACACGGTACAGGCCGCGACGCAGGCGCCACACATGATACAGGCATCGACATTGTTGAACTCCGGATGAAGATGGTCCCGTTCGTGTTGGCCAACAGCGTATCGATAAAGCTGTGCCGCTGGACGACTGTGGCCTCACTCGGATCGAAGAAGAGCTCGAATCCCTTCGCGGCGGTCGGACGCATGGGGTAGCGCCGATCGTAAATCATCCCATAGGTTGGAATGCCGTAGACGACCTGCCAATTTCCCAGGATAAAATGTAACTCCGTCCCGTGGAGATAGAGGCCGCCAGAGGTGACGATGCGCTTCGCGGAGGTTTGCGGCTGGCTGAGATAAAACGTCACACGTTCGTCCGGCTGAGCGACGGCCAGGGCCTCGGCGATCTGCCGCGATAACAGTGTGACCTCGTCGGGGCGAAACGCCGGCATCAGCGGCGCCTCGCCCTGCGTCCATTTCTGTAACCAGATCCGATGTTCTTTGACGGAAATGCCGCTGAGGATGCGAGACAGATCTTCGTATTGCATCGACTTCGGATGATCGTGCGCGCTGGGAGGCCATTCAGGCAGGACCAAATCGTCGTGCTCCAGTCGGACGTAATTGACCGGGTCTTCATAGACCGCACGATAAGGCACAAGGGGAATGGCGCAGCTCGCCAACAACGATGAAGTCAGAACGATGAGCGCTGAATACAGAACCGTTGGTCCTACTCGATATATCATGCTCTCCGACCCAACATCTTCAGTTCATCGCTCATCGTTCGTCGTTCATCGCTATTCGCTAATCAAAACCGTCATCTCGACACGCTCCAGCGGATTGTCCCGCCCGTCGCGCTTCATGGCAACTACCTTGTCCACAACGTCCAATCCGCTGACCACTTCGCCGAATGCGGTGTACTGCCAATCGAGGAAGTTCGCATCCGCCACGCAGATGAAAAACTGAGAACCGGCGCTGTCCGGCTCGTTCGAACGCGCCATGGAGAGGATTCCGCGCTTGTGCGGCTTGCTGTTGAACTCGGCCTTGATCTGATACCCAGGTCCCCCCATGCCGTGCGAGGCACGGTCGGGATTCTTGCTGTTGGGATCGCCGCCCTGGATCATGAAGCCGGGAATGACTCGATGAAAGGTCGTGTTGTTATAGAAGCCTTCTTGGGCCAACTTCGTAAAGTTCTTCACGTGACCTGGCGCCACATCGTGGAAAAACTTCAGGACGATCTCGCCCAGCTGGACTCCCTTGCTGCTGACGGTAATGGTGGCTCGTGTCTTCTCGGTCGGCTCTGACATCGTCTCTATCCTTTCTTGGTTAGCGAAAACTGAAGGGGGCCGGAGACTCCCCTCCCTCAAGGCCCTGATTGATGGAACTCCATGTCCGCCCGTCGTCGTCGCTCCGGAAGGCGCCCTCGCTCGTCCCGGCATAGAGGACTCCGGCGCCGGACTCGATCAACACCTGGACCGACATGCTCGTCAGTCCCTTATTGAGCGGCACCCACTGCTTCCCCTTGTCGACCGTTTTGAAAATACCATGGCCCGTGGCCACAAAAAGCCCACGACTATTGAAGAGAATTCCGCGGATGGAATCGTTCGGCAAAGCCCGACTAATGGGCTGCCAGGTCAGGCCTCCATCGCCACTGCGAAAGACCCCGCCATCGAACGTGCCTGCATAGATATTCCCCTCGGAATCGACCGTCAGCACGCGAATGAAGTTTTCGGTCATGCCTTCATGGTCTTTGAGCCCCTGTTGCTGACGCACCCAGCCGCTCGATTGCGCCTTAAATCGCAGGACCCCTTTTCCTGAGGTACCTGCGAACAGCGTCCCATCGGACGAGAGGGCCAACGTATGCACCAGGATGTCGTCCAAGCCCGTCGTCACCGCCGACCAACGGTCGCCTTTTGCGCTCAGCCGATAGGCCCCGCCACTCGTTCCGGCGTACAATGTGTCCCCCGCCGACAAGAGCGATTTGATCTCGAGATGCTTGAGCCCGGTATTGACCGTCTGCCAACTCTTGCCATGGTCGCGTGAGCGAAAGACCCCGCCACGGAAGGTGCCCGCATAGATTGCGCCATCTTTCCCCGTGGTCAAGGTCAGAATGAACGGATCGGTCACACCCTGGCCCGATCTCGTCCAGGTCGCACCGCGGTCCTCGCTGCGGAACAGGCCATGGCCGAACGAACCGGCATAGACCAGATCGTTCCCGACAGACGTGAGGGCCTGAATACTGGTCAGCTCTTGAACGGGCTGCTGGATCTGCGACAGGCCAGGCTCTGCAACACCCAACATCGCGGTACCTATACACAGTAGAAACAAAGCCAGCCTGATTCCGAAACGATTCATCTCAGTCCTTCCCACATGATGTGCTCTAGCAGACCGCGAAAGACTCGTCCTACGCGCAAAATACGCCGAACTTATTCTGTATAACACAGCGGCTTCCTTCGCTGCAGGATGCTCAAAATGGCCGTCCAGCAAGGCCGCAGGCGAATCGAAACCGGAGGCGTACCCTCAGGGGTACGTTGAGGATTTCGAAGAGCCGAGAACGAAGCTGGCGGACTGTTTCAGACTCCTGCTACTAGCATTCAACCATGAAAACTGCCCACATCTGTTTTCTCTGGCACATGCATCAGCCCTATTACACGGACCCGGTCGCGGGGTCTGCCAGCATGCCTTGGGTGCGGCTCCATGCCACCAAGGCCTACTACGACATGGCCTATGTGCTGGAGAAGTTCCCCTCGATCAATGCCACGTTCAACTTTACCCCCTCTCTCCTACGACAACTGCAAGAAGTCGGATCAGGAGCCGTACGCGATCTTTTCCTGGAACATGCGCAACGCCCGGCGTCGGATCTTCGTCCGGAAGAAAAAGCCTTTCTCATCCGCCATTTTTTCTCCGCCAATTGGGCCACGATGGTGCGCCCCTACCCGCGCTATCATGAATTGCTCGTGAAGCGCGGAACAGACGTCGCAGGCCGCGAACTGGAGCGGGTGGCGCGGCAGTTTTCCACGCAAGATCTGCTGGACTTGCAGACCTGGCACAACCTCGCCTGGTTCGGCTACGGCACCGTCAGTCGCTATCCGCGCCTGGCCGCCCTGCGCGCGAAAAACCGGGGCTTTACGGAAGAGGACAAACAGGAGGTCTTGGCCCTCCAGCTCGTCGCAGTCCGGGAGATCGTGCCGCTCTATCGACGACTGATGGAGCGCGAACAAATCGAACTCACGACGACGCCGTTCTTTCATCCGATCCTGCCGCTCGTCATCGATACCGACTTTACCAGACGCGCCAGACCGGACCTGCCGCTCCCTTCGCGATTCCATGCGCCGGAAGATGCGGAGACGCAGCTACGGCGTGCCGTCGAGTTTCATACGGCCACATTCGGCCGCGCTCCGGTAGGCCTCTGGCCGTCGGAAGGCTCCGTCTGTCCGGAGCTGATCCCCATGTTGCCGAAGGTCGGGCTGCGCTGGCTCGCGACGGACGAAGGCATCCTCGTGCGTTCGCTCAACGCGGCCCAGCAACCCTGGGAACGCCACAGGGATCTCTATCAGCCCTACCAGGTGGGGACGGACGGCCAGGACGTCACGATGCTGTTTCGGGATCGGGAGATCTCCGACGCCTTTGGATTCATCTACCACAAAACCACGCCTGAGATGGCGGCTGAGGATGTCCTGCGCCGGCTACGCCAGATCATTCACGAGGCGCCACAGGAACAGGTCACCATCGGGATCGTGCTCGACGGAGAAAATCCCTGGGAGCATTACCACGAGGGAGGCGAGCAGTTTCTCTCGCTCCTCTACAAGGCTTGCTCGACCGGCGCGCTCGATGGCCACGAGATCCGCACGACCACCGCCACGATTTCTGCCGCGCTCGATGCCGCGCCGGCCACCCGACGGGTCAGCCACCTCCATTCGGGCTCCTGGATCAATCAGGACTATAAAATCTGGATCGGCCATCAGGAAGACAATCGGGGATGGGATCTGGTGAGCCACACGCGATCCCGCCTCACCGAGATTTCTGCGACGCTCCCAGCAGATCGAGCCCAGGCCGCCTGGGATGAGCTCTACGCCGCCGAAGGCAGCGATTGGTTCTGGTGGTATGGGGACGATTTCGATTGCGGCTACAACGACGAGTTCGACCGGCTCTTTCGTACCCACCTTCGCAACGTCTGGACGATCGCAGGACTGACGCCGCCTGACCTCTTGAATCAACCGATCTGTCGTCCCAGCGGCATGCCGGAGACAGATCTGGTGACCGCGCCGCTTGCGTTGCTGAATCCCTCCATCGACGGGCGCGTGACCGACTTTTTCGAGTGGCGTGGAGCAGGAAAGATCACGACACAGCCGCCGCTCGGTGCGATGTGGAAAGCCGAAGGGGTGCTCACCGACATCCAGTTTGGATGGAGCCTGGACCACCTCTATCTCCGGCTCGATCCGGACGAGCAGTCGCAGCCTCGGCAGGCAGGACTCACGGTCGAGCTGCAGCTGCACACACCCGAGCACCTCTATCGGCTGTCCTGTGCACTCGCGCCCTCATCCACAAACCAATTTATTCTCTCGCAAAAACTGGCCAGCGGATCGTGGCAGGAGATCGGCCCTTACTCATCGATCTGTCATCGGCAGATTCTCGAACTGGCTGTGCCGTTCAAGGACTTACAACTCACGCCCGGGCAGGAACTTCGCATGACCATTTTGATCCTGGAACATCGACTGGAAGTGGCACGGTACCCGCAGTACAAGCCTGCGACCTTTCTCGTGCCAGGTCCGGAGTTTGAAGCGAATCTGTGGCGCGTATGACGCGACAAAGTGCTGAGTGCTGGGTGCTGCGTTATGAGTTGTGAAATTCTATTCTGTCTGAGACACTCAGCACTCAGGACTCAACTCTCAGGACTTTTCATGCAAGGGCGGAGCAACCATGCCTGATTTACGACGTGATCCGATTGTCGGCCGGTGGGTGATTATTTCAACGGAACGGAATGCCCGGCCACACGACTTCGTTCCCGTGCATGCCGCACGCCCCTTGGCGGCGTCCCTCTGCCCATTTTGTCCAGGGCAAGAACGATTGACGCCGAAAGAAATCATGGCCTACCGTCCGCAACCGCTGGAACCCAACGGCCCGAACTGGACCGTGCGCGTCGTGCCGAACAAGTTTCCCGCACTCCAAGTCGAAGGCGGCCTCGACCGCGAGGGCCTCGGCCTCTATGACCGGATGAACGGGATCGGCGCTCATGAAGTGATCATCGAGACCCCGAGCCATACCGATAGCCTGGCCGACATGCCGACGAAGCGCATCGAGGATGGCCTGTGGGCCTATCGCGATCGCATGATCGACCTGAAGAAGGACTTCAAAACGGCCGTCTTCACCAAAGAGGGAAAGCCACTCCCCAAGAACTTTCTCCATCACGTCCTGATGCTCAACAACAGCAAGCCGAGCGTCTCCTGCGAAGGCGAGCCCTTGTTCTTCGCGGGCGCAGGGCTGGAAATGACCGAGACGCGTTTCCCTGACGGCTACGGGGTGAAGCTTGCCAAGGACGATCACCTCATGTCGATTGTCGCCTTTTATCATGGCGCGCCGATCACCAAGGATGTGATGGCCAGCTTCACCATGTATATGGCGCCCCAAGGCGCCCCCATCAAAGACATGGACGTGTACCAGGTGGGTGTCAATATTGTCTGTTTCAGCAAATTCTCCCAGCGAGGTCCGGACCAGACGGATGAAGGGATTGAGATTACGACCGGAGTCCAGGTCCACAAGGCGCCGCTCAAGTTCAGGATGGATGGCTGTGTGAAATTCGCCTACCCGCATGGACATGACGAACTCCTCATGATCGGACTGGATAACATCACGAAGAAACAGACCCTGCTACGGACAGTGCCCGACGTGACCCAGGACGGGACGTTTCTCGAATTTCAACCGCATCAAGTCTATAAAGATCCTCAGGGCTTTCCCGTCACAAAGGCTGACGACTATGAAATGGTCATGGTCCATCACCATCCCTTGCAGAAAGACACAGCTCAACATGGGATGGGAAACTATTTGCTCTACATGACCCCTGGCGCCTGCCCCGCAACAGTCCACACTTCTCTCACCAAATAACAACGATGCACCTCCCAGTACCCGCCGCATAACCTGTGGCGGGTACCGAGACGTTCTCTTCCGTCACGCACACCGGCCCCCTCGAATCCCGTTCAATTTTGTTCGCTCAAGAAGGCCCTGAAACGCCCCCCCTACCAAAGAAACAGCCCATTTCATCGCATGAAGACTGGGTTTCCTACCTCCGCCTATGTTATTCACATCGTCACTCCCAGAGGTGTGCCCCGAATGCATTGCAGGACGGAACGTAGAGGGCAGGTTTGTCTCAGATTCAGGAGATGAACAGACGTGGTGAGATCGCACTGGGGCGGGACTTGTTCGAGTTTCTCAGACGCATAGGGATAGCTTGATGCCGCAGAGCGAGCCGATCACCATCTTGATTGTCAGCGAACATGCTGAATCCATTAAACTCGTCACCATCAGTCTGCGCGGATTCTTTCCCGGCTGCCGCGTAGATGTCGCCTATTCTGCCGAAGAAGCCCGTGCCTGGACGTCACCCCAGGAATGGACCCTCATCCTGATCGACGAACAATGCCTCGCCGGGGACCGCACTTCCCTTTCTGCAGACATGAAGCGCCGCGCGCCGTACACCGCCATTATGTTAATGAGCGACCGCACCGATTCAACCTCGGCGATTCAAGCGCTCAAGGCCGACGTCGACTTTTTCCTCGCAAAGACCTCTCCTGCCTTTCTCACGGAACTGCTCTTCTGTGCCAAAGAAGCCATCGAGAAAAGCGACCTGCGTATCGCACTGGACCATGCGCAAGAGCGCTATCGTCGACTCATTGAGTCACTCAGCGACATCGTCTACGAATTGGATGCCAGCGGCTGTTTTGTGACCGTCAGTCCTGGCATCGTCACACTCTTGGGCTACTCGCCCGATGAGCTCATCGGATTGCCCTACACCACCCTCGTGCCCCCGGACCAGGAGTCGGTAGCCCGGTATCGCCTCAACGAACGCCGTTCCGGCGCGCGAGGCACCAGCCATGCCGAGCTGATCTTTCAAGGAAAGCCCACGCAGGATAACAGGACACTGACCCTCACGGCGGAAGTGAACGCCAGAGGACTCTACGACCCCCTTCGCCGATTTCTCGGCACGGTGGGACTGATCCGAGACCTCTCCCAACCCAAACAACAAGACGACACCATTCATCAACTTCGCCAAGAACTCCGGCGTACCGATGAGCTGCTTGCGCTGGCCCAACGAGCCACATTGCTGTCGCAACAACTGGACGAACCACTGGCCGCCCTCTTGATCGACTCCCAACGAATTCTTGCCTCCATTCGCGACGCACGTCTGGACGACCAAGCCGAAACACTCGTCAGCCATGCCGCAGAAGCCTCGAAACTCGGCGCACAATTGACACAGGCTTTGCACGAGCGAGACGCCGCCGAATTAGGACATACGATCGACGACGTCCTTGACGATGCGCTCACGTCCACCGACCCCTCGATCGTGGATGGCGCAGGGATCATGCGGCAACGTTCACCGCACCTCCCTCCCCTCGCCGGCGATCGCACGCAGCTCTCGACACTCGCGCATCACCTGTTGCACTATGCGCAGACCTACCTCTTGACCGTCGGACGGCTGCATCGGATCCTCCTCATCACGCGCGCAGTCGGGTCGACCTCCGTCTCGGCAGAGGCCCCCGCCCTCTTTGCTCTCGCACCACCGACCGAGGTCGAAATGGAACTGCTCGAATCGGATATGATCTGGTCGGCAGAATCCCCGGCTCCATCCTCTCCGACGAGTGATCTCCTCAAGTCGTATCAACTCGTCCGCGAACTCGGTGGAATCTTGGATGTGTCGGCGCCAATGCAGGGCCCACTTCGTATCATCCTCCGCCTGCCGGCAGCCTCATGCCCACCGTTCGAGAGCTTCCCGCTACCGGATACCGTCGCGGCCGCCTCAGCCCCACGCGTTCCTGATACGACGCGAGGCACGACGGCACCTGCTCCGATAGCCGGCACAGAAAGGCCTCAACAGGAACGGCGGCACAGCGCTCGAACGACAGCGGCCCTGCCGGCCACGATTACCGTCGGTTCAACGACGTGGGATGGCACCATTACGAATCTGAGCCTCGGCGGCACCTGCATCACGCTCCCCAAGGACTTCCCCAGCGTGGCGCCACAAGATGCCTATGTCGTATTGAAAACTTCGGTGGGAATCCTCGAACTGCAAGGGATGGCGGAAGAGCGACCCATCTCGCTCTCTTCTGGAACCCCGGTCTCCCATCTTGTCATCGAGTTCGATGCACCCAAACGAGAAGAGGCGGCCGTCTTGGGCTCACTTATCCAAGCTGCTCAGGAGCAGGCGTTGTCCTTCTCCCTTGAAGTGCTCCTTGCGGCAGAACCATCGTCCACGCTAAATCTCACGAATCAGCCGATCGCGACCGAACAGGGCGACTACAACCCCCGCGAAGCCGTCCGGGTCGCCTTGCAGCTCCCTGTCCGGCTGGATGTCACAGATCAGACCGGCAAGACGCACCGCCTTGGAGCGCTCACGACAAATCTCAGCCGCGACGGGGTCTGTCTCCATCTCACTGCAGCCCCTGAACTCTTACAGGGCCTCGCCACGCTGCACTTCGCCTCGGCACAGACCCCGCATCATCCTGGCGCCCATGAACCGGGAGCTCCGGATTCTGCGCTTCCCGCAAAGATCATCTGGTCAGCCCCGGATCCCACTGCGCCACAAGAGTTTCCGGCCCAGGACGCCAACCCCGCCCTGCTGGTCGGGCTCCGCTTTCACGGGCTCACCCCCTATGCAGAGCGGGAAGTGAACCGTGTCGTCCGGCAACATCTGACGTCCCCGGGCGAGTCGAAGTCCCCCTCGCAACAACCGACGGTCATCAGTATTCCGCGGGAATGCCGGAATCCACGAGGCCAGGCGATCATGATCACCGACGATCATCTGCGCCCGTCACTCGCACCGAACACACCGGTCGTCATCATCGCTCCCGGCTACGGCCAGACCTCGTTGGATGCCAGCACCTTGTCCTACTACCTCGCGCACCACCGGCTCCGGGTCTTACGGTACGACCACACCAACCATGTCGGGCTCAGCGACGGCGAGTTACAGCAGACGACCTTACGGAGCATGCAAGCCGATCTCTTGAAAGTCGTGGAATTTGTGCAACATACCTGGCCCACTGCGCCTCTGATCGTGATGGCCAGCGATCTGTCTGCGCGAGTCGCGCTCAAGACGGCGATACAATCACGACCCCTCGATCTGCTTCTCCTGATCAATCCGGTTGTCGATATTCAGGCCATGCTGATGTCGGTCCATGGTCATGACCTCGTGGCCGACCACCGGTACGGACTCCGGCGTGGCATTGCCAATCTGCTCGGGCTCAACGTCAATATCGATCGCTTTGTCGGCGATATTGTGGCAGGCCACTTTACAGACCTCGCCTCCACCCTTGCGGATCTGCGCCTCCTACGTTCGCCATCGGCCATTCTCACGACTCCAGGCCCTCCCTTCGGGCCGCTGCCTCCAGCGGATCTCCCGCAGGCATTCCTCACGGCGTTGGGAGCCCATACCCGCCTCGCAACGGTTCCCACTCCGCTGACCGGCCAGGAGCTCCCACTCAATGAGCCACACCCGCTGGCCTTCCGACAGATCCTGGAACAGATCGCGATCGCCGTCTCGCTGCCAGCCGTTCCGGCTGAATTCAGCCTACAGGCCCGAGACATGCTGGCCCGTCAACAGCGCATCGAATTGGAGCGTACCCGTCTTCGCCACAACCTTTCGCAGATTACGCGCGAAGCCCTGAGGGTGGCACATCTGCAGCAGCTGACCCAACTGGGGAATCTGCACGAATATTGGAAACTCTTAGACGATCTCTACCGGCTGCTCAGCCCGCTCGAACCGGGCTCCATGCTCATGGACGTGGGAGTCGGCCACGGCGATTTGGTCCGAGCCACAATGGTGAACCAAGCCTATCGCTCACGCCAGCGCGGATGGAGTCCGGAACGTCCCGTCCATGTCATTGGCTTGGGGCATTCTCACGAGTCGCTGACACAGGCACGACAGAGTCTTCGTGCCTTGCATCGGGAACTCGACAGTGACTTCGCAGGCACGCTCACCATCCACCCGCCCCTGACAGCTGAATGGGTCCATACGGATTGGTCGCAGGGCCTGCCCTTCAAAAATGACTCGCTCCATCGCATCGTCTGCAATCTGTCACTGTTATTCGTTCCCTCTCCGCTGGTCACCATGCGTGAGCTGTACCGCGTGCTTCACCCCAAGGGGCGCCTCGTCCTCACAGTTTTCCAGCCTGAGACCGACCTCTCGGTGCTCTATCGCCGGCACCTGCACAGCGCGAATCAGGATGAATTTAGTCCGCAAGCCCAGATCCTGCTTCATTACCTGGGCCGACTCCGTGAGGCCATCCGGCATGGATTGCTGCACACCTTCGACCGCTCATCGCTCACCTCATTTCTCCAGCAAGCCGGCATCCTTACACCCCGCATCATTTCTGCGTTCGATGGGCAGGGCCTCTTCGCCGTCATCGAAAAAGGTAAATCCGCTAGCTGAACGTACCCGTGCCGTGTATACTCCCGCCTGTACATCTTTGAACACGTAGACCATTCATGCGCAATAGGCACGTCCTTATGGTTCTCACCAGGCACCGCTGTGCTCCCTCTTCGTTATGACCTCACGCCCACCGAATACCGACTTCTCAACGTCGTCTTCTAGTGAGCTGTTAACTATCGTCACACAGTTTGCGTCAGACCTGGGCACCATGACCGACCTGCCGACCATCGGCAATCGCATTGTCCACGAACTCTGCCGAGCAGGGGCGACGACCCATGGGGCGCTCTTCGTCCTGGATCGCGAACATGAATGTTATCGCCGCGCCAACATGGTTGGTTCGGATGCCCCCGCCTCTATTCCATCAACGTTGGCCGTGAGCCATCCCTTGCCTCAACACCTGCTCGCCACCAACTGGATCATGGCACAGACCGACTCGGCGACTGACCTTCAAGATACTGACTTCGGAGCCGACGCACGCAGAGCGATGGAATCGATGCAGGCCTCCCGCATCGTGCCGCATCTCAACAAAAGCCGTCTCATTGCCTTCACCGTCCTCGGCGCAGCAGTCCCTCTCACGACAGAACAGGCACTGAGCAAGGCCATGCTGGCCGCGCTGGCACAAACCGCGACCAATGCACTCGACACGATTGTGTTGTACGAGGATCTGCATCGCTCACACACACTGATGAAGCGAACGGATCGGCTGAAATCCCTTGAGACGATCGCCGGCGGCTTCGCTCATGAAATCAGAAATCCGCTCACCTCGATTAAAACCTTTATCCAGTTGGCTCCTGAACGAAAAGATGACCCGCAATTCATCCAGGAGTTCAGTAAAGTCGTGCTCGACGATGTGTATCGAATCGAGCGATTGATCCAGGAAATTCTCGACTACGCCCGATACATGGAGCCCAAACTAACGGACGAGGATTTCAACGATATTGTCGCCTCCTGTCTCTATTTCATCGACGTGAAGGCGGATAGCCGTGGGATCAAGATTGAAAAAGAGTTGGCGCCTGACCTGCCTCGTGTCATGCTGGATCGACAACAGATTAAACAGGTCCTGCTCAATCTCCTCCTCAATGCCATAGACTCCATGGCAGGAGCGGGTGGGCGGTTACGTGTTCAAACCCGCACAGTGGTGAAGCCGGGAGGAAAAGTCTGGGCCCACATCGAAATTGAGGATACCGGTGAGGGAATTCAAGAGGCCAATCTTGAACACATTTTCGACCCATTTTTCACGACCAAACACGAGAGCGGAGAACACGAAGGAACAGGACTCGGCTTGACGATTGTCCATCAAATTATTCAAGAACATCACGGCGAAATCCGGGTGAAGAGTACAGTCGGTATCGGCACCACGTTTTTCGTGAGCCTGCCGGCCTTGCCCGCATAATCGCCAACACCCTATGGACACCAGCATGAAAAAGCGAATCCTGTTGATCGATGATGAGGCCCGGGTTCGGGCTTCATTGAAAGCGGTGCTCGAGCCAGCCTACGAAACGATCCAAGCCGCAGACGCCCAAGAGGGCCTCGAGCTATTTCGCAAGGAAGCTCCCCATCTGGTGCTCCTCGACGTCATCCTGCCTGGCACGGACGGGCTGTCGGTACTCCAAACCATACGCGCCGAGGACCGGACGGCGCCGGTCATCATGCTGACAGGAACAAAATCGGTCAAAACCGCCGTCGACGCCATGAAGTTCGGTGCGGCCGACTATCTCTCGAAACCTTTCGATGTGGAAGAACTCCGCATCATCGTCGATCGCGCACTCAAAGATCAGGAACTCCAGCGGGAGGTCAAACAGCTCCGTGCGCAAGTCGTTCGACGCTATGCCTTTCACAATCTGATCGGCAAGAGCCCGTCGATGCAAGACATCTACACCAAGATCGAACAAGTCGCCGACAGCCGCACCACCGTGTTTATCTCAGGAGAGAGCGGAACGGGAAAGGAGCTGGTCGCGAAGGCCCTCCATTACAATAGCAGCAGGCGCGAACGGCCCTTCATCGCACTCAATTGTGCCGCCCTTCCTGAAACGCTCATCGAGAGTGAGTTATTCGGCCATGAGAAAGGCTCCTTCACGGATGCCACGGCTCGTCGAGTCGGACAGTTTGAACTCGCGAATACCGGTACGCTCTTCCTCGACGAGATCGGCGATCTCAGCGCCATGACACAAGCCAAGCTGCTGCGCGTCTTGCAGGAACGAGAATTCACCAGAGTCGGTGGGGTGCAATCCATCAAGGTAGATGTGCGCATCGTCACCGCGACGAACAAAAATCTTGAAGAACTCGTTCGCAAAGGACAATTCCGCGAAGACCTCTACTACCGCATCAACGTCATTGCGCTGTATTTGCCTCCGCTTCGGGAACGCGGTGAAGACGTCCCCCTCCTCGCCAAACATTTTCTGGCAAAGCGCATCGAGGAAGAAAACCGGCCGCCTCAAGAGTTTTCCAAAGATGCCATCGATCTTCTCTCCCGCTATCCCTGGCCTGGCAATGTGCGAGAAATGGAGAACATCATCGAGCAGGCATTCATTTGGTCCAAGGGATCGGACATCATCACCCCCGAACATCTCCCGACCATCCTGAAGAACGATACTCGATGGGATGGCTCAGGCTATCCCTATGGACTTCAGGAAGACGGCATTCCTCAACTAGCCCGCATTGTCAGTCTGGCCCAAGCGTTCGACCACCTGACTGCAGAGCTTCCAGGCCGATCGCCTCTCTCGATTGATGACGCCTGCCAACACATGCGTGCGCATGCAGGCACTCACTTCGAACCAAAATTAACAGAACTCTTTACGCGCGTGATCCAGGAATGCAAAGCATGCCTTCCTGCAATGGCGACAGCAACAACCCCTGCCGACTGATCTGACGTCTCCCCCGCTCACTCAGACCGTTTCCCCTTCGCCCCCGCAATGAGCTCCGCTGCCGTTTCACGCACTTTTTTCGTAATGGTCAGACCGCCCAACATTCTGGCGATTTCCTCTTCTCGCCCTATCCCCTTGAGCGCTCTGACCGATGTGGATGTGCGCTGACTCTCCAGTCCCTTTTCTACCAGCAGATGATGCTCCGCTTGAGCCGCAACCTGAGGAAGATGGGTGATACAGAACACTTGATGGAACGACCCGAGCTTGCGCAATCTCGTTCCCATGGCGGCAGCGACCGCCCCGCCCACACCCGTATCGATTTCGTCGAATACCAACACCGGTACCTGGTCCATCTCGGCCAATACTGTTTTGAGCGCCAACATAATCCTCGACAGCTCACCGCCCGAGGCTACACGGCCCAACGGCCTCGCTGGTTCGCCAGGATTGCTTGAGAGCAGAAACTCTACTCGATCACGCCCAGCCGGTCCAAGCCCCTCATCCGACTCATCACTCAAGACCGTGACTTGAAAGATGGCCTGCTCCATTTTCAACGCGACCAGCTCTGCCCCCACGAGCGACGTCATTCGCTTGGCTGCGTCCATTCGCTTCTTCGACAGCTGCTGGGAGAGCGTGCGAAGGTGTCGAGCCGACTCGTCCAACCGTGCGGTCAATTCAGCAGTACGCTCTTCACGATTATCCAAAAGTTGCAGCTCCTCCTGCACCCGTCTTCCCGTCGCAAGTACTGCCTCGACCGACCCTCCATACTTTTTCTTCAGTTGCTGGATGAGATCGACTCGGTCCTCCACGACAGCCAATCGGTCAGGATCGGCTTCTAGCCGTTCTGCATAATCACGCAGTCGTCCTGCCAGCTCCTTGAGCTGGATCGCGGAGTCCTTCGCCGCCTGCTCACAATCACCCATCGCTGTGTCAGTTTGAGCCAACTCTGCAAGGGTCCGTTCAATCCGTCCAAGCCTGGTGAGGACCGCCTGCTCATCCTCCTGCAATTCCACATAGACCTCATGGGCCAATTCCCTGAGTCGATGCGCATGGACTAGTCGCTGCCGCTCATGACGCACCCGCTCTTCTTCATCGGGCAGCAAGCCGGCTTGCTCGATCTCCTGCGACTGAAACCGCAACATGTCTTCAATTCGTGCACGATCGACACCTTCATGCTCCAAGGCATCCAACTGCGTGCGAAGATCCTTCCATGCCTGGTAGGTCTGCTCATACCGCCCACGTAACTCATGGAGCCGACCGAACGCATCGAGGGCATCGAGCTGTTTGGCCGGGGCCAGCAGCGATTGCTGCTCATGCTGACCATGGATATCGACGAGGGTGCCCCCGAGCTCTTCGAGCACACGGAGGGGGCAGAGGCTGCCGTTGAGGTACACCCGATGGCGGCCGGATCGCGAGAGGACACGCCGAAGAATCAATTCGGACTCGTGCTGACCGATGAGGTCTAGCGACCGCAATCGTTGGAGGAGTGGATGGGTATCTGGGAGATGGAACGATGCTTCCAGCTGAGCCTCGTCTTCGCCAGTACGAATCTGGTCGGTGGAAGCCCGTCCACCGACCAGCAACGCAATCGCATCGATGAGGAGAGATTTGCCAGCCCCAGTCTCCCCGGTCAGGACAATAAACCCCGACTGGAATTGGAGACTGAGCTGCTCAATGAGCGCGAAATTGACGATGCGCAACTCGAAGAGCATTGCGGCAGGTGGCTACATTCCTAGGCTGAGCCGGCTGGTTGGGCCAGCAGGGAATCGATCATTTCCTTAAACTGCCGCTTGGGTCGTGCGCCAACGAGTTTTTCCACGACCTGGCCGTTCTTGAAAAACAGAATCGTCGGGATACTCATGACCTGATAGCGGCCTGCCACTTCAGGATTCTCATCGGTATTGAGCTTCCGCACCTTCATTTTCCCGGCATATTCTTTGGCCAATTCCTCAATGATCGGAGCGACCATTTGGCACGGGCCACACCACACCGCCCAGAAATCGACCATCACCAATTCAGCGGACTTCATGACATCGGCGTCCCACGTACCATCTTCAACTTTCAGTGCATCACCAGCCACGTCGTATTCCTCCTTCGCTGAGCACGGAAATAATTTCAAATCGATGAGGCATCGTATACCAGCCCTCTTCGGGGAGTCAAATCCATCGAGCCCCTGCGCGACGTGCCCCGCGCCGTTCCACGGCATGATCGACTCACCGGGCTACCCCTCCCATTCCTGTCTGGGGCAGAAGCGACTGTGCCCTTCCATAGGGCCCGCCAGGCGCGGCCCAGGGCAGACCCTTCTCCCCGATCAGCAGGGGACTGAGAATACTCCGGAGCACAGCCGTACCGAAGTTTTCCGTCCAACCAATACCCGTCAGGCTCAACATGAAGTTGTACTGAGCACGGTCCGGGAACTGTAGATAGTAGAGCCCCAGCGACCAGCACTTGCAGGGATTCTGATAGAGCGCCACCACATCGTACTCAGGGCTCTTGCCGTTCTTCACGTCGTAGTACCCTTTGGCGCCGATCGTCCAACCCCAGGGTGTCCGAAACCCTCCGCCTGCTGTGACAAACTGAATTTCTTCGGTCGGTGCATAGACCTCATTGAACGAAACAGGGTTCCAGACATCGCCGCGGCGGACGCGGTTCCCATCGCGAGAAAATCGCTGTCCGACCTCCATGTACCAGTGGTTGGACTGTTGCACCCGGAGGTCGGTATTGAATTGACTCATCGTGGATCGGTAGGGATCGAAAAAGGCATCGATGGTCAGATACTGATTGATGGCCGGCTGCTGGCCGGGGACAACCCCGGCGCCACGACCGAACGCCGCGGACGCCAACTGGGCCTGCGTGAACTGAGGCGTCGTATTGCCGATCACGGCGCGCATCCAGAGGTCGGACAGTTTCTTGCCGTCAATGGCCACCGTTGCAGGCTGCAGCGGTTGCGTAATCGATCCGAGTTGCGGCGAGGCCCCCGGAGTAAAATCACGCGCTCTCGTTTGCGTCGCACCCACGTGATAACTCTGCGCCATCGTAAAATCCAGCCAGTTGAAACTGCTGCCGCCCTCTTGCTCCAACAGCCGGCTACGGATGGCATAGGTCAGCAAGTTTTTCTTCGGCAGATCGTCCACCTGATCGATCTGCGTAATCTTCGACTGATCCGTGGGAGGCACATACTCATAGACCACGCTCGGCTCGAGCGTATGCAAGAACGAGCCACCGTCTCCCATACCGAATCGTCGACTGAGCTTTGAGGTCGCGTCAAGGCTCGCCCACAACGTCTCCCGATGCTGACTATTGCTCGATTCAACGCCTCGGGTGTAATACACCTCCCGGACCTTCGCTTGCGGCGTCAAACCGATAATGTGCCCCAAATCGATGACATCGGTGGTGAGACCGGGCATCACATCCACCCGGTTAAGCGTAAAGCCCTGCTCACGATAGAAATTCACATAATTGCTGTCCAACCCAAGGAGCAGCGGCGAATTGAAGAGCGACAGATTGGGAAGGCTATAGCCGGTTTCCGGCAACCGCTGGAACGTATCCTTACCTCCCGCCTGGAGCGGCTGCAGGTATTGCCCGAGGAAATAGAGATTCCCATAGGGCAGCCGCTGCGTGGCTAAGATATTATTTTCACTGCTCGGGAGCGCCCGCTGGGCGCCTGAGTTACTGAGTTGCTGCAGATAGTTTGGATCGGTCACAAAGCTGATCTGGGCGCGCAGCAACAAGTCCGGCGTGAACTGCTGGGTATGGGTCCCGGCGATGAGCGCGCGGGACTGTGACGCACTGCCCCCGTTATCGGTGACGCCTGACACATTCGGCAATTTCGTCTGCTGCAGAAAACTGACAAACCATTGCCCCTTCGATTTCTGATCCAGGGCATACCGATACTCGAAATCGCTGCCGTAGCCGAGACTGCTGTAATACGAAGGAGAGATCGTGAGATCCTGGCTAGGACTGATGGCCCAATAAAAGCTTTCCTGGAGGTGCGTCCCGAATCGATTGTCGTACCCGACATTCGGAATAAGAAACCCGCTCCGTCGACTGGAGAGCGGATACGTCATCGTGGGAATCGGAATCACCGGGACATCGTTCACACAGAGCCACCCGCCGGCAAATCCCACGTGATCGCCGGCATTCAAATCAAGATCTTTAAACTCAAACCGCCAGGCCGGCGTCTCCCCTTCCTGCGCATCGCAGTTCGTAAACCGGCCCTCTTTCACCCGATAATGGTCCTCTGAAAACCGCTGCATGAGTCGACCCTCGACCGAGGTATTCGAGGCTTTCAGATACACCCGTCCATGCGTGATCACCCCCGCCTCGGTATTCACGTTGAGTTCCAACCGTTCGGTCGCGAGATCGGCTTTGGGATCGACGAGTCGGACATGGCCCGTGGCAATCACGACGCCAGGCAAGGCATGAATGGTCATGTGATCGGCCGTGAGACGCATGGCGCCCTGATTGACCACCACCGAACCATTGGCTTCGTACGTCTCTTGTTCTTGGAGATAATCGATGCGTTCGGCAGTGATATCGAGCGGGAGCGCACCGGACGATGTCGCCGCCGGCACAGACCCAGCCTGGTTCCCCACGGCATGCCCGCCGAGCGGAAACAACAGCCCCACCAACAACCAACCGGCCAGACACCTGGATAACCGCATCACCATACCTGTCATATCAGCCCCGAAGCGGCGACAGCCCACAGCCACGGAGCCAGGCCTTGCACTCGCCCACCAGCATGAGCGAGCCCGTGACGCAGACCAGCCCCTCCGGTGTGGCCAGCTGTCTGGCCAAGACCATCGCATCACCGAGCGAGGACATGACATGAGAATGCGGCAGCACACCGTCGAGCGCAGCGCTGAGTTCCTGCGCGGTGAATGAACGAGGAAGATCCGCCTGTGTCAACACGACTTCATCCACCAGGCCCTTGAGCGGCTCGACAAACCCTCGATGGTCCTTATCGCGCATCATGGCAAGGACTAGGACGACTGGGCGGGACGGATGAGATCGGGCAGACTGGGTGAGGTAGTGAGCCAAGACCCTGGCGGCAGCGGGATTATGTGCGCCATCCAGCAGGATCGTCGGATCGTGATCGACCACTTCCAATCGCCCGGCCCAGTCGACCGCGCGCAAGCCAGCTCGCACCGCTTCAGCCGTGACCGCGATCCCCTGAGGGGCTGCCGCGTCCAAGAGCGCCAGCGCACAGGCCGCGTTATCCAGTTGATGCCGCCCCTCCAAGACACAGGCCAATCCGTCATAGTGCAGACCCATGCCGCGATAGGAAAAGTCCTCGGGCCCCTCCCCCTCTGTACGAAAATCCTCTTGCAGGCGAAAGACCGGGGCCTGCCGTTCCTTGGCCACCTGCTCGATCGTGCGCCTGGCCTCATCATCGAGCCGCCCCAGCACCACCGGCACCCCCTGCTTAATAATGCCGGCCTTCTCGAACGCGATCGCCGAGACGGTCGTCCCCAGATATTCCTGATGATCGAGGGCAATCGTCGTCACCGCACAAGCCAAGGGTGTCACGACATTGGTGGCATCGAAGCGCCCGCCAAGCCCGACTTCCAACACCGCCACATCCACCCCTGAGTCGGCGAAGTGCTGAAATGCCATCGCCGTCGTATATTCGAAGAAGGTCGGCGACAGGTCCGGTTGACAGACCGACTGAAGCTGTTCGGTCAATTGTGCCACCTGCGACTCCGCAATCATCTCGCCGTTCACGCGAATCCTCTCTCGAAACTCCACGAGATGGGGCGAGGTATAGAGCCCCACTCGATACCCTGCCGCCTGCAATATCGCGGCGGTCATGGCCGCAGTGGAGCCCTTTCCGTTCGTCCCGGCGATATGCAGCGTGCGGTACTTGGCCTGCGGCATCCCGAGACGCTCCATCAAGGCCGTCATCGTCTCGAGACCCAGTTTGATGCCATGCTTTTGCAGGCGAAAGAGAAAGGTCACGGCAGACAAATAGGTCATGGTGTGATCAGGCAGGTTGGAAGGTTAGCCCGGATGCGTCATAGGGGGGCCCAGGCTTAAAAGTGGGCCACGAGCGTGCTTAAGGTTTCTTTCAATTGCTTGCGCTCCACGATCATATCGATCATGCCATGTTCGAGCAGAAACTCTGCGCGCTGAAACTGATCCGGCAGCTGCTGCTTGATGGTCTGCTCGATGACGCGGGGCCCGGCAAAGCCGATCAGCGCTTTCGGCTCGGCGAGAATCACATCGCCCAACATGGCGACGCTCGCAGTGACGCCTCCGAACGTGGGATCCGCTAACAAACAAATAAATGGCAGCTTCGCCTCGCCCAGCTTGGCAACCGCAGCAGAGGTCTTGGCCATCTGCATCAGGGAAAGAATCCCCTCCTGCATCCTGGCGCCTCCGGAAGTGGTAACCAAGATCACCGGCAGCCTGGTTTCCAGCGCGCGATCGATCGCCCGGCAAATTTTTTCACCGACCACCGACCCCATGCTGCCGCCCATAAAACTGAAGTCGAATACGCAGAGCACCACCCGGCGGCCGTTCATCATCCCCTCGCCGATCACCATGGCGTCTTTGCGGCCAGTCTTCTCCTGGTGCGCTTTGACCCGATCCTTGTACGACTTCGTGTCATGAAAGCTCAGGGGATCCAGGGGGCCGAGTTCCGCATCCCATTCTTTGAACGTGCCGAAATCGACCAAGAGCGCAATGCGCTCCAAGACGGAGATGGGGAAATGGTAGTCGCACTTCGGGCAGACCTTATTGTTCCGTTCGACCTCTTTACGATAGACGATCTCCCGGCAATGGTTACACTTGAGCCACATGCCTTCCGAAAGCTTGGATCGCTTCGGGGCTTCCGCTTCAGTCGTTTTTTGTTTTTTAAACCAGGCCATCGTAGGCTCCTTGTAGTCCGACGCCGAACCAACTCCTGCCACGTGAGGCAGCAGCGGACTCTCGCCACTCCTCACCGGAATGTGAGATGGGCAGAATACCATAGCCGCCCATATCACGCACGTAGATTTCCCATCGAGACAGTGCTGGTGCAGGAGTTAGAAGCGTTGACCGCCGAAGGCAATCTGGAACATCAGAGCGAGTCCAACAGCCACACTCCCAAGACTCGCCAGTCCCTGCACCGCGAGAAAGACGGGACGTCCGAGGTTCATCGACCACAACAGTGGAAGGCTCACGACGAGTCCGACCAACATCATCCCCAGGATCGAACCAACCCCGAATACGGCGATATAGATGAGCCCTTCCGACACCGACCGGGCGGACGACAACACGACCAGCAAGAGAGCGGCCGACCCGGCCAGACCATGGGCCATACCGATACAAAATGGCCGAACGGAGTCGCGCCACCAATGTCCATGGCCGTGATCCTCGACCAACGCATGACTATGTAAATGGACATGCGGCGCACCGTCATGGTCGTGTGTATGCACATGCCAGCGCTCTCGAACCAATCGCATCCCGAGCATGCCGCCGAGCAGCACGAGCATCGCACCGACGCCGAACTCGGCCGCTTCGGCGACAGGTTCAGGAATCGGCAGGCGAAACACCAATACGACCGCCCCGACCAGTAATAAGACTTCGGCCTGGGCCCGTTCAACCGGGTAGAGGTCGCGTGTTGGTCGTTGGCGGACAGGCACTGAAACGGCCTGGGCCCCGCTTGGCGAATTGGCAATGTAGCGCGCCGTATCGGCCGCCAGCTCAAGATCCTTCTTCGTCAGTTCATCGGAATAGGCAAAGCCGGTTTTCTCCCCCGCCGTCGCTCGTACCCCCACACCCTGCGACACATTCTTCGTGGCGCGTTTGACGAAGGACTCTTCCATCCAAACGGACTCGGAGACACAAGACTCAAAATACAGATCGGCATAGTCGACTTCACGGACTTTGACCCGTCCGAGCGCCGAGAACACTTCACTTTCGGTCAGGCCAAAGGAGGCCAACTGAACAAGTTCACCCATGGTTTGAGAATCCCCACGACGGTTGGCATACGAATGGACGCTGGAGTATAGCCGAATCATTTCTGCAGGCGCAATGCAAGATCGTCCAACTTGTCGCTTTTACAGGACTTTTACGAAAATTCGTTTGACTTTGCTCCCCCTCGCCAGTAGACTTTGCTCGCCTGCCATACGTTTTCACCCAAGATTAAGGATCGTGACGAGCTACATCGCATGAGCACGAACGAATCATCGGCTATGGACCAGTTATCCAACGAAGAGCTGGCCACAAAACTCGATTCAGACCTCTTACCCAAGCACGTGGCCATTATCATGGATGGCAACGGCCGCTGGGCAGAACTCCGCACCCTTCCTCGCATCGCCGGTCATCGGGAAGGGATTCAGTCCGTTCGGGACATGATCACCGTCTGCCTGGAGCTTGGCATCCATGCCCTGACCATTTACGCGTTTTCACAGGAAAACTGGAATCGTCCTGCGCAGGAAATCTCCTCGCTCATGGGCTTGCTCGAATATTATCTGTCGACCGAGCGCACGAAACTCATTGAACAGGGCGTCCGGTTTCGGACGATCGGCCGACTCGACGCACTTCCGGCCTCCGCCCTCCAATGGGTCCGGGCCGCCGAACAAGAAACGGCCCATCTCGACAAACTGCATCTGACCGTCGCCCTCAGTTATGGTGGCCGGACCGAGATTGTCGACGCGGTGCGAGAGCTTCTTCGTGAGGCACAAGACGGAAAGCTGCAACCGAACGAGGTCGATGAGGCACGAATCCAACAACACCTCTACACCCATGACCTGCCCGATCCGGACCTGTTAATTCGCACCAGCGGCGAAACGCGAATCAGCAATTTTCTCCTCTGGCAGCTGGCCTACACCGAGCTTTATTTCACGCCAACCCTCTGGCCCGACTTCCGTCGCCGCGAACTCTTGCTGGCCTTGCTGGAATACCAGCGCCGCGAGCGGCGATTCGGTCGCGTACTCAGCACCATTTCTTCATAGTGGTCGATCGACAGGCCCACATGCAGCACGCCAACACCGCCGGCCAACAGCCGGCAAGCCCAACGCCGGCTGCAGCGCCTCGGTTCGATCCCCGTCGGATCTACACAGTCCTGGTCCTCGCACCACTCTTGTACGCCGTCATTCGCTACCTCCCACCCCTCGTATTTTCAAGCGTCGTGGTACTGGCCGGCGCACTCGCGCTCTTCGAGTTCTATCGATTATGTTTCAGTGGCCACAGTCACTCCTGGCTGATAGGCATCGGCCTGACAGGATTCGCCGCGGTGATTCTCGGCGCACACCAGCCAGGCATTGTCGTACCGAGCCTCCTCGCGACATTGATCGGCATTATTTCCGTTCCGCTATTCAGCCGCGCGCCACTCGAAGAGAGCCTGAAGAACGGCGCCATGACCCTGTTCGGCGTACTCTACCTGGGCCTCACGCTTGGCCCACTCTCGATGACGAGACTGCTGCCTCTTGGCGAATGGCTGATCTTCTTTCTTCTCTTAGTCACCTGGGCGTCCGATACCGGCGCCTACTATGTCGGCACCCTCTACGGACGTCATCGCTTGGCGCCGACGATCAGTCCGAAAAAAACCTACGAAGGCTTGGTCGGCGGCTTGATTGGTGCGATACTCGCCGCGTATGCGATTCGTTGGTGGTTTCTTCCGGAGTTGTCGGGCCTCGACTGTCTCGTCTTGGCTACCCTGCTGACCATCACAGGTCTGTGGGGCGATCTGACTGAGTCGGCCATGAAACGAAGCGTCGGCATCAAAGACTCCGGAGGAATTCTGCCAGGACATGGCGGCATGCTCGACCGGCTGGATAGTCTCTTGTTCACCGCCCCTGCCTTCTACTACTATATAACGATGGTCAGCCGCCTACGAGTCATCGAGTGAGGAATCAGCTATGAAAACAATCGTCATTCTCGGATCGACTGGGTCGATCGGCACCAGCACCTTAGATATCGTGGACCGGTTCCCTGAAGAGTTCCGTGTGGCAGGGCTGACTGCGGGAAGCAATGACGAAAAACTCGAAGAGCAGATCCGCCGCTACAAGCCACGCGTCGTGGCCCTCTCGAATGCCGCCGCGGCCACCAGGCTCCGGCAGCGCTGCGCGGGACTGCCGGTTGAAATCCTGGACGGTCAAGAAGGTTTAATTCAGGTCGCCTCTGCGCCAGAAGCTGAACTCGTCATCTCAGCCATCGTCGGTGGCGCCGGACTTGTCCCCACCCTGGCCGCGATCCGGAGCGGAAAACAAATTGCCTTGGCCAATAAAGAACCGATGGTCATGGCGGGAAAACTGATGCAGGACGAGGCGCGGCGGCATGGCGTCCGCATTTTCCCGGTCGACAGCGAACATAGCGCCATCTTTCAGTCGTTAGAAGGCCATCGCAAAGAAGATGTCCGCCGCCTCATCTTAACGGCGTCCGGCGGAGCCCTCTGGACTCTGACGAAAGACGAGCTGCGCGATGTCACCCCCGAACGGGCGCTCCAGCATCCCAATTGGAAAATGGGCGCCAAAATCACCATCGATTCTGCCACCCTCATGAACAAGGGCCTTGAAGTCGTGGAAGCCCGCTGGCTCTTCGACATCCCGGAGTCCCAGATCGAAGTGATGATCCATCGGGAAAGCATCATCCATTCTCTGGTAGAGTATGAAGATCGTTCGATGATTGCGCAGTTGGGATTGCCGGATATGCGAACGCCTATTTCCTATGCGATGCGATACCCAGGGCGCTTGCCGCTGGACCTCCCGTCGCTGGATCTGACGGAGATAGGAAAGTTGACGTTCTGCAAACCGGATCACGACCGGTTTCCCTGTTTAGGCCTTGGATTTGAATCGTTGCGGATCGGCGGCACGATGCCGGCCACGATGAATGCCGCCAACGAAGTGGCGGTTGAGGCGTTCCTGAAGGGGGGCGTCCGGTTCACCGATATTGTGGACATTATTCGCAGCACGATGAACGCCCACAGCCCCAAAGAGGTCGATACGCTGGAAGAGGCGCTGGAGGCGGATCGCTGGGCCCGCGAGAAGGCAGAGTCGTTGGTCGTCGCATTGGCACGCTAGTTTTACACGAAGGAGCATACACCGTGTTCATGGCATTCACCTGGTCCCCCGATACCCTCTGGCTGCTCTTGCAAAAGGCCTGGTGGTTCCTGGTCGTCCTCGGCGTGCTCGTCGCGTTCCATGAACTCGGGCATTTCCTGGCCGCTCGCTGGGTCGGCGTCAAGGTTCTCAAGTTTTCTCTGGGATTCGGACCGAAGATTTTCGGCCGCCAAATGGGCGAAACCGAATATCTCCTCTCAGCCATTCCACTGGGTGGCTACGTCAAGCTGTTCGGCGAAGATGAAACCGAGGCCACCACGCCAGAGGATCGGACCCGATCCTTTGCGCACCAAGGCCTCTGGGGGAAAGTTCTAATCGTCGCCGCAGGGCCTGGGTTTAACTTTATTCTGGCCTATTTTATTTTTGCGGGATGGCTCGCCACCGGAGCGCCACTATTCGTCCCCACCTTCCAGGACTTGAATCCCGATGTCGAAGCGATGGTCCCCGGCTCTCCAGCCGATACGGCCGGCATCCAGATCGGCGATCATATCAGCCGAGTCAACGGACAGGAGATCTCGACCAGGACGGAACTGTTCGACGCTGTGGCGAAAAGCAAGGGCCAGGCGCTGACGCTTGAGATCAAACGAAACAGCCAGGTCAAAACACTGACCGTGACGCCCACCATTGCCCCAGGACCACAGGCCTCAACACAAGAGCCCGCCTATTACCTGGGCGTCGAGGAAACACCTCCCCTCGTCACCTCCGTCATGCAAGGCTCTCCAGCAGCCAAAGCCGGACTGCAGGCAGGCGACTATGTCGCCAACATCGAGGGCCACACGATCCATACCTGGTCGCAGATGACCGGCATGGTGAAAGAAAACCCCAGCCACCCACTCAAGATCGAGGTCCTGCGGGAAGGACAGCGGATTCCGCTAACCGTGACGCCCTCTGCCGAGAAAACCATGGTCAGCGGCCAATCGGTCGAGGTCGGCAAGATCGGCATTTCAGGACCAGGCCGTTCGATCATGCGCTCGAGCACCCCGCTGTTGTCGCTCTATGACGGCTTGGGAGCCACATGGGGCTGGACCGAGCTGACGGCCATCGGTCTCTACAAGATGATCGTGGGGGATATCTCCAGTAAAAATATCGGCGGACCGCTGACGATCGCGAATATTTCCGGAGAAGCGGCTGCGCAAGGGGCCTCGAGTGTGGTCTTTCTCATCGCCATTCTCAGCATCAATCTTGGCGTGCTCAACTTGCTCCCGATTCCCATTCTCGACGGCGGCCATCTGTTGTTTTTCCTGATTGAAGCCATCCTCAGGAAACCCCTCGGTGAACGCCAAAGAGAAGTAGCACAACAGGCAGGCCTCGTGTTATTAGTGGGCGTCATGATTTTTGCGTTCTGGAATGACCTTGAGCGGATATTTTTACGGTAAGACCTGAGGCGGAAAATCCCGACGTTGAACGTCTTCATCTTGGTGAAACAACCCCTCGATCACCGGCACGTCGAACTGAGTAACCTACAGCCGTAATCCCTTATTTATTGACCCTTCTCATAGAATTATGCGTACCTCTCAAGTCTTAATCCCGACATTGCGCGAAGAACCGGTCGAAGCGGAAACCGTCAGCCATAAGCTCATGCTCAGAGCGGGGCTGATCCGCAAAGTGGCAGCCGGCATCTACACCTATCTTCCGCTTGGCCTCAGGGTCATTCGAAAGGTCGAACAGATCATTCGCGAGGAAATGAACCGGGCTGGGGCACAAGAACTTCTGATGCCCATTGCCTCCCCCGCAGAGCTCTGGCAGGAAACAGGCCGATGGAACTTCTACGGCAAGGAGTTGATCCGCTTTAAGGATCGCCACGAGCGCGAGTTCTGTTTGGGACCGACCCATGAGGAAGTGATCACCGATTTATTCAGGCGCGAAGTCCGCTCCTATCGGCAGATGCCGCTGAATTTCTATCAGATCCAAACGAAGTTTCGCGACGAAATCCGCCCCCGCTTCGGACTCATGCGTGGACGCGAGTTCATCATGAAGGACGCCTACAGTTTCGACCAGGACGAAGCGAGCGCCAGGGTCAGCTATCAGAAGATGTACGACGCCTATCAGCGTATCTTCACACGCTGCGGCCTCACCTTTCGTGCCGTAGAAGCCGACACCGGGCTGATTGGCGGGAGCTCATCTCACGAGTTCATGGTGCTCGCCGATACGGGCGAGAACACCATCGTCTATAGCGATACCGGCACCTACGCCGCCAACGTCGAACAGGCCGAAGTGCTTCCTCCTACGGAGACGGATACCGACGCACCCCGTCCCCTGCGCACCGTCCAGACACCTCGCTGCCGGACCGTCGACGAGGTCACGAAATTCTTGAACATTTCCCCGACGCACCTTGTCAAAACGCTTCTCTACTCGACAGGAAAAGAGACGATTGCCGTGCTGGTGCGGGGCGACCATGAGGCCAATGAGATCAAAATTCAGCGGCTCCTGCGCGTCACCGAGCTTGAACTCGCGACGCCTGCCGTTGTCGAGCAAGTCACGGGCTCGCCGGTCGGATTTGCCGGACCAGTCGGGTTGAAAGATGTTCGGATTATCGCCGACCATGCGGTCAAAGCCTTGCGCAACGTGGTCGTCGGCGGCAATCAACTCGATACGCACTATGTCGATGCGAATTGGGATCGCGATTTCCAGGTCGAGCAGTTTGCCGATCTCCGCAGCGCCCGTGATGGAGATCCGTCACCAAGAAAAGATGGGACGTTGAAAGCGACGCGGGGGATTGAGGTCGGGCACGTCTTTATGCTCGGCACCAAATACAGTGAACTCATGAAGGCCTCCTTCCTGGATGCACAAGGCAAGGAATGCCTCGCGGTGATGGGATGTTATGGCATCGGAGTCGGACGGACTGCCGCATCGGCGATCGAACAGAACCATGACGACAAAGGCATTATTTGGCCCTTCCCCATTGCTCCATTCCATGTGCATCTCCTCCCGCTCACCAAATCAGACCAAACCGCTCAAGTCACAGAGCAACTCTACAATGAACTGCAGGCGGCAGGACTAGAAGTACTCTGGGATGACCGGGACGAACGAGCGGGTGTGAAGTTCAATGATGCAGACCTGATGGGAGCGCCGTTCCAAGTCGTCATCGGCGACAAGGGCCTCGCCGAAGGAGTTGTGGAGGTCAAGACTCGGAAGGACGGAGTGAAACTCAAGATGCCTCCCGCTCAAGTTGCCGCTCATCTGACTCGTACACAAACACGTTAACACCTCATCGTCTCCCGTCACGTCGCTCCTCTTGTGGAGCACGGAAGCTTGCCAGACTGAAACCGCCTTTTCCTTGCCTTCCACTCGCGATCAGCTAGACTGACATTCGACCGCCACTTCAGAGCAATTGTGCTCGCGAACGCCAGGCCCACATATGCACTTCAATCCGGCAATGACCACCTTGTGTGACCTGCAGGAATTTATCTAATGCAAGCCAATCCCGTCCCGCAAAACCTCCAGGAGCTTCAGCAAAAGGTCGCCTTTGCCGAAAACATCAAACGCATCGCCGACCAAATCAATGCCGCCAGCGATCTCGACCATATTCTCCTGGACTTACATAAAGACATTCTCAGTCTCTTCGACGCTGAAGACCTCACCATCTATGCCTTTGATTCCGACAAAAAAGAAATTTTCTCGAAAGTCCCGCACATCGATAGAGTCGAGGAAATCCGCATCCCCATCACGGAACAAAGTCTGCCCGGATTCTGCGCGAAGTATCTCCGCCCGGTAAATATCGCCGACGCCTACAACATCGCGGAGCTGCAGGGCGTTCATCCTTCACTCCTGCACGACAACTCCTACGACAAGCGAACCGGATTCAAAACCAAGCAGGTTTTGACCTATCCGATCGTGGCAGAGAACAAGTATTTAATGGGCGTGCTCCAACTGCTCAATAAGAAAAGCGGCGCCCGTTTTACCAGAAAAGATGAAGAATCTGTCGCGGAAATCGCCAAGGCCCTCGGCATCGCCTTCTTCAATCTTCGCAAGGTCTCAAAAAAGAACCCGACCAAGTTCGACCTGTTGGTGACGAATAACCGCATATCTCAAAACGACCTAGACAATGCCATCGCCGAGTCCAAGAAAGGCATATCGGACTTCGAGAGCATCTTGATCGAAAAATACAAGGTGCCGAAGCTTGAGATCGGCAAATCGCTCGCGCAGTTTCACAAATGCCCCTATATCGAATACAGCGATCGAACGATCGTCGATATCGAGCTCCTGAAAAATCTCAACGTCGACTACCTCAGGAAAAACCATTGGATGCCCCTCAAGCGGGACAGGACCGCCATCGAAATTTTAACGGACGATCCGGGCGATCTCGACCGTGTGGCGGATATCAAGCGCACGTTTCCAGGTCTCAACATTCGTTTTGCCATCAGCCTCCGCCGTGATATTGCACAATTCCTCAGCTCTGCCACAGGACAGGGACAGGGCGATTCCGGCAGCAGCAGAAAGCTGGATGAAAACGTCTCCGACATTCTCGGAGAACTCGTCAACGAAGCCCAAGAAGCCGCAGCGGAGGATTCCGGAGGTGGGCTCGACGAAAACGACAACGCCATCGTACGACTGGCCAACCAGATCATTGCCGATGCCTATCGACAAGGCGCCTCAGACATTCACGTCGAACCCTATGGAGAGAAGCGTGAAACGCTTGTCCGTTTCAGGGTCGACGGCGATTGTTTCGAGTACATGAAGATTCCACAGAGTTATCGTCGTGCGATCGTGTCGCGTCTGAAAATTATGGCCAGCCTCGACATTGCAGAACGGCGCAAACCCCAGGACGGCAAGATCAAGTTCAAGCTATCGGAAAACAAAGAAATCGAGTTGCGCGTCGCAACGATTCCGACTGCTGGATATAATGAAGACGTCGTCATGCGTCTGCTCGCGGCCAGCGAGCCCTTGCCTCTCGACAAGATGGGATTTTCAGACCGAAATCTGGCGGCGATTAAAGAGATCGCGGCCAAACCCTATGGCATCATTCTCTGCGTCGGACCGACCGGATCAGGTAAAACCACGACCCTCCACTCCGTTCTCGGTTTCATCAATACACCGGACATCAAGATCTGGACGGCAGAAGACCCCGTCGAAATCACGCAGTACGGGCTTCGGCAAGTGCAGGTTCAACCCAAGATCGATTTCACCTTTGCCAAAGCTATGCGCGCATTTCTTCGAGCCGATCCAGACGTGATTATGGTCGGAGAAATGCGAGATAAAGAAACGGCTGAAATCGGCATTGAAGCCTCATTGACCGGACACCTCGTCATGAGCACACTCCACACCAACAGTGCGGTGGAAACGGTCACCAGACTTCTGGATATGGGCTGCGACTCCTTCAGTTTTGCCGATGCTATGTTAGGAGTCCTTGCCCAGCGCCTCACTCGCCGGATCTGCAAAGACTGCAAGGAGCAATACGTCGGAACCGCAGTTGAGTATGAGGAAATTCGCCAGGGGTACGGGCCTGCGAACTGGGACAAGCTGGGCATCCCGCAGGACAACACATTCCGCTTAGCCCGCGGAAAGGGATGTGAGACTTGCAATCGCACAGGCTTTAAGGGACGCGTGGCCCTGCACGAGTTGCTCCTGGGATCGGATCGCATCAAACGTATGATTCAGTCGAAAGCCAAAACTGAAGAGATGGTGAATGCTGCCATCGAGGATGGCATGACGACCCTCATGCAGGACGGAGTGCAGAAGACGCTTCAGGGCCACACCACGTTCAAAGAAGTGAAGGCCGTGGCGATCAAGTAGTCACAGATGACGGGCCGCCGTCACAGCGCCCGCTTTCTCCCCGAGCAACCTCAGCCCTCTCAGATCCACCCGCTATAGCGGCGAGACCATGCATGCCTCGCCGACTCAGCATGGTCGAATGCCAAGCATTCACCCGGGGGAGGCTGCCGCTGGCTATCAACATAGCTGCGGAGTAACGGAAGCCCCGAAGAAGATGACCGAACCAAATGATCCTATGTCTGTGGCGAGGGAACACGGGAGAGAAACTTCCGCAGGCGCGTTTCAGCGCGTTGAGAGAGCGCACTAAATTCCAATCCAAATGTATGACGAGTACCCCATCGCACGGTCGCATCGACATTCATCGTCGTCGTCTGATCCGGCAATCGCAGACTGACCGCGAGCTGATCTCCCTGGCTCATGACGGCGGGGCTCATCACTTTTGCACCGTTCAACGACACATCAAGCACGACGCCCAATCCTGCTCGCTCAGCCGCTGCCCATCGCTGTAAGCCGATGCGTGCAAACGAACAGGCGAAGGGTGCCGGAATGCGAAGACGCGGATACCGTCTTGACTCAGTCCCCATTCCAACCTCTCATCCGCACCCTTCCATACATCCTGGACAGGGGATACTTATGCGGCGCCCGTTGACATGCCCGCCACATACTTTTCCAAACGGCTCTGTGCCGCTGGAGACAACTCCGTAAAAGCCAGGCCGAAGAATTGATCCTTTGTCCACTGCACCGTGGCCACGGCAATTTCGGCAGGCTTGATTTGCCTGGGAAGACGCAGGCTCAATGTAATTTCATCTCCAGGCTTGATCTCAGCCTCCGTGCTGACTCGCGCCCCGCGTACCGAAAGATCGTAGACCACACCCAAGTCAATCGGGGTCCGGCGCACCCAACGACGGACCTGACGGCGCGACAACGCGCAAGCGAACGGAGCGGTAATGCGCACACGCGAATGCCGGCGAAACTTATTCAAGCCAGAAGATCGAGATGCGAGTTGTTCCATAGAGCGCCCCTCCCCTGTCGCTACTGTACGCCAGATCGTTCTACGCAGAAAATTATTTCATGAATTCTACGTGGCACCCCAGAACAAGGCACAAAGCGCTCCACCCTGGTCAGACCTCGTGAACATGCCACGTTTGACTCTCGCCATACCCCATGGTATTCTGCCCGTTCGTACGAGCCAGCTATTTGCCTCGCGCGGCCCCATCTCACTCGATCGTTCCAGCGCGCTTGATTCAGTCCTGACGAGCTGCTCTTACGTTCCATTGAATGTCTGCGCGAATACCAAACAGACCAATGGGCGAAGTGATTGAAGCATTTCTATCCGATCCCCTCATCTCCATCGAGCATCGGACCAAACCGGAGATGCCTGGTTCTATAAAGGAGCATCTATGAAGCTATCCACTGGGTGGCGAGCCGACAAAACGAGAAAGAACCGCGCAAGGGCGACCAGGAAACCAAAAATCAGGTGGGAGGTACTCGGCCTTCCAATTCCTCTTGATCCAAGTCTGACGACCTCCATGGAGGATATCCGCCAGCAGGTGTCGAACATGGCGAGCCGTGGATTCGGCCAAGGCACTCGCTCGCGTACGGCTGAGCGGGAAGCCAAATCGACCAATCATGCTCCTGACTCAACCAGCAAGAGACGCCGAGGAGCGACGGAACCGTCGCCCTCGTAGACGAAGCCAGACCATAATGGCAAGCGATTGACGAATCACGACGAGTCGTCACGCAAAGGAGGGCATCATCGGACGAGCAGGAAAAACGACCATCGCAAAACGAGACCGCGAGAAAGCGAAACAGGTCCAGCGGCGCGATAAAGACGCGAAGCGGGAACAGCGCAAGACCGAGAAGCCAGATCGCCCCTCGAACACTGAGGGAGGAGAAGATCCTGATTTGGCAGGGCTTCAGTGGGGCCCACAAGAACCGCTCTACTAGGAATGATGTGAGGGCAGGCCACGCGCATCACATCACGCTCAACCGATGCCGCCCTCACAAATCGTTCAACTGAAAGCCAGCCCAGCCGCGTGGAGGGCAACCACGCGGCTATATCAGCCATCAGCCTCCGTGAAGCACCAGGTCCTTTGCATCTACCAAGGCCGGCAAATCATTTTCAATCGTCGGCATCAGTCCCATACGTCCAGCACTGACATACGCCTGAGTCCTGCCACCCCGCTCGACCGAGAAGCCTAGACCCCCTCAGGCACAACGGGACCTGACTGCTGTTGACGTCTATCCTCGCCTGGACGGCCCCACCGCTGACGATCGCCCCTGGAGCGATCAGCCCCTCCCCTCGAAGGGGAACGATCACCGGGGCCAGGACTTCCCTCTGCCAATGGCACAGCGTGCCCCAACAGAGTCTCGATTGCTCGCAGCTGGTCATGATCCTCAGCCGTCACGAAACTGGTGGCTCGCCCAGTCATCTTCATCCTGGCTGTCCGCCCAATACGATGGATATAGTCCTCCGGAGAGTTTGGCAAGTCGTAATTCACCACATGGCCGATATTCGCCACGTCGATTCCGCGGGCGGCAACGTCCGTCGCGACGAGAATCCTCACTTGCCCGCGCTTAAATCCGTCAAGTGCACGGAGGCGCTGCGGCAACGTTCGATCTCCGTGGATGACCGCAACACGGTGACCGGCCTGCTCCAGCGTCTGACCCAGCCGATCGACCCGGCTCTTCGTCCGAGCGAAGACGAGAACAGTCCCCCGCTCTACACCCAGCAACGACACCAAGAGATTCGTCTTTTCATGGAACGTCGTGTAGTGCACCGCCTGCGTCACACCTTCAGCCGTCGTCGAGTGCGGCGTCACCATCACACGAACGGCATCCTTCAGGCTCGCTTGAACCAGGCGGGTCACATCCGTCGGAAGCGTGGCGGAAAACAGTAACGTCTGCCGCTCCAACGGGAGCGCGTCAAGAATCTGATTGATCTGCGGAGCGAAGCCCATATCGAGCATACGGTCGGCTTCGTCCAGCACCAGAATCTTGATGGGAAGCATATTGACCGTCCCGTTCCACATATGGTCCAGTAACCGCCCCGGTGTGGCAACCAGAATGTCGGGCCGCTGCCGCAGACCTCTAATCTGCGCCTGCATATCGCTTCCCCCGACAATAACCGTGGCAGAGATATTGTGGCTCCGCCCCAGCTTCTCGATCGAATCGAAAATCTGCAACGCTAATTCGCGGGTCGGCGCAAGAATCAACGCCTGCGGATGCCCTTTGGGCAAGGCGGCAAGCCGCTCAATCATCGGCACCACAAACGCCGCGGTCTTCCCGGTGCCGGTCTGCGCGCACCCGATCACGTCCCGGCCCTCAAGGGCTGGGGGAATGGCTTGGGCTTGAATAGGAGTAGGAACCAATAAGCCCGCTGCCGTTAAATCCCGCAAAAGCGGTTCGGACAAACCAAGGGTGTGAAAACTCGTGTGAACAGAGGTATGCACTGCACTATCCTTTCAGTGTGATCGCATTAAGACGGGATCAGAGAGCCGAGGGGAGAGAAACCAGGAAGGCATCCACTCCAATAGGACCTGGTCGCGATGCGATCGCGAAGTCCGTTATGGTGTATACAGTCGTACCGCCGGACACTGCGGCTACGATGTACAATCATCGTACAGTACGCCCCTACAGGCGTCAACTCTCTCGAAAAATCAAGAGGCTCGAAAATATCACGGGGTAAATAGCCCGCACTTCCAATACATAGAACTGCTGTTCATGTTGGAATGACCAGCTCGGTCGCTATCCTCAATGAACTGTGATATGGTGAAAGAGGTTCAAGCTCGGTCACTACTCTATCCCTCGCGCCATAACTCCCTCCCTCTAGATCCTGCGCGATCGATGCTCTAGTTTCCGCCCTACTCTGCATACAGATCTCATCAAAGAGATCGAACAACAGAACCAGTCCGTGCCGCACTCATCTCTGTTCCAGCCGTACGATCGGCAAACGACCAGGACCGAAGGGTCCTTGAACGAATAACAATGCCGCGTATAATGTCGGCCTAAGGCCGTGTACGCATTCCGATGAACGAAGAGGCCCGATGAGCCAGACAGCCCCACAACGCGCGACTCCACGATCACCCACGATCGCCATAACATCGACAGGACTTCCGATTGCGATTAGCCGACGCTACAACAAAGTCTGGACGATCATATTGTTTTGCGCCATTGCCGTAGGCGCCATGATCGGAGTTCCGCTCTATGGATACGTCTATCACTACAGCTGGCTGGACTGGTCCCTCTTTGGACTCCTCTATGTCGCCAGTGGACTGGGTATCACAGTCGGCTACCATCGACTGATGGCCCACCGAAGCTTCGACTGCCCGAACTGGGTCAAGGGCGCACTCTTAATCGCGGGGGCTTGGGCGCTGCAAAACTCCGCCATCAAATGGGCATCCGATCATCTGCGACATCACGCACATTGCGACGAGGTCAAAGATCCGTACAACGCGCAACTGGGATTCTGGCATAGCCACTGCGGATGGCTCTTTACCCCTGATCAATATGCCGATCCAAAATATGCGACGCGCGTCGCGAACGATCCCGTTGCGATCTGGCAACACCAACATTACCCCCTCCTGGTTCTCACAGGTCTAGCCGGCACGTTTCTCATCGGCTTTCTCCACAACGGCATCATGGGCGGCATCGGCTGCTTTCTCCTCGCCGGTGTGGGACGCACGTTCGCCGTGCTCAATTCGACGTTTTGCATCAACTCCGTCTGCCATCTGTGGGGACAGCAACCACACGGCACGTCAGATTCCAGTCGAGACAGCTGGCTCGTGTCTCTCGTGACGTTTGGCGAGGGGTACCATAACTACCATCATATGTATCCGACCGACTACCGAAACGGCCATCGCTGGTATCACTTTGATCCCTCGAAATGGCTCATCCTCGGGCTCTATTCACTAGGACTTGCGACATCGCTGCGGACTGGCTCGTACGTCGAAGACTCGCTCACTCGAACGACGTAATACGTCACGAAGGGAATCTCGATGGGGAAACGAGTCCTGTATGTGGGAGGGCTCCCGGACAAGGTCTCGGACTGCGAGCTACGCGGCCTGTTCTCCTCCTATGGACTGGTCGCCAGAGCCTATGTGGTCCGGTTTAAACATACAGGAAAATCCGCCGGATACGGATTCGTCGAAATGGGGTCCGGCGAACAGGCCTTGAGCGCCGTGGTGGCCCTTGAAGGCACCGAATGGGAGGGACACCTCCTTAGGCTTTACGTGACTCCCTACGCAAACCAACCAGCCTAACCTCGCACACGTCTTGGAGAAGGAATCACTATGGGCCGTACCAACTTAGACCCGATCATGACATTTCCCGATGGATCGCACCTATTGATCAGCACAGCCTGTTCAAAAGAGGGCAGTTTCTCCTGTGCCCTCTACATGGCGACCATCGAAGCCGATGATCGAGGGGCCTTCCGCGTCGTCTCCAACCATCTCGCTGCAGCCACCTGCCTCGTGGCTCAAGAAGACGCCTACAACCATGCCCAGCGCCTCTACCCGCGTTCTGCTGAGACGATGAAAAAGCCGCCCTACCTCATTTGGCCTGGTCCCGGCCCAACCGGAAACGCAGATGTATAGGACCGTCGGCTGAATCCCTCGACCAGGCCCTCACGCGCCACTCTCCACTGCACAGGTCCCACCGCGCTGCAGAAAGAGCGGCTATAGCTTTTCACGTTCGGCTCTGTTAAGGTACTCCTGTTTCATGCGGCGGGCCTCGCATGAAACAGCAAATAGAACGGCCCATCACCGATATTGTTGTTGCCGAGAATCTGATCGGAAGTTCGACCCAAGCCGCTCCATTGTTCGCGTCTTC
>SWDR01000022.1:6937-9922 GCA_005116815.1 Nitrospira sp. | reverse complement strand
GTTCGCGTCTTCGGCCCGTTCCTTCCCCTCGTGTATTCGTTCTCGAGTCGCAGACAATATCAATTTCAGAAGGAGGAACCCCCATGGGTTCAAAACTTTATGTCGGCGGGTTGCCGTATGCGGCAACTGAATCACAGCTCACCACCCTCTTTGCCGCGCATGGCACCGTCGAGTCTGCGCGCGTGATCACGGATAAGTTCACCGGGCAATCACGAGGCTTCGGCTTCGTCGAGATGGCCACACAGGAAGAAGCCAAGGCCGCGATTGCGGCGTTGAACGGCTCACAGATGGACGGGCGTCCCCTGACTGTCAATGAAGCCAAGCCACAAGAACCACGCACCGGCGGCGGTAGCGGCGGTGGCGGTGGTCGTTTTGGCGGCGGTGGCGGCGGTGGCGATCGCGGCGGTCGCAGCCGCTTCTAACGAAGCGCTTACCAGCAAAAGCTGTAGAAGGGGCGCTTCTCACGAAGCGCCCCTTCGCATTTTAGCCATCCGGCCGGTCTCAAGCCCTCGTACCTCTCTTCAGCTCATCGTGGCATGCGCCAGTCTACAAATCTCCCCTGCTAGCTCTTCCAACCAGACAACACACACCGCTGCGCAATCAGTGGCGTAAAGCTTTCCACATCTTCAGACACCGTTGTCATGACTTCATTCGCCAATCTGTGATCATCAAAACATTCGTACGCATCGTCAAGAAATCCACCCCGAAGCAGCGGGTGTTGAAGAAACGCCTGACCCGCTCCAGTTGCCACTTCCAAAGGATACTCGGCCACCGAAATGCGCGTGAGATGAAGCCGCTCCAGCCAACCACGAACGTCTTCGGCTGACGGCCGTTCAGCAAGGTAGACCTCAAGCCGGCGGCGCTCGGTCAAGAGTCCAGCAACAGCCATTTCTTGGTCGATCCGACGCCACAGCGAATCAAACGTGCCGAGCGAAGGAAAGGTCAGCGCGAGCTGACCTCCAGGCTTGAGGTGCTCCAGTAACCCCTGGATGACCTCGAAACGATTGGGACGGAAAAACATGACGGACAGATTGCCCGTAATGCGATCGAAACAGGGTAGGTGCGAGGGCAGTGCACGCATATCCTGGCATTCGAACCGTAGCCATGGAAGCTGTGCGCCCTGGATGACTCGCGCGCTCTCCACCTGGCGTCCACTGAGATCGATAGCCAAGACTTGCCCGGTAGGCCCCACCTGCGCTGCCAAATGGAACGCAGGAATCCCATGCCCAGAGGCAATGTCGAGGATAGACAGACCAGAGCGAAGATCTACATGCTGCAACAACGACTCAGCAAAGGGAGTAGACCAATAGTCATGGGATGGAAGAGGCCACCGAGATCTCGCATCCGTCACACACTCACTCATGGAACGCTTCCCCTCTTGTAGTGGCGGCCCAACATGCCTCAACCTGGACTATCAGCCATTTCACGAAGCGTCAACCATGACCGCCCAGTGCAGCCAAGACTGTTGGCAGAAACACTTCTCAGGATTATTCCGGGAGGGCCGTGAAAGAAAAGACGTCACCGCGGATTCGGCAGGGTCAGGCGAGTAGGCGCCACCCCTGCCCCCTGAGACCTACGAGGATTTCGGCTGGCGTTTCACATGAAGGCCCTTGTCGCTCTTGCTCAGCGGTTTACTGGACTCACCTTCAGAGAGAAGGTCCTCAATCTGGGACTCGGTGCAGGTCAGATCGCCATCGATAACTTTCCGCATGGGAGTGCCGGCCGGCTTGGCTGCGGCATGAACCTTCTTATCTTTGGCATCGTCCGACATGATGGCTGTACTCTTTCTTGGTGAATAGGTGCTGCAATCAAGCAGGGCATCTACGGCGATAACATATGATACGGCGCGGGTACGAGAGGAGGATCCTCCCGTGATCAGTAGGCCGATTGCTCGGCGACGCATCCACAGGATGTACGTCGATCATGCCGCACAATCTGAAGATACACGCACTACACTCACGCGGACAGGGCAGCCGCACTCTGAAGTGGCGGAACAACTGCAGCTGGCGCCGTCTGCATAGACGCCTTCAGCTCATCAATCGCCCTCGCAACATCTTCTTCGGTCGATCCAAACCGATCGCCCATCACCTTCACGGCCTGTGTGATCGCCTTCTTCATTTTCACAATCTGCTCTTCCGGTGTCATGAAATCTCTCCTTTAAATATTATTCGGGACCTGCAACAAGAGGCCTGCGGCTCATCCATGGCATTATGTGCTCCCAACAAACCGATCCGCTTCGGTCATGGCGCTCACACACGAGAGCCGCAGCACACCACAAATACGTTGAACGAGGAGCGGCGGAGACTGGGGGATCAGACGCGCGGGAAGGGCACAACGGGCGCGAGGGATAGAACAGTCAGCGAAGTATCTGCCGATCTACAATCGACGCTTCACGGTCCAGCCGGTCCAGGCCGCCGATCTGCACCGTCCTCGCCTTACGAGCCGCGATTTGGACCGGAGCCTGTGCCTCAAGACAACCCGCTGCCTGCGCAAGGATTTCACCATCGCGCACCAGGGGGGCCTCTATCAGATTCACGACACGGTCCGAGCCCCGCATGTACTGGTGGAAGAACGGATCGATGGGACGATGCGGATCACGCACCAGGGCCGGGCGCTCGCTTTTCACGCGATCACGTCGCGGCCCATGAAGGCGGCTGAGGCCAAGACGGTGCATCGACCACGGCGCCCGGTCACGCCGCGGCCGGACCATCCGTGGCGCAAGCGCCTGCGGCCAGAACGCACACGCCACGCGGCGGCGGCCGGAACATAAAACCGGACATTTCTACTTGGGGAGAAAGAGGACATTTCTACATTGGGTTGACATCAAGGCCCACACAAGTTGACTCCCGTCCGGCCTTGACGTACTATTTGAATACGTACATAACTATGGAGAGTCGCTGCCATGCCGAGAATAGCAGTTGAAGACAATAGCCGGATGTCCTTGCGGATTGGGGCCGAGGAAAAAGCGCTGCTCTTGCGTGCGGT